>CAZCAC010000064.1:21357-48816 GCA_964496575.1 uncultured Planctomycetaceae bacterium | reverse complement strand
TCGACGGGGCCTGATCGACGAGCGAGCGCCAACGGCGCTCGGAGACACGCCGGCGGAACCCGGCCGGGCCGGGCCGGACCCCCGGTCGAGGTCACCACCCGCGGCGCTTCCGCGCCTCCAGGGGCGCGTTCGAGGCCGGATCGGGGGCGATCCGGCCTCACTCGTGGGAGGACGGTTTGCCGAACGAGGGTCAGGAGCGTAGAACGGAGGCCCGTCCGTCCGATTCCCACCCCTCAACTATGGCTGAGCAGACCATGAGCGCCTCCCCAGAGCCGAACCCTCTCTCCCGCCGCAACTTCCTCAAGCAATCCTCGGCCGCCGCCCTCGGCAGCGGTCTCCTCGGCGGCGTCTCGATCGCCCGGAGTCGAGCGCGCCTCGACGACACCCTCCAGATCGCCCTGATCGGCTGCGGCGGTCGCGGCAAGGGGGCCGCCGCGCAGGCGCTCTCCACCGCCGGGCCGGTCAAGCTGGTCGCGATGGCGGACGCCTTCCGCGATCGCCTCGACAACGCCGTGGAGACGCTCAGCGCCGCGCACGCGGACAAGCTCGACATCCCCGAGGAGCGCAAGTTCGTCGGCTTCGACGCCTACCAGAAGGTACTCGACCTCGACATCGACGTGGTGATCCTGACCACGCCCCCCGGCTTCCGGCCGATGCACTTCGAGTACGCGGTGAACCGCGGCATCCACGTCTTCATGGAGAAACCGGTCGCCGTCGACGGCCCCGGCATCCGTCGCGTGCTGGCTTCCGCAGCGAAGGCCAAGGAAGCGGGGCTGAAGGTCGGCGTCGGCCTCCAGCGCCACCACGACGCTCGCTACATCGAGACCGTCAAGAGGCTCAAGGAAGGAGCGATCGGCGACATCGTCCTCCTGCGCGCCTACTGGGACGGCGGCGGCGTCTGGGTGAAGGAGCGGAAGCAAGGCATGAGCGAGATGGAGTACCAGATGCGCAACTGGTACTACTTCAACTGGCTCTGCGGCGACCACATCTGCGAGCAGCACATCCACAACCTCGACGTCTGCAACTGGGTGATGGACGCCTACCCCGTCAGCGCCCAGGGGCAGGGCGGCCGGCAGGTCCGAACCGACAAGAAGTACGGCGAGATCTTCGACCACCACTTCGTCGAGTTCACCTATGCGAACGGCACCAAGATGTTCAGCCAGTGCCGTCACATCCCCAACACCTTCCACAGCGTCTCCGAGCACGCCCACGGCTCCGACGGGACCGCGGACATCGGCGGCGGCAAGATCCAGGGCTTCGGCGGCTGGAGCTTCCGCTACCGCGAGAAGGTGCCCAACTCCTACCAGGTGGAGCACGATCGTCTCTTCGCCGCGATCCGCGAGAACACCTCGCACGACGAGGGCGAGTACGGCGCGAAGAGCACGCTGACCTCGATCCTGGGCCGGATGGCCACCTACTCCGGCCAGGTGGTCAGCTGGGACGACGCGCTCAACTCGGAGCTGGCGCTCGTTCCCAGTGAGTACTCCTGGGAAGGCACTCCGCCCACCCTGCCCGACGAGAACGGCGAGTACCCGATCCCCATGCCGGGATCGACCAAGGCGTTCTAGCCGCGGCCCCTTTCTGCTCCAGACGCCGCCCCCCGAGCCTTGCAGCTCCACTGGAAAGTCCTGCTCTGGATGGTCGGGGGGGTCGTCGTCGGCCTCCTGATGCAGGTGCTCCTGGAGGCACGCGCCTTCAGCGGGCTCACCTGCATCGAGAATCCGGCGGGGATCGAGGTGACCGCCGCCACCGGTCCCGCGGCGAAGGCGAAGATCGCCGCGGGGAGCGTCTTCGACCGGCTGATCGTCGACCGGGGCACGGAGACCGAGGACGAGCTCCCGCTGCGCTCCCCCGAGGACCTCGCCGGGGCGGTCGCCGCGGCGGAGAACGGTCAGGTCCTGTGGCTCGTCGCTCCCGGCGACACCGAGGTGACCGAACCCGTGCCGGTGGCCCTGGGGATGGATGCCAGCTGCGCGCGCGCGGCCTGGATCAGACCCTTCGCCTTCGCGGCGGACATCTTCCTCGCCCTGCTGAAGATGTTGATCGTGCCGCTGGTCTTCTCCTCGATCGTCACCGGGGTGTCGAGCGTGGGAGCGCTGAAGGACCTGCGCCGGCTGGGTCTCAAGACGATCAGCTACTACGTGGCGACGAGCCTGCTCGCGATCCTGGTCGGACAGACGCTGGTCAACCTGATCCGCCCGGGCGACGGTGCCCAGCTCGGCCTCTCCGCCGCCGCCGCCGTGGGGCGGCGTGAGGAGAATCTCTTCGAGGTCTTCCGGCGCATGGTGCCGGAGAACATCGTCGACTCGATGACCTCCAACGGCGCGATGCTGCAGATCATCTTCTTCGCGCTGCTGCTCGGCTACTTCATCACCCGCACCGCCGAACCGTACTCCGACCGGGTGCGCACGTTCTTCGAGGCGTTCTTCCAGGTGATGATGAAGATGGCGGAGGGAGTGCTCGCGCTCCTGCCGTACGGGGTGTTCGCCCTCCTGGTCAAGGTCGTCGCCGCGACCGGCTTCGAGCCCTTCCGCGCGCTGCTCCTCTACATGGGCACCGTCGCGCTGGCGCTGGTGCTGCACGCGACGGTGACCCTGCCGCTGGTCCTGCGCTTCGTCGGCCGCATCAGTCCGCGCGGCTGGTCCAAGGCGATGGCCCCGGCGCTGATGACCGCCTTCAGCACCAGCTCCTCGAGCATGACCCTGCCGGTCACCCTGAAGACGGTCGAGGGGCGGGGCCGGGTGAGCAACAAGATCACCTCCTTCACCCTGCCGCTGGGCGCGACCATCAACATGGACGGCACGGCGCTCTACGAGTGCATCGGGGTGATCTTCCTGGCCCAGTACTACGCCAGCGTCGGGGGCTACGAGCTGGGTCTCGCCTCCCAGGCGCTGGTGGTCTTCATGGCCCTGATGGCCAGCATCGGGGCCGCCGGGATCCCCTCGGCGGGGCTGGTGATGATGCTGACCATCCTCTCCGCCCTGAACCTGCCCCTGGAGGGCGCGGCCCTGCTCCTGGCCGTCGACCGGCCCCTGGACATGATGCGGACGGTGGTCAACGTCTGGTCCGATTCCTGCGGGGCGGCCGTGATCGCCCGCAGCGAGGGGGAGACCGGCCCGCTCGAGGCGGGGAGAGCGCCCCCCACGGCCGCCTGAGGCCCGCCCCGGCGGGGGCGCGCGACCTCCAAGCGGCCCGTGGAAGCGTCCCCGTTCCGCGGCTATACTGTGCGGCTCCCCACCCCGGGAATTCGTCTGTTTTCACCCGATCTCGCCTCTCGAAATGCCCCACCTGTCCCGGATCGAACACATCACCCGCTCCCTGGCCTACATGCTCCGGCACAAGCCCGAGGAGTTCGATCTCGAGCTCGACCGCTTCGGTGCCGCCGACGTCGCCGAGGTGGTCCAGGCCCTCAACGAGCGCCTGGGCGAGCCGATCGAGGAGGAAGACCTCGTCGAGGCGATCGAGAGCGGCGACCGGGTCCGCTACGACCTGAAGAAGGGGCGGATTCGCGCCCTGTACGGCCACTCGATCGAGGTCGATCCCGGCGAGGCCTGCAAGCCGCCGGAGCTGCTCTACGTGGGGCTGGGCAGCCGTGACGCCGAACGCGCCGAGCGCTACGGCCTCCGCGCCGGGCGTCGCCGCTTCCTGCACCTCGCCAAGAGCTTCGAGGAGGCGATCGAGACCGGCCGCCACCAGGCGCGCACCTACGCGGTGGTCACGATCTACGCCCTCGACGCCTGGGAGCAGGGGATCAACTTCTACGATCGCATCTCCCTGTACCTCTCCGACCCGATCCCCACCGAGTTCCTCGAGGTGGGCGAGATCCACAACGACGGGCACCCGCCCGTCGAGCGCCGGGGCCGCGAACGCTCCGGTGGTCGCGATCGTTCCGACGGCCGACGCCGCTCGGGTGGATCGCGCCAGCACGGGGGTGGTGGCCGGCGCTCGGAGCGCCCGGAACGCCCCCGACGAGAGGACCGCGATCGCTCCGATTCGCGCCGCGGAGAGCGTGGCGATCGCGACCGAGATCGTGACCGCGATCGCGAACGCGATCGCGATCGCGGAGGCCGGGGCGGCCGTCGCGGAGCGCAGCGGTCGGACGGTCGTCGCGGTCGCCGTGACGAAGGTGGCCGCCGTGACGAGGGTGCTCGCCGCGACGAACGCGCTCGCCCGCGCCCGGAACCGCGCCGAGAGGCGCCGCGGTCGGAGAAGCCCGAGGTCGAGGAGAAGAAGATCCGCCAGGACGGACCCGGTTTCGGTGCCGGTCTCTTCGCAGCGCCGGAGCCGGAGCCCGTTCCCGAACCGGAACCGCAGGTAGAGCTCGAGCCGGAACCGCCGCGGCGGGCCGAGGTCGAACCGACCCCCGAGGTGCCCGACGAGTCGGCGAAGGAAGAGCCCTCGGGGCCCTCCTTCGGCGAAGGTCTCTGAACCCTCCACGCGATCGGACGCCACGCGCGGAGCGTCTCATGGCCACCCTTCCGATCCTCGAGGAGCTCCCTTCGGGGTACTTCGTCGACGAGAGCCCGAGGGGGATCCTGGCCGTGCACGTCGAGGTGACGCGCGCGTTCCACGAGGCGGGGTTCGGTCCCGAGCAGGACGGCGAGCTCCTGCAGAGCGACCTCTCCGGTCGCCGCCCCCTCTTCGAGCTGCGCGCCGGCTCGGAGCGCTTCGTCGTCCGCCGCTTCAGCCACGGCGGCCTGATGCGCTGGATCACCGGCGTCCGCTTTCGCGACGCCGATCGCCCGTTTCGCGAGCTGATCCTCTCCGACTCGTTGCGCCGCGCGGGAATCCCGACCCCGCAGGTCGTCGCCGCCCGGGCCCGGCTGGCCTTCGGTGGGGGGTGGTACATCGACCTGGTGACGCGGAGGGTCGAGGACGCGACCGACCTCGGCTACCTCCTGGGTCAGGCGAGCGTCGGCACGCTCGCCGACGACATCAAGCGCCGGCTCCTCCCTGCCACGGGGGCATTGATCCGTCGGCTTCACCGCCACGGCTGCCTGCACGCCGACCTGACTCCCAGCAACATCCTGGTCGAACGATCCACCCTCGAGGAGGGGGAGCCGAGGTTGTGGGTGATCGATCTCGATCAGTCGGCACACCAGGAGGACCTGACCGTCGGAGAGCGACACGCCAACCTCCGTCGCCTCTACCGCTACACCGCCCGCCGCGAGAGGCGGTTCGGCCGCGCCCTGCAGCGGACCGACTTCATGCGCTTCCTCCGTGCCTACGAGCCCGACCGCACACGCCGTGCCGCGACCTGGCGCTCGATCGTCGCCGCCCACCGACGGCACTGGCTCTTCCACTCGCTCGGCTGGGTGTTCGAGGGCTGGTTCGGCAAGGGACTGGATCCGCGGCAGGCTCCGGGGAGCTGAGGCGACCGCGCCCTCCCTTCTCCTCCCGATTTCAACCCCCCGGCGCTTCCAACCTCACTCTCCGGTACACCGGCCCCTCCGAGGAGAGCACCGCCTCGAGCAGCTTCGTCGAGGCGAGGCGCTGCCGGCGCTTCAGCAGCGGGGAGTCGATCGAGGCGTTCTCCTGCCGCATCCGGCGGCGCAGGGAGCGGATCCTGACTCGCGCCTCTTCCCCCCGTCCCACCGAGTCGAGGATCACGGCGTGGGTGCCGATGATCACCAGGCGATCGATCAGCTCCGCGCCGTAGCGGTCGACCAGGAGGGCGGCGCGCTGCGACTGTTCCAGCGCGCCCGGCGGATCGAGCTGGAAGCGGAGACGGGCCTGGAGGGTGCGCCCGACCGCCTCGACCCGACCCTGACCCATCTCGACCGCCAGCCCCGTGCCGCGCCGGATGTGGTCCGCCGCCTCCTCGCTCCCCTGCTCGGCGAGCAGGATGCCGAGGAAGATCGAGGCGATCGACTCGCAGCGGCGATCCTGGATGTCCTGCGCGAGCAGGAGAGCGTCGCGCAGGGTGGTCTCCGCCTCGGGGGCGCGATCGATGTCGAGGAGCTGGATCCCCAGCCGCGCCATCAGCTCCGCCTCGAGCTGGCGGTCCCCCGAGCGGCGCGCGTAGTGCAGGGCTCGCTGCGCGGCACCGTACGCTCGCAGCGGCCGTCCGGCACCGCGGTAGATGCGACCTCGCAAGCTGTGGGCCAGCGCCCGGACGGCCAGAGCCGGGACGCCCTCGCAGCGGCGCAGGAGGATCAGGCTGCGATCGGTGTGCTTCAAGGCGCTCTCCACCCGATCCCGCAGGAGCTCGACGACGCCCAGGGCGTGCTCGGCGTAGGCGCGGAGGTACGGGGACGGTGCGACCTCCCGGGCGCGGCGCGCGAGGCTGTCCGCCTCCTCCAGCTCGCCGACGTGGCCCTGGAGCGCCGACCAGCGGCGCAGGCTGTCGCTGAGGAGCTCGGCGTTCCCCGCCTGCTCGGCCCACTCGGTGGCGTTGCGCAGCATGGCGCGCGCCGGTCCGTACTGGCCGGCGCGGATGGAGTGTCGCGCGTGCAAGAGGTAGATGCGCGCGGTGGTGCCGGGGTCCCCGGCGGGATCGATCTCCAGGTCCGCCAGGCGGTCGAGCAGGAGCCGCTGCTTCTCCCGGAAGCCGAGGCGGTCGGTGGCGTCCGCCGCGGCGGAGAGGAACTCGACCGCCAGGCGAGAGCTCGCCGGGGAGTGGGGGAGCTGATCGAGCGCTTCCAGTCCCCACTTGCCGATCGTGTAGACGCGCTGCGGTTGGCCCCGCTCGATCAGTCGGCGAAGCAAGGGCCGGAGCAGCCGGAGGAGCTGCTCGTACTGCCCCGCCGCGCGCAGGTGGAATGCGCGCTGAAAGGCGTCCGCGAGGGAGAGGCCGCCGCCGGGACCGGGGCGCAGCGCCCTCGCGACCTCGCCGTGCATCTGCACCCGGCGCGCCTCCGGTAGATTCCTGTAGATCGCCTCGCGCAGCGCCGGGCGGCTGAAGCGGTATCGATTGCCCACCGGCACCAACCAGCCGGTGCTGTAGAGAGAAGCGAGGACGCGATCGAGCTCGGAGGCGTCCTCGTCGGGCCAGGCGGCGAGCAGGAAGCTGGTGCGAATCCGGCCTCCGGCGACGGCCAGGCGCGAGAGCCAGGCGCGCTCGGGGTCACCGAGGTGAGCGTACGCCTCGCTGACGGCGCCGCGCAGCGACGAGGGCAGCGGCAGGTCGTCGGGGTGCACGGCGAGATCGAGCCCGGCGGGAGTCGGACGGGCCTGGCCGCGCTCGACGAGTCCGCGCAGGAGCTCGGCGATGAAGCCGGGGTTGCCGCGGCTTCGCCTCCAGAGCACCTGGGCCAGGCGCAGACGAGGCACGGAGGGCGCGAAGCGCTGCTCGACCAGGGAGAGCACCTCGGCCTGGTCGAGCGGACCGAGCTCGATCCTCTCGTGACCCTCGAGCCGCTCGAGGTGTTCTCTGAGTCGACCGTACGCTTCCCGCCGCCTCGTCTCCGCCTCTCCGCGGAAGCCGAGCACCAGCAGCAAGGCGATTCCGGGCAGGTGGTTGGTGAGGCGAGTCAGGACGTCGAGCGTGCCTTCGTCCGCCCAGTGCACGTCGTCGAGAAAGACGATCACCGGCGAGGTGGCCGCCAGCCGCGCCAGCCAGGTGGCGAGCGCCATCGGGATGGAGACCGAGATGGAGCCCTGGAAGGCCGGATCCAGCGCGTCGAGGAGCGCGTCGCGTCCGTGCGCCAGCAGGATCGAATCGAGCCGCTCCCGATCGCGCGCTCCCGGGGCCGTGTTGGGTGGTAGGCCCAGGTACCGGGTGAGCAGGGTCAGGATCGCCTGGCAGGGGCGCTGCGCTTGGAAGCGACGGCAACGACCGAACAGGCAGATCGGCGGATCCTCGCTGCGACGAACGAGGGTGGCGAACTCCTGCATCAGGCGGGATCGCCCGCTTCCCTCGACGCCGCCGAGCTCGACGACGCCTCCCAGGGGATCCTGCTCCGGGTCCGATCGCGTCAGGGCACGAGACGAAGCGCGCAGCAGGGACTCCAGGTCCTTCTCGCGACCGACCAGGGGAAGCTCGTACTCCTGCGAGACCGCGCGACGGGTTCGCCTCGCCTCCTCGTGGAGCTCGAGCTGACCGCGCCACCATCCTCCCTGCTCTTCCTCCCGCCACCTCCGTGAGAGCTCGGCCGTGGAGGGACGGTCCGCCGGGTCGCGCCGGAGCATCTCACCCAGGAGGAGATCGAGGAAGGGGGAGATGGCGGAGACCCTGAGCGACGGCGGCGAGAAGGACGCCTCGATCAGCTTCCGCGGAGCCCCGGTCGGATCCTCGAGATCGATCGCGTCGAGGAAGGGGTGGGTTCCGGTGATCAGCTCGTAGAGCAGGATCCCGAGCGAGAAGGTCTCGCTCGCCGCGCTCGCCCGGCCGCCGCGGGCCTCCTCCGGCGACAGGTAGGGCAGGCTGCCGGCGACCCGGGGGAGCGCCGGGCCCGGCGGCGTCTCGCCCAGCGGCCGCACGAAGCCGAGGTCGAGCAGGACCGCGTGCCCCTCGCCGTCCAGCCGCACGTTCTCCGGCTTCAGATCGCCGTGCAGGTAGCCCGCCTGCTCGAGCGCGCCGAGGACGCCGACCAGCCGGCGCGCGATCTGGCGGACCTGCGGCTCGGGGAGAGGGCCGATCTCGTCGAGCAGCTCGCGCAGCGTCGGCCCGGCCACGTACTGGAGGGCCAGCCACGCTCCTTCATCGTCCTCGCCGCTGGCGTACCCCCCGACGAGACCGGGGATGTCGAGCTCGCACGCCACCCGCGCTTCAGTCTCGAACGCGCGGCGCCGCCCGGGGTCCGCTGCCGCTTCCGGGGAGAGGCGCTTGAAGGCGATCGCCTGTCCCTCGACGAGTGGACCCCAGTCCCGGGTGAGCACCGCCGCCAGAACTCGACCGGTGGTTCCGGCGCCGAGCTCTTCGCGGAGATCGAGGGGAGGGAGAGTCTGGTCCACGCCACGAAGATCGCACATGCGCGGAGGAGTTCCGAGAGCTCAGCGAGGAGAACCGCCCGGTTCCTCTCCGGGGCGCGATCGCGCCCCGTGGTCAGGCTTCCTCCGACTCCTCCTCGTCGGGCGGTCGGATCGCCTCGTCTCGCGATCGTGCCTCGGAGATCAGCCGATCGACCTCGAGGGCTCGAACGGTCGCGTCGTCGAAGCGCCACTCGAGGTGGGGAACCGTCCGGGTTTCCAGCACTCGGGCCACCTGGCGCTGGATGAATCCGGACGCGGATTCGAGCATCCTTCGGGACTTCGCCAGCTCCGCCTCGCCACCGAGGCAGGAGTAGAAGATCGTCCCCTTGGAGAGGTCCGGAGCGAGCTCGACCCGGGTCACGGTGAGGAGCGGGGCGCGCGGGTCCTTGACCTCGAACTGCAAGCAGTAGGCCGCTCGCTCCTGGATTCGCGATTCCAGGCGACGCAGGGTGCGAGGGTTCGCCATCGGTCTCGGGGGATCAGCTGTTCGTGCTGTCCTTCAGCGTGCGCTTGGTCTCGATGACCTTGAACGCCTCGATGATGTCGCCCTCGCGGATGTCGTTGTAGTTCCGCAGCACGATTCCGCACTCGAAGCCCTCGCGAACCTCGCGCGCGTCGTCGGACTCGCGGCGCAAGGAGCCGATATATCCGGTGTGGACGACCGTGTCGTCGCGGAGGAGCCGGATGCGATTGTCGCGGGCGATCGTGCCGTCGAGCACCTGGCAGCCGGCGATAACGCCGATCTTCGAGGACTTGAACAGACGCTTGATCTCGACGTGGGCGGTGATCTCCTCGCTGACCTCGGGGGCCAGCCGGCCCTCCATCAGGCCGTGCACGTAGTCGATGACCTCGTACAGGACGTTGAAGGTGCGGATCTCGACGTTCTCCCGCTCGGCGGCCTGGCGCGCCTGCGCGCCGATCGCCACGTTGAAGGCGATCACCAGGCCGGAGGAGGTCGAGGCCAGGAGCACGTCGTTCTCGGTCACCGCGCCGACTCCCGACTGGAGGATGCGCGTCTCCACCTCGTCGTGGATGTGCTCGGAGAGCGAGGTGCGCAGCACTTCGACCGAACCCTGAACGTCGCCGCGGATGATCAGGTTGACCTCTTCCACCTTGGGACCGGCGACCGACTGCAGGAGGGCGGTGTTGTCGAGCTTGCGGCGCTCGGCCATCGTTGCGGCGCGGCTCTTGCGCGCGCGCTCCTCGGCCACCTTCTTGGCCTCGTCGAGCTTGTCGACGACGTGGAAGGGCTCGCCGATGCCGGGCAGGGCGGAGAGACCGGTGACCTCGACGGGAACCGACGGCCCGGCGCTCTCGATCACCGCGCCGAAGTCGTCGTGGATCGAGCGGACCTTGCCGTAGCCCTCGCCGGCGAGAATGACGTTGCCGCGATTCAGCGTGCCGTCCTGGATCAGGAGGTGGGCGACGATGCCCTTGCCCTGCTGCACCTCGGCCTCCAGCACGATCCCGGAGGCGGGGCCGTCGGAGAGGCAGGTGAGCTCGAGCATCTCGCTCTCGAGGAAGATGCGCTCGAGCAGCTCCTGGATCCCCTCGCCGGTGATCCCGCTCACCTTCATGACGGCCGTCGGGCCACCCCACTCCTCGGGGATCAGGTCGAGCGCGGACAGCTGCTCCAGGGCGCGCTGCGGATTGGCCTCCGGCCGGTCGATCTTGTTCATCGCGACCACGATCGGGACGTTCGCGGCCCGGGCGTGGTTGAGCGCCTCTTCGGTCTGGGGCTGGACTCCGGCGTCGGCGGCGACCACCAGGACGACCACGTCGACCGCCTGCGCGCCGCGCACTCGCATCGAGGTGAACGCCGCGTGGCCGGGGGTGTCGATGATGGTGACGTGGTGACCCAGCTCGGTGGTGACGCGGTAGGCGCCGATGTGCTGGGTGATCCCGCCGTGCTCGCCCGCGGCGACGCGCGAGTTCCGGATGTAGTCGATCAGGGTGGTCTTGCCGTGATCGACGTGTCCGAGGAAGGCGACCACCGGGTTGCGCTCGGCGAGGTCCGTCTGGTCGACGGCCTCGCGCTTGGCGCGGAGCCCGTCGATCAGGGCTTCTTCGGCCTCGATCTCCCGGATGAACTCGAGGGAAACCTCGAACTCGTCGGCGAGCAGCTCGGCCGTGTCCTCGTCGATCGCCGAGGTGATCGTGACCTTGCCGAAGCCCATCTCGCGGAAGGCGACCTGCAAGAGCTGGTTGGCCTTGATCGACATCGCTTCGGCGAGCTTCTTGACCGTGATCGGGACCTCGATCTTGATAGTCTGCCCGGCGAAGGGCGAGCCCTCGGAGGCGGCCGAACGCCCGCGCCCCGAACCGCGGTCCTGGCCTCGGCCACCGCCGGCGCCGCGCTGGTGGCGACGGTAGCGGCCCGCCTCACGCTCGCGAAGCTGTGCCGCGGTGAGCGAGTCCCTCGAGCCCCGATCTCCGCGGAGCATCGATCGGCGCGAGTCGTGTCGCAGCGTGGGGCGGACGTCCGGCAGGACGTCGTCGCGCGACCGCAGGCGGCGCGAGTCGCTCTTCTTGGGAGCAGCCTGGAGCTTGCTGAGGTCGATGAACCCGACCACCTTCCCGGCGGGGCCTCGTTGCTTCTTCTCCTCGGCGGCGGTGTCCGCGGCTTCCTCGGCCGCTTCCTCGACCTCGTCCGTCGGCTCCTCCGTCTCGGCGATCTCGTCGGCGACGGGAGCGGGCTCCTCGACCGGCTCCGCCGGCGGGGCGGCCTCTTCCTCGGCCTGGACCGTTTCGGTCTCCTGGGGGGGGACCACCTCTTCCACCGGCGCGGGCCGGGGGATCTCGGCGCTCGGCGTCTCCACCTCGGCGGGGGTCTCCGAGACGGCTCCGGGGGTGGCCTCGGCGACGACCTCGTCCGGCGCCTCGACCGCCACTTCCTCGACCGGGGTCGCGGTCGCGGCGGGCTCGGCAGTCGGCTGGGGGGTGGCGGTGGGCACCACCTCCTCGGCGGGCGGGGCCTCGGTGGTCTCGAGGGCCTCGGCCGGCGGGGCCTCGACCGTCGCTTCGGTCGCGGTCGCCGCGTCCGACCCGGCGGCCTTCTTCTTCTTCTTGCGCTTGATCAGGCGACCGCCGAGCGCCTCGAGTCCTTCCTCGGACTCGGATTTGCGGATGATGCCGTGCGCCTCGAGTACAGCCTGGACCTGCAGCACCTCGAACTCGTCGAGGGCGGTCATGTGGCTCCTGATGTGACTGAAGCCGCGGTCCCGGAGCTTGGCAGCGAGCTCCTTGCCGCTCATGCCGTACTCCTTGGCCAGTTCGTGAATGCGCTTCTTGCTCAAAATCGGTGTCGGTGGTTTCCCTCGAAGGACGCGGACGGCGGTGAGGGTCTGCCTGTGCGGGGTGGTCTCGGTATGGTGCGGGGTGGCTTCCGGAAGTCTCAGTTCTCGGCGCGGGCCTCGGAGGCGCTCGCTCCCGCCTGCTCTGGTTCCGTATCGGCCGGCTTGGATTCCGTATCAGCCAGCATCGGGTCGGCGACCTTCTCCTTCTCGCCGGGCGCTTCCTCACCCGCCATCGTCTCGGGAGTCGTCTCGTCGTCCGAGGTCGAGTCGCCCTCCGGTTCGGAAGGACCTTCCGATTCGGAAGGACCGGTCGGTTCGGAGGTCTCGGCGGTGGAGGCCTCGTCGGCGCTCTCGTCGACCTCCTCCTCCGCGGGGATCTCCTCGTCGATCCGGGCACCGGCGCTCTCCAGCTCGGACTCGAACTGGGCTCTGGTCTGAATGTCTATCTCCCAGCCACAGAGCTTGCTCGCCAGTCGTACGTTCTGCCCCTTCTTGCCGATCGCCAGCGATTGCTGGTCCTCGTCGACGATGACGATGGCCCGCCGGTTGTCGATGTCGGGGAAGATGTTGTCGATGTGGATCACGGCGGGCTTCAGCCCGTTCATGATCAAGGTTTCGAGAGAGTCGCTCCAGCGGATGATGTCGATGCGCTCTCCACGCAGCTCGTCGATGACGGCCTTGATCCGGGAACCTCTCACGCCGACGCACGCGCCGATGCAATCGATTTTCGGATCGGCGGAGACCACCGCCATCTTGGTGCGGTAGCCCGGCTCGCGAACCACGCGCTTGATCTCGATGATCTCGTCGGCGATCTCGGGGACCTCGAGCTCGAAGAGGCGGCGCACCAGGTCGGGGTGCGTGCGACTCACGAACAGCTTGACGCGTGAGCCGTCCTTGCGGACTTCCACCAGGAGACCGCGCACGCGATCACCGGGGGTGTACGTCTCGCCGCGCACCCGATCGTCCTTGCCGAGCAGTGCCTCGACGCGGCCGAGGTTGATCACGACGTAGTCGCCCTCGAAGCGTTGCACCACGCCGTTGACGATCTGACCCACTCGGGTCTCGTACTCCTCGTAGAGCACGTCGCGTTCCGCCTCGCGGACCTTCTGCATGAAGCCCTGCTTGACGGCCTGGGCGACGATGCGGCCGAGGACGCCGAGGTCGAACTCGTACTCCTCCTCGTCGTCCTCCATCGTCACCTCGCCGGTCTGGCGGTCGATGTTGACGACGAGGTCCTCGCCGACGCCGAGGCGCTTGCGGATGCCCGCAGCCAGAGCTTCCTCCAGCCCCCGGAAGATCACTTCCTTGGGGATGTCCTTGTCCCGGTGGATGACGTCGATCATCCGCAACAGGTCTTGGTGTTCCATGGATGGCTACTGGCGTGGAATGGTGCCCCCCAGGGGGGCGCTCTGGGCACAAATATGCAAAGAAGTGGGTAACCCCACTTCCCTCGGGTGGCGTGAGCGGCGCCCGCTCACACCCTCCTGGAGTCTCGGAAGACCGCACAGTTTGGTATATCCCCCCAATCGAGTCAACCTGACGTCGGGCTGGAGGACCCGTCAATTCCGTGACCCGAAGCCCGGAAAGGGCCAGAATGCCTGGTCCATCCACGATGAAACCCGACGAACCCCCCGGACTTCCGCCCGAATCGACCTCCCCCTCCTCCTCCCGAGATGGGGCGGAGGCTCGATTCGAAGCCCAGCTGGAGCGCGTGGCCGCCTCGGAGGCGACCGTTCTCTTCGAAGGAGAGAACGGCAGTGGCAAGGGGACCGCCGCCCGCCAGCTCCACCAGCACAGCGCCCGTCGCGACGGGCCTTTCGTCGAGGTCAGCCTCGCCGCCCTCTCCCCGACCCTGATCGAGGCCGCGCTCTTCGGTCACGAGGAGGGAGCTTTCACCGGCGCCCACAAGGCGCGCCGGGGGTACTTCTCCAGGGCCAGCGGCGGAACGCTGGTCCTCGACGCGGTCGAGACGTTGCCCGAGGATCTGCAGGTCAAGCTCCTGCGCGTGCTGCAGGAGCGCCACGTCGAACCGCTCGGCGGAGTACCCGAGGAGATCGACGTGCGCTTCGTCGCCACCGCCGGGGTCGACCTCCGGGGCGAGGTCGAGGCGGGGCGCTTCCGCGAGGACCTCTACTTCCGGCTCGCCGTGGTCACCCTGCGGGTCCCTCCCCTGAGGGCGAGGCTCGACGAGTTGCCGCGGCTGGTCGAGGTTCTCGTGGCCCGGATCGCCGAGCGGAACCGCGTCGCTCCCCGTCGGGTCGGCGCCGCCGCGCTCGAGCGCCTCGGCCAGCACGCCTGGCCGGGCAACCTCCGCGAGCTGGAGAACGCGCTCGAGCGGGTCCTGATCCTCGCCCCACCCGGGGTCGACGAGGTGGGCCCCGACGAGCTCGAGTTCCTGGACGAACCGGTCGAGGGTGAGCTGGCCCGGCTGGCGCGCGAGGCGCTCTCGCTGGGGATCACCTCCGAGGAGATGGAGAAGGCGATGATCGAGGCGGCGATCGAGGAGCAGCGCGGCAACCTGAGCGCGGCGGCCCGGCAGGTGGGGCTCTCTCGTCGGGCCCTGGAGTACCGCCGCAACCGCGGCGGAAGAGGGACCACGGAAGAAGGGGAGGAACAGGGGTGAACGTCCGCCGGCAGCTCCTCCTCGGCTTGCTCCTCGCGACCCTCGTCCCGCTCGGCGGGTGGGGGCAGGAGCCCTCGAGCCCGCAGCTCGGTCCCGACTTCGCGCGGGCCCCGCTCACCGAGCGCCGGCGCCGCGCGAGGGAGCTCCTCCAGCGCCCCGGAGCGGGGTCACTCGAGGAGGTCGCCGGAGCGCTCGCCGATCCCGACGCGCAGGTTCGCTCCATCCTCCTCCGCTACCTCGGAGATCTCGAATTCTCCGGGGCGGCGGATCACGACGCCCGGCTCCGGATCCTCGCCACCCTGGCGCGCGACGATCCCGCCGCCGAGGTTCGCCTCGACGCGCTGAAGGCGCTCGGCGCGTTGCGCACCGAGGCCGCCGCGCATTCCCTCTGGTCGCTGGTGGAGACCCTTCCCCCCGGGGAGCGGGTCGAGGCGGCGCGCCGGCTCGCCGAGCTCCGCGAGGGTCGCGGGCAGATCGCCGGGGCGGTGCGCCGTTCCTTCTCCGATTCCCTCGGCGGTAACGAGGTTCCCGCCGAGGTGCTCGCCGAGCTCCTGGTCGCGTACGGCCGCGGCCTGGCGGAGACGGAGGGGGGGGGCGACGTCGCCGCCGACCGCGCGCCCCTGGTGCTCGGACAGACCCACCCCGATCCCGCCGTGCGCCGCGCCACCGAGCGGGCGCTCGAGGCCTTCCTGCGAGGGCTGCGCCGGCTCGACCAGCACTCGCGCGCGGACCGGATACTCGGTCTCCTCGTCGAGGACGGCCTGCCGCTCTACGGCGCGCTCTTCCACCGTACCGTGGCGATCCTCGAGGGGGGCGGGGTCGATCCGCTCGTCGCGCTGGAAGGGGCGCGGGAGCTCGAGCGCAGCGCGGTCGGTCGCGACGGCTGGGTCGATCTCCGCTGGCGCTCGCGAGCCGCCCTGCTCGAGGGGCTCGCGCTGCTCGCCCTCGACCGCACCGAGGAGGCGGACGCCGCGCTGGTCCGGGCCGGTGACCTGCTCGACGGCCTGATCGCGCGCCGGATCGATCGACGGGGGGGCGTGGCCGGCGCCGGCGAGCAGGGCGACCTCTTGCTCGATCGGGGGCTGGCGGAGTTCTCCCGAGCCTTCCGGCGGCTCGCCGCTGGAGGCGCCGCCGACGACCTGGCCCTCCTGGAGATCCTCCGCCGGGCGCACCGCTTCCTCCTGGAGGCGCAGCTCGTCACCACCATCGGCGACGCGCCGACCATCGACAGCTTCGAGCCGCTCCTCGACTCGCCGCTCAGTCCTTTCCGCCTCGTGTTCGCCATCGTGCCGCACCCCGCCTGGCCGCCGGAGCGCTGCCTCGCCCTCGGGTTGCGCCTCGGCCGGAGCCTCGCCAGCGTCAGCGCCCGGGAGCTGCCGGGTTTCGAGCCCTTCCCCGACCTGCCGGTCGAGCTCGCCGACCCGGTCCAGGATCCGCGACGCTCCGGTCTGCTCGTGTCGATCACCCTGGAGGAGCTCGAGGCGCTGCAGCGCCGCTACGGCGAGCTGCGCGCCAGGGACCTGCTCTCGGCCGGGGACGATCCGGAGACCGAGGCGGAGATGAAGATGGTCAGCTACGCCATCTGGCGGCTGGGGGAGGACATCCGCGAGAAGTCGCTGGAGCAGCGCTATCTCGACCTGCGCCTCCCCGCTCCGCTGGCGCTCCAGCTGGCCGAGCTGTGCAGCCGCGAGGGGGACACCGAACCGTGTCGCGCGCTGGCCACCGGGTTTCTCGAGGAGCTGGAGCGTCGCGAGCTGCCGCAGCGCTACACCTGGGCGGTGCGGTACGCCGCGAGCGCCCGGCTGACGATCGGGGGGGCCTGGGGCGACGAGAACGAGGGCGACCGCGCCGAGGAGGAGATGCTCACGGGGCTCGAGCTGCTGGAGGGCCTGCGGGCCACCTACACCGAGCGG
Source organism: uncultured Planctomycetaceae bacterium (assembly GCA_964496575.1). Classification (GTDB taxonomy): domain Bacteria; phylum Planctomycetota; class UBA1135; order UBA1135; genus CAZCAC01. The sequence continues at coordinate 32,071 of CAZCAC010000064.1, read as the reverse complement.
AACGCCCACGACCTCGCGGCGGACCTCGACGGCGCGATCTCGGACGCGCTGGTCTCGCTGGCGGTCAACGCCAACGTCAAGCGGAAGGACCAGGTGAAGGCGCTGGAGTTCTTCGAGCGGGCGTACGAGCTCGACCAGGGCGACTTCATGCGGATCCTGCTCGCCTGCTACCGCGCCCGCTCGGGCCAGGCCGACGAGGCGCGCGAGCTGATCCGCGGCATCCCGGTCTCGCCGCGCGGCTACTACAACCTCGCGTGCACGTACGCGCTGCTCGGCGAGAAGCAGCGCGCGCTCGAGCTCCTGGAGCGGGACCTGAAGGAGGTGCGGACCAGCGCGGGCGCCCTGAAGAAGCAGAAGGAGTGGGCCCGGGAGGATCCCGACCTGGAATCCCTGTGGGACGACCCGCGCTTCCAGTGGTTGACGGAGACGGAACAGGAAACCGACTGAGCGATGTCCCCGAGGCGTATGGCGCTTCTTCGTCTCAGCTCCTAGACTGCCCGCCTCGACCGAGCCCCCGATCGCCGAGCGGCCGCAGCCGGATCGCGGGGTGAAAGACGGGCGGAGCTGCGGAGCCGTCTCGGAGCAAAAGGAATGGAAGACGATGGGCAAGGCGATCCTCTCCGGGAAGGGGCGGCGTTGGGTGCTCGGTGGGCACCCGTGGATCTACCGCGACGACATCGTCGGCGGTGAAGCGGAACCGGGAGAGCTGATCCTGGTCGAGGACCCGAACGGCGGCACGCTCGGGTGGGGGCTCTTCAGCGCCAGCTCGAAGATCTCCCTCCGACTGGTCACCCGGGAGAGCCCCCAGCCCAACCGACAGTTCTGGCTCGAGCGAGTGCAGCGCGCGGTGCGGCATCGCGAGCGCCTCGGCTACCTCGTCGAGGACGGCGCGTGCCGGCTGATCGCCGGGGACTCCGATTCGCTGCCGGGGTGGGTGGTCGATCTCTACGGAACCGTCGCGGTGGTGCAGAGCTCCATCCAGGCCACCGATCGGATGCGCGACTTCCTGGTCGAGCTCCTGGTCGAGGCGCTGCCCTTCGAGCTGACCGGGATCCTCGACCGCTCCGATGCGGCGGTGCGACGCTTCGAGGACCTCGGCCCGCGCGTCGAGGTGCTGGCCGGCGAGGTCGGCGAGGAGATCGTGGTGCGGGAAGGCGAGCTCCTCTTCGAGGTCGACGTCCGCGGCGGGCACAAGTCGGGGCACTACCTCGACCAGCGCCTCAACCGCCAGGTCGCCGCGGAGCACGCCGCGGGAGGGCGGGTGCTCGACGCGTTCTGCTACGACGGCCTTTTCGGGATCCGCGCGGCGATGGCGGGGGCGAAGGAGGTCCTCTGCGTCGACCAGTCGCAGGCGGCGGGGGAGCGGCTCCTGCGCAACGCCGAGCGCAACGGGGTGGCCGGCACGGTGCGCTTCGAGAAGCGCAACTGCATGCAGGACCTCCGGAACCGCGTCGAGGCGGGGGAGAGCTACAGCCTCGTCGTCGTCGATCCGCCGGCGTTCGCCCGCAACCGGCGGGAGGTGGCGGGGGCGGAGCGCGGCTACGTCGAGCTGAACCGCCGGGCCCTCGGCCTGGTCGAGGAGGGGGGCACGCTGGTCACCGCCTCCTGCTCGTACAACGTGCGCCCCGCCGACTTCAAGGGCTTCCTCGCCTCCGCCTCGCGCCTCGCCGGGCGCGACGCCTTCCTGGAGGAGTTCCGCGGAGCCTCTCCGGACCACCCCTCTCTGCTTTCCCTCCCCGAGAGCGCCTACCTCAAGTGCGCTTTCCTGCGAGTCCAGTAGCCGCGCAACGGCGGGTTTGGGATGATGCCCGCCCGTGCCGCTGAACACCCCGAGTCGATGAAGATCCGCCTCAACGGAGAAGAGCGCGAAGTCACCGAGAACCTGACCGTGGCCGAGCTGGTCGGCGAGCTGGGGCTCTCGCCCCGGCAGGTCGCCGTCGAGGTCAACCGCGAGCTCGTTCCCCGCTCGGAGCGCGACACCGCGCGCCTCTCCGAAGGCGATGAGATCGAGATGGTCACCCTGGTCGGCGGAGGCTGACCGCCGAGTACCTGGAGTCCGCACCATGACTGAAGCGAGAGAATACCTGGCAGACGAACCCCTCATCATCGGCGAGCTGGCGCTCGGCTCCCGCCTCCTGGTCGGTACGGGCAAGTACGAGACGTTCGAGCAGACCGCCGAGGCCCTGGCGATCAGCGGGACCGAGTGTGTCACCGTCGCCGTCCGGCGCGTGAATCTCGACGCGGCCAAGGGGCCCTCGCTGCTCGACCACATCGATCGGCAGCGCTACCACGTGCTGCCCAACACGGCGGGGTGCTTCGACGCGGAGAGCGCGATTCGCACCGCCGTCCTGGCTCGCGACGTGCTCGACACCAGGCTGGTCAAGCTGGAGGTGCTCGGCGACGAGAAGACGCTGCTCCCCGATCCGGTGGGAACGCTGGAAGCGGCGAAGGAGCTGGTCGCGCAGGACTTCGACGTCCTCGTCTACTGCTCCGACGACCCGCGCATGTGCGTGCACCTCGCCGAGGCCGGCGTGAAGAGCGTGATGCCCGCGGGCTCGCCGATCGGCTCGGGGCAGGGCGTGCTCAACCCGAACGCGATCCGCATCATCCTCGAGCTGGTGGACGGCCTGCCGGTGATCGTCGACGCCGGAGTCGGCACCGCCTCGGACGTCTGCGCGGCGATGGAGCTCGGCGTCGGCGGCGTGCTCCTGAACACGGCGGTGGCGAACGCCACGGAACCGCTGCGCATGGCCGAGGCGATGAAGCAGGCCTGCTTCGCCGGTCGCCAGGCGTACCTCGCCGGTCGAATCCCGGCCAAGCTGTACGCGAACGCCTCCTCGCCGATGGAAGGGAGGATCGCCGGCGCGGCGCGGTGAAGGTCGCGCTGCGTTCTTCAGCCGCGTTCGTGGATAGCGAGTAGACCTTGCTCGACGCGGACACATCACTTCCTCACCTCGCCGACTTCTCGGGGGTCGTCTCCGGCGCGGTGCTGACCGCCGCGGGAGCGCTTCTCCTGTGGCCGGCCCTCGCCGTCGCCCGGCGTCTCGTCCCGGAGCCGGCGCCCAGCGGCGCGCGCTGGGGATTCGTGCAGCTGTGCGGGGTGTGCTGTGTCTCGCTGGTCACCAGCCTCGCACTCCCGCTCGTCTGGCCCCTGCCCGAGGAGGGCTCGATCTCCCAGCTCGAGACCTTCCTGCGGATGCTGATCCTGTACCTCGTCACCGGGAGCGCGATCGCCGCGATCGCCTGCGTCCCCGGAGCAGGGGGCGCAGCGGGGCTGGGGCTGCGGCGCGGTGGACACCTCCGTGGCATCGCGATGGGGGTCTCGGTCTATCTCCTCCTCCTGCCGGCGCTGCTGGGGATCACCTTTCTGTGGGCCTGGACGCTGGAGCAGACCGGCGGCGAGGTGGAGCCGCAGCAGGTGCTGGTCGGATTCCTCGAGCTGGAGGGTCCTTTCCTCGCCTTCGCGCTGGTGCTGGGGATCGTCGTGCTCCCCTTCGGCGAGGAGCTCTGCTTCCGCGGTTTCGTGCAGCCGGCGCTGGCCCGCCTGCTCGGCGGGGGCGCCGGCGTGGTCCTGACCTCGGGGCTCTTCGCCGCCCTGCACGGCTCGACCGCCTGCGTGCCGGTCTTCGCCCTCAGCCTGATTCTCGGCGCCCTGATGCTGCGGACCCAGCGGCTGGTCACCTGCTGGATCGTCCACGCCCTGCACAACGGGCTGATGCTGCTGGCCCTGCTCGCCTTCTACGAGGACCCCGAGTCGGTCGTGGTCCCGGACCTGCTCCTTCCCTGATCTCGACGGCGATGAGCACGTACCCCTGCACAGGACTCTTGAGAGCTGCTCCCGGCGGCGGCTGGGTGGCGGTGGGTGCGACGATCACCGGCGAGGTGACCCTCGGCGAGGATTGCAGCGTCTGGTTCAGTAGCGTGCTACGCGGGGACGACGCGCCGGTGACGATCGGCGCGCGCACCAACATCCAGGACCTCACCATGGTGCACGCCGACCCGGGGGTCCCTCTCGTCGTCGGTGCGGAGGTGACCGTCGGCCACCGCTGCATCCTGCACGGCGAGTCGATCGGAGATCACTGCCTGATCGGCATGGGCGCGATCCTGCTCGCCGGTTCGAAGGTCGGCGAGGGCTCGATCATCGGCGCCGGCACGGTGGTGAAGGAGGGCTTCGTCGTCCCGCCGAGGTCGCTGGTGGTCGGCGTGCCGGGGAGGGCCGTTCGCCAGGTCGGCGAGGCGGAGTATCGCGAGATCATCGCCAGCGCCGGGCGCTACGTCGTCGAGCTGGCCCGCTATCGGGAGCGTTGAATCATGGACGAATACGAAGGGAAGCTGGCGGCGCTGAAGTCGCGCCTCTCCGGGCTGGGGGACCTCCTGGTCGCGTTCTCCGGCGGAGTGGACTCAGGCGTGCTCCTGCACGTCGGGCACGCCGTGCTGGGGGAGCGGTGCGTGGCCCTGACCGCGGACTCTCCCTCCTTGCCGCGTTCGGAGCTCTCGGCGGCGAGGGACCTGGCGGCGACGATCGGTGTCCGCCTGGTCGAGCTACCGACGAACGAGCTGGACGATCCCCGCTACCGGGCGAACAGCGGTGACCGCTGCTACTACTGCAAGCACGCACTCTTCGAGACGATGCGTGCCTGGGCGGAGGCCGAGGGCTACTCGGTGCTCGCCTTCGGCGAGATCACCGACGACGCGCTCGACGATCGTCCCGGGGCGCGAGCGGCGGCCGAGCTTCACGTCGAGGCTCCCCTCAGCGCCGCCGGCTTCACCAAGGAGGACGTGCGGCGCTACGCCCGCGAGGTGGGACTCTCCGTGGCGGAGAAGCCCGCCTCCGCCTGCCTCGCGTCCCGGGTTCCGGTGGGCACCGAGGTCACCGCGGAGCGGCTGGCGTGTGTCGAGGAGGCGGAGGAGCGCCTGCGCGCTCGTGGCTTCTCCGTGCTGCGAGTCCGGCACCACGGCGCCCGCGCCCGGGTCGAGGTGGGGGAGGACGAGCTCGCCCGGGCCCGCGAGTTGCGAGAGGCGATCGAGGGCGACCTTCGCCGCTGCGGCTTCACCGAGCTCGAGCTGGCGGTCTATCGCTCTCCGGTTCAACTCGACTGAAACCCCTCGCTGCGACGCCGGCTCCATTCCTCGATCTTCCGGCAGAGCAGCTGCAGGTCGACCGGCTTGGAGACGAAGTCGTCCATGCCGGCCTCGGCGCAGCGCTGGCGGTCGGCGTCCAGCGCGGACGCGGTCAGGGCGATGATCGGCACGTCGTGGTAGTGTTCGGAGCTCTCGCGGATGCGAGTGGTGGCCTGATACCCGTCGAGCTCCGGCATGCGGCAGTCCATCAGGATCACGTCGTACCGTCGCCCCGCGTCGAGGTGGTGCAGCACCTCCTCTCCGTCGACGGCGGTGTCGACCTCGAAGCCCTCCCGGACCAGCTGGAGGCGGGCGACCATCCGGTTGACCCCGTTGTCCTCGGCCAGGAGGACGCGGATCGCACGGGGTGGCGCGGGGTGCTCTCCCTCTTCCTCGCCCCGGGTCGTATCGGGCGACCCGGCGGGAATCGCGGCGGGCACGTCGGAGAGGGCCGCCTCGCCAGCGGGCGAGCACGATCCGGTCGTGGAGGAGGAGGGCGTCAGCGTCAGCGTGAACCAGAAGACGCTGCCCACGCCGACCTCGCTGCAGACGCCAATCTCACCACCCATCAGCATCACCAGGCGCCGCGCGATCGCCAGCCCCAGGCCGGTCCCTCCGGTGCGCGGGATGGCGTCGCCTCGCGCCTGCCCGAACTCGTCGAAGATCTTCTCCCGCTCGTCCTCCGGAATCCCCGGCCCGGAGTCCTTCACCTCGAACAGGAGTCGAAGGGCTTCCCCTCCGGGATCCTGCTCCGTCACGGCGACGATCACCTCGCCGTGCGGCGTGAACTTGATCGCGTTGCCGATCAGGTTGATCAGCACCTGGCGCAGTCGACCGGAGTCACCCAGCACCACCGCCGGCTCGCGCACCCGGATGTCGGTCGAGAGCTGGAGCCCCTTCTTCTCGGCGTTGACCTCCAGCAGCTCGGTCAGCTGCAGGAGCGTGTCGTGCAGGTCGAACTCGCTCTCCTCCAGCTCCACTCGTCCCGCCTCGATCTTCGAAAAGTCGAGGATGTCGTTGATGATCGTCAGCAGCGAATCTCCCGCCTCTCGCACCAGCCTCGCGTAGCTGCGCTGATCCTCGTGCAGCTCTCCCGCGAGGAGCAGATCGACCAGCCCGAGGATCCCGTTCATCGGCGTGCGGATCTCGTGGCTCATGTGCGCCAGGAAGGCGCTCTTCGCCTCGTTCGCCTGCTCCGCCCGTTGGCTCGCTTCGAGGAGGTCCCGCGTGCGCTTCTCGACGAACTCCTCGATCGAGGACTTCATCGCGATCGGCTTCCGCGCCCTCGAACCGGCCGGTTCCTTCGGTCCGCCGACCGCGATCCAGGTGCAGGCGAGGAGCGCCAGCGCGAACAGCGACAGGAGCACCGCCAGCGGAGGCAGGAGAGGTGAGAAGGCGGCCAGCACGATCAAGCCGAGCATCGGCAAGGTACGGACCACGGGGGAATGGATCGAGCTCGGGCTGGGCACGACGGAACTCGGGCGGGGGAGGAGGTGGATCGGATTGACCCGCCGGAGGGCGGGTCCTTCCCCCTCAACGGCCCGGTGGGGTGTCGCTCTTTAGATCAATGCCCGGAACGGGGCCAGACCGCCCGCCGGGGGGCCTCAAAGCCCCTGTCTCCGCCCGGATTCGCTCAGCGAACGACCCGGGCCGGGGTGACCCGCCGCAGGATGAAGACGCAGTCGAGCTGGGAACCGTCCAGCTCGATCGTCTCGTCGAGGTTGTGGTTGAAGTCGTGGACGGCGACCAGCTCGAGGGCGGGGACGGAGCGGAAGAGGCGGCGGACCTGCCGGGCGTCGTAGGTGCGAAAGCTCCAGTTCGTCTCCGAACGCCGCTCCCGACCCTCCTCCGAGACGACCAGGCGCGAGCGAACCTCTTCCCGCCGCTGCTTGCGATCGGGGGGCCACGACTGGATGTTGCACACGACGCGACACGATCCTTCCTCGACGACCCACCGCTCGCGCGCGCGGGAGGTGGTGCCGTACTCGGAGAGGTGGAAGCCGAGGACGTAGATCCCTCCGGGCTTCAGCGCGCGGGCGACGCACTCCAGGTGGGAGCGTGCGCTCCCCTCGTCGAGCAGGTACTTGAAGGTGCTGACCAGACAGTGGGCCAGGTCGAAGAAACCCTCGCGGTACCGAAACGACTCCATCCGGCGTTCGTCGAGGCGCGCCTCGAGCCCCTCGCCGTCCAGCCGCTCACGCGCGTACGCGAGCATCGCCGCCGACCGATCGAAGCCGGTCACCTTCCAGCCGCGGCGGGCCAGCTCGAGCACCAGGCGACCGCTGCCGCAGGCGGGCTCGAGTACGCGCCGGCCGCGCGTCCGGCCGTACCAAGCCTGGGCATCCTCGAGGAAGTCCGCCTCCACGGCCGTGCTGGAGTCGAAGACGAGGTCGTAGTAGCGCGGCGTGTCGTACCAGTCGGTCTCGGTGAAGGGCATCAGCGCGCGAAGGAGAGGGACCGGGGCTGCCGCCCGCCGGACTTGCCGTTCCCGCCGTTCTCCTCTTCCTTCTCGCGCTTCTTCTTCTCCAGCTCCTTCTTGCGCTCTTCCCGCCGGCGCTCGCGCTCGAGGCGGCGTTGCCGGTCCTTCTCGGTCGCCTTCCAGACTCCTTCCTCCAGCTTATTCATGTCCCACTCGACCGCCTCGGCGGGGACGAGCTTCGCTCGGACCAGGGCGTCGAGGAGCAGCACGGTGAACGCGCAGGTGCCCTTCACCGTCGGGTGCAGGAGGCAGGGCTGGAGCAGACCCTCCTTCGCCTTCGCGTCGATCGTGTTGCCGCGCAGCTCGAACGGACCCTCGTCGTGCATGTTCTCGACGAACCTGGTCATCTCGAAGAGGTGGACGTTCTCTCGCGAAGCGACCCATTCGCGGAGGCGCGCGTTCAGCTTCGCCCGCTCCTCCGCCGAGGGGATCTGCGAGGGGGACACCATCGGACCCCCGCCCATCAGCCCGGACGTGCCCTTCAGCGCCGCGCTCATGTCGGGAAAGTCCCCGACGACGAGGGGGCACTCGATGCGCTCGAGCAGCTTCAGTCCCCGCTCCAGTCCGTGCTCGCGGCCCCCGCGGTTGCTCCAGTGCCCGTAGCCGAACCAGAAGGGGAAGTCGGCCGCCACGATCATCGTGGGCTTCTCGGCGAGCGCCTTGCCGATCTGCTTCTCGCCCAGCCCGATCGGGTCGGAGAAGAGCATCGTGGAGCCGAAGTTCTCGATCTCCTGGTGGGGGACGGTGATCGCGGAGTCGATGAACTCGACCAGCGAGGCCTTGGCGTTCAGCTCGTTGGGCAGCCCGAAGCCGGCGGTGACGCTGGCTCCGATCAGGACGATGCGGTCGACGGGCTTCGGCTCCTCCTCCGGGAGCGGGGGGACGAGGGCGGGCGGGGTGGCGAAGAGGGGCAGAGCGGCGAGTAGGGACGTGAGCATGGTCTCCTCCTGGGGCAGTGGACGGCCGACGTTCTACCAGTTCCGGGCGAGATATCTACCCGGAGGTTCGGCTCTGGGAATCGGCATCGAGTTTCCCCCTTCGCCGGCCCCGCGCGCGCCCGCAGTTGCGGAGTCGTGGGTTGCGAAGAGCAAGTCGCGCTCTTCGGATTGGATCCTCGGGCTCCACCGCGTCGAAGAGGGATCTCGGCGGGGTGGGGCGACGCCCGGCTCCTCGGGGGGAGGGGCCGGGTGGCACCGGGCGGGCCTCTGCCGCCCGGCGAACGGGACCATCGGCTATCGTCCCACCTCCTATCGAACCGCCCGCCCATCCAAGCGAGGGGCGGGCGGCTCAGCTTCCGGAGGTCCTGCCGTCTTCGGCGAGATCTCTAGGGGATGATCTGCCAGAGCGGGTAGGTGGAGGCGTCGTACTCGTAGATGGTCACCGAGTCACCGATGGGATCCCACAGGTAGTTGCCGGTGATCAGCCCGTTGCGGGTGACCTGGCTCGGCGATACCGGGTAGCCGGGAACCGTGATCGTCTGCATCTGACCCGACTGGCTGCCGAGGATCACCTTGAGCAGCAGACTCGTGTCGAGCCCGATCGAGTCGGTGTCGATCACCAGCCGCTGCAGGTTGTCGGTCTGGTCGATGACGATCTGGTTCAGCGCTTCGCTCATGGAGAAGCGGAAGGGGGTGAACTCCCCGGCCTGGTGCTGGAAGACCTGGAAGTGGTGCCAGGCTCCGTCGCGATCGGCGAGGAGCGTGTGCATCCCCTCGCCGGGAACGGCCAGCGTGTGCGACTCGAGGAAGTTGAGTGCGGTCTGGCTGTCGAGGGTGCCCCAGACGTGCTCGAAGGCGATCGGTTCCAGGAGCGTCTCGATCCCGCCGAGGATCCCCAGCCAGTCGTGCAGCGCCAGGGTCTGCGTGCGCAGGTAGTAGGTCGCGGATGGCTCGTTGCTCGCGACCACGTCGAGCGTCGGAATGTGCGCCAGGTTGTGCGCCATGTCCGTCGCCGGATCGACCGTGACGCCGTCGAGCGCCAGATCCATCACCGAGCACCGGGCGTACTCGAAGGGGTAGAGGGTCGGCGAGCCGCCGAACATCTCCGGCATGTCGAAGAGATCGTGATTGGTGACGCTCCAGTACGTGTGGGAGAGGGAGGTCGACCCGGTGTGGTTGACCAGCGCGGCGAAGCGCAGGTGATCGGGGTCGAGGTGGCGAGCGGCGTAGCTGGCCGCCGCGCCGCCGCCCATCGAGAAGCCGAGACCGTAGACGCGGTCGTGGTCGACCCAGAAGAGCTGGTCGATCCAGTCGAGCACCACCTCGATGTTGGCCTGCGCGTAGGTGATGCCGTAGTTCACGTTGTGGGCGCCGAGCGGGGCCGCGACGTACCAGCCGCGCTTCATCGCGTCCTTCATGATCGGCGTGTTGTAGTAGCTATCCCACTCGGTGGCGCTGTAGCCGTGGAACATCACCAGCAGTGGCGCCGGCGTCAGGGGGACCGCCGGCACGGCGAGGAGGAACCTCTCTTTCCAGCCGGTCCCTGGATCGTCGAAGGTGATGTGCCAGATCCCCGGCGTCCCGGTGGGGGCCGCGGTGGCGAATGGTCCCGAGCCACTGGAGGCGGCGCCGCCGAGAGCGCCCATACCCGAGCCCCCCGGGCCCAGGCGCTCACCGTAGATGCCGCGCGCGGGGCGCTGCCGCTTCTGCCGGCGAGTGGAGGAGCTCACGCTCGGGGTGGTCGGTCGAGCCTGGCTCGGCGCGGCGGCCTGCGCGCGCGGTGAGGAGGTCGAGGCGGACCCCTGGGCGGGCGCGTCACCGGGCGCCACGAAGAGGGCCAGGAGGGCCGGGATCAGGTGTTTGATGCTGAGCTTCAAGGTGCGGAGTCGGGGGGCCGGGAGGGCAGCACCGGGGGATCAGGCAAGTCTACCCGACGATCGGAGGTCGGGCGGGAGAATCACGGAGAACCGCGGGTCGTTGGCCAGGGCGGTTCCGGTGGGTCTCCTAGGCCCTTCGGGGCGCTTGTCCTAGCGATCCGGGCAGGAATTCGCAATGGCGGGAGAAGGGGACGGGAAGGTACCAATGCCGGCGTGGGGGGCCCCCCCCCCCCCCCCCCCCCCCCCCCACGGCCCCCCCCCCCCCCCCCCACCCCCCCCCCCCCCCCCCCCCCCCCCAA
>CAZCAC010000064.1:0-21347 GCA_964496575.1 uncultured Planctomycetaceae bacterium | reverse complement strand
AATGGGGGGTAGTTGGGGCGGGTTTGTTCCCATTGCCGGGGGGGGGGCCGCCGCGGGCTAACGCCACGCCCCATCGGGCCCTGCCCCGACCCGACGATCCGCGAACCCGAACCACCCCGCTCAATCGGCCTTCGTGACCTCCTCGATCCAGTCGTGCCAGGCACCCTCCAGCTCGCCGAGTTCGATCCCTTCCAGAGCGCGCTCGCGGGCGGTCTCCAGGCTCCCGCTCTGCTGCCACCCCTCGACGAAGCGCAGGGGCAGCGACCGCCACTCCTCCCGCCAACCGGGGCGGGCCTCGTCACCCGTGCGCAGGAAGTAGCTGAAGGACCAGGCGAGGATCAGGTTCCTCCTCGCCGGCGAGTCGTACTCGTTGGCGCCGTAGAACTCGTTCCGATCGAAGGTGAGCAGGGCCTCCAGCGGGAGCAGCGGACCGTCGGTCGCCGTCCCGCGCAGCTCCTCGAACTTCTCGTCGAAGTGATCGGTGCGCAGCTCCTCGCCCTGGAGGACCATGCCCGCGTACACCGCCGCAGTGCCGTAGAGCAACCACGGGGGGGGCACCTCGAACCCGAGCACTTCACCGAAGTAGGCGTGTACGGCGATGTGCTGCAGCGATGACCAGGTGCTTCGCAATCCCCGGCCCAGGCGGTCGTCGTAGAGCACCATCTCCCGGGTCACCTTCCAGTAGAAGCTGGAGCTGCCGGATGGGCCGCCGTACTCGACGTAGGTGGACCGATCCTTGCAGATGCGCACCAGGATCGGCGAGAAGGGAATGACGCCTTCCCCGGCCACCTCCGGGGGGAACTCGGCGACCAGCCGGGGGCGCACCGCCTCCAGCCGCGCGAGCGCCTCCTGGACGAAGCGCGAATCGTCGATCGGGGTCGTCAGGAAGTAGTGCTCGCTCTCGAAGAGCTCCCACCCCGGAGCGGTCGCCGTCTGCTTCTCCAGCTCCGCGCGCCTCGCCTTCCGGGCGAGCCGCTGCTCGGCGAGGAAGTGCTGGAGCTCGGTCGGTTGCGGCGCGATCGGGGCGGAATCGGCCGCCGCGGGCTCCGCCGGACGTGGCGGCCCGATCGACTCGCTGGCTCGCTCCGGCGCACCACAGGCGACGACGAACATCACGAGCCCGAGCACCCCGCCGCCGTTCCGGAGCTCCATCCCGCGCTTCACCCCGACCATCCGATCAACCTCCTCGTTCCGGGCCCCTCGACCATCTCCACCGATTGCACCCTTCCCGGCGGGCCGGGTCAATCGGCGGCTCAGCGCTGGAAGATCGGCAGGAGCTGATCGGGCAGCGCCAGGAAGAGCACGTTGACCGCGGTCGCGTAGCTGTCCCCGTACGGGGAGTCGCCCCACGAGCCGTCGCGGCGCTGCTCGCGCAGCACCTTCTTCCGCTCCTCGCGCGCCCACTCGAGGAAGACGCTGCGGTCGGCGTGCTGCCACAGCGCCTGGGCGAGGTAGAGGCGCTCGTAGTAGCGGTGCTCCATCCGGGCGATGTCGAATGGGTCGGGCTTCTTCTGCGGCTCCTCGAGGGCGCGCAGCTCGCGCTGGATGTAGTCGTAGCCCTGCGCGATCGCCGGGCCGTGGTAGGTACCCGTCGCGTTGAGGGTCGAGATCGCCGCCGCGGTCAACGCCACCGAGACCTGGTCCTTGCCGATCGCGTAGCGGAAAGCGCCGTCCTCCCGCTGAGAGCGCTGTACGTAGTCGACCGCCTTGGCGATCACCTCGCCGTCGACACGGATGCCCGCGCCCTTCGCCGAGCGCAGCGCCTGGACCAGGGTGATCGTCACCGAGCCCTCGTGGAAGATCCCGCGCACCGGCTCGTAGTACCAGCCTCCCTCGAGGCCCTGGCTCCGCTCGATGCACCCGACCGCCAGATCGAGCGCCTCTCTCATCCGCGCCCCACGCGTCGTCTCCATCGACACCGCGAACGCCTCGGCCAGCGCCAGGGTGGCGAAGCCGTGGCCGTGCGTGCGCGAGACCCGGTCGCGGCCGTCGGTGATGTAGCCGAGCTGCTGCGAGGTGCTCTCCCGGTCGACGCAGGCCAGGAGGTAGTCGATCGCCCGGGCCAGGCTCCGGCCGTGCGGGCCGCGATCGATGCCGTTGCCCGCCGAGAGGTACGCGAGGGCGCCGAGGGCGGTCACCGCCACCGGCGCCGAGAGCTTCGAGCGCGTGCCGGTCGTGGGAAAGGAACCGTCGGGCTCCTCCGCTTGCCGCGCGGCGAGGAAGGCGAGGCCCCTCTCGATCGCGCGGCGGACGGCGAGCTCGTCCCCGTAGCGCTCCTCGTGGCCCCACTCCCGGAGAGCGCTGTCGGAGCCCTGGTCCAGCCGCTTCACCTCCCTCGACGCGGGCGGTCGGTCCTCCTCCGGCGGAGAGCCCCCGCGCTCGAGGGTCTCCGCCCCGGCAGCGAGCGCCAGGAGGAGACACAGGGCCGCCGTTCCCGGCAGCGCGGAGCGGTGGGGGGGGATCATCGACCGGGAAGGGCGCGGCTCAGCGCCCGGAAGACGAGGCGCGCTTGTTCAGCTTCTCGTAGTAGGCGTCGATCCAGTCGCGGTAGCGCGCCGGCAGGTCACCGCGTCCCTCGGAGCGGAAGGTGTCGCGCACGTGCTGCGGCAGGTTGCCCCAGCCGTCGTCCGCGGGGGCGCGCGGCGAGGAAGCGTCGAGCTCGGCGCCGGGAGGATCGTCGCCGGCGCGGTTCTCCGCGTTCGGGTCGTCGCTGCCCAGGGGACTGTCGGGCTGGCCGTCCCGATTCTCCGGCTTCGCGGGATTCTGCTGAGCCTCCTCCGGCTTCCCCTGCTCCTCACCCGGCTTCTCGCCGGGGAGCTCCGGGGTCTGCTCCGGGTTCTGGTTCTGGGGCGTCCCGTCGAGCGGGGACTCGCCCTCTCCGGGTTGCGGGTCCGATTGCTGGCTCACCGAGCCAGGACTCTGACCGCCTCACGGCGGCGTGATGGCGATGATCTCCTCGATGTCCTTCTGCAGCTGCCGTCCCCGCTGCAGGGAGGCGCGCAGGAGCTCGTCGATCCCGGCCTCCTCGACCTCGGTCAGCTTCGAGGTGTCCCCGGCGGAAGCGTCGGAGAGGAGCACGTCGATCTCGCGCAGGCGCCGCTCCACCTTGCCGAAGAGCTCCTTCATCTTCGCCGCGGCGGCCTCGCCGCCCAGCTGGGGGCCCTCCATGATCTCGCGGACCGGGCGCTTCTCCTGGGGAGGCGGCGGGCCCTCGTCCTGGATCGGCGACCCGACGAGCGGGAGCAGCGCGAAGAGCAGCGCCGGTCCCGCGATTCCGAACATCCCTCGCTCCAATCGCTCGTGGTTCTTCATGGTATTCAGTCTCCGGTTTCCGATCCTCGTTCCGTATCGCCTTCGCCTTCCGTCGGGACGACCTCCTCGACCGCCTCCAGGTTCGGAGCCGGGAGCCCCAGCCGCTCGCGGAAGACCTTGAACAGCTCGGAGGTGCGCTGGTGCCGGTGCGCCAGCCGCCCGATCTCCTCCAGCAGGAGCGGGTCGATCCCCTCCGCCTCCTTCAGCTCCGGGTAGATGATCAGGAGCTCGTCGATGGCGTCGAGCACGTCCCGCTCCATCCGCCCGAGCAGCTTCAGCTCGGCGACGTCGGGGACCAGCCGATTCTCCCCGGGAGGGGGCTGGTCCTGCTTCTGCTGCTCCTCGCGGCGCTGCTTCTCCTCCTCGAGCGCCTCCTCCAGCCAGTTCAGCGAGGTGATGACGTCGGCCTGCAGCGCCTGGACCCGCTCGCCGCTCTGGTACCCGCCGGTCTCGCTCATGTCGCTGGCGACGCGCCGCAGGTCGTGGTCGACGCGCTCGATCAGCTCCGCGAAGACGATGCTGCCCTCCTCGGTGAGCGCCTTGCCGATCTCGGTGGCGCGGTTCGCGAGTGCCTCCTCCTGGCGTGAGATCTTTCGCAGCCGCGCCCGCTGGCCGCGGGACGGCCGCGCGCCCTCCTGGCGAACGGCGTCCACCTCGAGCGTCTCCTCGGCGGCGCCCCGATGCGCCTCGAGGATCGACGCGACCTCCTGCGCGATCTGGAAGAGGAGCTCCTCGTCGCGTAGCGACTGGTACTGCTCCTCCTCGTCCTTGAGATCCCGCAAGGCCTGCTCCATCTGGCGCTCCGCCTCCTCCTCCGCCTGCTGCGCCTCATCGAGCTCGCCCGACTTCAGCGCCTCCTGAGCCTCTTGCGCCGCCTCCTGCGCGCCGTCGATTCCCGGCAGCGGCTGGGCGTCCTCGCGCTCCTGGTAGCGCTTCATGAACTCGTAGAGCTCCTTCTCGATCCGCTCCTGCTCCCGCGCCAGCTCCTCGGCTCGTTCCTGTTGCTCGGGCGTCTGCGGGGTCACCCCCTCGCGAGCCTCCTGGGCCGCGCGCCTCAGTGCCTCGCCCGCCGAGCGCTGCGCCTTCGCGGCTGCTCCGCTCTTGTTGCGCCGCATCTCCTCCGACGCCTCGCGCATCGCCTCGCTCGCCTCCTGCAACTCGTCGCGGACCACCTCCTGCGCGGCCTCGTCCATCGACGCGTCCTCGGTCAGCTCCTCGAGCGCCTCGACCTCCTCGGCCAGCTGCTCCTGTTCGCGGGCGAGCTCCTCGGCCTCGGTGCCCTGACCCGAGCCCTCCTGGCGCGTCTCGCTCAGGGCGGCGAGCGCCTCGCGCAGCGCTTCCTCGGCCTCGCTGGCGGCGCCCTTCGCGCCCTGCTGGTCCTGTTCCGCGGCTCGCTCGGAGGCCTCCTGCATCGCCTCGTTCGCCTGCCCGAGCTTCTCGCGCGCCCCCGCGGTCTTCTCGGCGAGCTCCTCGTCGAGGCGACCGAGCCCCTCGCGGATCTGCTCGGAACGCTCCGCGTTCTGCCGCTGGCTCGCGGAGAGGGCGGGGCCGAGGAACTTCAGGTCGTCGATTCCCCGATTCAGCGCGCGGGAGGCGCGCTCGAGAGCGCGATCGGCCTCCGCCGGATCCTCTTCCGCCGCGGCGAGCTCCGCCTCGATCGCCTCGGCCAGCTCCTCGTCCAGCGCCGAGTTCCCGGAGAGCTCGCTCAGCGCCTCGCGAGCCTCGTCGCGGAGCGCCTTCGCCCGGCTGTCCGCCTCCTCCGCCTCCTTCCCCAGCTCCGCGGCCAGCTCGCCGACCTCGCGCGCGGCGTCCTCGCGGGCCGCCTCGTCCTCTCCGGCGTCGCGCAGCCGTCCGGCGGCCTGCTCGAGCCTGCGCGCGGTCTCTCGGGTCCGCTCGTTTCCCGAGGCCCGCCCCGCACGCTCCTCCTTCTCCGCGAGCGTCTGGAGCTCACGGATTTCATCCTCGAACCCGGCACTCTCGTCCTCGGTGGCGCTCGCTTCCGCCGCCTCGCGCAGGGCCTCGGCGGCGCGCTGCAACCGTCCCGTCTCCGCCTGGGCGCGGCGCGCGGCTTCCAGGGTGGGGGACAGCTGCTCCAGCGGCGGGAGCCCCTCCGGGTTCCAGCTGTCGAGGACCCGGGCGTCGGTGTGCTGATCCTCGAGCAGCTCGGAGAGCTGTCGCTCCAGCTTCTCGAGATCGAGAGCCCCGGAGGCTCGTGCCTCCTCCTCGTTCTTTCGCAGGAGCTCGCGCTGGAGCTCGATCGCCGCGTCGATCGCCTCCTCCAGCGAGCGCTGCGCCTCGCCCGACGCCTCCTCGCGCAGCGCCTCGGTCTCCTCCTGGAGCCGCCGCTCGTCGTCGATCAACCCCGCCAGGGCGGCCTCGAAGCGGCGCAGCTCCTCCAGGGAGTTCTCCAGCTCCTCGAGATCGGGACGATCCATCAGGATCGACAGCAGGCGCTCCAGGTCGGCGATGACCCGCTCCTGCGTCTGGATCGACTGCATGCTCTGGTCCGCGCTCAGCTCCGCTCGCGCGGTGCTCATCAGCTCCTCGAGGGTCGAGGTCTCGCCCTCCGTCCCCCTCGTCCGCGCGTGGGTGAGGCCGTCGCGCAGGAGCTTCGCGGCGTGGATCCGCCCCTCTGCCTCGAAGCGTTCGGCCAGGCGCTCCATCGAGCCCAGGAGTCGCGCCAGCTTCCGGGCCAGGAGCTCCTGCTCCTCGATCAGGGCGGCCTGATGCTTGCTCGGGATGGTGTCCTGCGGCGCGGCCGCGATCACCGAAGAGAGGGAAGCGAGGACGAGGCACCCCGTGCCCAGCAGCAACTTCACGGACCTTTGGATGGGCTTCATCATCTCAGTTGTCCTTGTGGTATTCCCGGGTGCGGTCGAGGAGGTTCTTCTGGCGACTCAGGAGATCGCGGGTCGAGGAGAGGACCGACTGGTAGTTGTCCCATTCGGAGAGCAGGGCCAGCAGCGCCTCGATCTTCGACGCGGCCTCGGACTGCAGCGTCGAGACGTCGACCAGGGTGTCGTAGGCCACGGTGAAGTCGCGCTCGTCCTGCGCACGGCGTAGCCCCTCGATCGCGCCCTGGGCGTCCCCCTCGCTGATCGCGAGGGAGAGGCCGACGATCTCGACCAGCTTGTCGGCGAAGTCCGCCTGCCCGAGGCGTCCCTCCCGTTGCATCCGGGTGAGCTCCAGCCACGGCTCCGGGTGGAACCCGCGGTCGGCGATCGGGAGCGTCCTCTTGGCCAGCGCGTCGAGCATCACCCCCGCGCGGCCGTCGAGGCCGGAGAAGATCAACCCCTCGGTGATCGAGGCGAGCTCGCGGGAGACCGCCCTCGCGTCGCCGTGCACCCGGCGCGCGCCGGAGAGCGCGGTGCCGATCGCGGTGACGTCGGCGGCGTCCGGTTCGTCGCTCTCCAGGCTGCTGATCAGGTCGCGGGTGTAGCTCTGTTTCTCGCGCAACAGCAGGGCCAGCGCGTCGACCTTCAGGCGAACGCGCGCGAGGCGGTCCTGGATGCGGCGCAGAAACTCGTCGGCGGAGATCACCCGGATCCGCACCGGCGCGGAGCGTCCGTCCTGAGCGGAAGGCTCCCGGTTGTCGGTCGCGTGCACCAGCACCTCGAACACCTCCCCCTCGGCCGGGTCGTTCTCCCCGAAGAGCTCGGCGATCGCGATGCGCCGGGAGGCGAAGAGCGCCACCTGGTCGCGGCGCGAGCCGCCGACCTCCTCGGCGGCGAGCCGCCGGGGCTCGAGCACCTCCTCGAGCACCTTCGACTGGGGATCGCCGGCGAAGCGCGAGCTCCACTCGAGGGTGCGCACGCCGAAGTCGTCGTAGACGCGCGCCTTGAGGAGCAGCGAACCGCCGATCACCGTCTCCACCTCGCCGCGCGCCGGCGCGACGAGCTCCACCTCGGGCGCGCGGTCCTGCACGACGCCGATGGCGAAGAGACCGGGGTCGGGGTTCATGAGTCCGGTCGAGTCGCGCAGCTCGAGGCGGTAGCGCAGGCTCTCCTCGGCGACCACCTCGAAGCGCAGGCCCGGCTCGGCCTCGGTGGCCTCCGTCGTCTCCGCGGCGAGCGACGCCGGATAGGGCGCGGGCTCCAGGGGGATCTCGACGTCGGCCGGCAGCAGCCGGGCGATCCCCACCGCGTCGCGCGGATCGGCGAGAACGTGAACGGTGATCGCCGAACCCTCCAGGACCTGCACGTCGGTGTCGAGCTCGGTCCGCTCCGGCAGGCCGCAGTAGGCAGGGGGCTCGATCCTCACCGCGATCCCGGCGACGTCGGGGGGCTGGAGCACGGTGATCCGGACCCTCGGGGTGCCGTCGGTATCGTCGCCACCGCGCACCTCGAAGGAGGTGTCCTCCTGCACCGAGCGCAGGAGCGTGCGGAAGATGTCGGGCCCCGCGCGACCGAGCAGGGCCTGGTGGCCGCCCTCGAAGGAGAGTTGCACCTCCTCGGGCACCTCGCCCTCCGCGCGCACGACGACCGCGAGGTCTCGTCCGCGAGCGATCGACAGCTCCAGGGTGTCGCGGCTCACGTGCGTCTCGCCGTCGAGCGGGATCTCGAGCTGCAGGAAGGTCCGCTGCGGCCAGGAGGGACCCCCGCCGGCGATCCGCTGCAGGAAGATCCCCGCGGCCTCCGGCTGCAGGACGAGCCCGGTCACCGCGATCAGGCCGCCCAGCACGCCGACGAGCAGCGCGCGCCGCGGCGGGGCGGGCTCGGTCGCCCGCTCCAGCGTCAAGGCGCCGGCGGTGCGCTCCGCCTCCTCGATCACGCTGGCCACCAGCTCGGGATCGGCGCCATCCTCGGGGTCGTCTCGCCGGCGCAGCTCGATCGCGCTGACCAGGAGCTCGTGGAGCTCGGGGTGAGCGCGCTCGATCAGCACCGCCAGGCCGGAGCGGTCGGGCACGTTGCGCAGCCGGGAGAAGAGCTCCCGCCACAGGACCCACGCCGGCAGGAGGATCAGGAGCCCGAGATCGACGATCCTGACCCCCGAGGGCACGTGCAGCGTCCAGTCGACGAGGAAGGCGAACAGGAGGCAGATCGCCGTCGCCAGCAGCGTGCGCCCCACGCCGTGCATCCACACCTGTACCACCAGCCGGCGCCGGAGGCGGTCCAGGAGGTGAAGGGTGGCGGGGATCGGAGGTCGTCCCGCGGGTTGCGGAGTCGTGCTCAAGGGAGGTCTCGGGCTCAGCGTTGGAAGATGGGAAGGAAACGGTAGGGGATCTCGAGGATCAGGACGCCCACGGCGGTGCCGAACGCCTCGCCGGGTCCGGTCCGGTTGGGCCAGGAGCCGTCCACGCGTTGCATCGAGAGGAGCTGGGTGCGGACCTCCTCGAAGTACGGCTCCCAGTACGGGTTGCCGACGGTGTACATCGCCTGCACGCCGTAGTAGTGGCCGTACCAGAAGAAGTAGTGCCCCTTGTTCCCGCCGTAGCGGAGGTTGAAGCGCGGCATCTCCCGGTTGAGGAAGTCGATGCCCCGCTCGATCGCCTCGTCGGAATAGATGCCCAGCCCGTGCAGGGCGGTGACACCGGCGGCGGTGAGGGAGAAGGACGAGCGGGAGTAGTCGTCCTTCTGGTAGTGAAAGGTGCCCACCTCGGCACCGGAGTACGGAGAGTGCGAGAAGCCCCGGTTGCGCGACTGGGGGGTCACCGCGGACTCGACGACGTAGCGCGCCGCGCGATCGACGGTCGCCCGCGGGACGCGGATGCCGATGTTGCGCGCCGCGCGCAGGGCGAGGACCTGGCAGACGACGATCGACATGTCCGACTCGACCGCGTAGGGCTCGTAGCGCCAGCCCCCCTCGCGGTTCTGTGACTTGACGATGAAGTCGACGGCGCGCTGCAGCTGTTGCTTGACGTCCTCGCGCCGCGTGGTGCCGTACACCTCGGCGAGGAAGAGGGTGGCGAACGCGTGGCTGTACATCCGCGTGCGGTGCCGCGTGATGTAGCCGTCGTCCCCCACGCAGGAGAGCACGAAGTCGAGCCCGCGCTCGACGTTCTCGCCGTAGACTCCGCGGCCGGGAAGGTTCCCGCCGGCGAGGAAGGCCATGCAGGCGAGGGAGGTGACCCCGACGTGCCCCTTGTTCTGCGAGGTGTAGTTGTAGTTGTTGTTCAGCTTGTAGCCGACCTTGGCCGTCCAGCTCCCGTCGGGGTTCTGGTGGTTCGCCAGCCAGGCGAGGCCTCGCTGAACCGCGGCGGACTGCTCGGGGGTCACCACCAGCATCGAGCGCTCCTGCGACGGGGCGCGGTCTCGCCCCGATTGCGGTGCGACCGGCGGCTCGGGCGGTGTGGCCAGGAGACACAGGGCGGCGATCGAGGAGATCATCGTGCAGGTCATCTCATCACCTCCAGGAGGTCGGAGCCGGCCAGGATCAAGGTGTTGCCCAGTCCTTGCAGGCTGATGTCGGCACTGGTTCCGAGGCGACCGTCGAGCAGGAGGTTGCCGCGCGGCAGGCCGCTCGAGCGGTCGAAGAAGTAGAGGCTGGTTTCCCGACCGAAGTTGGCGCTCGTCTTGTTGCTGACCGCGATCGCCACCGTCGAGTCACTCGAGGCGGGGAGACGCATCAGCGCATTGTACAGCTGATCCTGCGGCAGCTTCAGGCGTTGCGTCCAGCGCAGGTTCCCGTAGGGGAGGTGCATCGCCTGGATGCGCAGCTCCTCGCCCCCCGGGGGGAAGGAGCGCAGGTAGAGGTACGGTTCGTCGAGGGAGAGTCGCCTCTCCTGAGGGACCCCGATGGGGCGGTCGCCGTGCGAGAGCTCCACGCTGCCCACCCGGGCGGTGGCGCCCAGGGTCGTGTGCAGCTCGACCACGATCCCGCGCACGCCCTCCTGCTCCAGCCCCCCCTGGGGGCGCAGGATCAGGTAGGTGTGGCCGTCGTGCTGGACGATCGAGCGCAGCTCCCGCCGGCCGCCGGCGATGTCGTCGAAGCTGACGTTCCAGGCGAGCTGGCCGGAGTAGAGGTCGATCGCCACGATCCGGTTGCGCTCGGCGCTGCGCCCGCTGAGGAACCAGGGCACGATCAGTCGGCCGTCCTCGATCCAGCTGGCCGCCTGGGCCGAACGGAGCACCCGCTCGGGCAGCTCGAACTCGAGGATACGCCGGCCCGTGAACAGGTCGAGCACGAGGCCCTGGCTGCGCTGGTTCCTCGGCAGGAGGACCACGTGACGCTCGCCGCACACCGGGCGGTAGTCGTAGCGGATCCGATCCACCGGGGCCGACCAGATCCCGTCGCCGGTCACGCTGTCGACCGCGTACAGCGTGTCGCGGGCTCCCGTGTTGCGCTCGGTGATGATGATCAGCCCTCCGGCGGCGCGGATCGAGTCGACGTCGCCCTCGGTCGCGGGGCAGCTCCACAACCAGCGCCCCGAGTCCCGGTCGCGGGCGTAGACGCCGTCCGGAGAGGAGATCACCACCGCTCCGGGGATCATCGCGACCGACTGACGCCAGCGCGACGGGGACCCGCCGCGGGAGAGCGTCTCCTCCCAGAGATGCTCCGCGGGGAGGCGCTTCACCGTGTCGGTGGAGTAGGCGACGAGCGACACCTCCGGCCTCAGGTGAATCCCCTTGGCGTAGAGCAGCACGTCGGCGGCGCGGGGGCCCTTGCTATCGAGCGGGGGAGGGATGCGTCCCAGGAAGGTGAACTCGCCGGGGCTCAGGCTGCCGGGATCCCTGAGCGCGTCGGCGGTGAAGGTCGGCCGGGGAGGCGCCGCGGGCTCCCGCGCCGCCTCGGCCCGGTCGAGGTCCAGGGCCAGGTTCTCGATGGAGAGCCCGAGGTGATCGGGCACCGGCGAGACGAAGTCGGGGGCGCGCTCGGCGAGGGCGCGGTAGAGCGTCGCCGGGAACGCGAGGTTGCCCTCCCGCTGCAGCACCGCGCCGACGTGCAGGAGCAAGGCGATCTGCCGCTCGTCGGCGAGCTCCGGAGCGAACACCTCCGGCAGCTCTCCGTCGACGATGTCGGTGACCGCCTCGACGTCTCCCTCGTCGACCGCCCACCGGAGCAGCTCGTCGTTTGCCTCGCGCCCGGCGAGGGAAGCCGGGTAGAGCTCGCTGACCGCGAGCAGGAGCAGCCAGTCCCGGCTCTCGCGCGCTTCCTCGAGCAGCGTGCGCGCGCGCGCCTCGAAGGGCTCGTAGATCTCCCGGCCGTTGACCTCGATCAGCTCGCGCAGGCGTGCTCCGGCGAGGTCGGCCAGCCGCTCCTCGCGGAAGACGGTATCCGGCCACGACTCGATCAGCCGGTGCAGGTGGAACAGCTCCACCTCGACGTCGTCCTGGTACGCGGCGAGGTCGGCTCGCTCCAGGGCGATCCAGAGGGAGACCGGCAGCGCCTCGATCTCCGGGTCGTACGGGTCCTGCTCCTGCTGGATGATCGTCGGGGCCAGTCGCCAGCCGCGGGGGCTCTCCGTGTCGCTCACGATCCTCGCGAGGAAGGTGCGCGTCCCGCAGCTCGTCTCCATCTCCGCGAGCACCGAGCGCTGGTCGTCGAGCTCGTACCCTCCCCGGACCAGCTCGTACTCCTCGAAGAGCGTGGCCATCATGGAGCCGGGATCGGGGGCGTAGGTCCGCGCCCGCCGCAGCGCTCGCACGGCGCTCCGGGTATCGGCCAGGTCACTGGAGACCCGCGCCCGACTGCGCAGGGTGCGGTGCAGCTCGACGCGCACCTCGGGGTCGATTGGCTCGCGCGCCGCGAAGGGCTCGAGCAGCTCGAGCGCCTCGTCCAGCCAGTCGCGAGCCACGTCGCCCCGCCCCTCCTCGCTCTCGGTGCGTCCGCGCTGGGCGAGCAGGCTGGCCAGGTAGAGGGTGGGCGCGAGCGCCTCCGGATCAGCCTCCTGGTTCTGCCGCGCCCGGCCGAGCAGGACGTCCCACTCGAAGTATCCGTCGAGGTGGCGGGGCGTCAGCGTGTACATCGTCCCCCCTTCGACGAGCAGGTTGCCACTCCGCCCGGTCCTCCAGGGTACGCGCTTCTCCAGGAGGCTCCCGCCGTACCGGTCGACCTCGATCCGCTCCGTTCCCAGCGGGATGATCACGCGATCGGAGAGGAGCACCGCCCGGCCGTAGCGAGGGGTGTGTCCGCTCAGGCGATCGGAGGGGAAGCGCCAGGCGAGCCGGCGCGGTCTCTCGCGGAAGAGGCCGCCCGCTGCGCGCAGCGCCACTACCGGCCAGCCACCCAGGAAGACGGCGCGCGCGTCGGCGCCGATCAGGACGTCGATGCTCGGGGACTCCCGGCGGCTGCCCTTCGCCAGCTCCACGATCTCCGCGTGCTTCAGGGGCGGCCAGCGCTCCTCCCCCGTCTGGAGGTCGAGTCCGATCAGGTCCGGGCTGTCGAAGGGAGTCGCCACCACCACGCCGTCCGCCACCACCGGCGGGGCGTTGCGCCAGAAGTTCCTCATCTCCCTGCGTGCCGGGTGGGAGTGGCCGGGCATGGGGATCTGCTCGTAGATCGTCTCCCAGAGGATCCGCCCCGAGAACAGGTCGAGGGAGGCGATCGCGCCGAGCTGGGTGAGGGCGATCACCGCGTCCCCCTGGACACGCAGTGGCGGGGCGCTGAACTCCTTCTCCGCGCGCGCGAACATGTTCAGCTCGCGCTGGCCGCTGACCAGCTGCGTCGCCCAGAGGAGCTCGCCGCTCTCCAGGTCGAAACAAGCGACGTAGAACTCGATCCGCCCGTACATCCGGTGCATCGGCACCAGGACCCGCGAGCCGGAGACGACCGGCGGCCCGGCGACGCTCATCCGGTCGGTGAAGGATCCGGTCTCGCCGTCCCACAGCGGTGGCGGGTGGTGGTTCCAGAGCTCGGTCCCCGTCTCGACGTCGTAGGCGTAGAGGCGGCGGTCGGGGATGATCGTGGTGATCGCGATGTTGCGATAGCTCTCGTTGGTGATGTCGGTGACCGGGACCTGCAGGGCGGCCACGCAGATCTCCCGCGACGCGGCCGGGGCGATCATCGTGTCCTCGGGGGAGACCCCCGCGAAGAACTGCTCCTGCTCGTCCTGTTTGAGACGCGCCCACCCCTCGGGCATCTCGCTCTTCCAGCGCAAGAGCCCGGAGTAGGCGCCGACCGCGAAGAGCTGCAACGAGTCGGAGAGGAGCACCAGGTCCCCGACGCGGATCGGGAAGAGGTTCTCGTAGTCGACGTCCTCGAGCGCCCGGGGAGAGGGGAGGTGGAAGGAGCTGGGCCAGGTGCTGGCCTGCGGACCCGGAGCGCCGTACGCGCCCTCCCCTTCGCCCGGGAGGCGCAGGCTGCCACCGGAGGACTCCGCCGCCGGCAACGCCTGGGCCGTCGAGCTCCCCTCGGTGAGAGCGGCGAGGGCGTACTCGACGCGCTTCGCCTCGCCCTCGCCCAGCGGCGATCCGTCGGACGCGAGCGCCCTGACCACCGCCTGCCAGTCGTCGCGGCGATCGCCATCGAAGAAGAGCCCCTCGACGATCCCCGCTTCCTCCGCCCGCCGCCACAGCGCGCGGCTCCAGGCCCAGCGCGCCAGGTGGAGGTTGCCGCGCTCGAACTCCAGGTCGCCGACCGTCCACCAGGCGAGCGTGGCGGTCTCGCTGATCGGCCAGCGCTCGGCCACCGCGATCACCGCCTGCCGATCGCTGCGCCCGCGTGCGAGCTCCAGCGTCGCCCGCGCGCGCGCCTCGTAGCGGCGCCGGTACAGCTGCGCCACCTCCGCGGGCAGCGCCTTCAGTCGCTCCGTGGCCCACCCCGCCGCGCTGCGGTGGACCGGCATCTTGTCGGGGTCGGCCTCCTCGTCGAGGACCAGCCCACTGCCGTGCTGCTCGATCAGCTTCTGCAGATCGACCAGCGCCTCGTTCCAGCGCTCCGCGCCGAGGTGGTCACTCGCGCTGTACACCAGCGCCCTCGCGTTGGGCGTGTTGGGAATCGAGAAGCCGCGGATCTCGTCCCCATCCTCCTGACCGACCGCGACGCCCGCCAGACCGGCGACGAGGGCCAGCGCGCCGGCGAGGAACCTCGCCGGCGCGAGGGCGCGCCGTCCGTGTCGTCGAAGGGCCGGGTCGGTCATGGGGTCGGAGTCGGGGGTCAGACGAGCTCGAAGCGCTTGCGCAGGATCCACTCCACCGAGAGGATGCCGAGCGCCAGCAACAGGGTGATCCAGTTGTCCCAGGCGTCGCGCAGCTCCGAGGAGATCGGCTCGCGCCGCTCCTCGTCGCCGGGGAACTCCGCCGCCAGCTCGTCGATCGAGGCGAGCGAGACCGCGCGCCCCCCGGAGAGGGAGGCGATCGATCGCATGAGGTCGGGGTCGGGTGAGGGATCGGTGTTCTCGCGCGAGGGGAGGAGCAGCTCGAAGTCGGTTGCGGCGATCCGCTCGCCCTCCGCCTCGATCCACGCCTGGTACACGCCGGGCCGATCGACCTCGAAGGAGGAGCGGTAGATCCCCTCCCGTCCCGGGACGAGGAGCAGGGTCAGCTCCTCCACCTCGCCGTCGGGTTGCTCGAGCTGGACCGGCTGCACCGCGCGCTCGCTCGGCCGGAAGTCCTCGTCGAGCACGCGCGCCTCCAGGGTGACGCGCTCGTCGAGGCTGTAGCTGCTGCGCAGACTGTCCAGTCGGTAGCGGCGGTTGCCGCTCTTCAGCCGACCGAGCGCGAGCCAGCGAATGGCGTTGCGCCAGAAGCGGCCGTGGTAGCGATCGCCGAAGCGGTAGCGCCACATCCAGGTCGAGTCGATTCCCAGGAACATCGTCCGGCCCGCGGGGTAGTAGCCGACCGCCAGCAGCGGGTAGCGCCCGTACGGTCCCGACTCGGTCGGGTGGCGGAGGAGGACCTGGCTGCCCGGCTTGGCGCGATTCACCACCGAGTACCAGTAGTGGCCGCGCAGCCCCTGCTCCTCCTCCCACAGCGTGCGGTTGACGCCGTCGTCGGGGTGCAGGCGCACCACCTGGTGCGGCGCCGCGGGGTTCTCCAGCGTCGGCCGGAACTCGAAGGTCGTATCGCCTTGATAGGGGAGGCCGCTGGTGGAGTCGAGCACCACCGGCATCACCTCGGCCAGCGGCGTGTCGAGGAAGCGGCGCGGGTTGTCGTACTCGCCCGCCTGGAAGAGCAGGCCGCCGCCGCGCTGCACGAACTCGACCAGGGAGGCCTGGAACTCCTCGCAGCGCGCGGGGTCGGGGGAGATCGCGTCGGGGTTGACGTCGCCTAGGATGACCACGTCGTAGTTCTCCAGCAGCTCCTTCCGCTCCACCGGGATGCGCGTCAGGGGCTCCATGCCCGGCGAGCGCTCCTGGATGAAGTCGGGCGTCGCGGAGAGCAGGAACACCTGCAGCGAGATGTTCTGGTCGGAGCGCTTCAGGAGCTCCTTGAGGAAGCGGTACTCCCAGCGCGGGTAGCCGTCGATGTAGAGCACGCGGATCCGCTCGGGCAGGACGCGCACCGAGAGCTCGATGCGGTTGTCGTCGAGCAGCGTCTCCTCGGGTACCGGGTCGACCGTGACGCGGAAGCGACGCGTGTGGCGTCCCGCCTCCTGCGTCTCCGCGGGAGCGAGGAAGACGACGCGCTCGCCGCCCTCGTCGGGAGTGGCGAGCTCATCGTCGATCAGCCGCGCGCCCTGTCCCCGGGGGAGGAGCTCCTCGAAGGCGACGCCGACGGCGTCGGTGCCTTCAGTGCCGCGACCGGCGACGCGCACGGTGATCGCGATCTCGTCGCCCTCCAGCACCTCGGTGGGGGCGTCGACCAGCTCGACGAAGACGTTGCGCTCGGGCCTGGTGTCGCCGACCACGACGGTGTGCACCGGTACGCCGGCGGCACCCGCCGCGCGCGCGGCGTCGAGGGGCGGCGGGCCGCCGTTGGAGCGGCCGTCGGAGAGGATGACGATGTCGGTCAGGTGCCGCCCGCGATTGGCGGCGAGCGCCATGCCGAGCGCGTCGCCGAGGTGCGTGCCTCGTCCCCGGGCGGTGAGCGAGGCGACGTCGCCCAGCGCGGCCAGGTCCTCGGCGAACCGGAAGAGGCGCGGGGTGTACTCGCCTGCTTCGAGTCGAGGGAGGAGCAGCTCGTTCAGCGCTGCGGCGGCGAGGTCGCTGCGCGACGCCTCGCCCGTCTCGCCGGGAGTGAGGCGGCCGAGCCTCTGCCGCGTCTCCGCGTCGCCGAGGTAGGAGTCCTGGCGCTGCATCGAGGCGGAGTCGTCGACGAGCACCAGCACCTCGGCGGGCTTGATCTCGTCGCGGCGCTCGACGATCACCGGCCGGAAGAGCACCACGAGCAGCAGCGCGAGGGCCAGGAAGCGGAAGCTCATCAGGACCACGCGCGCGCCGGTGCCGAGGTTCTCGCGGGCGTAGCTGACCCAGGAGAGGAGGAGCAGGAGCGGCACGAGGACCAGCACCACGATCCACATCTCGGGGAGATCGAGCAGGCGCCAGCTCTCGCGCAGCCCCGCCTCGACCCCCTCGACGGGTGCCGCGGCGGCCGGCTCCGCCGGCTGCTGGAGGAGCGCGAGGAAGGAGGGGAAGCCGTTGATCATCGGATCCTCCTTCGCCGGCCGATCCAGGCCGCCCACAGGGACTCTCCGACGAGCGCGGCGAGGGCGATCAGGGCCAGGAGGCGCCAGAGGCGGCCGCGGCGGGGGAGGTCATCCTCCTCGTCGCCGGCACCCTCGTCGGGGATCCGGAGCTCGAGTGCCGGGTGCAGGCCGGACACCTCGGTCGGACTCATCTTGGAGAGGTCGCTCTCCGACGGCTCGATCTGCACGGAGAACGCGATCGGGTCCACGCCGTCCGCGTCCAGTCGGTAGAGCCCCGCGCGCGCGGTCTGGTGACCGCCGATCGCCGGGAGGCGCCACAGGTCGGGCCCGACCTCGAGCGGCTCCTCGTCGAGCACGCGCCGGCTCCCGCCGGGCACGGTGAGCTCGACGCGCCGCGGGAAGGAGGAGACCTCGGCGGCGAAGGTGCCGCCGGGGGCGAAGGTGGTGGGGCGCTCGCGCCCGCTGCCCGCGTAGCGCACGAGGTCGAAGACCAGGGGGACCAGCGCCGGACCCCAGGTGGGCAGCGCCGTCCACGACTCGTCGATCGTGCTGGTCCAGAGGATGACGCGCCCGCGGTCGTACTCCCGCTCCACCAGGAACGGACTGCCGGCGGGGTCGTCGAAGCTCGCCAGGACGCGCGAGCCCTCGAGCGGGCGCGCGGCGTAGAACTGGTAGAAGGGCGCCTCGGTGAGCAGCGCCTTCCAGCGTTCCTCGGCGAACAGGGTGAGTGCCGGGTGCGTCGCGTCGAAGGCGCTCACCCGGTGGTAGTTGTCGCGGCGCGAAGCCACGGCGACCGGCCGGAGGAGCTCCGCCGGGGAGAGCCCGCTGCCGTCGGGGCGGTAGAAGCGGTCGTTGAAGGTGTCGGCGAGCACGCGTCCGCCGAGGCTGATCACCAGCGAGGCTCCGCGGCCGACGTGCTCCTCGAGCCGCTCCACCAGGTCGATGCTCAGGCTGTCGACGTCGACGAGCCAGATCAGGTCGTACTCGGCGATGTCCACGTCGCCACTCTCGATCTCCCGCGGCTTCGCCTCGTCGGGCAGGAAGGGAGAGCCCGCGGCGGAGAAGCGTCCCTCGCCGGTCGGCTCCAGCACCATGAGGAGGCGCCCCGCCGCGTCGCGCTCGACCTCGGCGGCCGGTGCCCCGTTGACCACGAGGACCCGCAGCGGATCCGGCACGTCCAGCACCAGGACCCGCTCGTCGTCGGCGGCGAGGCGGTCCCCCTCGAGCAGGGCGCGCGCCACGTGCGGACCGCTGGTCTCGAAGGAGAGGGGGAAGACGACCTCGGCCCGTCCCCGCGGAGGCACGTCGACCACCTGCGAGGGGCGGCGCTCGCCGTCCACCTCCAGCGCGACGCGCACCGCCGCCTTCGGGTCGGGGCCGTGGTTGGCCACGGTGACGCGCAGGTCGACGGGAGAGCTCGGTCCGAGGATCGGGCTCTCGGTCTCGAGCGAGGCGAGCGAGAGGTTGGGGGGCACGGGCGCGACCGGCCCGAGATCCTCGACCACCACCTTCAGCCCCAGGAGGGCCAGCTCGTCGAGCACGTCCGCGAGGTCGCCCGCCTCCTCGCCGTCCTCGGGCTGCGCTCTCCGGCTGTAGAAGGAGCCGCGCTGCAGGTCGGTGAGCACGCGAACCTCGACGCGGCTCTCCTCGGTGCTGGCCGCTTCCTCGCGGGCGAACTCGAGCACCTCGCCGAGCGCGGCGGCGAGGTCGAGCTCCTCGTCGGTGGGGTCCTGGATCGTCTCCAGCACGGTGAGGCTGTTCTTCACGTCGCCCCAGGCGGTGAGGCGCGGCCAGGCGCCCGCGAGCACCAGGTGGGCGCGGTCCCCGCGGTCGCCGTCGAGCTCGGCGAGGATCTCACGCGCACGCGTGGTGATTCGCTCGAAGACGGTGTCGATCTCCTCGCGGAAGCCGGTCGAGGCGGAGGCGTCGAGCACGATCGCGACGTCGCGCCGGCTCTCGGTCAGGCCGCCGAGCGAGCTGTCGGTGCTGGTGAACGGCCTCGCCACGGCGAGCGCCAGCGCGGCGATCGCGGCCATGCGCAGGAGCAGCAGCAGCAGGTTCTCCAGCTGCACCCGCCGCCGCGTCTTGCGGTAGGCGGCCAGGACGAAGCTCATCGCCGCCCACGACACCGGCCGGTGGCGCTGGCGGTTGAGCAGGTGGATGATCAGCGGGACCGACGCCAGCGAGACGCCGGCGACCAGCGCCGGGTGGACGAACCCCTCGATGAGCGCGAGCATCTAGCGTGTCCCTCCGCGGGCGCGCACCGTGCGGTGGGCGAGGTAGGTCGAGAGGACCGAGTCCACCCCCTGAGTGGTGGTGACGGAGAGGCAGTCGATGGAGAGCGCCTGCGCCTGTCGCGCCAGCGTCTGGTTGTGCCTGCCGATCTCCTCGAGGTACGCGTCGCGGATCGCGCGCGGGTCGATCTTCTGGATCCCGGTCTTCTCCAGGCCGATGAAGCGGGTCAGGTTCTCGAAGTCGAACGCGACCTCCTGCGGATCGAGGATCTGGAAGAGGATCGGCTCGTGCCCGGCGAAGGAGAGGCGGCGGAGCCCTTCGAGGATCGTGTCGAGGTCGTCGAAGAAATCGGAGAAGACGGCGACGATTCCGCGCCGCGAGAGGCGGGTGGCGACCCAGTTGAGGACCGAGCCGATCTGCGTCGGGCCCGAGGCCTCCGATTCCTCCAGCATGCCGATGATCGCTTGCCGCTGAGGGGCGCCGCTCCCCGGCGGGACCTTGCTGCGTCCCGTCTCGTCGAAGAGCACCAGTCCCACCGTGTCGCGCTGGCTGAGCGTGAGGTGCGCCATCGCCGCCGAGCACCAGCGCGCGTAGTCGAACTTGCTCCACTTCCCGGAGTGGTAGGCCATCGACTCGCTCGCGTCGACGAGGAGGTGCAGCGCGAGGTTGGTCTCCTCGATGAACTCCTTGACCACCAGCCGGTCGGACTTGGCGAAGACCTTCCAGTCGATGCGCCGGAGCTCGTCGCCGGGGACGTACTCGCGGTGCTGCTGGAACTCCACCGAGCTTCCGCGGTGGGGGGAGCGGTGGTGCCCGGCCATGAACCCCTCGACGACGGTACGCGCCACCAGCGAGAGGTGGGAGAGGCGGTCGAGGACCGCCGGATCCAGGGATTCGATGCGAGTGCTCACGTGGAGGGGAGGCTCAGTTGCCGCCGGCGGAGACGCCGGGCAGACCCGCCCCGACGCCTTGTCCCGGATCGACCTCGTCGAGCATGCGGTCGACGAGGGCGTCGGAGGTGATCCCCTCGGCCGCGGCCGAGAAGTTGGTCACGATCCGGTGCCGCAGCACCGGGTGCGCGACGCTCTTCACGTCCTCGATCGCGACGTGGTTGCGGCCGGCGATCGCGGCGGTGGCCTTGGCGCCGAGCACCAGGAACTGGCTGGCGCGCGGACCGGCGCCCCAGGTGACCCACTCCTTCATGAAGGGCAGGGGATCGTCGGAGTGCACGCGGGTCCCGCGGGCCAGCGCGAGGCAGTAGTCGAAGACGTGGTCGGCGACCGGCACGCCGCGAATCGCCTTCTGGATGCCGAGCAGCTCGTCGGCGCCGAGGATCTTCTCCGGGGCGGTGACCTCACCGCCGGTGGTGCGTCTCAGGATCTCGCGCTCCTCGTCGAGGCTGGGGTAGCCGACCCGTACCTCGAACATGAAGCGGTCGAGCTGCGCCTCGGGCAGGGGGTAGGTACCCTCCTGCTCGATCGGGTTCTGCGTCGCCAGCACGAAGAAGGGGTTGGGCAACTCGTGGCGCTTGCCCGCCGAGGTGACCTGCCGCTCGACCATCGCCTCGAGCAGCGCCGCCTGCGTCTTCGGCGGCGTGCGGTTGATCTCGTCGGCGAGGATCACGTTGGCGAAGAGCGGCCCCTGCTCGAAGCGGAAGTTCCGTGCGCCCGACTCGGGGTCGATGGCCAGCAGCTCGGTGCCGGTGATGTCGCTGGGCATCATGTCCGGCGTGAACTGGATCCGGTTGAAGCCGAGGTCCAGCGTCCGCGAGAGGCTCGAGATCATCAGCGTCTTGGCCAGCCCCGGCACCCCGACGAGGAGGCAGTGCCCGCGGGTGACGATGGCGATGAGGAGCTGGTCGAGGACGTCGTCCTGGCCGACGATCACGCGGTGGAGCTCCTCCTTCATGCGGGCGTGGACTTCTCGGAGGCGTTCCAGACTGGCTTCGATCATGAGCGGTGAGCCCTGCGGTGAGGGGAGAGCGTGTCTCCCTGATTCGGGTTAGCGGCGAGAGCGACGATCCGGACGGGTCCCAGCCATCATCGGTCGATGCCGGGTTCGGGAGGAGCCTGCCGTCGCCCAGGGACATATAAGGGAAGAGGATCTTCCCGACTACAGGAGAAAGGGTTGGCAGTACCCCAGAGTACGTACCCCGGCGCCCCGACACAGTCGCTGGCAGGTAAATCTCCGGGCCACTGGAGATTCGCGGGAAGGGCCCCTCAACGGGGAGTTCGAGATCTGGAGGGCCGCTGCGGCGGAGGGCCCGGTGCCGATCCAGGGCAAGAAGCGCCGCCTTGGGCGAGGGAGTCGGCAAACCCGATTCCCTCGCCCAAGGC
>CAZCAC010000063.1:0-49357 GCA_964496575.1 uncultured Planctomycetaceae bacterium | reverse complement strand
ATCGACTCGTCGAAGCCTTCCCCCTCCTCCCGCATCAAGTGCAAGTAGTGATCGATCAGGAGGATGGCGTTGCGCGAGGCGATGCCGCCCAGCGCGATCAGGCCCACCAGCGTGGCCACGGAAACCGCGTCGCCGCTGATGGCGAGATAAAGAACCGCGCCGATGAAGGCCATCGGCACGCTGACCAGCACCTGCAGGCTCAGGTTGACCGAGCGGAAGTGCAAGTAGAGGATCAGGAACATGATCACCAGAGCCAGGCCACTGAAGATCATGATCATCCGTGTGGCCTCTTGCTGCGCACGGTACTGGCCGCCGATGCGGATGCTGTAGCCCGGAGAGCTCTCGAGGTCGCGGCGGATCGGCTCCAGCGCTCGATCGACGTCCGCCACCACGTCACCCAGCGCCCGGCCCGAGACATTGTGCTGCACGGCGATCCGCCGCGAGACGTTCTCCCGGTCGATGTTGTTGGGCGTCTTGCTGACCTTCACGTCGGCGACGTCCGCCAGCCGCAACCTTCGGCCGTCCGGCGTGGCGAGCACGAGGTTCGCGATGCTCTCCAGGTTCCGGCGATCCTCCTCCTCGAGGCGGATCACCACCGGGAACAGCGCCTGGTCGACCAGGAGCTCGCTCAGCTTCTCGCCCTCGAGCGCCAGCTCGACCACCTCGGCGACGTCCTGCACCGAGAGACCGTGCCGCGCCAGCGCCTCGCGCCGCGGCTCGACGACGATCTGGTCGATCAGGACCTGCGGCTCCATGTAGAGGTCGACCACGCCCGGGATCGGCCGGATCGCTTCCTCCACCCGACGCGCGACGTTGCGCAAGACGTCGAGGTCGGGGCCGAACACCTTGATCGCCACTTCGGCCTTGACTCCCGACAGCAGGTGGGCGAGCAGGTGCGCCAGCGGCTGAGAGACCTCGGTGGTCACTCCGGGGAACTCGTGCGCCAGCTCGTCGCGGATCCGGTCCACGATCTCCTCGCGGGACAGCTCCGACTCCTCGTCGAAGCAGACCACCGTGTGCGAGAAGTTCACCCCGTGCACGTGCTCGTCGCCTTCCGCGCGCCCGGTTCGGCGGCCGACGTACTCGACCCCCTCGATCCCGGCCAGCAGCTGGCCGAGACGTCGGCCGAACGCGTCGGAGGTCTCCAGCCCGGTCTCTGGCGGCAGGAACAGGTTGATCTGCGCCGTGCCCTCGTTGAAGGGCGGGAGGAACTGCGTGCCCTGACCGGCGAGCACCACCACCGCGCCGATCACGGCCGAGGCGAGCAGCCCGAGGATCGCGCTGGTATGGCGCAGGCTGAATCCGATTCCGCGCGCCACACCGCCCTTCAGCCGGTCGATCATCCAGGTGTGCCGGGCTGCTTCGGTTCGACGGTGGCTGCCCAGCAAGAGGTAGCACAGCACCGGCGTCAACGTCAGCGAGACGAACAGCGAAGCGAGCACGCTGGTCACGTACGCGACGCCCACCGGCGTGAAAAGTCGCCCCTCCAGACCGCTCAGGTAGAAGAGTGGCAGGTAGACGACGATCACCAGCATCGTGCCGATCAGGATCGGCCGGCGCACCTCGCTCGAGGCGCGGAAGACGACCAGGAGTGGCGGCTCCGGCTGCCCGCGCGCCGCGTTCTCGCGCAACCGGCGAAAGACGTTCTCCACGTCGACGATCGCATCGTCGACCAGCGCGCCGATTGCCACCGCGATCCCGCCGAGCGTCATCGTATTGATCGAGAGCTCGAACAAGGAAAACACCAGCGCCGTGATCGCGATCGACATCGGGATCGCGGTCAAGGTGATCAACGTGGTGCGCATCTTCATCAGGAACATGAAGAGAATCAGCACCACCAGGATCGAACCGTCGCGCACCGCGTCGAGCACGTTGTCGATCGCGCGGTGGATGAAGGACGCCTGCTGGAACAGGCCGCCGATGATCAGGAGGTCCTCCGGCAGCCCCGCCTGGATAGTGCGCAGCTCCTCGTCGATCCGATCGGTCAGCTCGACGGTGTCGGTGTCGAGCTGCTTGAAGACGGCCAGGATGATCCCGGGCTGGCCGTTGATCCCCGCCTCGCCGGTGCGGATCGCCGCCGGACCGAAGTCGACCCG
This sequence comes from uncultured Planctomycetaceae bacterium, assembly GCA_964496575.1. Lineage (GTDB taxonomy): Bacteria > Planctomycetota > UBA1135 > UBA1135 > CAZCAC01. The sequence continues at coordinate 47,261 of CAZCAC010000063.1, read as the reverse complement.
CGCCACGTCGCCGAGGCGGATCGGTCGGATAGGGTCGGGCTTGACCACTGCGTCGGCCAGCTCTTCGCTCGTCTCCAGGAAGCCGGTGACGGTGATCACCGGCGCCTTGTGCCCGATCCCCAGGAAACCGCCGGAGATGTTCAGGTTGGCGCCGCGGATCGCTTCGGCCACGTCCTCCAGAGTCACCCCGTACGCGCGCAGCCGCTCCGCATCGACGGTTGCCTGCAGCTGGCGCGGCGCACCGCCGGCGGTGACGACCTTGGCCACGCCGGGGATCGACATCAACCGGTACTTGATGTGGTAGTCGGCCAGCACCCGGATCTCGTCGGGATGCGTCGCGCCGCTCCTCGACTGCACCCCGATCAGCTGGATGTTGCCCATGATCGAGGAGATCGGTGCGAGGTACGGCTCGACCTCCGGCGGAAGCTTGGCCTGGGCCAGCTGCAGCTTCTCCTGCACGATCTGGCGGCAGCGGTAGATGTCGGAGCCCCAGTCGAACTCGACGTAGACCATCGAGAGCCCCATGCCCGATGCGGAGCGCACGCGCATCACGCCGGTCGCGCCGCCGAGCACCTGCTCCAGCGGCAAGGTCACGCGCCGCTCGATGTCCTCCGGCACCATCGCGTGCGCTTCGGCCATGACGATGACCGTCGGCCGGTTCAGATCCGGCAGCACGTCGATCGGCATGCGCAGAGCGGTGTAGGTCCCGTAGATCGCCACCAGCAGCGCCGCGGCCAGCACGACGAGTCGGTTGCGCAGGGAGAAGGCGAGGATGGCGTTGATCATACGTGTGCGCTCCTCGCCATCAGTGCGCGTGGCCGTGACCGGCCGTGTCGGAACCCGCACCGCCGGCGTGCAGCGCGAGGCCCAGCGCGAATGCGCCGGAGACCACGATCGGGTTCCCGGGGAAGATTCTCGAGTCACCGGGGATCACCACCACCTCGTGATCGCGGTACAGGACCTCGACCGGGATCGGGGAAAAGGTGTCGCCGCTCTGCAAGAAGATCACCTGGTCGGGTCCGTCGTCGGTGACCGCGCCGGCGGGGAAGACGTAGACGTTCTCCAGCACCGCCTGCGGCAACTCGAGGAGGTAGCGCTGCCCTTCACCGAGCTGCCAGGTGCGGTAGGCACGCTCCCCGCCGTCCTTCCGCTCGGTCAGCAGCTGGTTGGTGACCGAGCAGATCGCCACGACCGTCTCCGCACTCTCGTAGGAAGCGCGGAAGAAGGTCAGGCCTTCGAGCGGCGGCGCCGCGCCGGCGACCATCGGCCGGGCGGACATCTCCGCGCCGCTCCGCAGTGCTTCCATGACCAGCTCCACCTCGCCGCCGACCGGCTCCGCCCGCAGGAACAGCGGCCGCGGGTTCTTCAGGCGCAGCAGCGGCTGGCCCTCGTCGACGTGCTCACCGGGGCGGACGAGGAGCTGCTCCACGTCCCAGTCCGGCGGCCCCTTCGGCGCCTCGACCAGCACCACGTCCTCGAACACGTCCAGGCGGAGCAGGTCCTTGACGTCGGCGAGGCTGTGCCCTCGTTGCAGGAGACCGCCGATCTCCAGGAAGTGGATCCGTGCGTGCTCGTCCGTCTCGAAGAACTTCGTCACCCGCTCGGTCGCGAAGCCGCCGGCGACCAGCTCGCCGATCGTCGCCACCGTCCAGGCGAGACCCTGGACGTCGGAGGGCAGTGCCTCGAAGATCCGCTGGGCGCGCGGGGTCCAGAAGCCGTTGTGCTTCATCGCGTGGCGCCACAGCTCGACATCGAGAGGTGGGAACACGCCCTCCTCGAGTCCGGCGATCTGCTCCTCGTTCAGCCCCAGTCGCTCGAGCTCGTGCTCCAGGTTGGCCCTTCTCTGCTCCGCCTGCCGCTCCTCGTAGCGCACCTGGATCAGACGACCGGTGGGGATCACCGGGTTGTCCTCCGGGCCGGTCACGTTCTCGAGGCGCTCGCGCTCGACGGTGAGGTTCTCCAGCGTGACCACCGCCTGCAGGTAGCCGCCCATCGTCTCATGCAACGTCTCGCCGGCAGGCTCGAGCAGGTTCTGGGTGAAGGTCAGCGTGGCGCGGTCCAGCGGATCGCGGATCAAGGTCACCAGCACCTCGCCACGATTGGCGACCGCGCCGTACTCCGCCCTCAGCTCGTCGACACGACCGGCGATCGGTGCGTAGAGGTGCTGTTGCGAGGTGGGCGCGGCCTCGATCACCGCGGGGATCTTGGTGGTCTGCACGAACCCGGAGAGCTCCGCGGGGGCGATGCGCACACCCATGTTGCGCAGCGTCTCCGGGGCGATCGTCTCCACGGCATGAGCTGCGTCGGCGGGATCGGCGTGGGTGGTCGCGGCATCACCCGAGCCGGTGTACAGCCCACACACGAGACCGATTCCGGTGAAGGTCAGGCAGAGGGCGGTGACGGAAATGAGCTGCGTATTCATCGGTCTTGGTGGTCAGGGAGATCCGGGGTGCCGCTCTCTTCGGGGAGCTCTTCGAGCGACCAGCCGATCAGCTGCTCGATCCGGGAGGCATTGGTGCGGAGCTTCGCGTTCACCTGGAGCGCTTCGATCCTCACCGCTCGGAGGCTCCGCTCGACCTCCAGCACGCGGAGGGCGTCCAGCTCGCCGGCGCGGATCGACCGGACGGCGACGTCGACGTTGCTCTCGGCGAGCGGCAGGGCGACTTCCCGGAGGAGCTGTTCACGCTCCAGCAGGATCGCCCGCCGGGCGAGCAGACCGTCCAGCGAGGCGAGGGCGACGCTCAGGGTCGCCTCGTACTCGGTACGGATCCGTTCGCGTTCCTGTTCGGCGATCGCGATTCCCCGCTGATTGCGATCGAAGAGCGGCAGGTCGATTCCGAGGGCGAGCCCCAGGACCTTCTTCGTATCGCCAGGGTCACCCGCGTACGAGGCACCGATGGTGAGATCGGGGTATTGCCTGGCGATCTCCAGGCGGAGCTGCTTCTCCGCCACCGCGTAGCGCGCACGCAGCACCGAGAGAGTGTGGTGATTCTCCAGCAGTAGCAGTTTCGTCACGTCGAGCTCGGGGAGGGCGAACGCCGGCAGCTGCTCCAGGTCGGTGATGGGCGCGCCGAGGTGGCGCGCATTGATGCCGACCAACGAAGCGAGGGAGGCCTCGAGCTCGGCCAGGAGCTCACGGATGTCGAGGAGCCCTCTCTCGCCGTCGGTGACCTCGAGCTGCATCAGGCCGACGTCGAGCGCACTCGCCGCGCCCGCCTCGACCAGCTGCCGCGTGACCGCTTCGGAGCGGCGCGCCGACTCGAGGATCTCCGACTGGGCCAGGAGCTGCTGGTGAGCGAGGATTCGCGCGGCGAAGAGCTCGCGCAGCCGCAGGTACGCGTGGCGATGCGCGACGACCACCTCGGTCCGCGCCTCCTCGGCGAGGAGCTCGTTCACCTCGTCCTGGTAGCCGCGGCGGCCGGAGAGGGGGATGCTGAAGCCGAACTCGACGAAGGGCACCAGCGGATTGGGCGCGTTCGACTCGAGGTCCAGCCCGTAGAGCGGCCCGGCGCCCAGCGTCGGATTGGGCAGCGGCGTGGCGATCTCGGCCAGCGCGCCGGTCGCCGCGGCGTTCGTTCGGGCGAGCTCGAGGGTGGGGGAGCCCTCCAGCATCCACCCGGCGAGCACGTCGAAGTCTGGAGCGACGACGGTCGCGTTCTCAGGATCCGGATGCATCTCCGGCAGGTCCCGCGCGCGCTCGATCTCGCGCAGGATCTCTTCCGGGATCAGCGGGGCGGACTCGTAGCTCTGGCATCCGACCAGCGGGGCGAGAAGCGCTGCTGGCAGCAGGCGATGCAGACCGGTCATGGGATCCTATCCGTGGCAGTATGGAATCGCGGGAGAGTCCGGTCCCTCGGCCAGGAGCGAGAGGAAACCGACATCCGTGGCGCGCTGCCCCACCTCGACCATCGGTGATCGAAGGTGAAGAGCGCCGGCCCGGAGAGTCGCGACGCGGTGTTCCCACACCGGTTGCGCGACAGTCGGGCAAAACGGAGCGATTCAGACCACGGGAGGCCCGCGGGGGCAGGGTGGACCGTGATCCACCCTCCAGATCGGCGTCTTTCGCCGACCCATCCATCGATACCGCCACTCGGTGGGTGCACGCGGTTCGGGGAGCGGCGAGGCTCCCAGGGCGAGCTGCAGGAAGATCAGCTTCGGAGCGGCGTGCTGGCGGATGTCGGCGGGGTCTCCCGTCAGCGTCTCGAAGTGCTCGACCAGAGGATGCGGGCAGTGATCGTGGTGATCGTGGGAGCCCGCCTCATCGCTCTCGTGTTCACCATGATCGTGACAGTGATCCCCGTGCGCGTGGGTGCCGTGCTCGTGCTCGTGCGGAAAGATGCCGAGGTGAGCGAGCTCGTCCTGAAGTACAACCACGCTCTCGCCGATCTCGAAGCGCAAGCAGTGCGCGTCGGTCAAGACGTGCCCGAGCAGCAGCAACGGCTTCAGCACCAGGCAGGCGCATACGAGCCAGCCCACCAGGTGGTACCGATTCAGCCGCTCTTGGGTCCAGGTCATGGGGAGTGCCGCCCTCCGGCGCGAATGGGGCCCGAGGGGACCGGCGGGGGGATCATCGACCGATTCCCGTCCTGAGTCAAGATCATCACGGATTGGGGCCTGCGACCATATCGCCTGCCTTCTCGCTATCCTGGGGCGACCATGACCCGACGCAGCCTCCTCGCCCTTCTTTGCACGCTCTCCATCGGCCTCGCCGCTCCCGCCCAGGAGGCCGCCCTCTTCGACGAGCTCGTCCCGCTCTACCCCGACAGCGATCCCGCGGCGGGGGCCAGGAATCTGGCTCTGGCCACGCCCCGCGGAGTTCCCGCTGGAGTGCACGTCCTGATCTCCGGGCTCCCCGCCGGAGCCGAGCTGCGCTGGGACTGCGATGGCGCGCGCGCCTTCCGCCTGATCGACGTGCCGGTCGAGCAGAACACCGGGCTCGACAGCCGGACCGAGGCCTTCAAGAACAAGGTGAACCCGCACGTCATCCGGCGCGCGCCATTCCGCGTCTTCGAGGCGCTCGAACCGATCGAGGGCGCGGCACGGGCGAGTGAGGCCGGCGTGCTGGCCCTGCGTATCGAGCTCACCATTGAAGCGGACGCCGAACCGGGGCGCCGAGAGCTCACCGTCGGTCTCGAGAGCAGTGATTGGAAGCAGACCCTCACCTGGCGGCTGACCGTGCTGCCGACCACCGTTCCGGCCACGAGCGCGAAGAGGCCCGGCTACACCAACTGGTTCAGCCCGAGCGCCATCGCCGCTCGCCACGGGCTCGAGCGCTGGAGCGAACCCTTCTGGACGATGTTCGAGCGTTACGCCGACCTGATGGTGCGCGGGCGGCAGAACACCTTCTGGATCCGCTGGGGAGACTTCGCCGGTGTGAACGCGGCGGGGGAGCTCGAGGTCGATCGCGCGCGTCTCGAGCGATACGTGAAGCTCTTCCTCGAGCGCGGCTTCAACCGCGTCGAAGGCGGACACGTGGCGAATCGCCACCAGGGCGACTGGAGCTCGCCGCGCCTCGATCTCGTGATCACCGGCTCCGACGTGAGCTCGGAGGCGGGAAGTGCCGAGCTGGCCAGGCTGCTCGAGGGGGTGACGCTCGAGCTGCCCGAGGGCGTCACCTACTTGCAGCACCTCACCGACGAGCCAACCGACCGCAACGCGGAGAGCTACCTCGCGCTCGCCGCCGAGGTCCGCCGTCTCCTGCCTGGCGTGCGCATCTTCGAGGCGACGATGTCGCTGAAGCTGGTCGGCGCGGTCGACTGCTGGTGCCCGCAGGTGCAGGAGTACCAGCAGCACCGAGACTTCTTCGAGGAGCGGAAGCAGGCAGGTGACGAGGTCTGGGTCTACACCTGTCTCGTGCCCGGCGGCCCGTGGTTGAACCGACTGCTCGATCAGGAGCGGCTGCGGCCGGTGTACCTCGGCTGGTCGCTGGTGCGCTACGACCTGGACGGCTTCCTGCACTGGGGCTTCAATCACTACCGCGGCGGCGTCGATCCCTTCGAGCAGAGCGTCGTGCCGCACGGCGCCGGCCCGCCGAACTTCCTGCCGGCGGGGGACTCGCACGTCGTCTACCCGGGCGAGACCGGCCCCCTGTCGGGCGTGCGCTTCGAGGCGCACCGGATCGGGATGGAGGACGCCGAGCTGCTCGCGCTGCTGAAGGCGCGCGATCCCGAGCGGGCGGCGAAGATCGTCGAGCGCGTCTTCCGCGCCTACGACGACTGGGAGCCCACCGTCCTCGCCTACCGCGCCGCCCGACTCGAGCTGCTCGAGGCATCGAGCGAGTGAGTGCCCGGTCTTCGCAGTACGGAGTGCGACTCCGTACTGTCGTCGGTGGAGTGCGTACCTCAGAAACGCGAGCGAACCGCCCACAGCTCCGGAAAGGCGGTCTTGGTCAACGTCGAGCGCAGGTACTCCACGCCCGCCGAGCCGCCGGTGCCCGGCCTGGTCCCGATGGTGCGCTCGACCATCTTGACGTGGCGGTAACGCCACTCCTGGATCCCCTCGTCGAGGTCGACGAGGAGCTCGGCCAGCGCGGCGATCGCCGGTTCGTCGCGATAGACACGGGCGAGGACCTCCTGCCGCGCTTCGGAGTCGTCGCCGCCGGGCATCTCGACACCGTGGCGCCGCAAGCACTCGAGGAAGGCGCTCCACAGGTTCGGCTCGTTCATCCGCCGCTCGAGGCGCTGCCGCTCCTCGCTGCCCTCGGGGAACATCTTCAGCACCTTCGGTGAGCACAGGCCGAGGCAGGCTTCGACCTCGCGGAACTGGTACGACTGGAACCCGCTGGCCGACTCCAGCCGCTCGCGGAAGGAGAGGAACTCCAGCGGTGTCATCGTCTCCAGCACGTCGATCTGGGCGACGAGCACCTTCCAGATCTCGAGGCACCGCCCGAGCGTGTGCGACGCCGCGACCAGCTCGCCGTCACACAGCAGCCCGCGCAGGTGATCGAGCTCGTGAAGGATCTGCTTGAACCACAGCTCGAAGACCTGGTGGATGACTATGAAGAGCAGCTCGTCGTGCTCGGGTCCTTCGGAGAGCGGCTGCTGCTGGGCGAGCAGTCCGTCGAGCTTCAGGTAGCTGGCGTAGGTCTGGGACATCGGGTCACCTCACGTCGGAGGACGGTGGGAGCGCCGCACCGGGGCTCCTGCCGGGATGGTTGCGGGGACCGTACCGGCAGCCTGGATGTGCGTCCAGTACGGACTGAGTACGGAGTCGCACCCTGGTTGTCGTTCAGACACGACAATCGAGAGTGCGACTCCGTACTGCTATACAATCGGCGGCATGCTCAACCTCCGGCTGACGTCGCTATTCGCTCTCCTCCCGTTTCTCCTCGGCTGCCAGGCGCCGACCACCGAGGTCGACCTCTCCCCGGCGCGCTGGGAGGAGGAGACTCGTCGCCGGGCCTTCGCGGACAACGCGAGCTTCTCCGCCGGGATCTCCGAGGGGCGCGGCAATTCGATGATGATCGTCGGCACCACCGGCCCGCCGGCGATCGAGGCGGGCTTTCAGGCCATGCAGGAAGGTGGCTCCGCCGCCGATGCGGTGCTGACCACGGCGCTGGCCCAGATCGCGCTCGTCGGCGGTTCGTGGGTGAGCTACGCGGGGCTGTTCACCATGGTCTACTACGACGCGGAGACCGGCGAGGTCCACTCGCTGAACGCGGCCTTCGACATCCCGCGCGGCGAGGACGATCCCGCCACCATTCCAGCGCAAGGAAGCGGAGAGGCGAGTGGCCGGACGGCGCTGGTGCCCGGATTCATGGCCGGTGTCGGCGCTGCGCACGAACGCTTCGGTCTCCTGCCCTTCGACCAGCTCTTCGTTCCGGCGATCCACTTCGCCGAGGAGGGGTTCGTCGTGCCCCGGCTCCTGGCCGGAATGATCAACCACCGCCGTGACGTCCTGTCCCGGCTGCCCGAGACGAAGCAGGTCTTCACCGGGGAGGACGGTTCGTTCCTGGTCGAAGGAGACTGGTTCCGCCAGCCGGAGCTCGCCGCGACCTTGCGCGCGGTGGCCGCGGAGGGGGTCGACTACATGTACACCGGGCCCTGGGCTCAGCACCTCGTCGACAAGGTGCAGCGCGACGGCGGCAAGATGACCCTGGAAGACCTGGCCGACTATCGGGTCGTCTGGTCGGAGCCGGTGCGCTCCAGCTACTGGGAGTACGACGTGTGCGCCGCCGGCCTGCCCGGAATGGGGGGCGTGAACGCGATCGAGTGCTTCAACCTGCTCGAGGTCGCCGATATCGATCCGGTCGAGTCTTCGGCCGACGCCCTCTTCTGGTGGATACAGCTCACCAACATCTACGCGCTCAGCTTCATCACTCCCGCAGTGACCCAGCTGCTCCTCCCCGGCGTGACGGTGAACCTGGAGACGCGGGTCACCAAGGAGTGGGCGGCCGAGATGTGGCTGCGAGTGCTCGGCGGGAGCTTCGCGCTCACCCGCAAGCCCCGGATCGGCAGTCACTCCGACGCGGTCGTCGCGGTCGATCGCCGGGGCAACGTGGCCGCGATCGTGCACTCGATCAACACCACCACCTGGGGGGAGACCGGGATCTTCGTCGACGGCGTCTCGATTCCCGACGCCGCGAGCTACCAGCAGCAGCAGATCGCCCAGGCCGGTGCCGGGAATCGCCTGCCCGATCCGACCAATCCCCTGCTGGTCCTGCGCGACGGGCGCGTGGTGCTCGCCTCGAGCAGCATCGGTTCCGGCCTGCACCAGGTCACCGCGCAGTGCGTCAGCCGCGTCCTGCGGGAAGGGCTGGACCCCGCCGAGGCTCTTCGCCGGCCGACCTTCCACCTGCCCTCGTACGACCGGCTGGGCATGGCCACGGCGCAGGTCGCCGAGGGGGAGTTCGACGTCCGGTTCCTCGATGAAGTCCGTTCCCTCGGCCAGCCGGTGGTGGAGCTCTCCGACCAGGAGATGCGCGGGGTGCGCGGCTACTGGATCGGGATTCGCATCGACGAGTCCGGGAAGCTCGCGGGGGGGACTCCGGAGCTCTTGAACGGCTGGGTGCGAGGGGAGTGATCCCGATTCGGGCTACGTCTTCCGCGGGCCGATGATCGACGATCCGGGAGACCGCGGGCCTGCTACGGCAGATAAGTAGATCTTTAGCCTGACAAATTAATTGCAGCTTCGATTCGGCCGACCGTTTTCACCTTCGGCTCGTGCTCGGATCATTCGGCTGAACCGGCCTTGGCGGGAACCGATTGGATCCTGAAGGCGACTCGCTTCGCCTGCGACAAGGGAGTAGAGTCGGCCTCAAATACAAAGCGAGGCGGTTGGATCGTGCGCGGCGAAACCTGAGGGGGAGATGCCGTGGCGAATCAACGCTCGATCGATCGCGGGTACCACGAGGCTGACTCATGGCAAAGACGGACGACGCAAGGTCGCTCCGAGAGGTCAACCGGGAACTCCAGGAACAACTCACTCGGCTGAAGAGGGAGCTGCTCGAGCGAGCGCAGCCGAGTGGGGAGGAGTGGCACGAACGCTACCGTGCCATCTTCGAACAGGCAGCCGTCGGAGTCGGACGCATGGCCGACGACGGGCGCTGGCTGGAGGTGAACCGGAAGCTCTGTGAGATCGTCGGCTACTCCGAAGCGGAGCTGCGCGAGCTCACCTCTCAGGAGATCACTCATCCGGACGACGTGAATCGAGATCTGGAGCTCGTCCGGCAGATACTCGCCGGCGAGGTTCAGACCTTCTCGATGGAGAAGCGCTACATCCGCAAGGACCGATCGCTCGTCTGGGTCAACCTCACCGTATCGCTGGTGCGCGACGCCGCGGAGACTCCCCGGTACTTCATCCTCATCGTCGAGGACATCTCCGGGCGCAAGGCCGCGGAGGAGCGCCTGAAGAACCACGAGCGACTCCTCGAGAAGATCTTCGATCTGCTGCCCGTCGGGCTCTGGATCGTCGACCGACACGGGAAGCTGCAGAGAGGTAATCCCGCAGGAGTGGAGATCTGGGGAGCCGAGCCCCACGTCGCTCCGGAGGAATACGGCGTCTTCAAGGCCCGAAGGCTCCCCTCCCGGGAAGAGCTGGGGGCGGGAGACTGGGCCCTGGCGCGCACGATCAGCGAGGGGGTGACGATCGTCGACGAGCTCATCGAGATCGACGCATTCGACGGCCGGAAGAAGATCATCCTGAACTACACCGCCCCCGTGCTGGACGATCAGGGCGAAATCGAAGGAGCCATCATCGTCAACCAGGACGTCACCGACCGAGCCCGGGCGGAGGCCTCCTTGCGCGAGAGCGAACACCAGTGGCGCAGCTACGTCGAGAATGCCCCCTACGGGGTCTTCGTCTGCGACGCCAGCGGTCGATACCTGCAGGTGAATCCGCAAGGGTGCCGGATGACCGGCTACAGCGAGGAGGAGCTGCTAGGCATGGAGACCCGGGATCTGCTGCCCCCGAGATCCAGGCCGGCGGCAGAGGACCACCTGGCCCGTCTCGTCCGGACCGGCGAAGCGGTTGGGGACCTCCTCTTCGAGACCAGGGCCGGTGAGCCCCGTTGGGCGACCGTGGCCGCGGTCAAGCTGTCGGAGGAGAGGTTCCTGGGCTTCACCGACGACATCACCGAGCGGAGGAGGCTGCAGGCACAGCTCATCCAGGCGCAGAAGATGGAGTCGATCGGCAGGCTGGCGGGCGGGGTGGCCCACGACTTCAACAACATGCTGAGCGTCATCATCGGCACCGCGGAGCTGGCCCAGGCCAGGATCCCCAAGAACCGGCCGGTCTGGTCCGATTTCAAGACGATCCTCGACGCGGCTCACCGCTCGGCGAGGATCTCTCGGCAGCTCCTGGCCTTCGCGCGGAAGCAGGACATCGTTCCCGAGGTCATGGATCTCTCCGCGACCATCACGGAGATGCTGAGGGTCCTCGGGCGACTCATCGGTGAGGACATCGAGCTGGTCTGGGAGCCCCGATCCGATTTCTGGCCCGTGTTGATGGATCCATCCCAGGTCGATCAGATCCTCGCCAACCTGGCCGTGAATGCCCGGGACGCGATTCCCGGGGTCGGTCGGATCTTCATCACCGTGCAGAACGCGGCGCTGCACGAGGTACTGCGCACCGAGCAGGTCGACCTTCCCGCCGGAGAGTACGTCCAGCTGACCGTCAGTGACACGGGCAGCGGGATGAGCCCCGAGGCCTTGCGAAACGCGTTCGATCCCTTCTTCACCACCAAGAAGGAAGGGGAGGGCACCGGGCTGGGGCTCGCCACCGTCTACGGGATCGTCAAGCAGAACGACGGCTTCGTCACGGCCCGCAACGAGAGTGACGGCGGGGCCCGGATCGACGTCTATCTGCCGCGTCGCGACAGTGGATCGCGCGGCGTGCCCGGCGAGGTCGAGACCGAGGAGGTCGGTGGTGACGGGGAGGTCATCCTGCTCGTCGAGGCCGACGACTCGGTCCTGGAAATCAGTCGGTCGCTGCTGGAGGGGCTGGGATACCGGGTGCTGACCGCTTCCACTCCGGCCGAAGCTCTCACCCTGGCCAGGACGTGTGGTGCGGAGATCGATCTGCTGCTCACCGACGTGGTCCTGCCCGAGATGAACGGGCGGGAGCTGGCCGAACGATTGGTGGCCGACATCCCCGCCCTGAAGTGCCTGTTCATGTCGGGATACCCAGCGGATACCCTGGTCGAAGAGGTGGAACTGGACCGGAGCATCAACTTCATCCCGAGGCCGGCCACTCGCCAGGTCCTGGCGGCCAGGGTGCGAGACGTCCTGCGGGCGGGTGGAGACTAGGAGGAGGCGCGAGCAGGTGGAACAGACGCTGGCGATCATCAAACCCGACGCGGTCGAACGCGAGCTCGTGCCCGAGATCCTGCGTCGGATCCAGTCAGCCCGCCTGCGGATCGTGGCCATGCGTACCTTGCAGCTGACCAGGGAGGAGGCGGCGGGGTTCTATCACGTTCACCAGCGCGAGGACTTCTACGACTCGCTGTGCACGTACATGAGCTCGGGCCCCGTGGTCGTGGCCGTGCTGGAAGGAAAGGACGCGATCACCAGGTGGCGGAGGCTGATGGGGTCCACGAACCCCACCGAGGCGGAGGAGGACACCATTCGCCGGGATTTCGGGCTGAGTATCGAGCGCAACGCGACGCACGGCTCGGACGGACCGGGGACGGCGGCATTCGAGATCGGCTACTTCTTCTCGGGCCGCGAGCTGCTGCGCCTTTCGAGTCCCGAGTGATCGGGGCGTCCGGGCCGGTCGACCGGATTCCGAACTCGCTCACGACGCATCCTCGACGCGGATCCCGTCCTGGAACCGCAGCGCACGAGGATCGTGTCCGCCCGAAGAGCGCTGGCTCGATCTTCCGGTATCATCCCGCCGGAGGATGAACCCATGAAGAACCAGGCCAGAAGCGTCCCTCGCGAGACGGTGAGCTTCGCGCTCTCCCTCTCGCTGCTCGCCGGCGTCGCGACCGCCCAGAGCAACGCTCAGGGGTGGAAGGTCGTCGCGTGCAGCAGCGAGGAGACCGCGAAAGCGACGACGCCCGCGTTCCAGGCGATCGACGGCGACCCGAGCACGCTCTGGCACACCGCCTACCGGCCGGCGGCGCAACCGCCGCCACACGAGATCGTCATCGATCTCGGCCGGGCCGGAGAGCTCACCGGCTTCCGGTACCTGCCGCGTCAGGACGGCGGGATGAACGGGGTCGTCGAGCGCTACGAGGTCTCCGTGAGCCTCGACGGCACGGCCTGGGGCGAGCCGGTGGCGAGGGGCGAGTTCGCCGGCATCGCCAGCGAGGCGATCGAGCAGCGCATCGCGTTCACCACGGCCACGCCGGGCCGGTTCCTCCGCTTCCGGTCGCTGGCGGTGGTGAACGATCAGCCGTTCACCTCTGTCGCCGAGCTCGGCGTCTACACCGGACCGATCCCCGCGATGGAGCCGCAGCCGGCGATCTGCTTCGCGCTCTACACGGTGCAGGACCGGATCCTGAAGCTGACCGCGCAGCTCTACCCCGATCGCTGTGATCCGGCGAGCGAGGTCGTTCTCGAGGTCGAGCGCGACGACGAATGGATCGCGGTCGACCGGGCGAGACCGCCGATCCTACCGGGGTGGACGGTGCCCTTTCGCGTCGAGGAGTGGGACTCGAGGCGCGATGTCCGCTACCGCGTGCGCCTCGGCGAGGAGAGCTACGGCGGCCGGGTGCGCCGCGACCCGATCGAGAAGCCGGTCATTGTCGCCGCCGCCTTCACCGGCAACTCCCCCGGGCCCGGCGGCGGTCAGATCTCCAAGGCGGACGTCGCGGCGAACGTGGCGAAGCTCGACCCCGACGTGCTGCTCTTCACCGGCGACCAGGTCTACGACCACAACCGGCACACCGAGCACTGGCTGCGCTTCGGGGAGACCTTCGGCGAGATCATTCGCGATCGGCCGACGGTCACCATTCCCGACGACCACGACGTCGGGCACCCGAACCTGTGGGGGGAGAGCGGACGGGCCTGCAAGCGCGACTTCGAGGGCGGCTACATGAAGAGCCCCGAGTACGTGAGGATGGTGGAGCGCGCACAGACCTCGCATCTGCCGGACCCGTTCGATCCGACCCCGGTCGAGCAGGGAATCGGTGTCTACTACACGCGCCTGGTCGTGGGCGGTATCGACTTCGCGATCATCGAGGACCGCAAGTTCAAGTCGGGCTGCCTGCAGCTCGGCATCGAGGAGAAGGGGCTCGGGCCGCGCCCCGACCACATCGCCCAGCCCGACTACGATCCCGAGGAGTTCGACCTGCCCGGACTGGAGCTCCTCGGGGAGCGGCAGATGAGGTTCCTCGAGCGCTGGTCGATGAACTGGGAGGGCGTCGCGATGAAGAGCGTGGTGAGCCAGACGCTGTTCGCGATGGCCTCGAACTACCACTCGGGCAACAAGACCTTCTACCACGCCGACTTCGACGCGAACGGCTGGCCGCAGACGGCCCGGGACGAGGCGGTCGAGGTCCTGCGCCGCTGCTTCGCCTTCCACATCTGCGGCGACCAGCACCTCTCCACCATCGTCCAGTACGGGATCGACGACTTCCGTGACTCCGGGTTCGGTTTCTGCGTGCCCTCGATCGCCAACCTCTGGCCGCGTTGGTGGGCGCCGAAGACGCCGGCGGTCAATCCCGTGCCCGGAGAGATGGAGCACACCGGCGACTACCACGACGGATTCGGCAACAAGCTGACCGTCTACACCCATACCAACCCGCGGAAGACCGGGCGCGAGCCAGCGGCATTGCACGACCGCATGCCTGGCTTCGGGGTGGTGCGCTTCGACAAGAAAGCGCGGACGATCACCATGGAATGCTGGCCGCGGATGGTCGACCCGACCGATCCGAAGAGCGAGCAGTACGCGGGGTGGCCGAAGACGATCGCCCAGACCGACAACTACGGGCGTCCACCGGTCGCGTGGCTGCCCGAGGTGACCGTGGGGGCCGGCTTCGATCCGATCTTCCATGTCTCCGACGCCGACGGGAACACGGTCTACTCGCTGCGCCCCGGCGGGAAGACGTTCCGACCGTGGGTCTTCGCCGAAGGGGAGTACACCTTGCGTGTCGGTGAGCCGTCCTTCTACGGCTTCAAGCGGTTTACCCTCCAGGCGGCGCGCGATCCCTCTGCCGCCGGGACCCTGAAGATCGAGTTCTGAGGCTGCGCCTACCTCTGGAACAGATGCCGAGCCACTACTCCGCATGCCAGCGGACCCGACACCGCCGGAAGATCAGGTAGGCGGGAGCCAGCGTCGCGGTGGCGATGACCAGGAAGCCCCAGGCCAGCCCTTCGGCGCCGTACGCTTTGCCGAGCGGGTAGAGCACGGCCAGCGTGACCGCGGCCTCGATCAGCGACAGCGCCAGGTAGGGCTCCCGCTTGTGGGCGCGCAGGTACGTCGCCATGGCGTGCTTCAAGAGCTGCCCGAGGATCGCCAGCAGGAACACCGCCGTGGTCAGGGGGGACAGGAATCTCTCGGCGAGCGGCAGCTCCAGGTGCTCCAGCAGCGCCAGGGCTCCCACGGCGACCGCCGTGCCCGCGACCATCAGCAGCAGGCTGCCTCGTATCGATCGGCCGAAGAGCTCGTCGAGCGCCTCGTACTCCTTCCGGGCCGCGTGCATGGCGAAGCGTGGCATCTTGGTCAGGACCACCGCGAAGGCCACGGCGAGCAGCGCGGACACCAGCGCCCAGGTCATGCCGATCTGGCCGGCGACCACCGGTCCCTCGAAGGCGAACAGCGCGGGAACGAAGAGAGTCGGGAGGAAACCCGCGAGCCACACCGCGGCGAAGCGCCACTGCAACGGCCAGATCTCGTGCATCCAGTAGCCCGGCTGCAGCCGCGGGTGAGCGAGCAGCCGCGCGAAGAGGCGGCGGTAGCGCACCACCAGGAAGGCCGCCGTGGTGAGCCCCATCAGCACCCGCTCGAGGAGCAGCGCCCACAGTCCTCCGCCGAGCAGCATGCCGCTCCACAGCGCGACGCGGGTCGCGATCCCCTGGATCATCCGGAAGCGGTAGACCTCGGTGACCTGGTTGCACCCTTCGAGGATCAGGAGCGCCGGCGACAGCAGCAGGTTCAGCCCCGCCACCACGGCGAGGAATACCCACGGCGCTTCCCAGGGCACCAGCCCGCTCTCGCTCGTCGCCGCGAGGAAGGCGTAGCCTCCGACTCCCAGGCCGAGCACGGCGAGCGCGGCAGCCCAGCCGTACCAGACGCGGGCGAAGCGCACCAGCGTGGCCAGTCGCGAGAGCGCGGCCTCGTCGCCGGTCAGCTCCACCTCGTCACCGTCGACGTAGGTGAGGCGCGCCCACTCGTGGCTGGTGATCTGCTGCAACGCCCGGCCGAGCCCGAGCTCGAGCAGCGTCTGCAGGGTGAGGATGGCGGTGATGGTGAAGTAGTAACCCTGCAGCTCCGGCGTGAACGCCGCCGCGATGATCAGGAGGGTGATTGGGCCGGTGATGGCGGGCCACGCGCGGTAGAGCAGGGCGTACAGATCCGCCCGCTCGAGCGCGAGGCGACGCAGCCACTCCTTCACCCCGCGGCGGTCATCCCCGGACTCAGAGCTCACCGGGCTCTCCGAGCAGCACCCTGTTGGCGATCCACGTCAGGAGCCGTTCGCGCCGCTGGGGCAGGTAGGTGCGCAGCCTGGACCGGGGTTCGACGCGCTCGTATTCGAAATCGCGCAGCACTCCGCCCAGCCTCGCGTTCACCAGGGCGACCTCGAAAGGAGTGATGTCCTCCCGCCAGCGCTCGACCGCCGACGGCTCGATCCCGCGGAAGGCGTCCCCCTGCATGCTGTTCCCACCCCACGGCTTCCCCGCGAGGGTCGGCGACAGGAGAACCGGATCGAAGGGGATGCCGAGGAACTTGGCGACGCTCCTCATCGTCTCCTCGGGCTTCAGCACGAGGTCCTCGTAGCGGATCATCCGGTAGTCCGGGAGGAAGGTCTGCGCCCACTGCCCCAGCCGAACCGACCGTCCGATGCTCGCGCAGAGGTCGCGCAGATACGGATAGCGAACGCGTTCCCCCTTGACCAGCGACTTCGACCCGACGATGCGGAGCGCGCGCAGCGTGGCGTAGGGATTGCGGACGAGATGCAGGAACCTCGCCGTCGGGAACCAGCGCTTCAGGAGCGGCGCGTACTCCTCCTGCAGCGGTGACTTCTCGACGAAGTGATAGTCGCTCAGCGTTCCGGGATCCCTGCCCGTTCCGGCCAGCAGCCCCTGGAAGAAGCGCAGGAACGAGCTCCGGTGAGACGCCCCGGGCTCGCCGCGCTCGACGCACTCCTCGAACGCAGCTGGGTCGATGCTGGAGAAGTCGTGAACGTCCTGGGTCCGCAAAACGTACTCGCCCTGCAGCTTGGCGAGGCGATCCTTGTTCAAAAGCTTCAGGAAGTACAGGCCGTCGAGGACCTTCCTGGTCAGCTGCGCCCCCGGAGGCTCATTGCAGAACTTCCGCTCCGGAAACAGCGAGGGGTGGTCGGTGTAGCGGAAGTAGTTCAGCTCCGCCGGCAGCACGAGGAGATCCGGATGCCCGTCCAGCAGTGCCAGCGGCAGGGTCGTCCCCGTCTTCATGCACCCCAGGATGAAGAGCGGGGGGCGGCTCGACTCGGGCGTTTCCGGTGTCTCCGAATTCATCTATACCTCTCCCGGGTGACTGTATCAGCCCCGAGACGCAGGGCAAGCCACTCGTGGCACGCCACCCGTGGCGAGCCACGAGTGGCGTGTCAGTCGGTCGAGCCGGTCACGCGGCGCGATCTAGGGGAGCACCTCGAACGGGTTCTGCGGGTCGGAGATGTCGATGATCTGCAGCTCGTCTCCCCCGGTGTAGACCAGGCTTCCCACCTGCCTCACCGGCGGGTACCGCTTCTCGGTGAAACCCAGGCTGCCCTCGAGCTCGGGTGCCGCCGGGTCGAGAACGTCGTAGACATGGATCATCATCGGCGAGCCGTCCCAGGCCCAGTCGCCAGTGACCACGAGGTCCCCGGAGAGGTCGATCCCGATCTGGTGGTAGGTGTTGTTGGCGCCGGTGGTCGGTGGCTGCACCCACCCGCCGAGCACCGTGGGGTTCTCGGGGTCCGAGACATCCAGGGTGCGCACACCGGCGAAGTTCGTGGTGACGACGCCGCGCGTTCCCTGCACGTCGACTCCGAAGGGCCGAGCTCCGGTCGGCGTCGTGGACAGGAGCTGGGGCGCGGTAGGCGTGGCGATGTCCACCACCAGCAGGCCGAAGACCGAGTCCGGCAGGTAGGCCCGGTCCCCTTCGAGGTCGAGGTGGGCCACCTTGCCCTGAGTCTGGAGCGCCCCGTCGATGAAGGGCGCCGTGGGGTCGGTGATGTCGAAGATCCAGAGGGTCAGGTCGTCGTCGTTCGCCTCGAAGGCGTAGTTCCCCGAGACCTCCACGTCGGAGGTGTAGATCCCGCCCGCATGGCCGACCAGCGCCGGGTTCAGCGGGTCCGAGACGTCGATGACCTCCAGGCCGTTGCCCGCCAGGTAGACGTAACCGTTGTCGTAATCGAGACCGCGCACGCCGCTGTAGACCTCCGGCACGACGGCCAGGAGATCGATGTACGTGGGGTCGCTGATGTCCAGCAGCAAGAGGCCGTCGTTGCCGGCCGCGAGGTACACCGTGTTCCCCTCCAGGTGGACGGCCCCGTACCAGTCGAGCACTCCCAGGACGGTGCCCTTCAACGCTGGCGCCGAAGGGTCGCTCACGTCGACCACCTGCAGGATGGCGCACCAGTTGAAGGACTCGAGAAAGCCCAACCCGATGACGACAGCCACATCGGTTCCGAGGGCCAAGTCCGTGTAGAAGAACCCGTCGGGAGGAGCCAGGCGACCGGTCTCCACCGGCGCGAGGGGGTCGGTCAGGTCGAAGAGGGCGAGCTCCGCGCCACAGCCGACGATGCCGCCCAGCGTCGTTCCGTTGCGCTCCAGGTTCAACACGCTCTCGTTGATCTCGTTCACCAGGCTCGGTGAGAGAGGATCGCTCACGTCGTAGACCGCCAGAGTGCCCGTGGTCCCCACGTAGGTCGTGTCGCCGTGGGAGGCCACGGCCATGGCCATGCCGCCTTCATCCATGGTCCGGCCGAGGAGCTCGAGCGGGCTCATGGTGGACTTCTGCGCGCCGGGACTCTCGCCGCCGCCAACGGGGCACCTGCCGTGACACGCCGGGTGTGTGCAGGCCCGGGCGCGGGGCCGGTGGGGGGATGAGAACCCGGCGAGGTGCGAGGGCGGAGACTCCCCGCGGCTGTTTTCGGCGCACGTGTGCAGCGGCTGACTCCGCAGCCGAAACACGCGGCCCCAGCTCTCCGGCGAGAGCTCGTAGATCTCCTCGAACCAGGCCTCGCCGGTTGCACTACCCGCTCCGGTTCGCGGAGCTTCCGGCCGAAGCCGCTCTTGGAGCCGGGTCGATCCGTACGTGACTGTGGAAAGCCAGACGAGCGCCACCGCGAGCGCGAGAATGACGTAGCGCGGGGATCCGCTGGATGAACGACTCATCGCTGTTTCTCCATTTCTTAGTGGCCTGTGGAGGTGCCGCCACGGCGGTCGTGACCAGCGCCTCGGGTGTTTGTCTGGAGGTGATGCGAGCGGAGGAGGCTGCGTCTTTCAGCGATCCCGGAGGAATCGGTACCCGTGCCGTCGCCAACCGGTGCGCAGCCGTAACCCACTGGCCAGGAATGGCTTACGTGATAGGTGGGCCGGACGGATGGTGGGGCGGTCGACAGGGGACGGAGGCGAGTGCGTGTCCGGCGTGCCGCACCGCGTACGGAGTGATGGTCCGCTACTTCGAGCTCATGAAAGCCAAGACCCAGTCGTCGAAGTGCATCTCATCCACGAGTTCCTTGGGTGGCGGCACCTCTCTGGGTGAGACGAGCGGCACCGGATCGATAAACCCGATGCCGTGGTGCTCGAGGGCAATGCGCCATTCCATATCGACATACCTGGACTGACTCGCGGCAGCCGACCAGAAGAGATACATGACATCTCGGCTGATGACCTCCTCCTGGGGTCTCTTCTGCCAGGGCTCGCCAGGGCGCAAGTCCTTTCTTGCCAGGAAGATTTTCAGGTCCGGTACCCCTTTGAGTATTCCCTGTACTCTCGCGAGCACAGCATCTTCGTCGTCACTGGCATACGAAGCGAAAGCCTGACGATGTCTCCTGGCCACCACGGGACGAGTCGGATCGTCGGTCGGGCGCTCGCCAACCATGATCTCGAAATCGAGGTGGATGATCTCCAATCCCGATACTCTCACACTGGCCGAGCCAATCCGACGTCCTGCGGCCGCGCCCGCATCCACGTGTACGACGAACATGGCGTTGCCGATTCCTCCTTTCCACAGAATCGTGTCTTCGGGCTGCTCAACGACAAGTCCGGGTATTCGAAGACGGACGGTAACAACGGTCCCACGGGCCACCTCCACAGGCCCCTTGGTCTTCATCCGAAAGTCGGCTCCGGATTCAGCAAGAGCCCGTTCCTTGACCTCTGCCAGCTGCCTCTGCAGATGAGCCCAGACATCAATGATGTAGCTCTGTCCAGGTCGCATCACAGCCGCCGTGGAAACGGAAAAGTGCACGCAATCATCGACCACGCCCGGCGCGTAGTGGGAACAGGTGGGGCGAGGCTGCCCCTTCAGAGCGATCAGGTCAGGTGGGCCGAACAACTCTTCGGGCCTTGTGAACCGCTCCATGAGCCGACCCATCGAGTCGCGATTCCTGGCAGGTTCGAAATGGACATATCGTGGATCTCCATCGTACATGCCTTTCAGCTTGGCGCGGAGTGAAGGGAGTTCCTTCAACCCGACGGCCGCCGTCGATTCGAGCCGCTCACAATACGTCCTCTCCTCGTTCACGTGATGGACCATGACCGAGAGAATGCCGCTGGCATCGAGCGTGAAAGTCAGCTCGAATCTGTGGTGACCCTCTGCTTGGGTTCGAGGGGCCCCAGGTGTACGACGCCGATCAGGTCGTTCTCGTGGATGAACTCGCCCTCACCCTGGTAGACCTTGATATCGATCTGGTCCGTCGGGCCTGGATTCATGAAGATGGGCATTCTGCGGGAGACTGGGATGCCGGTTCCCACCTCGATCAGCTTGTTGACCCGCCCATCCTGGATACCTACACCAAGAGAGTGCTCGGTGATTCGCTGCACAATGATCTCGTCTTCATCGAGGTCAGTGCTCATCAGCGAAGAGTCAGGCTGCTTGGTCACATCGAACGGACCCTGGGATGGCCTGAACGGAAACGCCACCAGGGCTGCACCACGAGCGACTGACGTCACCTGGCTGTTGTCCTCCTTCGGGTCCATCCCGGCAGCGACAGACCGATCGGAAACGCCGAGGCAGGTTCGATCCCACCTATCTGCGCACCCCACTCGAGGACTTCGGTGGAGGGAGCGTATCAGAGTCCCCGACACTGTAGGATGGCGTCCTCAGGGTGGCCACAGCGGATGATCACCCAACCACAAACACGAGGAGTGGAGAAGATGAAGATCGGATGCTTTGCCCTGGTCGAGCCGTTCACCGGCCTGGCCCAGCAGTTCCAGGCCATCGCCGAGATGGGCATCCATTGCGCGGACATCACCGACAACCACCAGGGCGGCATGCTCGGCGCCGAGTACGGGTTCGCGGCCTCGATCAGCCTGGACAGTCACCCGGCGAAGATCCGCCGGATGGCCGAGGCGGCCGGGGTGGAGCTCACGGCCTTCTGTGCTCACGCCAACCTGCTCGACCCGACCAGCCCCGACGTCTACGGCACCCACGAGATCATCAAGGCGATTCGCCTCGCCGCGCTGCTCGGGATCAAGGACGTGATCACCACCGAAGGCGACCCCAAGACGGAGTTCGGCGAGAACCTCACGCCCGCTCAGCAGATCTTCACCATCTGCGAGAAGCTCCAGGCCCCCGTTCGATGGGCGGAGGAGCTCGGCGTCCAGCTGCTGCTCGAACCGCACGGACGGGTGACCGACTCGGTGTCCGCCATGGGCGAGTTGCTCGACAACCTCGGACACGAGGATACCGTCGGCATCTGTCTCGATACGGGCAACAGCTGGCTCGGTGGGGCCGAGCCGCTGGACTTCGTGAAGACCTTCGGCACGCGCATCCGGCACGTGCACTGGAAGGACATGGCCGCGGAGATGGAAGAACAGCGCGGCAAGGTCTACGGCTGCGGCATGGCGACGATTCCCCTCGGTGACGGCGTGGTGGACATTCCTTCGATCGTCACAGCGCTTGGCGAGATCGGCTTCGACGGCGCCACGACCCTGGAGATCGCCGGCCCGGAGAACGTGAAGCTCTCGGCCGAGCGGCTCAGGGGGTGGATCGGGTAGAGCACCGATGCGCATCCGCGGTGGATCCGGCCGGCACACCTGCTCGTCGAGGTCCGTCAGCGATCAATCACCCTGATGGCATCCGTTGCTTCAGTATTGCGCCTGTCCGACCGCCGCCGCGACGACGTACGCGAGGCTCACCAGGCCCCCACAAGGAGTCGAGTGGCGGAAAGCTCGTCCGCGCGTGAGGAGGTCGGGAGAGGAGCGCTCCACCACGTGTGCACACCGACAGGCCCGTGTGGAAGTGAAGTGTGGCTCTGGCTCGCCACCTGCCGATTCCCAGCTCTCGCTCCCATCGAGGGCTGGCAAGGGGTCGTACCCCACCCGCCAGGGTACGTCCGGATTCGACGTCGTCCACGACACGCAACCGCTCGCTGAGCAGCAGAGAGCCAGCGCGATCAACCGCGCAGCGGAGGCGCTCCACCGCGACGGCCTTCCATCACTCTTCTTCGAGTGAGCCATCTCGTCGATCCTCTGCTTCCCTGATACTCCGCTGGCCGCGATCCGGCAACGACAAAACGAGCATCTGCATACGTTCGAGTGGGCTCCGGCACCGTACCCTCCGCCCATGGCCACCGTAGTCTTCGACTTCGACAGCACCTTGATCTCGGTGGAGAGCCTCGACGTGCTCCTCGCCGATCGACTCGAGTCTCCCGAGCTGCGGGAGCAGCTGGGGCGGATCAACCGAGAGGGCATGGAAGGGCGTCGCTCCTTCAAGAGCTCGCTGCGCGCTCGTCTCGAGCTCGCGCGGCCGACGCGAGAGGAGATGTCCACCTTCGGGGAAGGAGCCTGGCGCCTCCTGACCCCGGGGATGGAGGAGCTGATCGGCGATCTCCACGGACGAGGGCACGCCGTCTGGATCGTCAGCGGCGCGGCGCGAGAGGTGATCCTGCCGCTAGCGGCGCGCCTCGCCGTGCCCGTCGAGCGGGTCCGCGCCGTCGAGTTCCTGTGGGACGAGAACGGGGAGCTGCTCGATCTCGCCGAGGAGAATCCCATCCTGGAGGGCAAGTGGCGGGCGCTCGAGGGGCTCTCCGACGGCTGGGAACGGCCCCGCTTCGCCGTGGGGGACGGCATTACCGACTGGGAGCTGCGCGAGCGCGGCTGTGTCGATACCTTCATCGCCTTCACCGAACACGTCCGGCGCGACGCCGTGCTCGAGCGCTGCGACCGAACCGCCGGCTCGGCCTCCGAGCTGCGCGCCCTGCTGGAGGAGACATGCTGAACCAGAACCTCTCCCTGCCGAAGGACCGAATCGACATCCTGCTGCTCGAAGGGGTCCACCCGAGCGCCGCGGAGTGTTTTGCCGAGAGCGGATACACGAAGGTGGAGACGTTGCCCGGAGCGATCTCTCGAACCGAGCTGGAAGAGCGATTGGCGAGCACCTTCATCGTCGGCATCCGCTCGCGCACTGATCTCGACAACGAGATCCTGAAGAACGCGCCGAAGCTGTTCGCCATCGGCTGCTTCTGCATAGGCACCAACCAGGTCGAGCTGGAAGCGGCGGGGGACTGCGGGATCCCGGTCTTCAACGCGCCGCACGCCAGCACCCGCTCGGTGGCGGAGCTCGTTCTCGGCGAGGCGGTGATGCTGCTGCGAGGCATCTTCGCCAAGAGCTCGGCCGCCCATCGCGGCGAGTGGCGCAAGAGTGCCAGCGGGAGTCACGAATGCCGCGGCAAGACGCTGGGTATCGTCGGCTACGGCCACATCGGCTCGCAGGTGTCCGTTCTGGCCGAAGCCTTCGGCATGCGCGTGATCTTCCACGACATCGCCCCGCGGCTGCCGCTGGGCAACGCTCGCGCGGTGAGCTCGCTCGAAGCGCTGCTCGGTGAAGCGGACATCGTCAGCCTGCACGTCCCCGACACGTCGCAGACGCGCAACCTCATCGCCGGCCGCGAGCTCGAGCTGATGCGGCGAGAGAGCTACCTGATCAACGCCAGCCGCGGCCGCGTGGTCGACCTCGAGGCGGTCGCCGTCTCCCTGAAGGAAGGACGCCTCGCCGGTGCGGCGGTCGACGTCTTTCCCACCGAACCCGCCGACTCCGGACGGTCTCTCGACAGCCCTCTCCTCGGCCTGGAGCAGGCGATCCTGACCCCGCACATCGGTGGCGCGACCCTCGAGGCGCAGGCGGAGATCGGGCGCGAGGTGGCCCGCAAGCTGATCACCTACAGCGACCGCGGGACGACTCTCGGCGCGGTGAACTTCCCCGAGCTCAACCTCGCCGAGCAGGAGGACACCCACCGCATCCTGCACGTGCACCGCAACGTCCCCGGCGTCCTGCAGCAGGTCGGTCGCGTCTTCGCCGACCGCGAGATCAACGTCCTGGGGCAGTACCTGCAGACGAACCCGCGGCTCGGCTACGTCGTCACCGACATCGAGCGCAAGGGGGACGACGAGCTCCTCGAGCGGCTGCGCGACGTCGAGGGGACGATCCGCACGCGAATCCTCTATTGAGCGGGCTCGCCGTGATCAGCTTCAATCCCGGTCCGTCACAGCTCGACGAGGCGACCCGCGCCGAGCTGGTCGAGCTCGCCGGATCCGACCTCCTCTCCGCGTCGCACCGCAGCGAGGCCTTCTCCGCGATCAGCAGCAAGGCCATCGAGGGGGTCCACGACGCCCTCGGCCTGCCGCGCTCCTTCCAGGTCTTCTACCAGCCTTCGGCCACGGCGGCGATGGAGTGCCTGCTGCGGAACTTCCATCCGAAGCGGCCCTTCCACCTGGTGCACGGCGCTTTCTCGAAGCGCTTCTGCGAGACCTCTCGTCGGCTCGGGCTCGCGGTGGGGGAGTTCGACTCCCCGGGGCCGGAGCCGGTGCGCTGGCTCGAGGCGGGCATCCCCGAGGAGACCGACTTCCTCGCCGTCACCCACAACGAGACGAGCACGGGATTGATGTGGCCGAGCGAGGAGCTCCTGGCCCTGCGTGCCGCGTTCCCCCGGGCGCTCCTCGCCGTGGACGTCACCTCCTCACTCGGCGCGGTCGAGCTTCCCTGGGAGAGCGCGGACGCCTGGTTCGCCTCGGTGCAGAAGGCTCTCGGCCTGCCCGCCGGACTCGGTCTGGTCTTCGTGCGACGCGAGGCCATCGAGACGCGGCTCGTTGCCGGCGCATCCGTCGCGGCGTGGCAGGACTTGCGCGTCATGTCGGAGAAGATGGTTCGCTGCCAGACGATGGAGACGCCCAACGTCCTAGGCATCGCTCTCCTGGCCCGTCGGCTGGAGCGCTGGCGCGCCAAGGAGGTCTTCCCCTTGATCGAGCGCAAGGCGGAGCTGATCCACGCCGCGAATCTGCCCTGGCGTAGCTACGTTCGAGACGCCGCCTGGCGCTCGCTCACCGTCGCGAACCTCGAAGTCGACCAGCCCGAGCGCTGGCACGAGCGTGCCCGGCAGGCGGGGTTCATTCTGGGCAACGGCTACGGCGATCAGCGTACGTCACACCTCCGCATCGCGAACTTCCCGGCCACCACCGTCAGAGATGTGGTGACGCTTCTCGAATCCCTCCAGAGCGAAGCGGCGGCGGAGTAGCATGAAGTGACCCTCGTCGTGCGGATGGCGCGAAGACGACGAGGAGCACAGCAAGGAGCCCAGGATGCCCTCGACCAGAAGATCCCCCGACTCTCGAACACCTGCCCTCGGCGTCGCCCTGCTCGGGCTCACCCTGGCCTTCGCCTGCCGTGGGAAGGAGTCGGGAGGATCAGCGGCGGTGGCCTGTCCGGTCACGCCGGTCCCACTCGCCCATGTCGACATCCGATCGTGGGAGCTGGTCAATGGCGTGGAGACAGAAGTGGCTCTGTACCAGGCGCACTTCTCCTTCGAGGGCTGTCCGGACAGACCCGCCGGCGAGATCGTCCTGCGTGGATCCGGTCCCCCGCCGGAGCGCGCCCTGCGCGTCGGTCTCGCCGTCGATGCGAAGGGCGTGGACGCAGCCGGGGGAGGAGACTTCGAGACCCTGGCCACGGGCTCGCTGGACGCTTCTCGATGGCTCGACGACGCGCACTGGGCGTTGACCCTTCCGGTCGAGTATCCGGAGCTCCTGACTCGCGACTGGTTCGTGGTGATCGAACAATCGGCCGAGACGCGCTACGACCAGGTGAGCCTCGAGTTGCAGTACGGTTGCCCGTGCTCGAACTACGACCGGCGCACGGATCAGACGCTGGACCACGAGCGTCTCGATCTGATGTTCGATCCGGCCAGGACTCCGGCGATCGCGACGGCGCCGGCTCGCCCCAAGGAGTCGACTCCATTCGAGATTCAGTGGCGACATTTCTACGAGCACCGGGCCGGGCAGGATCCCGTGGGCGAGTCGGGGGAGTTCCTGGCGGAGATCGTCATCACTGGCGAACAGGGAGAGGTGGATCGCTTCGAGGTCACCGTCCCGTCGATCCGCATGGGAGGTACCGCCGACTACACGCACCACTACGAGAAGGGGCTCGAGCCGGGCCCGTACACGATGGAGGTGCGCCTGAATTCCCGTACCGAGCTCCTGGCTCCCGAGTGCCCGAGAGAGGAGGTCCTGGGGAACAACACGGCTCGATGCGAGTTCGAGGTGGAGAGCTGTGACTGCCCCTCGCACCTCGGAGACCTGGCGATCACCGATCTCGCGGCGCCCGAGGTCGTGCTCGTGGGGACCACCCCGGACATCACCTGGACGACCTCCCACTCCGGGATCTGCGGGAGCGAATCGGGCGAGTCCGGTGGTCCGATCATCGAGCAGATGAAGGTCTCGGCGATCAAGGGGACGAGGAGCCAGCTCACGACCTTCAGCGAGATCACGACGATCCCCCTCGGTTCCAGCGTCTCCCGGCGGGAGTCGCTCCCCTCGAGGCTGCCTCCGGGGAGCTACCGGGTCATGGTCCGGGTCGACCCCGACAATCGGATCGAGGAGTGTGAGCACGCGTCCCAGACGAACGAGCGCGCGTCGGTGTACCTGAAGGTCGTGGAGGCAGAGGGGAAGTGATACGAAAAAAGGACCCGCGCAAAGCGCGGGTCCAGAGTCCGGGGGTGGGAGCGTGAAGTCGAGCATGGGCTACTCCGAGCCCCTTCAGAGCTTTCAGACGTGCCCCTGGCTTCGGCGGGGTCCGGTCCCGCCTCACTCCTCGCTTGACGAGCCCAGCATCCGTGGTGTTCACCGAGTTACGGTCTCGCCGGGATCGCTCCCGGCGCGTCCTTCCGGTTTTGCAGTCGCCATTCCGGGTTGCTATCGCGTTCCCTGTCTGACTATCGCATCTGCTCGGTAGGATTCCCGCGCTCCGCTAGCCCCCTGGAGTCGCTTCTCCAGAATGCGTTGCCTCGGACCTGTCCGCTGCGCCGATCGAGTTTGCACCTGAGGCCTCCTCGTGGATCGCTTCCATCCACGATGGCTCTCTTGAGGTTCGTGGCCACGTCACCCTTGAGCTCGCCCCGGCGCGTCTCGGCGCACTCGCTTCGACCTGGACCGTCGTCCCGCGGTCGAAGTCCGCACACCGCTTCGCAATCCGATGCGACCCGCCGGAAAGTCGCCCTCCCGGCTGCATGACGTGACTCCCTTCCAGAGCCTTGCCCCCCGGCCGGATCGGTCCCGGTTTCCCGGTCCCTGCTCTCTTGAGGTTCCCGCGACGTGCGCTCCAACCGCGCGTCGCGCGCCCCCTTCAGAGGTTTGATCCCCGGCGCGGAGTCCGACGAGGTCTTGGAGGGACCTCCGGTTGCTCTCCTAGGGTTTGCCTCTAGGGTGTTCCCCTCCACCGCCCTGGCTCACGGCTTTGCTCCCGGGCCATCCTCCTACGCGCTTTCGTCCCCGCTCCCGTCGGAGTGCGGGCACCGGCGCCCTGGAGTTTTGCGTCACGGCGGAGTTGGCTGGCCGTTTCCGGCTGCCGACCCTTCTGGCCTTCGCGACCTTGCGGCCGCTGAAGTGGCTCACGCTCGACTCCGTGTTCTCAAAGATCCCGAACGAGCACGATGATGCCCTGGACCCTCCGATTGCGCAAGCTCAAAATCGCCAATGGTAGCCGAATTCGAGGGTTATTC
This sequence comes from uncultured Planctomycetaceae bacterium, assembly GCA_964496575.1. GTDB lineage: Bacteria > Planctomycetota > UBA1135 > UBA1135 > CAZCAC01. The sequence continues at coordinate 19,480 of CAZCAC010000063.1, read as the reverse complement.
GCCAATTCGAGTCTTCCGGATCCGAGACACATTTGGGGATAACTCCGGTGGATAATCGGTGGGAAAGTGTGGATAAGGTGTTGGTCGGTCGTGGGGAAATCCGACCAATGCGACCCTTGGATCAGGCGGGCAAACACCTTCCAACGAAGTCCCAAAACCAACTCCGATCCTCGCCGCGAGGGCCCTCGATTTGTCGACTCGCGTGACCCGAAACAGGGTGCGGACGCGCTTCGCCCCGAGCCGATTCAGGATTCCCTGCTCTCGCTTCGCCGGTCGATCGCCTAACCGAAGATCGCGCTGCCGATCGCGGCCAGCGCGCCGGTCAGCCAGTGCTGACCCAGCCCGCGCCCGGGTCGAGATCCGGCCGTCAGCGCGCTCCGCGTCGAGGCCGAGCTGGAAGGCGCGGGCGAGGCGAAGTGCGCCGAGGGACCCCTCTGGCCCGAGGTGCCGATGAACTGGACGATCTGCTCCAGCTCACCGTGGTCGAGCCAGACGCCGTGCTGTCCGCACTGATCGACGACCACGCCCGAGGCCCGCCCGCCGTAGAGGTACTGCCGCCGTTGCATCAGCTCGTTGCAGGTCAGGCACGGGATGTACTTTACAGCTTCTATCTTCCGTGGAGTGGGGCGGTTGCCCTGGCCCCCCGGCAGTCCCGTCCCCGAAGTCTCTCGCTCCGAGCCGCGGCAGACCTTCTCGAAGATCTCCGGGGTCAACCACATCCCGAGACACTCGCCGCACTCGATCACGTCGGCGACCCCGAGCGCGCGGACCTGCAGCTTCCCCTCGCAGCGCGGACAATCGCGGTCGGCGGGCAGCGGAGTGAGCGCCTGCGGTGAGATCTCCAGTGCACAGCTGCGGCAGTGCTTCGCGACGTCCTCGATGCGCGTGAGACAGGCTGGGCAGAGCGTCGTCTGTCGCCGGTCCGACTCGGAGATCCGCGCCTGGCAGTAGGGGCAGATCTCGTCCTTCACGCTGATCGCTCCGCCGCAGTGCGTGCAGGTCAAGGCGGCGGCGGTGAGCTTGCGCGGCCAGCCGACGGTCATCATTCCCTCGCAGACGCAGCGTACCCGGCTCTCGGGGGGCAGACCGGTGACGTCGTACTGGCGCGAGCAGTCGGGGCAGGCGAGGAGCAGCATCGTTGCGGGTCGTTCGTGGAGGCCGAGGGAGCGGAGGAGGCCCGGATTCTAATCTTTGGCACAGCCGAGATCCCCGGCCGCGTCGCGCTCGAAGAGGGGGCTTCCCTCCGCTACGCTGAAAGCGCAGGTCATGAAGGAGCAGGTGGGCAAGGGGCGCGCCCTCAGGGCACCGCTGCGCGGGCTGTTCGTCGGCGGGGCGCTCGTCGTCGCGGGCAGCTCGGCGCTGGCGGCGATCAGCGACGATCCCGCGGTGTGGATCGCACCGATCGGGGTGGGGGTGAGGGTCTGGAACGTCTTCGTCGCGGCGATCCTCGGTGCCCTCCTGGTACACGCGCTGCGGCCACGGCCCCGCTGGGCGCGGCGGGTCATCGGGCTCGGGGTCGCGCTCCTGGCCCTCGGCGCGCTCCGGGACGCCCGGGCCTACTTCGCGCTGGTCTCCTCGGGAGCGATCGATACCCACCGCGCGCTGCCGGCGAGCGTGGCCGTGCTCGCGCTGCTCCTCTCCGGCGGCCTGCTGTTGCTCCAGGTGCGCCCCAGAGCCATGGGCCCGTGGAGCCGACTCACGCTCACCGCGGCGATTCCCCTCGGAGGCCTCGGCGTACTCCTGGTGCTGATCTTGACCTTCGCCGCCACCGACTACCGCCGCCCCGCCGACTGCGCGATGGTGCTCGGCGCGGGCGTCTACCCCGACGGTACGCCGAGCCTCACCTTGAGCGACCGCGTCGGCGAGGGGGTCCGCCTCTACCGCGAGGGCCTGGTCCCGCGCCTCCTGATGACCGGCGGGATCGACCCGGGTCACGGCCTCAGCGAACCGCAGGTGATGCGCCGGCTGGCGGTCGAGGCGGGCGTGCCGGAGAGCGCGATCTGGCTGGACGAGGAAGGCGTGAACACGCGTGCCTCCGCGAGAAGCTGCGCTGCGCGGCTCGAGGCCGAAGGGCTGGAGAGCGCGCTGCTGGTCAGCCACGGCTACCACCTCCTGCGCGCCAAGACCGCCTTCCAGCGAGAGGGCGTGCGGGCCTTCACCGTCCCGGCGACCGAGACTCGTCGGCTGGCGCGAGAGCCCTACTTCGTGATGCGCGAGTGCGCGGCGTGGGTCTGGTACGCGCTGCCCGGGTCGTGAGCTCCTCCTCGGTCCTACCGGGGACACGTAACCGGGTAGACAAACCTTGTTCCATCTTGGATTCCGTGGGGACCTGGAGCGGGCAGGCGCCCGCAATCCAAGGTGACTGCAGGCTGTTCGGACCACGATTCTCGAGAGCTTCGATGCCCTCCGGCCCGGTGACGGATCACCGGGCCGGAGGCGAGCGGCGGGAGGTCCCGCATCGGGGGCATGGCCGAAGCCGTGTCGCGACGTCTCCCGGTCAGGGCACGACGTCGAAAGCGACCGCGTCGGTGAGCCCGACTGCGAAGGGAGCACCGATGACGAAGTCGTAGACTCCATCGCCGGTCGCATCCCCGATCCCCGCAACGGTGGCCCCGAACCAGGATTGGTTGGACGGGCCCCACAGGACCCCGAGGAGGTTTCCGTAGCCGTCGTAGATCTGCACGTTGCCCAGGTCGGTTCCCATCCCATCGGCGCCGGGGGCGCCGACCAGGATGCGGCTGGTGGCCGGGTTCGAGGTCGGCCGGATCACACCCAGGGAGTACCCCAGCTTGGCGCCGGGATCGTTCGTGTTCTTGTAGAAGATGCGCGTCTGGGTCGAACCCGAGTAGACGTCGAATCTCCCGCAGTCGTAGATGATGGGAGCGTAGTCGATGTAGGGGGACCCCACGGCGTAGTCGCCGATCCCATCCCAGTCGATGTCGCCCAGACCGCGGACGACGGTGCCGAACTGCCCGCCCTCCTGGAACAGCGAGTGGCCCGCGATCTCCGTTCCGTCGATTCCGGAGAGCAGGTAGACCCTGCCGATGTTCACGAGGCCCGAGCCGTCGAAGAGCGGCGCACCGACGATGACGTCGCTGGCGCCATCCCCGTCGATGTCCCCGACTCCGTCGACGGTCCAGCCGAAGGCGTCCCCGGTGGATGCGCCGGTGCGGGTCCAGAGCAGCGCACCGGTGCGCCCGGAGTAGACGAAGGCGCTGCCCGAGTCCGTCCCGGCCGCGTCGTCGAAGGGGGCGCCCACGATCAAGTCGGGAATCCCGTCGAGGTCCACGTCGCCGGCGTCCGCCACGCTACGGCCGAGGTCGTCCCCGTTGGTGGCCTCCAGGCCGAGCTCGTAGACGAGCCCCTGGGCAGAGGTGAGAGAGGAGGTGAGGGGAAGCAGGGTCAGGAAGAGGGAGAGTCGTTGGAGGCGTTTCATGGCTTGCTCCTTTCGGGGTTGCCGTGGAGTTGATCGGAAGGGGCCGAGGAGTCCCTTTTCGTGGCTCTCACCTGCATCCGGAACGCATCTCCGACGTCACGGCGTTCCTCCCGATTCCCCGGCTCACGCGACCGGTCCCGCGAGCAGGGTCGACTGCGAGGCAACCGGCTGGCTCTCCGGGTCGCTTGTGCTCCTGAAGTGAGCGGGAGCCGCACGGTCCGGAAGCGGCGTACGGGGCGCAGCGACCCGGGAAGGCCGCGCCGTGCGACGACGATGGCGCACTCCGCCCCGGGGCGCACTCGACCGCCTGGGATCGGATAGCCTGGTAAGAGAATTGCTGGGGACGACGGGGCGCCGGGGATGGTCGACGATTCGTCGTGACTTGCCCCCCGACGCCGACGCCGGAGATTCCCATGAGCATCACTCGCCGCTCGATTCGGTCCCGTCACTCCCTCGCCGTGCTCGGTGCCCTGCTCTGCGCGGCTTCCTGCTCGGGAGGCTTCTTTGGAGGGGATTCGGGGGGTGCCAGCTCGGGCTCCAACCACGGCAAGTACTTCCTGGTCGTCTCCGGCGGCCTGCTGGCAGTCGATCCGCTCGATCCGAAGCAGCTCTACAGCTTCGGGACCGACAGCGTCGTCATCTTCGACTACGCCGTGGGTGGCGAGTTCAATCCCGAGAGCCAGAGCCTCCTGGATCCCGGCAACGAGCTCCTGGTCTACGCGAAGGGCGATCGCCTCTACACCGTGGATCTCGAGATCGAACGCCTGGGCGGCGTGGTCCAGCCTCCGGAGCCGGTGGAACTGGCGACCTTCTCCGCAGCGGTGGAGGAGGTGACGGTCGAGGAGGACTACTCGGTCGGGGACGGCGAGCGAACCTACCTCGTTCGCGTCGACAATGCGTACGAGGTCGTCGCGGAGCGAGACGGAACGCCGACGCTTCCCGCCCCGTTCCCCGGCACGCCCGTCGCCAGCCTGATGGATCCCGCCACGGGCGCCTTCTTGGGTTGGCTGGCCCTGGATGACGGCGGCCTGATCCGGGTCGATCGCGACCAGAAGACCCAGTTCCTCACCCTGGCGGACGAGGCCCGGAAGCTCGGCGATACCTGTGACGTCTTCCTGCTCGTGGACGAGCAGCTGATGAGCTTCGACGTGGCCACGGGGGCGCTGGTGGACATCGGTCACACGCTCGGGCCCCACGACAACCTGCGGTGCCCCCGGAGTGTGGGTGGCACGCTCTTCTTCCAGGTCCAGGGTCCGGACATCTTCAACTGGGATATCTACCGGACGGATCAGGACGGCCCGGTGGCCAGCATCGCTTCGTGGTCGTTCCAGTCCTTCCACACGATGTTCGTGCTGGAGACCCGCCTGGTCTACAAGAGTGTCTGGGTCGTCGGTGGACCTCTGGGCCTGACCATGAACGGTATCGAGCTCGACGGGAGCGATCCTGTAGAGCTCGACGGTGGCAAGATGGCCGTGATCACCTTCCCCTTCGGCAAATCACCGGTTCATGGAGACACGGTCTTCTACGAGCTCGGAACGACAAGCTCGGACAGCAGGAGCACCTTCACGGTCAACGCCGATGGATCGGGGAAGACGGAGCACCCGGGTGGTCGCTGGCTGGGGCGGCAGCTCGCGAGCGAGATCCTTCTGGACCGCGCCCCGGAGACGGAGCGGCTCTTCTGGCTGGCGGACATCCCCGCGACGATCTCCGCGGTGGACCCCGCCGATCCCACCGGCACCTTGCACACGATCGGGGTGCTTCCTCCTACGGTTGCGACCTTCGAGCTCGGCCCGTCCTACGGCGACGCCCACCTCTGCTACGCGTACAAGGAGGACGGGACTCTGCACCTCTATTTCTTCGACGCCGGAAAGACCAACTCCCTGGTCTGGCTTGGCGTTCCGCCGTAGGCGCAGGTCGGCGTCCACAGGTCCGCCGAGAATGGCCCGGGCCGGCCGCGGTCACCCGCGACCGGCCCGGGGAGAGTGGGAGTTCTCCGCTTCGTTCTGGTCGTATTCGCTCAGCCGCCCACCGCCGAGTCGCTCGTCTCCGTCTCGAACTCGCGCAGGCACTCCGGCTTGAAGCGCTGGCGGCCGACCCCGAGGTCGTCGTAGGCCATGCCTTGCGCGAAGGCGAGCAGCTGGAAGTAGTAGATCGGCGGGGTGTCGAAGGTCTCCTCGTACTGCTGGGCGATCTTGTACTGCCCGTGGTCGAACTGGCCGAAGCAAGTCGGGCAGATCATGCAGAGGATCTGCGCAGCTTCCGCCTGCACCGTGCCGAGCAGGTCGTGCATCATCTCGGAGTGGACCTCGCCGCCCTGGCAGGCCTTGCCGCAGCAGAGGTGCCAGTTGCGGTGACGCACCGGCTCGGCACCGAGCGCGCGCACCAGGTCCTCCATCACGGTGGGGTTGTTCGGGTCGTCGACCTTCATGATGCGGCTGGGCTTCAAGAGGTGACAGCCGTAGTGGATCGCGACCTTCAGGCCCTCCAGCGGGCGCACCACGCTCTTCGCCACCTCATCGATGCCGATCGCGTCGCGGACCAAGGCGACGATGTGACGGACCCGGACCGTCCCCTTGTACTCCTTGCCGATCCGAGCCAGGCGCTTGTTCACCTTCGCGCGCAGCTCGAGATCCTCGAGGAGGTGGTAGGTCTCGGACAGGGTCGCCGTACACCCAGAACAGTTGGTGAAGAGGTCGATCCCCTGCTCCTCGGCCAGAGCCAGATTGCGCGCGGCGACCGACAGCCAGGAGAGCTTGTCCTTGGACTTGAAGTAGATCGGATCGGGACAGCAGGAGGCGCCCTCCAGGTCGACGATCTCGATGCCGATCTTCGGCAGGGTCTGCCGGATGGCGTGCTCCATCGCGGGGTAGCGCGCCGGGATCAGGCAGCCCGGGAAGAATCCGAAACGCTTCATCGCCATCAGGCTTCTCCTTCCGGTTCGGCGTCCTGGAGCAGGGCCTGGACCTCGTCGATCGGCACCGGGGCGAGCGGTGGCAGACCGTATTTCTCGCGCATCCGCTCGACCGCGGCACTCACCTTGACCGTCCGCCCCGTCTCCTCGAAGGTCTTGATCACGCTGCTGACGTTTCCGGGGAAGATCCCCCGGTCGGCCAGCATGTTCTTCAGCGAGATGATCACCTCGACCGGCTTCACCTCCTGCGGGCAGCGCTCGTGACAGGTGTAGCAGTTCGTGCACTGCCACAGGATCGAGTCCTCGCCGAGGAGCTCGTCCCCCAGCCCGTAGAGGACCTTCAGCATGATGTCGCGAGGGTTGAACCCGCTGCCGTAAGTCGTCGACGGACAGTCCCCGACACAGGCGCCGCACTGGTAGCAGAAGCTAGCCAGGTCGCCCTCGACCTTCTCCGCCAGCTCGCGCCGGAACTTGAAGTCGATGCGGATGGGTTCGTCGGCCTTTGAGGGCATGATGCTCATTCCTTCTTCTTGGCCGCCTTCTTCTTCTTCAGGTGTCGGATGCTGTTGGAGCGGCACTTCGGACAGGAGCGCTCCTTGTCCTCATTCGGCTCCACCTGCAGCTCGTACTCGTGTCCGCACCACATGCAGCGGAACTTCTCCAGGGTGCTCAGGGCCATGATGTAATTTCCTCCAAGATGGCGCCGTTAGGAACCCGGTGTGGGCACCGGGGCCTCCTCGGTTTCGGCGGTGGCCTTCTTCTTGGCCTTTTTCTTCTTCTTCTTCTTGGGCTTCAGGACTTCCCGCGCGTGCTCGATCTCCTCCATGGTGACCGTCTGGCGCAGCTCCTCCATCTGCTTCATCACCTTGGCGAACTTCTGACCCTCCGCCGCGCTGATCCACTCCAGCTGCAGCCGCTCGGGACGGATGCCGTTCTTCTCCAGCTTGTTCCAGAGACGGTTCACCCGCTCGTAAGTCTGTCGGTTCGCGTTGATGTAGTGGCAGTCGGCGTAGTGGCAGCCCGAGACCAGGACGACCGGGGCTCCGCAGCGGAAGGCCTCGATCACCATCTCCTCCGAGACCCGGGCGGAGCACATCGTGCGGATGACCCGGTTGGTGGAGGGGTACTGGATCCGCGAGATGCCGGCCATGTCGCCGCCCGCGTACGAGCACCAGTTGCAGGCGAAGCCGAACACCTTGTCCTGCGGGTTCTCGGCCAGAATCGCCTGGACCTGGCTGATCAGCTGCTCATCGGTGAAGTGGCGCATCGTGATCGCGCCGAACAGGCACGCCGCGCCGCAGTTGCCGCAGCCCGAGCACGCCGCCTCGATGATCGTCGGGACCACGCCCTTCTCGCCCTGGATCGCGCCGTAGGGGCAGACGGAGACGCAGATTCCGCACTCCTTGCAGATCTCGGCGTCGACCTTGCTGGTGATCGCCTCGATGGTGACCTTGCCGGCGTTCAGCAGCGCTCCCGAGCGGGAGGCCGCAGCCCCGGCCTGGCAGACCGAGTCCTTGATGTCCTTGGGCGACTCGCAGAAGCCGGCGAAGTAGACCCCGCGGGTGGGGGCGTCGACCGGCTTCAGCTTGGGGTGTGACTCCATGAAGAAGCCGTCGGAGGTCTTCGACAGGGTCAGGAGCGAGCTGATCTTGGCCAGGTCCTTGGGCGGCTGGACGCCGACCGACAGGACCACCATGTCCAGCTCGTGACGCTCGAGCTTGCCGGAGGTCGTGTTCTCGACGGTCACGATGAGATTTCCCGTCTCGGGGTCCCCCTCGATGTCGCCGGGCAGCCCGCGCACGTAGCGCGTGCCGGTCTCCTTGGAGCGCTGGAACATGTCCTCGAAGGACTTCCCGAACGCGCGGATGTCCTGGTAGAAGACGACGTTTTCGGTGTCCGGGTAGTGGTCGGCCAGGAGCAAGGTGTCCTTGACCGTGTTCATGCAGCAGATGTTGGAGCAGTACGGCCGCCCGATCTTCGGGTTCCGGGAGCCGACGCACTGGACGAAGCCGATGCGCTTGGGCCGCTGCATGTCGCTCGGCCGTACGAAGTGTCCGGCGGTCGGGCCGCCGGCGCAGATCAGACGCTCGAACTCCATCGAGGTGATGACGTTCTCGTACGAGCGATAGCCGTACTCGTCCATCTCGGTGGGGTCGTAGACGTCCAGCCCGATGGCCACGATGACGGCGCCGACCTCGCGGACGACGATCTCGTCCTCGTCGTCGTAATTGATCGCCTGCTTCTCGCAGACGTCGGCGCACTTGCCGCAGGCGATCGGGTTGTTCCCGAGGCAATCCTCCATGTGGAGGATGTAGGAGCAGGGCACCGCCTGAGGGAAGGGGATGTGAATCGCTCGACGGGAGGAGAAGCCCGCCTGGTAGTCGTCCGGCTTGACCACCGGACAGACCTTTTCGCACTCGCCGCACGCGTTGCAGAGCGTGTGGTCGACGTAGCGCGCCTTCTTGCGAATGCTGACGGTGAAGTTTCCGATGTAGCCGGAAACCGCCTCGACTTCGCTGAAGGTGAGGAGCTCGATATTGGGATGCCGACCGGCATCGATGGCCTTAGGGCCGAGGATTCATATTGAGCAGTCCATCGTTGGGTAGGTCTTGTCTAGCTCGGCCATGATCCCACCGATGGACGCCTCCTTCTCGACCAAAGTGACCTTGTGTCCGGCGTCCGCGAGCTCGATCGCTGCTTCGATCCCCGTGACGCCACCCCCGATGACCAGCGCGCGCTGGGCGACTGGAACGCTGAGCTCCTCCTGCGGCTCCAGGAAGCGAGCCCGGGCCACCGCGCTGGCGACCAGGTCTTTCGCCTTGTTGGTCGCCCCCTCGAGATCGCCGGGGTGTACCCAGGAGCAGTGCTCGCGGAGATTGGCCATCTCCATGAGGTAGGGGTTGAGGCCCGCCTCGTGCACGCAGGCGCGGAATGTCGGTTCGTGCTGGCGCGGGGTGCAGGAGGCGACCACGACGCGATTCAGCTTGTGCTGGGCGATCGCGTCCTTGATCTCGTTCTGCCCCGGGTCCGCACAGGTGTACTTGTTGCGGACCGCACAGACGACATCCGGGAGCTTGCTCGCGAACTCGGTCACCGCCCCGCAGTCGACTGCGCCGGCGATGTTCAGGCCGCAATCGCAAACGAAGACGCCCATGCGCACTTCGTTGCCGTTGGATTGCTCAACCATCGATTTCTCCGTTGTGTTGCGTTCGTCGTTACCTACCGGCCGTTCTGGGGAAGAGCGTCACTCACCAGCTCGGCCAGGTCCTTCATGTCGATCGCTATCTCGCCCTCGAGCTTGGGATCCTTCATCGCACAGCGAAAGTGGATCTGACACTTCGGGCAACTCGTAACCATCACCTCCGCACCCGTCGCACGGGCTTCGCGGAGGCGGTCGACCTGGATCGCCTTGCTCGTCCGGTCGCAGCCCGACCAGGTCCCGCCGGCGCAGCAGAGCGCCTTGGCCCCCGATCGTTTCATGTCATTCAGCTCCACCCCGGGCAGCGCTTCGAGCACCTTCCGAGGCGGGGCGTAGGTGTCCAGGTGACGACCCAGGCGGCAAGGATCCTGGAAGGTCGTCAGGACTCCTCCGTTGCCCTCCAGCTCGATCGTCTCGAGCCGGGGAGCGACGTATTCACTGAAGTGCACGATGTGCGGGGGATCACCCTCGAAGAACGGCTCGTAGTCGATCTTCCAGGTGCGCAGGCACTCGGCGCAGGAGACGACCAGCGTCTCCGCACCGCTCGCCTCGACCAGCGCGACGTTGTGTTTCGCCAGCGCCTCGAAGCTCGCCCGATCGCCGTTCCACAGGAGATCGTGGCCGCAGCAACGCTCCTCGGGCGAGACGACCGGCTCGATCCCCAGGTGATTGAGGACCTTCACCACCGCCCGCGTTCCCGCCAGAGCGTCCAGCTCGAGCTCGCCGAAGAAGGCGTCGTAGTACATCGAGCAGCCGGTCCAGAAGAAGACCTCGCCAGTCTTCGGCTGGGTCTTCAGCTCGTCGTCGAGCCACTCCATCCGATTCTGGGTGGTCTTTCCCTGAGCCATCATGCGCATCACCGACTGCAGCCCACCGCCGTGCGGGCACTCCGGCTCGACGCCGGTGCCGTGGGCGATTCCGCGGAGGTCGCGCACCAGCTCGGTGTACGCCACCTCGGAGGGACAGCGCTGGTCGCACTGACTGCACGTCAGGCACATGTAGAGGTCCTTGCTGGAGACGATCTCGTCCTGATGGCCGAGATTCGTGGCCAGGACGTGTCGGCGCGGACTGTAGTCGCCGCCGGCCCGCGTTATCGGGCAGCTGGCGGAGCACTTGCCACAGTCGTAGCAGGCCCAGGCGTTCGTCTTCAGCGCGGCTTCCCGGAGCATCGGCATCGTTAGCATCCCTCCGGAGCTCCCACGAGCTCCCTAGTCGGTGCGAGGGGGCTCGGCCCCAGCTCGCGAACCTGGTCGGTGAATTCGTTGATCACCTGAGCGAAGCGCGCCCCTTCGGCCGCGCTGATCCACTCCAGTCGTAGGCGGGGCGCCTCGATACCGAGGAGCTCCACCATCTTCTTGGTCTTGTCGAACAGCTCCACTGCGCGGTGGTTGCCGAAGATGTAGTGGCAATCCCCGAAGTGGCAGCCCGACACCAACACGCCGTCCGCGCCCTTCTCGAAGGCCCGGAAGACGAAGCTCGGTTGGATGCGTCCGGAGCACATCACCCGGATCATCCGAAAGTGTGGCTGGTGCTGGATACGCGAGACGCCGGCGGTGTCGGCTCCCGCGTAGGAGCACCAGTTGCAGGCGAAGACCACGATGCGCGGGTTCCAGTCGGGTCCCGGGCTCGTGCCGGCCTGGTCCTCTTCCGGGGCCAGTCGCCCACCGGTCGGTAGTCTGGTCATGCGGGCACCTCCTCATCGAGGAAGGCGTCGATCATGGCGCCGATCTGGCGGTCGGTGAAGTGACGTGAAGCGATCGCCCCCGAGGGGCACCAGGCCGCGCAGGTCCCGCAGCCCTTGCACAGCGAGGCGTTGATGCGGGCCACCGGTTCGCCGCCCGCCACGTCGACCAGCTGCGGAGCCTGGAAGTCGCAGATCTTCACACACTCGCCGCAAGCGCGGCAGCGCGCCTCCTCGACGTGGGCGACCGCGGGGTCCTGCGTGATCGTGTCGTGGGACAGGAGCACCGCCGCCTTGGCGGCCGCCGCCGAGGCCTGGGCCACGCTGTCCACCACGTCCTTCGGACCCTGCACCGTACCGGCGAGGAAGACCCCCTCGACCGCGGTCTCCACCGGAGCGAGCTCCGGGTGCCGCTCGAGGAAGAAGCCGTCGAGCCCGACGGGTGTTTTCAGCAGCTCGTGGAAGTGATCCGTCTCCGGCTGGCGCGGGCGCATGCCCACGCCGAGCACCACCAGGTCGGTGGGCACTTCGATCAGCCGTCCGAGGAGATCGTCGTAGCAGCGCACGTACTGCGCGCGCCCCTCACCGATCACCTCGGCGTGCTTCCCGGGTGGGATGCGGATGAACAGGACGCCCATGCCGCGCGCCTTGCGGTACATCTCCTCGGCGCCGGTCGAGATGGTGCGGATGTCGCGGTAGAAGACCGTCGTGTCGACGCCTTGCTCGGCGAGATGCATCGCCTGCTTGATCGCCGTCGGACAGCAGTAGCGTGAGCAGCCGCTGAAGCACTCCGGATCCCTCGAGCCGACGCAGAGCAGGAAGCTCGCGGCCTCGGGCGCTCGGCCGTTGAGGCGCAGGACGTCGTCTTCCGACGCGAAGCAGTGCTCGACCTGCAGGCTGGTCAGCACGTTGGGGAACTCACCGAAACCGTACTCCCCTTGCGGGTCGTGCAGGTCCGCGCCGGTGGCGAGAATGATCGCGCCCATCGGCATCTCTTTCTCGTGGTTGCCCTTCAGCACGGCGTTGAAGTTGCCCACGAAGCCGGTGATGTTCTCCACCTCGGTGCCGAGCAGGACGTCGGCCCCGCTCGCCTCGAGGCGCTCGAGCTTCTCGCCCAGGACCACGCTGGCCGGGCGCATGTTGGGGTACATCAGCTTCAGGTCCCGGCCCGCGAGTCGGCCTCCGAGGCGCCCGGTCTTCTCGACCAGCGTCACCTGGAAGCCGCCCTCGGCCAGGTCCGTGGCGGCCTGGACCCCGGCGATCCCGCCGCCGATCACCAGCGCGGACCGCTCCATCGGCACCTCGCCCTCGAAGAGGGGTTCGAGGTGCCGCGCGCGGGCGACGCCCATGCGGATCAGCGCGCGGGCCTTCTCCTGCGCCAGCTGCGGGTCGGCGGCGTGCACCCAGGAGCACTGGTCACGGATGTTGACCATTTCCAGCAGGTAGGGGTTGAAGCCGAGCCCCGCGAGCGCGGCGCGGAAGACCGGCTCGTGCGTGCGCGGAGTGCATGCGGCGACCACCACCCGGTTCAGGTCGTGCTCCACAACCAGCTCCATTAAAGCGTCCTGCCCCGTCGAGGAGCAGGTGAAGAGGTCGTCGGTGACGGCCACCACGCCCGGGATCTCGCGGGCGTACTCGGTGAGCTCGGGGCAGTCGAGCACGCCGGCGATGTTGACACCGCAGTGGCAGACCGCAACGCCGACCCGCGCCGGACCGGACATGTCGAGCGGTTCGATCTCCGACTCCTCTTCCTCCACGCGATCGGCCTGGAGGAAGACCTGCGCGCGCGCCGCGGCGGCCGAGGCCTGCGCGACGCAGTCGGGAATCACCTGCGGGCCCATGGCGCTGCCGCAGATGTAGATCCCCTCACGGGTGCTCTCCACCGCGGAGATCGCCGGGTCCTTCCGGGCGATGAACCCGTAGGTATCGGTCTCGATCTCCAGGGCCTCGGCCAGGCGCCTGGCACCCAGGTTCGGGGCCGCGGCGACCGAGAGGACGACCAGGTCCGCGCCGAGGCGTCGCTGCTCGTGATCGAGCGTGTCCTCGACGAAGACGGTCAGGCCTCCATCGTCCTCCTCCGACCGCTCGATCTTGGCGGGGCGGCCCCGGACGTAGTTCGCGCTCTTCTCGTCGTACGAGCGCTGCACGAAGTCGTCGAAGCCCTTTCCGAAGGCGCGGAGGTCGGTGTAGAGGATGCTCACGTCCTCCACCTCCGGATCGTGCTGACGGATCAGCATCGAGTCCTTCACCGCGTTCATGCAGCAGAAGCGGCTGCAGTACGGCCGGCCGCCCTCACCCCGCGCGCCCACGCACTGGATGAAGATGATCCGCCGGGGGGTCTTCATGTCGGAGGGACGCACGACGTGTCCCTTGGTGACCCCGGAGGGGTTCAGCATGCGCTCCAGCTCGAGGCTCGTGATCACGTCCGGGAAGCGGCCGTAGCCGTAGTTCCCGAGCGCGCGGGCGTCGAACTCCTGGAAGCCGACGGCGACCAGGATCGAGCCCGCCCGGATCTCGATATCCTCGGGCTGCATGTCGAAGTCGATGGCATTGACGTCGCACGCGTCCATGCAGTGACCGCAGACCAGGATCTTGTCGTTGAGACAGGCCTTCTTGTCGATCACGTAGGCCGCCGGCACCGACTGCGGGAAGGGACGATAGATCGCCTTCCGCGCCATCAGTCCCTGGTCGAACTCGTTGCCTCCGACCTGCGGGCATACGTCGACGCACAGACCGCAGGCGACGCAAAGGTCCTCGCGAACCAGGCGCGGCGTCTTCCGCACCTGGACGGTGAAATCTCCGGGCTCGCCGTCGCAGCCGACGACTTCCGCGCACGTGACCAGCTCGATGAGTGGATGCCGACCGGCATCCATTGCCTTAGGGCCGAGGATTCATATCGCGCAGTCCATGGTGGGGAAGGTCTTGTCGAGCTGCGCCATGCGGCCGCCCAACGTCGGAGACTTCTCCACCAGGGTCACGGGAATCCTCGCATCGGCGAGGTCGAGGGCAGCCTGGATGCCGGCGATTCCGCCGCCGATCACCACCGCCCGTTTCTGCACGGGCGGCGCGATCGGCTCTCCGGACTCGTCCGTGGCCAGGGTGTCGTCGCTGGGTTCGTCTGCTTGGTCGATCATGCCAGTACAGTCCAGGGGAGTTCCGTGGCGTTATCAGCGCTGTCTATCCCGCCGCCGTTTGGAGTCCGTACTCCTTCTCCGCATGAGCCAGGCCTTGCTCGAAGGCCCTGATATTGAGCTCCTCCGTCCCCGCGGGGACGGAGGAGAGCACCGCCGCGCGCATGTCCTCGCTGGCGACGAGGTCCGTCACGGCGGAGAAGAAGCCGACCATCACGATGTTCGCGACGATCGACCGCCCCATCTCCTCGGCGATCCTCGTCGAGGGGATGCCGAAGGCCTTCTGGGTGTCGGCGACGCTCGGTTCGACGAGGTCGCTCTCGTAGACGAGGATGCCCCCGTCGGTCTTGAGCGCGCTCCCGTGCTGCGCGTAGCCGTCACGAGACATCGTCACCAGGATGTCGGGGGCCCGGAGGTACGGGTAGAGCACCTCGTCCTCCGAGCAGACCAGCGTCGAGCTGCACGATGAGCCGCGCGCCTCCGGTCCGAAACTCTGCATCATGGTGGCGTGGTGCCCGGCGTGGACCGAGCAGGCCTTGCCGATGATGTGTCCGGAGAGCACGACTCCCTGACCACCGAAGCCGGTGATGCGGATCTCAGTCCTTTTCATGGATCAACCCTCCTTCCGGCGGCATGGGGACGAACTCGTCGCCGAACAGCTCCTGGTAGTGCGTGTGCAACCGGTCGAGGAACGTCGGTTCCTCGCGGTCGATGAACTTCCCGCAGACGATCTTGTCCTGGTAGCCGATGGGAAGATCGCGGGTGTCCGCCCCGTTCTTGATCTCCGCGTTGTCGTGGTAGTAGCGCATCAGGTCCAGCCCCGTGCCGAGGCGGTTGAGGCGCGCGTACAGCGTCGAGCAGGGAGCGATCACCTCGATGAAGCGGAAGCCCTTGCGATGAATGGCCTCCTCGAAGGACTTGGTCAGCCGGCGGATGTGCAGGCAGGTCCAGCGGGCCACGTAGGTCGCCCCGGCCGCCGCCACCAGGTGGGGCAGGTTGAAGGGGCGCTCGTGGTTGCCGTAGGGCATGGTCGAGGACTTGGCCGTCGGCGGCGTCGTCGCCGCGTTCTGGCCGCCGGTCATGCCGTAGATGAAGTTGTTGATCAGGATGATCAGGAGGTCCTGGTTCCGCCGAGCGGCGTGAATCAGGTGGTTCCCGCCGATCCCGGCCAGGTCGCCGTCTCCGGAGAAGACGTGGACGTTCAGCTCGGGACGCCCCAGCTCCAGACCAACGGCGAAGGGGATCGCGCGGCCGTGCGTGCTGTGGAAGGCGTCGAGCTTCATGTAGCCGGCCACGCGGCCGGTGCAGCCGATCCCGGAGCAGATGGCGACCTTGTCCAGGTCGATCTCGGAGTCCTCCAGCGCCTTGGCGTAGCACTTGACGACCGTGCCGATTCCGCAGGTCGGGCACCAGATGTGCGGGATCCGGTCCATCCGCAGGAACGGAGCGATCGGGTGCAGCGCCGCCTCCTCTTCCTGGGTCAACGTCGGTGATTCGGTCGTGGTCATTGGGCTGCCCTCACGATGGCTTCGGCGATGTCCTCGGGATCGTGTGCACCACCGCCGGGGTGGGGCACCGACACGGCCTGCGCCCGGTCACCGGCGCAGCGTTCGACCTCGAGGACCATCTGGCCGCAGTTGATCTCGGGAACGACGAAGGCCTTGATCTTCTCGGACAGCTCGCGGATGCGCTTCTCCGGGAAGGGCCAGACGGTGATCAGTCTCAGGAACCCGACCTTCACACCCTTCTCGCGGGCCAGCTGGATCCCCATCCGGGCGACGCGCGCGGTGATTCCGTAGGCGACCACGACGACCTCGGCGTCGTCGATATCGACCTCCTGCAGCCGGATGATGTCGTCCGCGTTGTCCTTGATCTTGTCGATCAGTCGAGTGACGAGCTTGTCCTGGCAGGCGATGCTCATATCCGGGTACCCGCGGTGGTCGTGGGTGAGCCCGGTCGTGTGGAAGCGGTATCCATCACCCGCCCGGGCGAACTCCGGAATCACGTTGCCGTTGGTCTCGTACGGCCAGAACTCGCCAGGTGGTTTCTTGGTCAACTTGCGCGGCACGATGTCGATCTTCTCGGCATCGGGGATCACGACCTTCTCGGTCATGTGCCCGACGCACTCGTCCATCATCACCAGCACCGGCACCCGGTAGACCTCGGCCAGGTTGAAGGCGTCGATGGTCAGGTCGAATGCTTCCTGGGGCGACTGCGGGGACAGGGCGATCAGCTCGTAGTCCCCATGGGAACCCCACTTGGCCTGCATCATGTCCGCCTGGCCGACCATCGTCGGGAGCCCCGTGGATGGGCCGCCGCGCTGGACGTTCACGACCACGAGTGGGGTTTCCATCATCACCCCCAGGCCGAGGTTCTCCATCATCAGGCTGAAGCCGGGGCCGCTGGTCACGGTCATCGTCTTCGAGCCCGTCCAGGAGCCACCGACGACCGCGGCCATGCTGGCCAGCTCGTCCTCCATCTGGATGAAGGTGCCCCCCATCTTCGGGAAGCGGCGAGCGATGCGCTCGACGACCTCCGTGGAGGGAGTGATCGGATACCCCGCGACGAAGCGACAGCCGGCTGCCATCGCACCTTCGCCGCACGCGAAGTCACCATCTAGGTAGTGGACGCCCGTAAGTACGCCCGCGGGATCGGTCTTCAAAGGGAGCCTCCTCCTCTGCTTTTCTACAGATGACCGGCGGCGTCAGCTCGCCTTGCCCTTCGCCTCGATTCCCATGCTCGGAGCGCTCGCGGGCGCCTCCAGGCAGAAGATCGCGTAGTCAGGGCAAATCATCTCGCACAGGTTGCAGTTGACGCACTCGTTGTCCTTGACCACCTCCGGGGGGTGGTAGCCCTTCTTGTTGAACCCCCGGGACATGACCAGCACGTCCTTGGGGCAGTACTCGACGCAGAAGCCGCAGCCCTTGCAGCGGTCTACGACGATGTGGACCTCTCCGTGAGGGATCGTGACCTCATCGAGGTCCAGGGGTCTTCGCCATAACTCCATCAGCGCACTCCGTCTACTCCAGAGTTGTCTACTCGACCATCGGTGAGTAATCAGCCACGAGGGACTCCATCGAGTCCCAGACGTGTGAAATCTCGTTGCACATCACGACCAGATCGCGCCGGAAGCCGTGTGAGTCCTTCACGCGACCGGCGAGTACGGCGTCTTGCTGGAAGCCGAGCCCCTCGAGCAAGCGCCGCGCGGAGACCTGGTTGTCGACCAGGTGAGCGATCAGCTGGTCGAGCCCCAGGGTCACCCCGGCCTTCACCAGCGGGCCGACGAGCAGCTTCGCCAGACCTTGGCCCTGAAGGGAGTGAGAAACCGCGACGCGGACTTCACCCACGTGGGACGACCATCCGGAATCCCGGCGGTAGAGCGTCGCGCTGCCCACGACGCGGTTCTTCTGGGTGGCGATGACGGGGACGATGTGTTCCATCTTCAGCCTCCAGAGGTATGTCTCGATCCAGCTCTCCTTCGTCACGTCGTTGCGCAGGTACATCCGATCTTCCTCGGGAAGGTCGGCCCAGAACCGTTGAAGGAGTGCCGCGTCGACGGGCTCGAAGGCTCGGATGGTCACCTTGGAACCGTCGCGCAGTGTTATGTCTTCGGGTGAGATGTAGATCTTCATGACTTCTCCCGGCTGCCCCTCGCAGCAGCCCCTGCAGTCGCGGACGTGGAGTTTTCAAGGACGATAGGTCGCGGCCAAGCGCGCGGAGATGCCTGGCCGTGTCCTAACCACCCAGGCTGAAGCATCTGGATGCACTTCTCCCGGCTCGTGGTCCGTTGTCGAGCCTCAATCGCCAAAAACACGCCGTTTTCGGGGACCTCGCGCGGTGATGCGCTTTTCTGCTACAATCGACTCAACCCGGGAGGCGGAAGCCCTCTCCAAGGGCCCGGGTGGCTGATGCGGAACGCGCATTACATCTGGCAGTTGCCAAACTGGACCGACCGCTTGAGCTGGGACTCGAGCCGGATGCTGAGCCGTATCGGCAAGACGCGGCTCCGGCAGGGGACGCTTCTGGGCAAGGCCGCGAGCCTGGGTCTCGACGTCGGCTGTGATGTTCGGGTCTCCCTCCTGTCCAGGGTTCGCGTCGATATCCTCACCGACGAAGCGATCGCCACCTCGGCGATCGAGAGTGAGCGCCTGGATCGCCAGTCGGTGCAGGCCGCCGTCGAGCGACACCTCGGCATCCCCTCGGTGGGGACTCAGCCGGCCGAGCGTCACGTCGACGGTCTGGTGGAGATGCTCATCGACGCGACCACGGCCTATTCGGCGCCGTTGTCCGCGGAGCGGCTGCAAGGGTGGCAGGCGGCGCTCTTTCCTTCGGGCTTCTCCGGGGTGAAGCGGATCGCGGTCGGCAACTGGCGGCGCCATCGCAACCCGGCCGTGGTCGTCGCCGACTCCGCCGGCGGAGCGGAGGTCTGCTACAAGGCGCCACCGGCCAGCGAGGTCGCCGCCGAGATGGAGCGCTTCCTCACCTGGTGGAAGGGCAACGGTGTCGAGTTCGACGGCCTGATCCGCGCGGGCCTGGCGCACTTCTGGTTCTCGAGCGTCCACCCCTTCGACGACGGCAGCGGGCGCGTCGCTCGCGCGCTCACCGACATGGCCCTGGCCCAGGACGAGGCGTCCTCGATCCGGCTGTACGGCATGTCGGATCAGATTCTCGACCAGCGCGACGCCTACTGCCACGCGCTCGAGGAGGCGCAGCGTGGCGAGGGGGACCTGACCGACTGGCTCTGCTGGTTCCTCGACTGCCTCGAGCGGTCGATGGCGCGGGCGGAGGTTCGCCTGGAGCGCACGCTGGCCCGGAGTCGCTTCTGGCAGCGGCACGGCGGCTCGGCGCTGAACGAACGTCAGCTGCAGGTCCTGAACGTGCTGCTCGACGCGGGCCCCGGCGGATTCCCCGGCGGCCTCTGCACGCGGAAGTACGTCTGCCTCACCGACACCAGCCGAGCCACCGCCCAGCGCGAGATCGCCAACATGATCAACCAGGGGCTCCTCGTGCAGCGACCCGGCGGGGGGCGGAGCACGAGCTACGACGCGGCGTGGGATTGACAGTACGGAGTCGCCCACCCCCGGGGGGGGGGTGGGGACCCGGGGGGGGGCGCCCGGAAGTG
>CAZCAC010000062.1:0-49611 GCA_964496575.1 uncultured Planctomycetaceae bacterium | reverse complement strand
ACCGTGTCCTCTGTTCCCTCTGTGTCGCTCCGCGTCTCTGTGATCTCCGTGTGAATCCACCGTGCTCTCTGTCTTCCTCTGTGTCCCCAAAGCGACACCCCACTACCCTCCCCCTGGCTCCAGCCGCGCCACCCGCCACATCACGTCAGGATCGATCCGTGGCGGCAGATCGCCGTACTCCTCCATCAGGGCGATCTTCTTCTCGAGGTGCTCCCCGAAGTCGGGACCGTGGATGAAGGTCGTCTCGTCCTTCTCCGCGATCGCCATGAAGACCGTCGAGCTGCTGTTCCAGAGATCCAGCAGGTTTCGCGTGTTCGCGATCTCCAACTCGACCATTCCGCGCAGGCGTTTCCGGTGCGCCGCGCGCCGCTTGCGGTCGGTCGTGTCCTGATAGCCGTGCACCTCGGCGATCCACAGCTCGACGTTGCGGTTGGTGACCATCCAGCAGCGCAGCGCGCGCAGGCGGTCGTGCAGGTCCTCGAAGAGCTCACGGGCCTCGCCCTCGACGCGTTCTAGGGCCATCTCGACGGTGCGAATCGCTCGCTCCAGCGACGGGAGCGCCTTCCGGTCGTTGCGCTGCACGGCGCGAGCGGCGACCTCTGGCGGCATGATGTCGAAGAGCACGTCGCGGCGCAGGTCGAAGCGAGTCGGGTTGTGGTGCGTGGCCAGGACCTGGCTCTCGTAGTAACGGCGTACCTCCTCGGGGATCGCTTCGATGTCGGGGACCAGCGGGCGAGTCAGGATGCGGTACCAGACGTTCCAGGAGAAGTAGAGGGGATTCGGGTGGAAGCTCCGGATCGCCCGGTCCGTGTGGCGCCAGGCGGCCACCAGGCGTTTCGCGAAGGCGCGGCCGACCCAGTCGTGGGCCAGCTCCTCCACGATCGCCTCGACCTCCGGCTTCTTCTCGAAGAGGAAGCGTCGATGGACCTCCTCGTTGACGTTCCAGCGCACCGCCGAAGGGGGCGCCACGCCGCCGAAGTGGGCGAGGTACTCGGCACCGCCGGTCCGCAGCGCCTCGAGCTTCTCGAAGGTCAGGAACGGAGCCGGGATCCCCAGCAGCGGCTCGAAGTTGTTCACCGGGCCGTGCCCGTACATCACGTGCGTCCGGCAGTCGCGCTTCGCGAGGGCCCGGATCTCCCGCTTCTCCTCGGGGTCGAAGCGGTTGCCGAACAGCGTGAACGGCGCGATCGTGCAGTCCTCGTAGACGGGGTGACCGTACGGCGACTCCCAGCCGCGGTCGGAGAGGCTGGCCACCTCGACATCGAGGCCGCTTCCCATCTCCTCCAGCACCCGCTCCCGTTCGGGAACGAACGGCTCGAGACGAGTCGCCACCCGGAACGCAGGGTTGATCTCGGCGGCGCTCTCCTGGAGCAAGCGCAAGAAGTCGGTGACGTTCTTCGCCGCGCCCCGCGTGAAGACATCGGGGTCGGACCACTCGCGCACCAAGTACGCGCTGCCGTTGGCGCCGACGTACAGGGAGCGCGTGTACTCGAACCCCGCGCCGCTGTCGTTGCTCCACACCGAGAGGTGACCGAGCTCGGGAGCCTCCCGCATGAGGTTCTGCATCAGCTCCCGGTAGTGCCGCCGCACCACCGGGTGCGAGACCGCGAGGTTGAAGCGCGGCTTGAAGCTACGGAAGGGGTGGTCGACGCGGGCACCCCGCAGCTCCGGGTACTTCTCCAGCAGACGGTCGGGAACCGAGCGCGGCTCGAAGCACGTGATCGTCGGCGTGAGCCCGTAGCGTCGCGCCAGCGCGCAGTCACCCTTCAGCCGCGCTAGGTTCGCCTCCAGGTAACGCTTCGGGTAGATCCCCCGGTTGAGGAAGGAGTCGACGAACTGATCGAGCGCGGGCAGGTAGGTGTAGAAGCGCGTGTACACTTCACCCGGCACGCCCTCCTCGAGCCCCTCCGGGGTCGACAGGCCGTTGACCTCGAGGTGCGTGAAGCCGAAGCGCGCCATCGCCATCGCGTAGTCCTCGCGATCGAGCCCGCGGATGCTGCGCGCCGCCTGGTTGAAGTAGAGGTCCCAGATCGGGCGGTGGCTCGCGAACGCGGGCTCGAGGAGCAGCTTGCGACACCGCGCCAGCGGCCGGTCGCGGTCGACGAGCCAGCGGTGGAACGCGTAGAGGTACTTCGCCTCGGAGGCGCAAAGCGTGGCCGGTCCATCGTCCGGGGCGTGCAGCCCCACCCACCGCGCGGGCTGCCGGCGGCGAGAGTCGCGCAGCGCGGGCGGCAGCTCACCCACCGAGATCACCAGCGCGCCCGCGCTCAGCGGAATCCCTCCGCCCCGGCGAAGGTCGCAGCGCGGCGCCAGGCCGTTCTTCAGCTCCGCGGCGATCGTCTCGCCGACCTCCGGCACCCCGCGGGGCAGGTGAATCCGGCGCAGCTCACCCAGGTACTCCTTCAGCGTCGGCGGGGCGCCCCTCACTCCTCGACCCCCGTCTCGATCTGGAACTTCTCGAAGTCGAGCAGGCGCCACGTCAGCCCGTCGCTCAGGCGGATCCTGCCTCCCGCCGGCACGACACCGGGACGCTTGGCCTTCACGAAGGGCCCCTTGAAGAGCCACTCGTGGGCGAACATCGGGTGGTGGTGATTGAAGCGTCCCAGCGTCTCGCCGAAGACGCACTCGAGAAAGTGGTTGCCCGGATTGCGGAACTCGAGGGTCAGCTCGTCTCCCTCTCCACGGAGCATCGCCGGCTCACAGGCGAGCACCTCCTCCTGGAATGCCGCGTAACGCTCCTCCCCGCTGCCCACCTCGCTCCACGGCGCGGTGATCACGGTGAATCCGAGGCGCGCCCCGTCGAAGCGCCAGCGCCAGTTCGACTCCTCCTCGATCCAGCTCCCCTCCTCGGTCGGTCGCACGGCGACGAAGAAGTCCCCGTCGCGGCCGAACCACCAACCGCCTCGCTCCTCCCGCTGCAGGCATTTCGGCCAGTGAAGATCGACGTGGGGGAAGCTCCACTCCGGTGGAACCTGGTACAGCGCCAGCAGCGTGTTCTCGACCTGCCACACCCGCTCCCACGGCGAGGCGGAGATCCACTTGTCGGGCGAGGTGTACGTGCTCTTCTGGCTGGCCACGCTGGCCGCCAGGAGGTGCATCTCCTCGGGGAAGAAAAGCCCGAGCTCCGACCCCGCGTACGAGGGATGCACGGTGAAGAGCGTCGAGTTCGGCGCGCCACCCAGCCAGGTGACGTCCCAGGTGTGCTGCTGGATCGGCTGCAGGATGCCTCCTTGCGTGCTCCCGAGGCAGTAGCCGGGGGTCATGAAGTTCATCTTGTAGACCGGCGGGTTGAGCTCCTCGCCGAAGCGGATCACGTTCCGGACCCGCTTCTGCTCGCCGTGCCCGAAGGTCTCGTCGCGATCGTTGGCGATCCCCGCGAACTCTCGCGGCGGGACGTAGCTGGACAGCGCGGCGGCGATCAGCCAGCCGTGGATCTTCTCCGGCATCTCGATCCCACCCGCGTAGAGCCAGTGGTAGGCGGCCGCGCGGTTGTTCGTCGTCTCGACGGCGACGCCTGACGGCGCGCGGCTGTGCCCGCCGCAATAGGCGCCCTGCAGGGACTCCGCGAGGTAGTCCACCAGGAGGAGGTCGAGCATCATCCCCGCCAGCTGCTTCATCGCCGGCTCCTCGGCGAAGTCGTAGAGGAAGAGCATCGGCGTGATGAACATGAACATGTAGTGCGGGGAGTCGTACTCGCCCTGCCCCCGCTTCGAGGTGAGCCGCGCCCAGTGGACGAGCCACTCGCGCGCCTCGGCGTAGAGGCTCGCGCTGCTCCGGCCCATGTACCACTCCTCCGCGGGGAGCTCCGGCCAGGTCTGCGCCGAGAGCAGCATCGCGGTGTAGTGCATCACCCAGTGGTTCTCGGTGTCGCCACGGTAGTACGAGTAGGTCGTGAGGAGCTCCTCCAGCCGAGACCTCGCCGCCGCCGGCAGCCGCTCGCGCGCGTGCAGGTAGAGCCCGATCGCCGGCAGCGAGAAGAACATCGAGTGCGCCGGCCGCTCGAAGGAGGTGAGCAGCCACTCCTCCAGGCGCGGGTCGGGCACCTCCTCGCGGGCCTCCAGGATCGCCGGGAAGATCCCGATCATCTCCGCGTCGGCGCCGGGCAGCTTCGCGATGAAGTGATCGAGCAGCTCGCGCCGGCGCTCGAGGAACGCCGGGTCGACCTTCCGGGACTCCTCGAGCGGCGCTCCGCGCGGGATCCGCGGCGGCTCCACCCCCTCCGGCGGCCCGAGCTCCGGCACGATCGCCCGGCTGAGGAAGCGCGCCTCGGGGGTGAGCGCGGCCTCGAGGCCGAGGCGCGTCCACTCACCGCCGCTGTCGAAGCTCTCGAAGACCCCGTCGCTCCCGGCGACGACCAGGTGCTCGCCATTCGCGGGGTCGACGTCGATCGCCAGGACGAAGAACCCCTCGGGCAGGCCGCGGCTCCGGTGCTCCCACGTGCCGCCGAGATCGTCGCTGCGCCAGAATCCGTCGATCGCGCCGACGAGGAGCGTCTCGCTCTCCCCCGGGGGCTTTGCCACGCTGAAGCAGATCTCCGGCGAGCCCGCCAGCGTGCTCCAGCTCTCGCCGCCGTCGTGCGACTCGCGCAGGCCGAGGCCGTCGCTGGTCGCCCACCAGCGGTGCATGTCGCTCTCGTCCTGCAGGACGCGCCGGGTACGGACCTCCTCGCCTCGCTTCCGCGCCCGAACGCCATTCAGCAGCACGATCCCCCGCTCGCTGGCGACGCACAGCTTTCCGGGGTCTTCTCGATCCTGGCGCACGTCGCTGCAGAAGCGAAACAGGTGATCGTACACCAGCCGCCGCCAGGGATCGGGAGCGAGGATGTCCTCGCAGTGGAAGAGCCCGTACGCCCCCGCCGCCCAGGCGCGCCGGGGATTCTCCCGATCGATGCAGATCCGCCGCACCTCGGCCATCTCGATGCCGCCGGTCAGGAACCAGCTCTGGCCCCCGTCGCGGCTGACCATCACGCCGTTGCCGCACGCGAGGTAGATCCAGCGCCCGCTCTCGTCGATCGAGACCGAGTTGGTGATCAGCTCCTCCCAGGCGAGCGGCTCGAAGCCACCGCGATCATCGGCGAGACGCAGCACGCCGGTCGGCTGAGACTTCGAGCCGATGTTGTGGCTGCGGTAGAAGTTGATCGTGACCAGCAGCTCGTCCTGTCGCTCCACCGGCGGCGTGCTGGAGCAGGAGGCGGCGAGGAGACAGAGGAGCAGCGACCATCGGAGGAGCATCGGCGAAATCCTCAGCGCAGGGTGACGGTGCGCCCTTCGGCGCGGGAACGGTAGGCGGCGTCGACGACCTCGAGGTCGCGGATCGCCGACTCGGCGGTGCAGGGGAACTGGCCGCCGTCACGAATCCAGCGGGCGAAGCGTCCGTGGATCTCGAGCTGGTCGGCGAGGGCGGTGCTCTCGGCCTCCAGCTCGGCGAGCGAGAAGACGCGCTCGGTCCCGGGGTCGTCGTAGGTGAAGACCTCGCCGGTGAAGGAGTACTCGCCCCGCACCAGGAGGTGCTCGGCCAGGACGCTGATCGTGCCGTGCGTCCCGGCGATCGTGAAGCTCGAGTGCGAGGCCGCGTACCCGGCGGCGAAGTGCGCGGCGACGCCTCCGTCGAAGAGCACCGAGGCGACGTCGCTCTCGTCCTCGAAGACGGTGTGGCCCCGCGCGCCGAGCATGCTGACCTCGGTGACCTCGCGCCCGAGCAGCCAGCGCGCCAGGTCGATCTGGTGCAGCGCGAGCTGGATGAACGCGCCTCCGCCGACCCTGGCGGGATCCCGGCGCCAGTCGCTCTCCGCCGGTGGGTCGCGGTAGTAGAGGTCGTGCGCCGACAGGGCCTGCAGCAGCGTCGGCTCGCCGAACCAGCCCGCCTCCAGCATCCGCTTCAGCTGGTGGTGCAGCGGCTTCGAGTGCTCGAACATGGTCACGCCCAGCGGCACGCCCTCCGCGGCGGCCGCCTCGAGCATCGCGCGCGCGTCGGCGAGGGTCGGCGCGATCGGTTTCTGCACGAGGACCGGACGTTTCGTTCGCAGCCCCGCCACCGTCTGCTCGCGGTGCAGGTGGTTGGGCGAGTTGACGATCAGGAAGTCGAGCTCCTCCTCGAGCAGCTCCTCGAGGCGCTCGTGCCTTCGCGAGATGCCGTACCGCTCTCCCACCGCGTCCCGCGCCTCAGGGCGCGGGTCCTGGATCGCAACCACCGAGAAGTCGGGCGAGCGCTCGGCGGCCTTCAGGGTCAGGTCGCTGATCCCGCCGCAGGCGCACAGCGCGGCGCGCAGCTCGCGGACCATCAGTCGACCCCCGGCCAGCGGTAGCCGACCTCGTCGAGCATCTCGCGCAGCTCGCCGAGGATCAGCTCCGTACCCTCGAGGGTCGGCTGGAAGTGCGTCTCCAGACACAGGTAGCCGTCGTAGTGGGCCGCCTGCAGCTGCTGCAGGTGCGTGCGCCAGTCGATCGCTCCATCGCGCAGCGGGCCGCAGCGGGCGAAGCGCTCGCCCGGTGGGAGGATCCCGTTCTTGACGTGCACGTTGACGATGCGCGGCATGATCGCCTCGATCGCGGCGCCGAGCTGGTCGATCGAGTACTCGTTCGAGTTGCAGGGATCCCAGTTGGCGCAGATCCGATCGTGCCCCACCGCCTCGATCAGCTCGATCGTCCGCGCTCCCGTCGAGGCGTGGAAGCCGGGCTCGTTCTCCAGGAGCAGCCAGAGGTCCGCCTCCTCGCACTTCTCCGCCGCACTGTTCAGCGCTTCGAGGACCGCCTCGGGAAACGCTCCGCCGTCGTCCCCCTCGAAGGTGAACGCGATCAGACTCTGGCAGCCGAGCTCGACGGCCAGATCGATCGTCGCGGGGAGCACGTTGTTCAGGTAGTGATACGTCCGGAGCTGGTTCTCGAAGTGGCACTTGAAGAGCCCCGGGCTGATCGCCGTGATCCGGGGTCCGTCGTTCATCGTCCAGGACCGCAGGCGACTCCGGTCGGCGCGGCCGATCGCCGGCACCCGCTCGCCACGAACGCAGCGCAGCTCTACCGCGTGCAGGTCGTGCTTCTCGAGAAAGGCCTCGCACTCACGCAGGTCCATGGAGATCTCGTCGGTGACGATGCTGATCCGCTCTTTCATCGTATCCCCGTCTCATCAGCAAGGACGATCTCCACGTCCGCACGAACCTCTACCCTGAAGCTCGCATCGAGGTAGCGGCTTTCGCCGATCATCCTCTGGACACAAGGCCACTCCTCACCGGAGACGACCAACTTCTTCGCGACGCACCCGGGTGGCAACAGGGCGTGAAGATCGACCTCGCCACCCGTGCACATGATCTCCAGTGCGATCGAGCCCGGATGGCGACGATACGCATAAGCGATCCCACATCCCGAGGCCGCGTACTCCACCTCGACCTTTGCCTCATCGATCCCCGCCGCGACCCAGCGGGGCGCGATCGTCACGCGTGCATACCCGGCCAACCGATCGACGACGCCTGCCAGCCCTTCGATCAACGCATATAGCATCGCACTCGAACCCCACCCGTCCGTGGGAGTCGCTTCGGGGCTGGTGCTGGTCTCCAGGCTCGAAGGAGTCCCGTCGGGACTGTACCAGAGGTACGTCGCTCCGCTCTCCGCGGTCATCGCCGCGTAGCGGCGGAGGATCTCCACCCCGTAGCTCTCGTGGCCGTGCTCGAACGCCGCCCGGGCCAGCTCGCCGCCGACCAGTGGCATGATCCCGCCGTTGCAGTAGGAGCCGGCGACGAGCCTCTCGTCGCCGAAGATCCCGGCGGGGAAGGGCGGGTCGATCGAGAACCACTCGGCGAAAGCGTCGCTGCGCCGGCCGCGCCCCCGGTACTCGCGCAGGATCGCGTCCGCCTGTTCGTGCGAGGTGATCCCGCGGTTGATGTTCATCGGGTTGCTGAGGCTGAGCTGCTCGGCCTCGTCGACCCCCTCGATCGTCACCGGGGTGCGCTTGACGAAGTGCGTGTAGAAGCGGCCGTTCCAGGCGTACTGGTCGAGGCGCTCGCGCAGGGCCCGCGCTCGAGCTTCCCAGGGCTCCGCCTCCGCCGCCCGTCCGGCGAGCCGGTGCAGGCGAGCGAGGATCCAGCACGCCTCGAAGGTCCCGCTGACATCGCCGTGCATCACCCCCCAGAAGGTGTGGTCATCGATCTGGAATTGCAGCCATTCGCGCCGGCCGGCGGTGTAGGCGAAGTCCCAGGTGTCGATGGTATAGGGGCGCTTCACCAGCTCGAACCCATGGTCCCAGCGCCAGGGATGGGTGAAGGTGTACTCGAGCGCCCTTTCCATAGTCGGCAGCAGCCCTTCGATCCACTCACGATCGCTGCAGGCCTGGAACGCCAGCCAGGCCGCCTTGACGAAGCGGTACTCGACATCCGACTCGACCGGCACACGGACGTACTTGGTCCAGTTCTCCCGCTCCCCCGGTTTCTCGGGGAACGTGGTGAAGTAGTCGAAGATCCGCCCGTTCCCCGCCTGCGTCGCCGCGAAGTGGTCGACGACGCTCTTCACGTCCGGGTCGAAGTGGCGCACCCCCCGCAGCATGTCGCTGTAGTCGCGGATCCAGATCGAGCGAGCGTCGGGGGAGCGATAGCCGCGGATCGCCTGCCCGTCGATGTTGACCTCGAGCGCGTCGGCGGCGAGGAAGCTCCGGATCCGGGGCACGAGCGAGTCGAGCTCACTGCCCGTCTTCAGATAGGTCCCACTCATCAGCTGCGGGAGTTTATCAGATTGCGCCGGGTCGACTTCCCCCCCACTCCGCCCTATCCTCTTCATTCGAGATGGATGAGCAGCACAGCGAACGAGAACCGACCGGCCTCACCTCGCGAGAGCTGGTGCGCCGGGCGCTGGCGTTCGAGGCGCCACCGCGCTTGCCTCGCCAGCTGTGGACCTTGCCGTGGGCGGAGATTCACCACCCCGAGGCGCTCGCGGCGATCGGGCAGCGCTTTCCGAACGACATCTGTTCCTCGCCGCTCCACTACCGCGAGCCGCCGCCGTGCCAGGGCAACCGCTACGTCGACGGCAAGTTCGTCGACGAGTGGGGTTGCGTCTGGGAGCGTCTCGAGGAGGGGGTGATCGGCGAGGTCAAGACGCCGATGCTGGACGACTGGAAGGCGCTCGACTCGCTCCGCGTCCCCGTCGAGTGCCTGACCCTCGACCTGCCGAGGATCGACGAGTTCTGCCGCGGGACCGACCAGTTCGTCGTCTCCGGGGTATTTCCTCGCCCCTTCGAGCGAATCCAGTTCCTGCGCGGCTCCGAGAACGTCTACTACGACCTCGCCGACCGGCCGCCGCAGTTCGACGCTCTCCTCTCCACGCTCCACGAGTTCTTCACGGCCGAGCTGGAGCTCTGGGCCAGGACCGAGGTCGACGCGCTGATGATCATGGACGACTGGGGCAGCCAGCACGCGATGCTGATCGCCCCGGAGACATGGCGGGAGCTCTTCAAGCCCCTCTACCGCGACTACGCCGAGATTGCCCACGGCGCGGGCAAGCCGCTGTTCATGCACTCCGACGGCTATATCACCGACATCTTTCCCGACCTGATCGAGCTCGGTATCGACGCGATCAACAGCCAGGTGTTCTGCATGGGCGTCGAGGACCTCGGCGAGGCCTTCGGCGGCAAGATCACCTTCTGGGGCGAGCTCGACCGCCAGTGGATCCTCTCCACCGGGACGCTCGAGGAGGTCCGCGACGCCGCTCGACGGATGCGCTCGGCCTTCCACCGCGACGGCGGCCTGATCGCCCAGTGCGAGTTCGGCCCCGGCGCCCGCCCGGAAAACGTCCACACCTTCTTCGAGACGCTGGAGGGGTAGCCCACCCCGGCGAAGACTCAGCTGATGTTCGGCCTGCACCTCCTCGACATCGCGGTGATCGCGATCTACGTGGTGGTGATCCTGTGGCTCGGCTTCCGCGTGGGGCGCGGCACGCGCGACACCGAGGACTTCTACCTCGCCGGCCGCAAGCTGGGGAAGTTCTACCAGTTCTTCCTGAACTTCGGGAACGCGACCAACGCGGACCAGGCGGTGGCGGTCTCGCGCGAGATCTACCGCCAGGGGATCGGCGGGATGTGGATCCAGTACCTGGTGCTGTTCCTCACGCCCTTCTACTGGTTCACCACGATGCTGTACCGCCGCTCGCGGCTGGTCACCATCGGAGACTACTTCACCGAGCGCTTCCGGAGCCCCTTCCTCGGCGGTGCATTCGCCGTCTTCACGCTGTCTATGGCCTTCATCGGCGGCGGGGTCAGCTATACCGTCGCGGCCAAAACGATGATGGCGCTGACCCCGAAGGCGGAAGCCGAGTACTCCCCGGCCGAGCGCGAGAGCGTCGAGCTGTACCGCGAGTACCAGGCGCTGAAGGAGGCCCCGGCCGGAACGCTCGGTCTCGCCCAGGAGCAGCGCTACGACGAGCTGAAGGAGCGGCACAAGCGCAAGGAGCTGCGCTCGTTCATCTCCCACACCGACCAGACCTGGTTCTGCGTCATCTACGGGCTGATCGTCTGCGCCTACACCGTGCTGGGCGGCTTCACCGCCGCCGCGATCACCGACGCGATCCAGGGAGTCCTGATCGTCACCTTCTCCTTGCTCCTGATTCCAATCGGCCTCTCCCGCATCGGCGGCTTCGAGGGGCTGCACGACGCCGTTCCGAACTTCATGTTCGAGCTGTTCGGCTCGGCGGCGACCAGCGAGTACGCGTGGTACACGATCCTGGCCATGGTGATCGCCAACCTCGTCTCGATCATCGCGGCGGCCCCGATGATGGCCACCGCCGGCTCGGCGAAGGACGAGCTGACCGCCCGGGTCGGCATGATCGGGGGGATGTTCTTCAAGCGCTTCATCATGCTGTTCTGGGCGCTCGCCGGCCTGCTGGCGATCGGGCTCTACGGCGGGCAGCTGCACGACCCCGACCTGATCTGGGGTCACATGACCTACGACCTGCTCTTCCCGGGAGCGATCGGCCTGATGCTGGCGGGGATCCTCGCCGCCAACATGTCGACCCTCGACGCGGGCTCGGTGACCAACTCGGCGCTGTTCATCCGCAACCTCTACCAGCCGCTGACGCCGAACGAGAGCGAGCGACACTACCTGAACGTCGGCCGCGTGGTCATCGTCGTGGTCCTGTTCGGCGGCGCGGTGGCCGCGGAGTTCTCCGACAACCTGCTCGGGCTCTTCAAGTACTTCATCTCGCTGCCGGCGGTCTTCGGGGCGGCGATCTGGCTGGGCTTCGTCTGGCGCCGGCTGACCCGCGCCGCCGTGATCGCGCAGGTCCTGATCTGCTTCGCGATCTACGCGGTGATTCCCAACGTCGTGCCGATGATCGGGGCGGCCTCGACGAGCTCCGCCCTGCTCCTCGAGACCGAGCCACAGGTCACCCGGGTGACCACCGGGGCGACCGCCGAAGAGGTCGAGGCCGGCCTCGCGGCGGTGGAGGGGGACTCGGTCGTGCGCGAGCACGTGATCGAGCCGACGGGGGTCTACTTCGAGCGGGTCGTGCTCACCGACCCCGCCGATCCCGGCTCGGCCAGGCTGGGCCAGGGGCGCTTCCACGCCGAGCTGTGGATCATCGGCGCGCTGGGTCTCGACCTCTCCCGCTTCTCCAAGGCGCAGCTGGTGGCGATGCGCTTCGCCTTCGACGCGCTCTTCCCCTTCCTCCTGCTCTTCCTGTTCAGCGCCTTCACTCGACCGGTGGCCCGACACCACCTCGACCGCTTCTACGGCAAGCTGCACACGCCGGTGCAACGCGATCCCCTGGAGGAGACGCGCGCCCTGGAGAGAGCGGCGACTCACCCCGAACAGTTCGAGAAGCAGAAGCTGTTCCCCGGCAGCACCTGGGAGATCCTCAAGCCCGACCGCTGGGACTGGATCGGTTTCGGCGGCAGCTGGGTGATGGTCGGGGTGATCGTGTTCCTGCTGTGGGGACTGGTGAACCTGGGCGGTTGAGTCGGCGTGGATTTCGCCCGGCTCTGATCTGGTAGCGATCGCTTCACCAGCTGCACGCCCGGACTCTCTCCCGAGAGAGACGAACACGGACGAGGGTCAGTGAGTGACAGCAACTCCCGGTCGGCCTCAGTTGAGCCACCGGAGGATCCGATGATTCGAACTGCTGCGGCCGACCCTCTCCCGCGATCCGCCCGCCGCCGTATTCCCCACTTCCCGGGGCGTGGAGAGCGAACAATCCATGGCCAGACGACCAACCCCCCAGAGCGCGACGAGGACCGGCCGATTCACGGTCGTCGCCATGATCGTCTGGACCGGTGTGATCAGCGCCTCGCTCTGGTGGAACCTCGCCCGACTGCGCGAGAACACCGTCGAGAGCGCTCGCACTCACGCGCGCAGCTCCTTCGAGAAGGACGTTCTCTACCGGCGCTGGAATGCGAGTCATGGAGGAGTCTACGGCCGGGTGCAAGAAGGCACGCAGCCGAATGAGCACCTGCAGGTGCCCGAGCGTGAGATCCTCACCGAATCGGGCCAGCTGCTCACCAAAATCAACCCCGCCTTCATGACCCGGCAGGTCTTCGAGCTGGCGAACGAGACGTCCGGGGTGCAGGGACACATCACCAGCCTGAACCCGATCCGCCCCGAGAACGCCCCCGATCCCTGGGAGAGGTCGGCGCTCGAGGCGTTCGAGCGAGGCCAGAAGGAGGTCAGCTCTCTCGGCGAGCTCGGCGGAGTGGAGATGCTGCGGTTCATGCGCCCGTTGATGGTGGAGCAGGGCTGCATCAAGTGCCATGGCGCACAGGGGTACGAGGAGGGAATGGTGCGAGGCGGGATCGCCATCGCGGTGCCCATGGCCCCGTTGTGGACGATCGCGGAAGCACAGGCCGGTTCGATCTGGAGCGGGCACCTGCTCCTCGGCCTGCTCGGACTCCTCGGGATCTTCCTGGCCGGCCGTCACCTTCGCCGCGGCGAGGTGGAGCGAGAGGCGATCAACGCCAGGATCGGCGAGGCGAGGCACCGCGCCGAGGAGCTGGCGCAGCGAGCGGACGAGGCGAACCAGGCCAAGAGCGAGTTCCTCGCCAACATGAGCCACGAGATCCGCACTCCGATGAACGCGGTCATCGGGATGACCAGCCTGCTGCTCGATACGGAGCTGGATCCGGAACAACGCGAGAACGTCGACATCGTCAGGTCGGGGGGTGAAGCGCTGCTCTCGATCATCAACGACATCCTCGACTTCTCCAAGATCGAGGCGGGGATGATGGAGATCGAGGAGCGCCCTCTCGATCTGCGCTCCACGGTCGAGGAGGCGATGGACCTCGTCTCGACCGAGGCCTTCGAGAAGGGCCTCGAGCTGGCCTGCGTGTACGGCCCTTCCGCACCGAGCGCGATCGTCGGCGACGTGACCCGCATCCGGCAGATCCTGGTCAACCTCCTGAACAACGCCGTCAAGTTCACCGAGCGGGGCGAGATCATCGTCCACGTCGAGTGGGACGCGACGGAGCCGGCGTCCGGCGAGAGCTCACGACTGCTCCAGTTCTCCGTCAGTGACACGGGCATCGGCATCCCGGAGGACCGGCTTCACCGTCTGTTCAAGCCGTTCAGCCAGGTGGACGCTTCTTCCACCCGACAGTTCGGGGGAACGGGGTTGGGACTGAGAATCGCCAGGCAGCTGGCCCGGATGATGGGCGGGGACATGTGGGTGGACAGCGAGGAGGGCCGGGGCTCAGTCTTCCACTTCACCCTCCGCGCCGAGGAAACCGACTTGCCGGGGCAGATCGACCTCGCGAGCTTCAAACCGCTCCTGGAGGGCAAGCGCGTCCTGATCGTGGACGACAACCGTGTGAACCGCCGGATCCTCATCGGCTACGCCGAATCGTGGGGTCTGATCGCCCGGAGCGCGGAGAGTGGCCGGGAGGCCCTGGAGTGGCTGGATCGAGGCGAGGTCTTCGATGTGGCGCTGCTGGACTTCCAGATGCCGCACATGGACGGGTGGACCCTGGCCGGCGAGATCCAGAAGCGAGTGCCGCTCGCCGAGCTGCCGATCCTCATCCTCTCCTCGGCCGTCGCTCGCCGCGAGGAACGCCTCGTGGACATCTCGGGCAGCCTGACGAAGCCGGTCAAGCCGAAGCGACTGCTGGCCGAGCTGAGTCAATGCCTGGCCCCTCCGATCACCGGTACGGAGGGCGCCGATCGTCTCGACTCGGGTCCGCCGTCCAGGCGAGAGCTCGCGGACGAGCTTCCGCTACAGATCCTCCTGGCCGAGGACAACCGGGTCAATCAGCTGGTCGCCGTCAGGGTCCTGAAGCGCCTGGGTTATCGGATCGACGTCGTGGGCAATGGTCTCGAGGTTCTCGAATCGGTCGCGAGGCAGCGCTACGACGTGGTGCTGATGGATCTGCAGATGCCGGAGATGGATGGCCTCGAGGCGACGGTGGAGCTGGTCAGGCGCTTCGAGACCGAGATGCGACCGCGGGTCATCGGGCTCACGGCGGACGCCATGGCGAGCTCCCGGGCGGCGGGCATCGCCGCTGGAATGGACGCGTATATCACCAAGCCGATCCGGGTCGAGGAGCTCGAGGAGGCGTTGCGGGGCGCCTACGATGTGATTCGGTCTCGGGGCCGAGGCGCAGAGGGGACAGAGGGCTCCTCAGCCCACGATCGGCTCGTCGAGTAGATCGCACTCGATGAATCGCTTCACCCGCGAATCGAACCGCAGCGTCTTCACCTCGAACGCCGCCAGGGTCACCCGCTCCCTCACCCCGACGAAGGGCAGAGCGATGGTCGTCCTGCGGCGACGCCCGGTCGGCTCGAACAGACGCAGGATCAGATCGTCCCCCGACTCCGCCAGCTTGAAGACCGAGAGCTGCACCACCCCGTCGCTCAGGGTCACGCCCGCCTTCGGCAGCTCACCGCTCCCCGAGGGAGAGAAGCACAGGGCCATCGGCGGCGCGTTCCGCACCAGCGCCTCGCGATCGATCCGGGAGAGGCGCTCGTCGATCGCGCCGGCGTTCAGCCAGAAGTGAAAGAGGTGCTCGCCCTGGTCGATCCGCGGCGTGAAACGGTCCTTCTGCACGATCCCGCACGTCGGTCCCGTCGGATGACCCGCGTGCGCCGGCGCGCGCAACAGGGAGAGGCGCAGCTCGCTCTTCACCAGGCTCGAGCCGTGGATCCCGTCGTCGATCACCGTCACCGCGGCGTCGTGCTCGTCCGAGACCAGCGCCTGCCACTGCTGCGAAACCGCCTCCGTCCCGTCCTCCGGCAGGTCCGCCACCCCGTACGCGGTCTGACCGACGAAGTGCGGCTTCTCGATCAACGTGGGGATCGCAAGCTTCAACATCCGGTCCTTCTCATTCCACAGGACGCGCAGCTCGAGCTCCAGCTCCGTTCCGCGCTTCGGCAGCTTGTAGCGCTGGCAGAGGAAGGAGTCGCCGAAGCCGAAGAGCGCCTCGACCACGCTCCGCACCGGGCCGTCCTCGATCACGCGGACGGCGGAGAGGGCCGGCCCCGGGGTCGGGGAGAGACGAGCGACCGCCTTGCGCGAGAGCAGACGGAACGCCCCCACCCGATGCGGGAAGGAATCGACGCGCATCCCCCACGGGTCGGCGTCGTCGCGCATCAGGAGCGAGCGGAAGGCGCCCGGCCGGAGACAGTCATTGCCGCGAATGCGCAGGCGGTCGACCAGACCGGTGCGCGCGTTGATCACGGCCTCGAGATCGGCGCCCCGAAAGGTGATCTTCCCGCCGCGCGCTCGCAGCTTCCGGGCGGGTTTCTTCGCGACCATCTCCAGGCGACAGTCGAAGCGGTTCATCCTGCCCGGCGCCAGCCTCGCCGGGAAGGCGATCCGCTTGCGCAGGTCCTCGTCGATGTTGCAGCGTTCCTTCTCCGGCTGCACCGGCACGACCGCGCGGCCCTGGCGCAGGACGGGCGTGGCGAAGCCCTTCGCCCGGTGCGGCGACGGCGGCTGCAACTCCGCCTCGACGATCGTCTCCACCTCGAAGGGCAGCGGGTTGAAGACGAGCACCGGGAAATCCCCCGCACGCGCCCGGCGCTGCCCCGCCGCCAGCGCGAAGAAGGAGCGCGCCTTCACCCGCGAGGTGATCTCCAGCCCGTGGCCGATGGCGCGCAGGATCCCTCCCTCGACCGCCTCGATCGAGCTGCCCGGCAAGCTATCGTGGAACTCGCTCCAGACGAGGTCGCGCTCCGCCTCGGCCAGCTCGTCGCGCGGATCACCGATCAGCCCCTGCGCGAACGCGGTGGTCGACATCCTCTCCGCGGTGAAGAGCTCGTTCTCCAGCCGCCGGTGCTGCTCCTTCACCCGGTGCATCGACGTGTAGCAGCCGACCGCCCACGGGTTGAGGTCGCCTTCGTGGCGCGGGAGCTCGGGGAACGCAGCGGTGTGCTCCTCGACGAACGCCTCCGGTGTCGAGTGCACGACGCGCGGCCCCCGCTTGCGGCCGATGGCACGGGCGAGCTGACGCAGGTCCTCGCGCGACGGTCCTCCACCGTGGTTCCCGACCCCCCACAGGAGCAGCGAGACCGGCTCCTCGCCGCGCTCCTCGATCCACGCATCGAGCTTGGCCCTCGCCTTCCCCGGGTCCGAGTTGTAGTGGGCCGTGGCCAGGGTCGCGCGGAGCTCCGAACCGTCGAAGCCGACCCAGGTGAACTCCGGCGCGGGGATTCCCGAGTCGACCCGGGAGGGCCGGCAGTAGACGTAGGAGTCGTATCCGCTCCGCCTCAGGATCTGCACCAGCCCGCGGCTGTGCCCGAAGGGGTCGAAGTTGATCGCCGTCGTCGGCTCGACCCCGAAGCGGTCCTTGAAGTAACGCTTGCCGAGTTGGATCTGCCTCACGAACGATTCCCCGGAGGGCATGTTGCAGTCCGGCTGGAGGAACCAGCCGCTCATGATGTGCCAGCGTCCCTCGCGCACCAGCCGGCGGATCCGCTCGAAGAGCTCCGGCTCGAACTCCTCCACCCAGCGGTAGAGCACCGCCTCGTTGTGGTTGAAGACGAAGCCGTCGAACTCCTCGCACAGTTCCGCGGCGGCGCGGAAGGTGGACAGGGCCTCGGCGACACCCTCTTCCCACTCCCAGAGCCAGACGGGGTCGATGTGGGAGTTGCACACGAGGTGAATCGTCGGTCGCGGCGTCATCTCTCGCTCTCCTCCTCAGTCCTTCTCCGGCAGCACGAAGCGCGGCATCCGGATCGGCTCGACGACGGCGGGATCGATCCCCGCGAGGCTCCCC
The DNA here is from genome assembly GCA_964496575.1 of uncultured Planctomycetaceae bacterium. Lineage (GTDB taxonomy): Bacteria > Planctomycetota > UBA1135 > UBA1135 > CAZCAC01. Next base: position 32,439 of record CAZCAC010000062.1, on the reverse strand, counting down.
CGCTCGAGGAAGTGGCGCTCGACCGCTGTGACTCGCGGGCCGGACACCCCGTGCGCGCCGGGCACCACGAGGTGCAGTGAGCTCGGCAGGTGCTTCGCGGCTGCCTCCCCCCAGCGGGGCGGGGTCACCGGGTCGTGCGTGCCCGACCAGAGCAGCACGGGCACGTCGACCGTCACCGGTCGGTGATAGTCGTCGGGCACTTCCCCTCGCGGCCAGATCTTCGCCACCGCCATCTGGCGCCGCACGCGGCCGTCGCCGAGGAAGGTGTCCGCGGTTCGCGCGCGAATCGACGAGGGGCGGATGCGCGGGATGTCCTCGCTTCCGGTGACGCACATCAGCATGCCGAAGGAGAGGATCCGCCGGATGTTGCGGTTGCTCTCGATGCCACGCCGGGCGAACGGGGAGTAGTCCCCCTGGTAGGCCGCTTCGAGCAGCATCGGCACCTGGCGGTTGGTTCCGGTGTAGTACATCAGCACCCGCAGCGCCTCGGCGAACGCCTCGCGGTCGAGCAGCACGGAGGTCGGCTCGCCGGTCGAGGGGTGCGGCACCAGGACGCGGGCGGGCTCCTTCTCCAGTCTCTTGAGGATCGCCCTGAACTTCCCGTTCAGGTTGGGGAACGCCTTCTTGTACTCGGGGTCGAGGCGACACTCGCGGAGGATCCGCTCCAGCCCCTCCTGCGCCGCCTCCGCGTGGTAGAGCGGATTGGTGAAGCTCACCGGCGCGACGCCGTTGACGGTCGCGGTGCGCGCCGTCTCGGGGTGGCGACGCAGGTAGATCAGCACCGCGCGCGAGCCGTAGGACCCGCCCCGCAGGTTGATCCTCTCGTAGCCGAGCGCCTGGCGCACCTCGTTCGCGTCGTCCATCGCGATCGGGGTGGTGTACTTCGTGAGGTCGGCGATCCGCTCCAGCCGCGGCAGCGCGGCGCGGAACACCTCGACGTCGAAGATCGGCTCGAGGTAGCCCTGCAGGTCGTCGTCGCTCCCGGGGAGCTCGACCCACAGCGGGTTCGACCCGCCGGTCCCGCGCTGGTCGATCAGCACGATGTCGCGACGCTCGCGGATCCAGCTCGCCGCCATCGAACCGAAGTAGCCGGTGGCCGCCGCCCCGGGGCCTCCGTGAAAGACGAACACCGGATCGGACGCTCGGTCCGGGCCGGTGGCCGGGAGCACGATCAGCTTCAACTCGAGCTCCCGCCCCTCCCGCGCCTCGCGATCCTCGAAGACGCGGTAGTGGCCGGAGAGGTACCAGCTGTCGGAGGCCTGGTGCCGCCTCGCGGTGAGCTCGAGCCGCGGATTCTCCTCCGCCAGGTCGAGGAGGCGCTGGCGCGCGTCCTGGCCGGCGCGGCCCGGAACGGCGATGAGGAGGAGAAGGAGGAACCAGCGGGTCATGGGAGGCTCACCCCCGTCAGTGTAGCTGCCGATCCCGAGCTCCGGAAGCGGAGCGTGGAGGCCCGGATTCTCCGACCCGCGACCCGGTCCTATCCACCCCGGCGACTCCGTACAGCCGGGCATCACCGCCCCACCCCACGAAAGGAGTACTCCCATGCCGCTCACGATCTCCGAGAAGATCGAGACCCGAGTCGCCGCCGGCGACCTCTCCGCCGAGGACGCCGCCCGTTTCCACCGCTTCGTCGATCGCTGCAATGTCGAGCTGATGACCCACTCGGTGATCACGGACAACCGGTACTGCCAGTGGTTCGAGCGGGGCGAGGCGACCACGGACGACGTGCGGCACTTCGTGGTCCAGTTCTCGGTCTTCTCCAATCTCTTCCTGCTCGCCCAGCTCTCGAAGATGATCAACGCCGGCTCGCTGGAGGGGATGCGGGCCTCGAAGGAGATCCTGGCCAACGAGATCGGGGTGATGTTCACCAAGGGCGGGCCCCGGCCGACGGCGGTCGAGAACGAGGAGCGCGAGGGCGACCCCGAGATCGTCTCCACCGAAGGGAGCGTCGAGGGCGGCCGGTTCCGGTTCAAGGCCGCGCACTTCGAGTGGCTGTTGAAGATGGGCGAGGTCCTGGGACTCGGCTTCAACGACCTCGGCAAGCGTCGCCACGGGACGCCCGCGACCCTCTTCTTCTGCGACCAGCTGCTGGCGATCTACGGTCACGAGGACCCGAGCATCGCCGAGGGCGCGAGCTTCGCGGTGGAGAACTGGGCCGCGGCCGGGTTCTGGAAGCAGCTGATCGCGGGGCTGGACGCCTACCGCCAGCGCGAGGGGGTCAACCTCCCGCTCGCGTTCTTCACCTGGCACGACCGCATCGAGGACCAGCACGCCGGCCACGTGATGGACGAGCTCGAGGAGCTCTTCTTCACCGATGACTTCGACGAGGACAAGTTCATCGCGGGCGGGAAGGAGATGCTGGCCGGCACCGAGGCGTTCTGGATCGGCCTCGACGAGCAGCGTATCGCCACCCGGTTCCACGCGGCTGATCAGGCGTCCCCGGGCCAGAGCCAGCCGAAGGTCCCGGCGGTGACCAGCCCGTAGATCACGCCGTCGAAGAGGAACTTCGCCGTCGTACTCCATTTCACTCCCTTCCAGATCGAGTCCTGGACGGAGGAGAAGGCGTAGCCGACGATGGCGACGGTTCCGGTCACGCGGAAGACGGCGAGGTAGTGCGCGCCCGATTCGAGTACCGCGTGGGCGACGTAGCCCGCGACCAGGCTGAGCACGATCGAGTAGACGAACCACTGCACGAGGCTCTTGCCCATCGCCGGCATTCCGTTCGGCAGGACGGTCATGTAGCCGACCGGTCCCTGCTTGAATCGCTCCGTCATCTCCGGCGTGCTCATGTCCTTCATCGACGATGGACGAGGGAAGGCGTAGTTGCCGGGCTTCAGTCCGTGTTCACGCAATGCGGCCAACATCGCGTCCTCGTCGGGCAGCCGGTCGTGATCTCCGCAGTGGATGGGGATCAGCATGTGCAGCACGGAGCTCACCAGAAAGACGAAGACGGCCGACAGGAGGATGGGCAGCCACAGCTCGGACAGGAACTCCATCGGGAACCTCGCAGAGTTGGGAGGGAGGGGGACAGGCGATTCGCCGGCGGAGGATAGTCGAATGAAGCGACGGACGGCAAAGGACTGGGTTCTCCCGTTTGGGGCGGGCATCGGACCTTTGGGTCTTCTCGGGTGGGAGAAGGGGTAAGGTCTCAGTGCCGGCGTGGAGGTCGCCGTAGGCGAACGCCACGCCCGCATCGGGTCCTTCCAGCTCGTATCCCTCGACGACGAGGAACAACCTGCGCAGGTGCTCCCACACCGTCACGCGTACGCCTCTCTCCGGTTCAGGAGTCGGGCCAGAAGCGCCTGAGACACTCCAGGCTCTTGCGGGCGATCGTCTCCCCGTCGGGGTCGTAGCGAAACACCTCCACCGAGAGCCAGCGGTCCCAGCCGAGCCGATCGATCGCGGCGGCGATCGGCGCGTAGTCGACCTCGCCCATCCCCGGCCCGTACAGGTTCGGGTCGTTGACGTGGAAGTGCCCGACGTCCGAAAGGTCGAGCTCGCGCAGGATCTCCGGCACCGGGCGCGGCTCGGCGCTCATCGCCTTGACGTCGAGGTGCAGCCGGAAGCTCGGCGAGTCCAGCTCGTGCACCATCCTCCGCCCCTCCTGGGCGGTATTGATGAAGTCGGTCTCCGCCGGCGACAGCGGCTCGATGCACAGAGTCACCCCGCGCTCGGCGGCGTCCTCGAGCACCGAGGCGAAGAGCTCGGCCGCACGCCCCCAGGCGTCCTCGAAGCTCTGCTCCTCGGCGAGACTCCGCTGCTGAGGGGAGCCGATCACCATCACCTTCCCGCCGAGATCCCCGCACAGCTCGATCAGTCGGTGGAAGTACTCCCGCGTTCGCTCCCTCACGCCCCGGTCGGGGGAGGTCATGTGCAGCCCGCTCGTCCCGGCGAGCAACCAGTGCAGGCCGACGATCGCTAGGCCGTGGTCGGCGGCGGCACGCTTCACCTCGTGACGCGTTTCGGCAGCGATCCCCTCGACGCGCTCGGCGAAGGTGAACGGGGCGATCTCGATACCGTGATAGCCCAGCCGCGCGGCGGTCGCACACACCTCCGCGAAGGGCCTGCCCTCGAACATCTCGTTGCAGAGCGAGAAGTGCATCGTAGTAGCGAATCTCCGTCGATCAGGTCGGCTCCTCGCCACCCCACAGGACCCGCAACGCCCCGCGAGCGAGCCGGATCGAGACCGGGTCCTCCTCGCGACCCACCAGGTGCTCGACCGCCTCCGCCGCGGAGGGATCTCCGATCCGCCCGAGCGCGCTGTACGCCCGCCGGCGGGCGAAGAGGGAGCCGGTCTTGAGAACCTCGATGAGGCGCGACACGACCTGCTTGCCGTGAGAGCACAGCGCCGACTCGGCGGCGATGCGAACGCTCCACGAAGGGTCCGAGAGCAGCTTGAGCAGCGGCTCGATCGCGCGGCCATCGAGGAACTCTCCGGCGATCCGGGTCGCCCGAACGCGAACCTCGGACGACTCGTCGTCGAGCACGTCGAGCGCGGCCGCGAACAGCTCGGCGGTGCCGGGGATCAGCTCACGCAACGTGATGATCGCCGCGTCGCGCACCAGCGGGTCGGGATCCTCGCGGGCGATGACCAGCAGCCGCCCGGCGTCGAGCTCGTTGCCCACGCCCGACAGTGAGGCGACGGCGGCGGTGCGCACCGTCACCGAGTCGTCGTCGAGCAGCCCGAGAATGCCGGGGATCGCGCGGCGGTCCCCGATGTGACCGAGGACCCGGGCAGCCCCGCCGCGGCCCCAGGCCGCGCAGCCGATCCGGCCGAGCGCCTCCTGGGCGGCGGTCGCCAGCCGTAGATCGGAATCGCTGAGCAGCCTCTTCAAGTCCTCGACCGCTCGGTGATCCTCGAGGACGCCCAGCGCGTTGACCGCGCGAATCCGAGTCTCCGCGTCCGTCGAGCTCGTGACCTCGTCGATCAGCTGGGTGATGTCCGAGGTGTTGTAGCTGAGCATCCGCATCAAGGGCTCCACCACCGACTCACCGAAGTGACGCAAGGAGGTGATCGCCGCCCGGCGCACCAGGTGATAGGAGCTGGAGAGGTGCTCGATCAGGATGGCGACCGCCCGCTCGTCGCCGATCACGCCCAGCGCGTCGATCGCGGTGCAGCGCGCCAGCTTGCGGGTCGCATGCTCGAGGGCGATGCAGACGAGATGGGTCGCGTCGCGCCCGAAGCTGGCCAGCGCGTCGGTGACCGCGTCGCGAACCACCTCGTCGAAGTCCCCCATCACCTCGATCAGGGGGCCAATGCCGCCGCGGTCCCCGATCCGGCCGATGGCGGTCGCCGCCGCCGCGCGCACGAGCGGACTGTCGTCATCGAGCGTCTCGACCAGCCCGGGCAGACACTCGCGGTCACCGATCGAGCCGATCACCTCGGCGGCGTGGCGGCGGACGGGCTCCCACATGCTGCCCAGTGCATCGCACAGGTACGGCGAGGCGCTGTGTCCGAAGTCGCGCAGGCCGGTCTGGGCCAGCTCGACGATCGTGTCGTCGGGGATGTTCAGCATGCGGATCAGGACCCGCGCGTTGCCGGGGTCGTCGAGCTGCAGGATCTTCTCGACCCGATCACGGAGCACGACCAGCGCCTCGTTGCTGACCAGCCACTCCTCGTCGTCGACCATCTCGACCATCCGCTCGATGATCTCGTGGCCGGCGAGCTTGCCCAGCGCCTGCACCGCGGCCCAGCGAACCAGGGGATCCGCCGAGGCGAGGATCTTGGGCCGGAGCAGCTCGGGAACCGCCCGGGGATCGCCATAGCGTCCCAGCGCGATCACCGCCGCGTGGCGGACGTCGATGACCGTATCGTCGAGGCACTCGAGGAGCACCGGGAAGATCTCGGGGGCACGCCGGTGGCCGAGACCGACGATCGCCAGCCGGCGCTTCTTCCAGTCGATGCTACCGCGCGCCTCGGCGATCAGCGCTGCTGCCTGTGAGGCCATGGGTCGTTCCAGCTCCTATTCCCTCTCCAGGGCGCCCTGACAGGTGCCCTCGAGATCGAACGCGGTCATCTCGTAGTCGCAGTCGATGCCGGTCAGGTGCTCGACCGCCGCCCGGAAACAGCCGAGGCGCGCGCAGGTGAGGTCGCGCAGGGCGATCCCCTCGGCGCGCAGCGCGAGGCAGCTCTTCAGGTAGACACACTGGTGGACGCGGATCTCGAGCCGATTGGGGTTGACCTCCTCGAGCTCGAACTGGCTGCTGTCCCCGAAGGCGCCACCGCGCACGCCGACGCGGATGTACTCGGCGACGGCGTCGTGGATCGTCTCGCAGCTCGTGGCGCGAAGGCCGTAGTCGAGCTCCAGGCGGCTGAGGAAGTTGCGGGTGGCGTGCTCGTAGGCACGCTGGCAGAAAGCCTTGGGGCGAGACCCGTGGAAATCGCGGGCGGTCTCCTCGAGGGCGCTGACCCAGGCGAGCGCGATCATCCAGCCGGCTTCATCTCGGTTCACTTCACGCATCTTGTTCCGTTCCTTCCAGTTCCGGTTCCCGTGTTTGTTCTGCTTCCGCAACTCGGATCAGGTGCTGCGCTCCACCAGCTGGTCACGCTTCTCGGACGACACCTGGTCGAGGCCGAGCTCCTCCAGCTCACGCTGAACCGCCTGCGGGCTCATTTTTCGCCCGATCTTCGTCTCGAGCTTGCTGGCGAGGTCCCAGGCGCCGATGTGCGGGTTGGCGACCCAGATGGCGACGAGCTCCGCGCGATCGTCGCCGGTGATCTGATTGAGCTCCTCGGAGAGCTGCTCCTCGGGAACCGTGCGCTCGAGCTGCTGTTCCAGCTCTTCGAGGATGTCCCGGGTATGGCGGGCGATCGCCAGTTCTTCGTTGGTCGGCACGACCATCACCTCCACCGGCCCGCTGCCGATCTGGAGCTCGTTCGCCTCGTTCTTCACCTCGTCGACCTCGACGCCGAGGAAGCCGAGCTCGTTCAGCACCTCGCCGCGCACGTGGCTCGACTTCTCGCCGATGCCGCCGGTGAAGACGATCGCGTCGAGCCCGCCGAGGACCGCGGCGTAGGCTCCGATGTACTTCTTGATCCGGTGGCAGAAGATGTCGAGCGCGAGGGCGTGCTGCTCGCTCCCCTGCTCCGCCTCGTAGAGGATCTCGCGCAGGTCGTTGGTCGTCTCGGTCAGACCGAGCATGCCGCTGCTCTTGTTCATCAGGTTGTCGACCTTGGCCAGCGGCAGCTCCTCCTGCTCGGCGATGTATGAGATCAGTGCCGGGTCGATGTCGCCGCAGCGCGTCCCCATCACGAGGCCCTCGAGCGGGGTGAAACCCATGCTGGTGTCGACGGAGCGCCCGTGGTCGATCGCCGCCATGCTGCAGCCGTTGCCGAGGTGGGCGGTGATCACCTTCATCTCGCCGAGCGGGCGGCCGAGGTGCTCGGCGGCCTTCGCGGCGACGTAGCCGTGCGAGGTCCCGTGGAAGCCGTAGCGGCGGATGCGCAGCTTGCGGTACAGCGCCATCGGCAGCGCATACATGTAGGAGCGCGCCGGCATGCTGTGGTGGAAGGCGGTGTCGAAGACGGCGACCTGCGGGATGCCGGGCAGGATTCGCTCGCAGACCTCGATCCCCTTGAAGTTGTGCGGGTTGTGCAGCGGCGCGAAGGCGATGCAGCGCTTGATCCCCGCCTTGACCGTGTCGTCGATCAGGACCGGCTCGGTGAACTCCTCCCCGCCGTGCACCACCCGGTGCCCGATCCCCCCGATCTCCTCGCGGGCCTTGATCACCCCGTTGAGCGGGTGCATGAGGGCGTCGAAGACGAGCTTCAATGCGCGATCGTGGTCCTCGATATCGCGCGTGTTGACGATCTTGTCCATCCCCGTCGGCGCGTAGGTCAGGATCGCGTCGCTGTGCCCGATCTTCTCGACGACTCCCTTGGCGATCACCGCCTCCGTGTCCATCTCGAAGAGCTGGAACTTGATCGAGGAGCTACCGCAGTTCAGGACGAGGGTCTTCATGGCACCGGGGGCTGGGCCGGGGTTCGGGGGTGGGGAGGACCGGACGAGGGGGCTGAGTCGCGCAGTTCAGCAGGAGACGGCGGGAGGGTCAACGGGGGTCGGCGGTTATTCCCCGGAGATCAGGGGAATCCCCTGTATCCCGGTAGGGCGGAATGCCGGACTGGGAGGGGATTCACGGATGCTCGCCCCGATCAAGAGATGCTCACCGGGCCCCCGCAACTCGGACGAGGGCGATCACGACTCGGGCCGTTGCCGCTCGATGGGCAGCTCGACCGTGACCACCAGTCCTCCACCCGGGCGGTCGTCGAACGAGATCTTGCCACCGTGCCCACGAACCACCTCATAGCAAACCCACAATCCGAGCCCCGTACCGGCTCCCGCCGACTTGGTGGTAAAGAACGGCTCGAAGGCATTGGCCTTCGAGTGCTCGGTCATGCCGGGGCCGTTGTCGGCGACACTCACGACCATCATCTCCCCCACACGTCTCGCCGATACGGTCAAGATCGGCTCGTCCTCCTCGCACTCGGCGAGGGCATCGATCGCATTGAGCATCAGATTGGTGAAGACCACTCCGAGCCTGTCGGCGTCGGCCTTGATCGGATCCAGGTCCGAAGCGAACTCCCGTGCGATAGTGATCCCTTCGGATCGCTGATCGTAGCCGAGCAACTCGGTGGCCTGCTCGAGCAGCGAGGAGACGCTGACCAGGGTCCACTCATCGCCCTCCGTAGGCTGAGAGAAGTGGCGGAAGTCCCGCACGATCTTGGTGATGCGCGCGATGTGATCCATGACCAGGTCGAGGCGCTCCACATCGCGGGGCGAACGCTCCTCGTCTCGCAGGATCTGGACCACGCAGGAGATCCCGGTCAGGGGATTGAGCACCTCGTGCGCGACCCCAGCGGCGAGCTGACCGATCGCAGCCATCTTCTGAGCCTCGAGCACTCCGGCTTGAGCATTGTGCAGCTCCTCGAAGGACTCGCTGAACACCAGACCCAGTTGCCGAAATTCCGCATCACCGGAGATCGGCGGTGCGTCCCTCAGGTCACCGTGTCGGGACTGCCGGATCAGCCCTTGCAGCTCGGAGAACGGTCGAGTCAAGCGCTGGTGCAGGTGGAAGGCGATGATCCCTCCGGAGACGAGCACGGCCACCAACGTCAGCCACAGCGTCACCCAGGTTCGGTGCACGATGACCTTCACCTCGTCGCCCTTGGCCTCGAGGCTCTTCTGGGTGGCCGTGGCCATCTCCGCGGTCATGACCACAACCTGATCGGCAAGGTTGAGAGGGCTCGTGTCCGCGACGGGGTTCTCGGTCGCGTGCCCGGCAGGGCCAGTCGGGTCGGACTGCGCCAACCAGGTATCGAAGGTCTCTCGAACCTGCGACAGGCGAGCCTCCACGACGGGACCGTGGTGGCAGTTGTGACATTGCCGCAACGAGTCCCGGAAGTACCAGATGCTGTCGCGGAGTTGTTCGTCCGTCCCCGGCACACCCAGGCGCTGGGCCAGCAGGTCGCGTTCGACCTGGAGGCCACTGAGGTTGAGCGACACCCGCAGCGCCTGGATGCGCTGCCGCTCCGCCAGGTCGCCAAACCTCTGGATGCTGCTATTCAGGGACAGGAGTGCAGTCGCGTTGCCGACCAGACACAGAGCCAGTAACAAGCCCAGGCAGATTACGATTCGTCGCCTCATGGCCAAGCTGTGGAGAGAGCGGGTCGGTGGGTTCGGGACAGAACGGAGAACGGACGAATCAGTGGGCGAGCCGTCCCGGATGTGCAACCAGAGGACCTTAACTGATGTACCGCATTCGCCACAATGGGTCACTCGCCGACGCCCGACCCTCGACAGGGGTGTCTTTCGGTGGGAGCGGTGCGTACACTCCGTGTTCAGTCAAGACCCGGAGGTACGATCGGTTCGCCGGGCTCCCAGGCCTCCTGCCGGGTTGCCACTGCGTGCCGGCTGGGTTCGAGGTGAGCTGGAGGCTGGTCTGTTCCCGGGAGAAGAACAAGGGTGAGCGGTAAGACGATCAAAACCTCGGTCATGTACCCACTGGTGCTGGCCGTGGTCCTCCTGTTTGGTGGGGCCGTTCTGGGAGCCTACCTTCTCGAGAAGGGCCGACTCAGTGGTGAGGTGGAGAGACAGCTCGCGAATGTCGAGGACCTTATGGCCGCCCAGCTGGAGGAGGACCTCCAGCTGGTCAACGCAGCCCTCGTCGCCATTGACCAGGGCGGCTCCTTCGGACCGGCTCTGCAGTCGAAGGACCGACAGGCGCTTCAGGATGCGGCGGCGCCCCTGTTCCGGCGACTACAGACCGAGGCCGCGATCACCCACTTCTACTTCACCGGTGCCGACCGGGTGAACATCCTGCGGCTCCACAAGCCGGACCAGTATGGCGACCTCATCGACCGATTCACGACGGTGGAGGCCCAGCGAACGGGTAAGCCCACGCAGGGGATCGAACTGGGACCCCTGGGGACGATGACGATGCGCGTCGTGCATCCCCAGTTCCATGAGGGGCGCTGCATCGGCTTCATCGAGCTGGGACATGATCTGAGCCACCACATCGAGCTGTTCGGAGAGACCCTCGATCTGGAATTCAGGGTGCTCATCAACAAGGAGTTCCTGGACCGGAAGGGCTGGGAGGCGGGGATGCGCGCCTTCGGCCGGGAGGGCAACTGGGATCTGCTCCCGGACTTCGTGGTCTCGCATGGATTCCCCGAGGGCATGCCCGAGGAGGACCTCGCTCTGCTGGCCACGGCCGGGATCGAGGGTCCCCGGGTGAGCATCAGCTCGCAGCTCGGAGACCGGCCTTGCCGATTGGCCTACCTGCCGATCGCCGATGTCGCGGGTCAGGAGATGGGACGCCTCGTGGTGATCATGGACATCACCGACCAGCAGGCGGCCTCTATTCGGTCGGTCCTGTCCGCCGCACTCGTCTGCGTGGCTGCCGGGGGGCTGCTGGTCGCGTTCTTCTTCTTCTACCTCGGCCGGATCGACAGGCGGCTTCGAGAGGCGGGCTAAAGGTCGGAAGCCCCCCAGGTCAGGACTCCGACTCCAGAAACTCGGTGAGGTTGAACTTCTTTATCCGGTAGCGCATCTGGTCGCGGTTCATGCCCAACAGGCGCGCTGCCCGAGCTCGATTGCCTTTCGCTCGCCGAAGCGCCTGGCAGACGAGGTCCCGCTCGACCTCTTCGATATCGAGGCCCTGCAGAGGAAGCTCCAGTCTCCCGTCGGTATCGTGGACCACGGTATCGCGCGCCTCGGAGACCTCGGGTGGCAGATCTCCGAGCGCGAGAAGCTCATCTTCCCCGAGCAGCACCGCGCGCTCTATGGTATTCCTGAGCTCACGGACGTTACCCGGCCACGGGTAGGCTCGCATGGCGGCGGAGGCCGGCTCATCGACACCCTGGACCGACTTGCCGAACTCGGTGTTGAAGTGCCGAATGAACATCGAGATCAGAGCGGGTAGGTCTTCACGGCGCTGACGCAGAGGAGGAATCGTGATGGGAATCACTTTCAGCCGGTAGAAAAGGTCCTCACGGAAGCGCTTCTCCTTGACCTCTTTCTCCAGGTTGCGGTTGGTCGCCGCGATGACTCTCACCGAGACGTGGATATCTCGGACCCCGCCGACGCGGCGGAAGGTCCGATCCTCCAGGAAGGTCAGCAGCTTGGCCTGAAGTCCAGCCGGAAGCTCGCCGATCTCGTCCAGGAAGACGGTTCCCCCATCCGCGAGCTCGAGCAGGCCTTTCTTCTGAGCCTTCGCATCGGTGAAGGCGCCCTTCTCGTGTCCGAAGAGCTCGGATTCGAGGAGCTGATCGGGGAGCGAGGTGCATGAGATGTTCATGAAGGCCTCCGAGCGGGAGCTGCCTTCGTGGTGCAGGGCACGGGCGACGAGCCCCTTGCCGACACCACTCTCACCGAGCAGGAGCACCGTGCCCGCGGCTGTGGCGGCGATGCGGCTGACGATGTGCACGACTTCCCGCATCGCCGGGCTCTCGGCGACGATGTCCCCGCTCGCACAGCCGCGCAACGCCTGCCCCCGCTGCCAGGCGACCTCTTCCCGAAGTCGGCCGGCCTCCAGTGCGCACACCACCGCCTGGAGGAGCTCGTTGATCTCGAAGGGCTTGCTGATGTAGTCGCAGATGCCCTGCTTGATCGCCTCCACGGCTCCCGGGACGCTGGCGTGCGCGGTGATCATGATCACCGGCACGTTCGGCGAGATCTTACGCAGATCAGCCATCATCTCGACTCCCGAGCGATCGGGCAGCCGGTAGTCGAGCAGGACGAGGTCCGGAGCCTCCTTCTCCACGAGGGCCAGCGCCTCCGCAGCGGTTTCCGCCTGGTCGACGAGATGTCCCGCCTTCTCCAGGGCCTGAGCGATGCTCCAGCGGATCAGCTTCTCATCGTCGACGACCAGGACTCTCGTGTCCATCGGGTCTCGCATCCTCGCGAGTATGGCGAATTGCGGCGAATCTGGAAACGAAGAGCGCTTCTCCCTGGCGTCCCGGGCTCCAGCCGGACCCGCGGAGGCCGCAGAATCCATGCCACTCTGATCGCGGGGCGATCTCCGAAGTACCGTGGGCGCGCGGGCGGGGAATACTCCGCGGTATGGGGAATACTGCCCGGTACCGAGAGTCGCGAGGTCCCCCCTCCTCGTCGAGATCGAAGACGGCCAGAAAGGGCCCGCAAGGGGACCGACGGCGACGATGCACCCCGGCACCCGTAGCAGGGGCATCGCCCGAACCGGAGGTCGGAGTCCGGATGGAGTGACCCGTACCCCCGTGCCGTCTCTGCCATTCTCCTGTTCTACTCGTGGTCGTTTTCCGCGCGTTGCGCGCGGAAGACAGGCCTGGAGAACATCGAGGCTTTGGCTGATCGTACTCCGTACCGTCCGCAGTCGGTCTGGGTTGCGGGCGCCAGTCCGCGCCAGCAGGAGACGAACCGGGTCCGCGGAGTCCCTCGGCTGGCACGAAAACTGTAGGGGACCGTTAGTCCAGACAGGCGGCCGGCTCTTCCGGACCCCTCCTCTCGATCTGGCAAAGGCAAGCAGACAAGGCCATGAACCGAACGATCAGTCTCCTGGGCCTGGGAGCGGCCCTCGTGGCATCCCTGACCCTCCTCGTGAGCGCCACCCCGAACCAGGATGACGGGAAGAAGCCTCCGCCCCCCCGGCTGGTCGGGGTCAAGGGGTGCAAGAAGTGCCATCAGAAGTCCTCCATCGGCAAGCAGTACAAGGTCTGGGCAGGGATGAAGCACGCCAAGGCTTTCGAGCTGCTGAAGACGGAGGAGGCCGCCGCCGTGGCGACCAGGCTCGGCCTCGAGAAGAAGCCCTTCGAGGCACCCGAGTGCCTGAAGTGCCACACCACCGGCTACGGACTCTCCAAGAAGCACTTCGGCGAGAAGTTCGACCTCGAGCAGGGCGTGACCTGCGAGGCTTGCCACGGTGCCGGTGAGTTCTTCGCCAAGCCCGCGGACGGTAAGCTCCACAAGGAGGCCCACGGCAAGGGGTATCTCGTCCCCGACGAGAAGCTCTGCCGGGCGTGCCACAACGAGAAGAGCCCGACCTGGGACCCCGAGAGGGACACCACGAAGGACGGGAAGAAGGTCGGTTTCGACTTCGAGGCTCGTTACAAGATGGTCAGCCACCCCGTCCCCAAGAAGAAGGGCAAGTAGAGGACAAGTGGAGGTCCCGGACGGAGTCCTCGCGCAAGGGGTATGAGCTCACCAATGCGGAAGGACACGGACCTCAGTGGTCGTCGCTGGTACGACCACTTCAAGAACCCCCTGAGTGTCGTCGGGCTCGTCTTCGCGGCCTGCGCGGGGGTTTTTCACGCCACCCTCTACACGATGGAGGTGGGTGAGGGGATTCACAACCCCTACCTGAACATCTGGTTCCACATCGTCATTCCGCCCTTCGTCGTCCTGGGCCTGGTGCTCGCGTTGATCGGCGCCCTTCGAGAGCGACGTCGAGTCAGGAGGGGCAAGCTCCGCAGACACGAGCCTGGACCGGGCCCGCACCGGAGGAGCATGGTGCTGAGCGTTGCCACGGCGCTGATCCTCTTCGTGCCGTTCCTCGGGCTGACCACCTACACCGGGTACAACTACACCGATTCCGTCGAGTTCTGCGGGCAGGCCTGTCACGCGCCGATGCACGCGGTCTTCACCGCCTACCAGGGTTCGCCCCACGCCAGGGTCTCCTGCTCGAGCTGTCACATCGGGGAGGGAGCGTCGTGGTTCGTGCACTCCAAGCTCTCCGGGACCCGACAGGTCTTCGCCACCCTCTTCGACTCCTATCAGCGTCCCATCGAGACGCCGATCAAGGACCTTCGACCCGCCCGGGAGACCTGTGAGCGATGCCACTGGCCGGAGAAGGCCTTTGGCTCGAAGGTCATAGACCTCCCCCACTACGCCGCCGACGAGGAAAACAGCCAGCGGCCGCTCAGCATGATTCTCAAGACCGGCGGCGGAGACCCCGAGCTGATTCAAGTACGGGGGATCCACTGGCACTCGATCGCCGCCCACGAAGTCGAGTACGTGGCCACGGACCGACAGCGGCTGGAGATACCCTGGGTCCGGGTGACCACCGCTGATGGCACTCGCGTCTTCCGGTCGGACGGCCTGGCCGCCGACGCACCGCCTCCGGAGGGTGAGCGCCGCGTGATGGACTGCCTGGATTGCCACAACCGGCCGTCGCACAACTACCGGTCCCCGGACGAGCTGACCAATACGCTCCTTTCCCTCGGGTTCCTCGATCCTTCCCTGCCCTTCGTCAAGCGGGAGGCGGCGAGACTCATGTCGGTGACCTACGAGGATGGCCACTCGGCCAGGGCGAGCATCACGGATGGCTTGCGGGGCTTCTACCGGGACAATTACCCCGAAGTCGCGGCGTCCAGGGAGGAGGAGCTGGAGCGGTGCATCGCGTCGGTTCTGGGCGCCTACGAGAAGAACATGTTCCCGGAGATGAAGACCGACTGGAGAACACACCCCGATCACATCGGCCACAAGTACTCACCCGGCTGCTTCAGGTGCCACGACGATGAGCACGTCTCCGGCGACGGCCTGGTCATCAGCCGCGAGTGCAGCCAGTGCCACGAGTTCATGGAACACAAGGACCTGAACGGTGTGCGCATCCTCGAGCACTCCGACTACCGGCACCCCTTCGAGCTCTCGAATGCACACGCGACCCTGGACTGCAACGCCTGTCACGATGGAGGGCCCACGCCGGCGCCGGACTGCGCCTCGTGCCACCGGGAGATCGCGGGTTTCATGGCCGGACGCCTGGAGTCCTTCCCACGGCTCACCGGGGAACCCCACCCTCACCACGGAGAACTCGAGTGCATCGATTGTCACGAGGAGCAGGAGAGCTACTCGCCGGAGGAGATCATCCCCTTGTGCGCCGACTGTCACGATGACGAACTGGAGATGGAGGTGCGCAGGGAACAGCTCGAGGCGATTCTGAAGGCCAGGGAGTCGGCGACGAGCTCTCCCGCCCTCGAAGCGCTGGACCGGGTCCGACCCGTCCACAATATCGAGCTCGCCCTGGAGATTCTGGGTGCCGAGAACCCACCGGCAGCGACCGATTCCGACCCGCTTGACGGTGATACCCCCCCCGAGAGGCCGATGGCCGGTAGGCGTTCTCGAGCCCCCCTGGCTGTCGCATGTCTCCTGCTGCTCGGGGTCCTGTCCACGGCCGATGCCCTCGGCCAGGACACCTCCGTCTGCCTGGAGTGTCACGGCGAGACCGATATCGTGCCGGAGACGGGCGATCTGACCCGCTCGCTCCACGTCGATCACGCGATGCTCCAGGCCTCCGCGCACGTCGATTTCGAGTGCATCGACTGCCACATGGACCTCGAGGAGCAGACCTTTCCCCACGAGGTCGCCGTGGAGCCGGTCAGCTGCGCTGAGTGCCACGATGAAGAAGGAGAGATCTACGGGGAGAGCTTCCACGGGCGGCAGCTCGAGGCAGGGGATCCGCTCGCTCCCACCTGCGCCTCGTGCCATGGCAAGCACGACATCCTGCACTCCCGATTCCCGGAGTCCCGTACCGCCTTCAGCAACATTCCTCGCGTCTGCGGGAGCTGCCATCAGGAGGGTGCACCGGTCCAGCAAGCTCGGGAGATCCCTCAGGATCACGTCCTGCGCAACTACTCCCAGTCGATCCACGGCGAGGGGCTCTTCCAGAAAGGACTCTCCGTCACTGCGGTGTGCACCAGCTGCCACACGGCTCACTCCGTGCTTCGGCACGACGAGACCGAGTCGACGATCCATCGGGACAACATCACCGGGGTCTGCATGCGATGCCACATTCTCATCGAGGATGTCCATCGCCAGGTGATCCGCGGCGAGCTGTGGGAGACGGAACCGCACAAGATTCCCGTCTGCGTCGACTGCCACGCGCCCCACGAGATACGCAACGTCTTCTACGAGGAGGGCATGGCGGATGGGGATTGCCTCGAGTGCCACGGGGATTCGGGGCTACGCACGGCCAGCGGCGGAGAGGAGCGCTCCCTGTTCGTCGACCGCGAGCGAGCCTACCACTCGAAGCACGGTGGCATCGCGTGCGCCCAGTGTCACCTCGGAGCGACTCCCTCCTCCGAGTTCCGGTCCTGCTCGACGATCACCGAGCGGGTCGACTGCTCGGTGTGTCACGCGGCGGCGGTCGAGGAGCATTCACGGAGCATCCACGGCAGCTTGGCCGCCCTTCGGGACCCCGACGCTCCCACGTGCAACGACTGCCACGAGCATCACGCCACCCTGGGTCAGGATCAACCCGAGTCGCCGACCTTCCCCACGAACGTGCCCGGACTGTGTGCGCGGTGCCACACCGAGGGGGCCAAGGCGGCCTCGCGCGAAGCATCGAGCGAGGACGAGATCGTCTCCCACTACACGATGAGCGTGCACGGCACGGGGCTGATCGAGAGCGGCCTCCTGGTCACCGCCGTGTGCACGGACTGCCACACGGCGCACCTGGCCCTGCCGGCCGATGATCCCGAGTCCAGCGTGCACGCCAGGCAGGTCGCGCAGACCTGTGCTCAGTGTCATCACGGGATCTACGAGCAGTTCGCCTCGAGCGTCCACTTTGCGAGCACCCCCGAGGACGAAGCAGACCTGCCTTCCTGCAGCGACTGCCACTCCCCCCACAGTATCGCCCGCACCGATCAGAGCGATTTCAAGCTGGACATCATCGACCGCTGCGGGCGATGCCACGAAGAGGTCACCGAGACCTACTTCGAGACCTACCACGGCAAGGTGTCCAGGCTGGGCGCGGAGGCGAGCGCGAAGTGCTACCACTGCCACGGCGCCCACGACGTGCTGCCCGTCTCCGACCCGCGGTCCCACCTCAGCCGGGAGAACATCGTCGGAACCTGTAAGCAATGCCACGAAGGCGCCCACCGCCAGTTCGCCGGCTACCTGACCCACGCCACCCACCACAACCGGGAGAAGTACCCCTTCCTCTTCTACGCATTCTGGGGGATGACCCTGCTCCTGGTGGGCACGCTCGCGGTCGCGGGAAGCCACACGGCGCTCTGGATCTGGCGGGGTTACCGCCAGCGGGAGAGGCGAGCTCCTCACGGGCGGCTGGAGGGCAGCCAGCACGTGCGCCGGCTGACCGCCTACCAGCGATGGCTCCACCTGATCATGCTGATCAGCTTCTTCGGCCTGGCCATCACCGGGATGATGCTGAAGTTCTCCTACATGGGTTGGGCTCGATTCCTGTCCGACCTGATGGGTGGCTTCGAGCCGGCCGGCCAGATCCACCGCGCCTGCGCCGTCCTCACCTTCGGCTACTTCACGGCCCACGTCGTCGAGCTCGCCAAGCTGGTCCGTCGAAAGGGCTGGAGGGGTCTCTTCGACCCCGAGACCACCATGATGCCCACCAGGCGCGATTGGCGGGAGCTGAAGTCCACCTGGCGGTGGTTCCTGGGGAAGGGGGAGTTCCCCTCGTACGGACGCTGGACCTACTGGGAGAAGTTCGACTACTTCGCCGTCTTCTGGGGCGTCGCCATCATCGGCTCGACCGGGCTGCTGCTCTGGTTCCCCGAGGCCTTCACGCTGGTACTCCCCGGTCAGGTGATCAACGTCGCCACCATCATTCACAGCGATGAGGCGCTCCTCGCCGTGGGGTTCATCTTCACGATCCACTTCTTCAACACCCATTTCAGGCCAGGCAAGTTCCCGATGGACCCGGTGATGTTCACCGGCAGCGTTCCGCTCGAGGAGTTCAAAGAGGAACGCCGGAAGAGGTACGACGAGCTGGTCGCTTCCGGCGAGCTCGAATCCCGCCTCGTACACCCCAAGAGCGCGGACTACGTCAGGGCGGTCCGGTTCTTCGGCCTCAGCGCCCTCGCCCTGGGGCTGCTGCTGATCGCTCTGATCCTCTACGCGATGCTCTTCGGATACCGATAGGCAGACCATCGGTCCGTCGGGCCCCGAGCCTCGGCGGGTCTAGCACGTAGTGCGGGCTGGCGCCCGCAACCCAGCGGTCAACAGACTGTTCGGATCACGATTCTCGAGAGCTTCGATGCCCTCCCAACCTGCTTTCTGCGCGCAACGCGCGGAAACCGACTCCGAATAGATCAGCGGGGAAATTTCGACGGAGTGGGGAATATTCCTCGGGTCTTCGCTCCGGGTCCAGTCCGACCCGACCGCCAGATTCGGTCAAGGGACACTGGCCGCTCGCGCCTTCGGGACGAAAGGACGCATCGTCGTCGCCGACGAACGACCTGGACACCTGCCGCACGCCTTCTCACCGACGACTCCGCCATTTTCGACCGACGACTGGCGCCTTGGCTCGCCCCTTGCTAACTCCTGTTCCGAGGATCGAGTCACGCACCTTGGTGCACGACGCCCACGAGGGTGACTGATCGAGGACGCCCCGTCCCCGAGAGGGAGCCTTTTGCCCCAGGCCTTCCCGGAAGACAAGATGAGATGTGCTGATTCCCACGGCATTCCAGCCTCGGCGCTGGACGCCGCGTTCTTGAGCCCGGTGGCGATACCCCTGCTCCTGGCGATCAGCACCAGTGCGGGTCTGGATTGCACCGCGGGAGATTCCCTGGACGGAGGCGGCATCGCCCCGGCATCGGTTGCTTCGCAGGAGGACGACGACGAGGATGAGGTGGCCTCGTCCGACGAGGTGACTCCCATCGAACCGGAAGGGGCCCCGAGCCTGTACGACGAGGCTTCCGCGGCCAGCCAGTCGGCGACGACGATGGACGGCTACCTCAACTTCAGGACTCGATCCCGGTGGGCCGTCGACCACGAGCAGGATGACCACGACCTCTACGGGGTCGTCTCGACGGACATCCTGACAGCGGGACCCAAAGGCTGGGGAATCCACGTCCTGTTGAGGGGTTCCATCGGGCTCGATTCGCAACCACCCGGATCGATCTTCTACGGCGTCCAGGACACGTACAAGAACCAGTTCGACGGACGTATTTACCACGCCTACGTCGACGCGCCTCTCCAGGAGGCCTTCCGATTGACGCGGTTCGGCCGGACGATCATCTACGACACACCGGCGACGGCCTACTTCGACGGACTGCAGCTGGAGACCAACCCTGTCGGCCCCACGGACATCTCCTTCGGAGCCTACGGTGGTAGCTCGGTCCACCTCTTCGAGTCCTGGCCTTCCGACGAGTGGATGGGAGGGCTGTACGCCAGCCTCAGACCCTGGAAGGGGGGCAACTTCCGGGTCGACTGGATGCGCCTGAAGGATGATGCGCGGTTCGGCGAAGGCGACAACGATCTCGTCTCTCTCGGCCTCATCCACCGCCTCAACGACAATCTGAGGCTGGAGGGAGATTACAGCGTGCTCGACGGGAAGGGCAACGATGCCAGGGTGAAGGGCTTCTGGACCTGGCCACGACAGGACATGACCGTCAGGCTCACGTACTACGAGCTGCTCCGAGCTCAAAACAACCTCGCCTACGAGCTGAACCCGTACTTCAACACCCTGAACACCTACTATCCCTACCGGCAGAGCCAGCTGGTGGTTTCCAAGGCCTTCGGTGAGGTCTTCGACCTCTACGGCGGCCTGGATGTCCGGAGGGTCGACGACGAGGCCAACATCGGTCGGTACAACCGGGACTTCGACCGCTACTACCTCACGGCGGCGCTTCCCGAGCAGCTACCTCTGGATACGACGATGAGCCTGACCGGCGAGGTCTGGGACAGCCCGGGCAATGACATCCAGACGTGGGGCCTCGATCTCACGTCCCGGTTCAACGCGGACACGAAGGCTTCCATCGGCTCCTACTACTCCCTGTACAAGTACTACATGGACATCGCCACGGAGCGCGAGAACGTACGAACCTTCTACGCGGAGCTGCGGAAATCGGTGTCCGATTCGACGAACCTGATGGTCAGGTACGAGTACGAGAACGAGGAAATCGATACGTTCCACAACCTGAGGCTTGGTGTGACATGGCGATTCTAGTGCGCCCGCAAGGCTCCCGAAGAGTGCTCAAGCGCGCCCTGCTCCCCCTCGTGGCCATCGCCGGATCGGGATGCCTGGTGCTCGAGCAGATTGGCTGGGACTTCTCCGGTCCGTCCTTCAGCCACGAAACTCACGTGGCAGGTGAAGAGATGGAGTGCATCGACTGCCACGTCGACTACGAGGACTCGGACTCGACGGGCGTTCTGAGTCTCGAGGAGTGCATGCTCTGTCACGAGGAAACCGATCAGGATCTGAGCCCCGACCGTCGTGCCGAGGCCTTCTTCGTGGACGGCGCTTACCAGCTGGCGAACGTCACCGAGCTCGATCCGGAGATCACCTTTTCGCACCTGCAGCACGTGACCGACGAGGAGGGTTGCGCTGATTGCCACGAGGCGGTCATCGAGAGCGACGGGATCAAGGCCTGGATGGCGGTGGACATGCAGCAGTGCATGGACTGCCACACGGATACCGGGTACTCCACGGCCTGCGCCGCCTGCCACCAGGAGATCCGCGAGGACACTGCTCCCGGGTCTCACGCGGGGGCCTGGGACAAGCAGCACGGGCTCGCGGTCCGGAGCTGCTCCGGTCAAACGGTCGACCGTTGCGAGCTGTGCCACACCGAGGCCACCTGCGTGATCTGTCACCAGGAAGAGATGCCCGAGAACCACACCAACCACTGGCGTCGGCGTGCACACGGCCTGACGGCCCGCATGGACCGCGAGAACTGCTCGGCGTGTCACGGTCCGGACTACTGCGACTCCTGCCACCAGAGCGCTGTTCCGCAGAACCACACCGGGCTCTGGGGCAGCAGCCGAAACACGCACTGCTACGGCTGTCACGTCTCCGACGCGGAGCAGAGCTGCTTCATGTGCCACCACGCTGGGGCCCCGAGTCACCAGCTGGCCCCTCCCCAACCTCCCGGACACGATCCGAGCTCCGACTGTCGCTCCTGTCACTTGCTCATGACGCACGTGGACAACGGAGACGACTGCAACCGTTGCCACCTCTAATCTACTCGGAGTCGGTTTCTGCGCGCTGCGCGCAGAAAGCAGGTTGGGCGGGCATCGAAGCTTTCGAGAATCGTGATCCGAACAGTCTATTGACCGGTTGGGTTGGCGGGCGCCAGCCCGCGCTACGCGAGGATCGAGCGACTCAGCTGTCCGATTCCTGATCGTCGGGATCGACCGGCGCGGCCAGGTCCAGGGAGAAGGTCGCCTTCTCCCCCGCCACGACCTCGATACCGGTCAAGGAGAACGGCCGCGGTTCCCCCTGGGCCAGCGACACCCAGGCGTAGAGATCGAATTCCCCGGGCGGGACGTGGCTGGCGCCGTAGAGGTCGAGCGCCTTCCGCTCGAGGGTGGGAGCCCACGGATCGCCCGGTGCCCAGTCGGATGAATGTGGCTGCAGCAGGATCCTGACCACCTGATGCTCGGTGGTCGCGTTCAGGAGTCGCAGCTCGATCGAGGCATCGGCGACCACGAACAGAACCTCTTCGGGCAGCCCTTCCCCGCGCACCACGACCGGCAGCCAGCCCGGGACCCAGAGGGTCAGCTCCCCGCGTCGGATTCCGCCGACCGGGAGGACTCCGTCGGTCCCGGTCGGACCGGCGATCGTCTCGTGCCGCTCGTACAGGCGAACGCCGGCCAGCGGTTGCCGGTTCGACGCCTGCAGACAGTAGATCTGAATCGGGACGAGCTCCCCGTTATCCCCCGCAACTCGGTCGATCTGTCCCGAGATCTGGGCCGGGATCTCCGGGGCAGCGAGGGTCTCGTGAGCCGGAGAGTCAGCAGGCACCTTCTCGGACAAGTCGAGTGGCTCCCGTTCATCACTGGAACGAAGCGTCGCCGTGACGATCACGAGACCTGCGGCGAGGAGGACGATGGCCCAGAGGACGGGGCCCTTGCTCTGCTGCTCGGAGTCCAACGCGTGTCTCGAGGTGCTGATGCCTGGCGCGGCGCCGCCACCGGTGGCGCCACGCGGATCGGGCCCGGTCGAGTTGCCCTCGACGGTCTCATCGAGGCAAGTTGCATGCCTGACGGCAGCGAGAGGATACTCGCCTCCTGACGATGGCGGGGGTGGAGAATCTCCCCCCCCGCGGGTTTTTCCCCGGTCCCGATCTCAACGCCGGAACGGAGTCTGGATATCGAAAGAGTCACCGATCCGTGGAACCGTCCTGGCGCCGTTCCCGCCCTGACAACGCGGGTTCTGCAGTGATTCCATGAAAGAGGTACGCCGTTTGCAGCGCCCTCGGACAGACGACCCCCCAGGGGCTCAGATGGGGTGCAGTCAGTCCTCGTCCCCAATCCATCGCGCACCAGCATGAAGATTCATCGATTCAACGACGCCGACCGGAGACTCCAGCGGGGAGGCCCTTGGGTCGTCACCGTCATGATCTCGGCCGTAGCGACGCTCGGAGCGAGTTGCTCGTCCTCGAGCGGTCCAGCGCCCGCAGCCACCTTCCTTCGAGGCACGGTTACCGGTCCCTCGGGAGCTCCCGTCGTGGGAGCCACCGTCTACCTCGTCCCCGCCTCCGGCGTCTCGACCAAGCAGATCACCGGTGCGGGGGTTCTCGCCCAGGCGACGCTGGACTTCGACGAACCCCTCGAGGACGCCGTCGCCAATGACGGTGCCGGCTTCACCAAGGCCACCACCACCTCGACCGGTTCGTACGACATCACTACGGTCCCCAACGGTAGCTACTTCCTGTACGTCGAGCCAGCGGCTGGAGATACGGAGCACTTTCCCGGCGGCAGCCTCTGTCGAACCGCAGCCTCCGATACTGCGCTGCGTGGATCGACCCAGGACATCTACCTCTCCTCCTCGCCTCCGTCGACCGCGACGTACATGGGGATGACGAACTGCCTGACCTGTCACGAGGACTACGACTCGGAGAAGATGCTCGCCCACCGCCTGGGCTTCCGCGTCCCCGGAGTGTCGAGCCCGTTGCAGGACACGCTGCTCCACCACGACATGGACGCCGGACTGGAGTACTTCCTGGAGAAGGCCACCTACGACCTGGGAACTCCCGTCTACATGTACGACTACGACGGGGGTCGGGGCTTCGACAAGTTCAAGACCTCCTTGACGGACCCCACCGGCGACGGGGGGGTGGTCCGGGCCATACTCTGGCTGTGGAAGGACTCGGCGACCGATGAGTACAAGATCACGATCGATAACGTCGGGAACGCCGCCGACCCGAACGACCTCAGCGAGCACATCGTGAAGCTCACCTACGGCGGCGCGGTCCAGAAGCAACGCTACATGATCGACTGGACCGACTGGCCCGGCGAGGTCGACCGGAAGGGACTCTATCCCCTCCTGCAGTTCCAGTCGCAAGGGAGCGAGAGCCGTTACGATCGCACGCGCAAGGTCTTCCGCGACTACCACCTGGACTTCTACTGGAACGCGGGGGTCGAAACGGGGGCCGGGACTGATCCCGACGACGACCTGATCAAGATCCCCGAGATCGAGAGGAACATCTCTCGCAACTGCATGGGCTGTCACGCCACGAACTACGCCCAGTACACCGACGGGGACACCAACGAGGTCCTGTGTACCACGCTGGAGGACCCCAACGGCGAGTACGACATCGACGGCAATGGCTTCATCAACGACCTGAACACCGGCTGCGAGAGCTGTCACGGTCCGGGATCGGCACACGTGGCCGCGAATGGCGGGGCGGGTACCGCGCGCTACGTGCTCTCACCCGAGTACCTCTCGCCCAGCCGGGCCAACCAGCTCTGCGGTCGGTGCCACAACCGACAGGAGGGCGCCGACGCGATCGGTGGGGACCATCCGCTGAACGCCGCTGGCGAGTTCCCTCTTCCCGGAATCAGCCGGGCCGAGTTCCTGGCGGACTACGTCAAGCCCACGGTGCATGGTCCGAAGCAGAGCAAGTACTGGGCGGACTTCAAGCACGCCAAGTCCCACCACCAGCAGTACCCGGATTTCGTCAAGTCCTCGCACTACCGCAACGACTCGCGCCTCGTGGTCTGTTCCGATTGCCACGACATGCACGGAGGCACCGGATTCCCCCGCGCTCTGGTCGCGGACCCGAACGCTCCCGACTCGGAGCTGTGCATGGGCTGCCACGGGGAGATCGGGGGGACGATGGCTCACACCCTGGCCATGGTCGGTGCGGCGCACGGGCCCGCGGTCGCCCGGTGTGTCGACTGCCACATGAACAAGACGGCCAAGACCGGTTCGGGGCACTACGGCTTCCTGCTGAGCGCGCCGACGGGAGAGGCCACGGACGTCACCGAGACATACTTCGAGAACGATGTCTCGTCTCACGTCTTCGATGTCCCCGGCAAGTCGAACGCGGGTGTCGCGGGAGTGACCCCGGCCAGCGCGATGCCGATCCCCTACACCCAGGGCTGCTCGAACTGTCACGATCCGGCTGACCTTCAGCACAACTGATCCGAGTCAGTTCGCGCTCCGATACGCAGCCCTCGCCGTTCCGCCAAGGCGGATCGGCGAGGGCTGCTGCTTACCAGGGGGTCGATTGGGAATCCTCTTCTCGCCCCCGCCGCTCACCAGGCGATCGCCAGGGCGTTGGTCGTGTTCGACCCGGTCCCGCACGGACCGGCCGGGTCGCGGTACCAGATCTGGTAGCGCTTCGTCTCGCCGGATCCGGGCACCACCCCGGTCAGCTCGGGGATCGTCGCATCGCCGAAGCATGGGCCGAAGCGCGCCGCCCCGAGTGGATCGGTCTGGATCGGGACCTGCATCAGTCGGATCAGGTTGCCGTACGTGCAGAGGAAGCCGTCACCGAAGGGGGCTTGAATGGCGTTGTCCGCCTGGAAGAAGAGGCCGAACTGGTTCGGGATGGCGTTCGAGACCAGAAGGTCGACGTCGGCGTTCGCCGGGATCCCCTGTGCGGTGAGGGTCGCCCCCTCCCCCGTCGAGTTCGCGCAGCCCGCGCGCGGGTCGCGGTTTCCGCAGTGGGGACTTCCGCAAGTGCAGTACGCGACGCCCGTCGCACGCTTGGGATCGTAGATGCCACCCTCGTACGGTTTCAGGGGGAAGGACGAGCTCTTGGCGCCAGCGACTACCGTGGCGTCGGAGATCGCGATGTTCCCCCCGAACTCGAAGATGTCGACCGCGGGGATGGAAGGTGGAGTGATGGGGGCGTGAACGCTCCACGAGGCTCCCTGGCGGGAGAACACGTGCGCCAGCCCTTCCGGGTGGGCCGATCCGGAGCTGCCCGGAGCACCGACGATCGCCAGGTCCCCCTCGATCGCAACCGCCCGGCCGAACCGATCCCCATCCCCGACGTCGGGAGCGACCAGCTGCTGCTCGAGGCCCCACTCGATCCCGTCGTGGCGGTACACCCAGGCCTTCCCGGGCTGGCTGCCCCCGAGGTCGGCAAGCGCGTCTCCCACGAGGATAGAGTCCCCCGAGATCGCCGGCGTGCCGTTCCTGTCGATCAGGTCCCGCAGGATCCACGAGCTTCCCGATTTCTGATAGACGCGGATCCCGCCGGCGGCGTTGAAGAGCAGGGTGGTTCCCGTCGGTGTCTCCCCCAGCGCGATTCTCCCGCCGACGTACTCCCCCAGGAAGCTGGAGGTCTCCGACCAGCCGGCGGGGCCTCGCTCGAGGACGAAGGCGTCCCCGCCCCAGTCCGCGCCGACGGCGATCGTATCCCCGGAGATCGCGACCGAGATTCCGAAGTAGTGATCGTCCCCCGTGGCGCTACCGACGAGGGACGTGTCGTACCACCAGGTGTTGCCGCTTCGGACGAAGACCTCGATCACTCCACTCGGATACCACGTGCCCACGCCGTCGGCCCGAGGGGCCCCCACCACCACCGTGTCGCCGGAGAGGCCGACGGAGTAGCCGAACTGGGCTCCCTCGGAGCTCCCGTCGTGGGGAACCAGCTCCGCCTGGAGAGCCCAGGTCGTTCCCGTGCGAACGTAGACGAACGCGCGGCCGTCGTGGGCCAGGCCGTAGGAGCCGAGGACCATCGTCTCGTTGTCGATGGCCACGGAGTGGACAGGGAAGTCGAACTCGAATCGTTCCTGCTCGACGTAGCAGATGGCGCAATCCTGCGAGGCGGGGCTGGGGAGCGCCTCCGGGGTGAAGAAGAGGAAGAGCAGCTGGCCGAGCCAGAGGGAGTGTCTTCGCATCGGGATGGCTCCTGGATCGAGACCGGGGACGGGAGGGTGCTCCCCCACCACCTCATCGATGCCGGCAAGGGCAACTTCGTCGTCCCCTTCCGGGGGATTTCCGTGCGAGGGTCAACCTCTCCACCCGGACCAGCACGACGAAGCCGTGCCCCGGGAGGATGGCGGCGGATTCGTACCGGGTACCGTACGGTCACTCACCATGTGATCGCCAGCGCGTTCGTCGTGTTCGACCCGGTCCCGCACGGCCCGGTCGGGTCGCGGTACCAGAGCTGGTAGCGCTTCGTGACGCCGGAGCCGGGCACCACCCCGGTCACTTCGGGGATCGTCGGCCAGCCGAAGCAGGGGCCGAAGGCGGTCGTGCCGTCCCACTCGACCTGGATCGGAATCTGGGTGAAGCGGATCAGGTTCCCGTACGCGCAGAGGTAGCCGTCCCCGAAGGGCGCGTGTATCTCGTTCTCCGCTTCGAAGAAGAGCGCGAACTGATCGGGGATCGCTCCTTCGACCAGGAGATCGACGTCGCCGTTCGCGGGGATCCCCTGCGCGGAGAGCAGCGCGCCCGCGCCGGTGGAGTTCGCGCAGCCCGCGTCCGGATCGGGGTTGCCGCAGTGCGCCGTCGAGCAGTGACAGTAGGCGACCCCTACCGGCTCCTTGGGTACGAAGACCCGCACGTCCCGCTCGCTCGAGTACGGCGCTCCCGCGACGATCGTCTCGCCGGAGATCGCCACCCCGCGGCCCAGACCGCGCCGCAAGGTCGGATCTCCGCTGGGCAGGACGGGAGGCTGGCGCTCCCAGGTGATCCCGGAGCGGGAGAAGACGTGCACCGCGCCGGCATCCAGCTTCGCGGGGTCGTCCTCTCCGGGCGCGCCGGCGACCACGAGATCGCCCTCCACCGCCACCGAGGTTCCGAAGCCATCGCCGTCGTCTCCTCCACCGGGAGGCAGCAGCATTCCCTGCAAGCTCCAGGTGCCGGCCCGGCGCGCGTAGACGAAGGCGCCGCCGGGGCGCCCCCCGAATGCGGCGCGGAGATTGGCGGCACCGATCACCGCCGTATCGCCGTCGAGCGCCAGGCTGCCGCCGAAGTTGCGATCGAGCCAGGGACCGGTCCCGATGAGCTCCGCCTGCACGCTCCAGCTCGCGCCGTTGCCGGTGTAGACGAACGCGGTCCCGGCGTCGGCGCCGTGCGTGTCGGCCAGCGGCACTCCGATGACCAGCGTGCTGCCGCCGGGGGACTCCTCCAGTGCAAGCGCGTTCCCGAACAGGCCGGAACCCACCGGACTCGAGAGGATCGCGCGCTCCGTCCAGAACGCACCATCGTATCGGTAGACGTAGACGTCGTTGTCGTAGTCCGCTCCCACGGCGATCGTGTTCCCGGAGACCGCGACCGATACGCCGAAGAAGCTGTACTCCTTGATGCCGCTGCCGGTGAGCTCCTGGGCGAGTGTCCAGCTGGTACCGGTGCGGGTGTAGACGTAGGCCGCCCCGGGAGGCCCGTAGGGGTTGTATCCACCTTGCCAGGCGCCGATCACCGCTACGTCGCCGTCGATCGAGACGGAGATCCCGAACTGCTCGTCGAAGTAGAGATTGTTCGGCTGCAATCTCGCCTGCTGGCTCCACGTCGTCCCGCTCTTCACATAGACGTAGACCGCACCGACGTCGTCCTCGTGCGCCGCGCTGATCAGCACGGTGTCGCCGTCGACCGCGACCGGGCTGCCGAAGGAGTTGTCCGCGAAGTTCTCGATGAAGGCCTGCTCGGAGTAACAGACCGTGTCCCCCGGCCCGGGTCGGGCCGTCGCGTCGTCGACGGTGAGGGCCCAGGCGAGGAGTGCGGGACCGAGCGGCAGGACTCGAGCGAGCTTCATGGAAACCTCCTTGGTCCGTGGACGCCCTCGATGCTATCACACTTTCGGGATTCCGGGATGGTCGCCACGCCCACGGTTCTCGGAGCTTCGCCAGACAGCGACACAGGTCATCGACTTGCCTTCGGTGGCTTGCGTCTGCGGGGGTTCTTCACGCCCGTGGTGAGCTTGTTGTCGACCTCGCGCACGACGCGCGCAGCCAGCCTGCCCCTGTACGTCGTCAGGAATCGACGCACCGCCTTGGCATCGCGCGCGATCAAGTCGCGCAGCGCCCACGACATCGCCTTGACCACCATGTCGTCGCGGTCGTCCACCAGCATGCGGCAAACCTCCAGGGTCCGAGGCGTATCGCCGGTTCCTCCAGCCGATTTGCGATTCAGCGGAACCGTGGACACCAGGGCGGCTCGCCTCCACCAGCGGTCCTTCGATCGCGCCCAGCGGTGGATATGGCCGTCGGTCAGATTCCCCCTACGCCACGCCGGCCCGGAGATGTACACCGCGAACGTGTCCACATCGCCCCAGTTGTCCATGCCGCGACCAAGGCGTTCGATCGTCCGCGGCCGTAGCTCGTTGCGGGCCTCCTGGTGTTGATGGATGAGCGCACACCCGATGGAGCGGTACGCCCCGTCATCGAGCTCCAGGAGATCGAGGGCAACACGGATGATATCCCGTCCGCTCGCGTCGGCCAGCTGCCGAGACCATCGCCGCAGGAGCGCTCGAAGCACCGGAGCGGTCTGCTGATCCAGCGCTCGAAGCTCTCTCACGAGAGCCTTCGAGGTCGAGCCGATTCCTTGCACCTTCTTGGCCATGCTCCCTCTGACAGTCGTCGACCGGGCCGCGTCTCCCGCGGATCCCTGGTCCGAACAGCATCGCGAGTGTTAGCGAACGATCCGGCACCAGTCAACACGGCCGGCCGCTCCGTTGCCGACAGGAGCCGTCCCCGCTTCGAGCTCTCCACTCCCGGAGAACTGGAGATTCGGGCCCGCCGTTGCGAAGCCGGGGTGGTCACCGCCCCCCGGCCGCGTCCTCGTCTCCAGCATCGGCCTCCTTCCACACTTCGAGCAGCTCGGCTTCCCGCTCCCGGGTCAGGCCCGACCGCGCCCCGAAGCGATAGTCGGTTCCCTTCTCCTCCTCGTACCACGCGACGGTGTCGGCGGCGGTGCGGGCCAGCGGCCGGTACGAGAGCCCCGCGGCGATCGCGGCGTCGGCGCTGGCGAGGTGGAAGCCCGCGCCGGTCACCACCGAGGCCTTCATCCCGTGCAGGAGCTGCATCATGTCGAAGCGACCGCCCGGCGTGATCGCGTTGAAGGTGCCGGTCACCTGCCCCTCGAGGCAACGGATGATCCACTCGCCGAGATCGCGCACGTCGATGTACTGCACCGGATCGCGTCCCGTCCCGGGAGCGAGCACCTCTCCGCCCCGCGCCACCCGCACCGCCCAGTAGCCGAAGCGGTCGGAGTAGTCCCCCGGGCCGCTGATCAGCCCCGGGCGGATCACCGTCACCTTGCCGGGCATCGCTTCCTTCGCGGCCACCTCGCAGCGCGCCTTCATCGCTCCGTAGTGCGCGAGCGACTCGGCGATGGTGGACATCGTCGCCGCGACCTCGTCGGTGATCTCGGCGACCGGCGTGTGCTCGTCGGCGTTCGGGATCCCGTGGTCGGCGTAGACGCTGATGGAGGAGAGGATCACGTACTGCCGCGCGTGCTCGGCGGCGATCCCGGCGGTCACCTCGACGTGGCCGGGGACGTAGGCGCTGGTATCGATCACCGCGTCGAACTCGCGTCCCTCGAGCGCGTCGAGGTCTCCCTTGTCGCGGTCGCCGCGCAGCTTCTCGAGCTCGGGGAAGAGGTGCGGGTTGGTCTGGCCTCGGTTGAAGAGCGTCATCGAGTGCCCGCGCGCGAGCGCCGCGCGCACCGTCCACGGCCCGAGGATGCCGGTGCCGCCGAGGATCAGGAGGTTCAGCTTCTCGGGGGCGGGCTCGACTCCGGGTTCCGCCTCCTGTGCGGCCGAGATGCCCGAGGGCGTGGTGGCGGCGAGCAGGGAACCGGCGGTGACGGTGCGCAGGACGTGGCGGCGGGAGAGGGTCATCGTCTCGAAACCTCGGGCTCGGAGGGAGGGTGAAAGGGCGGAGAACCACCGGGGAATACGGGAACCGAAGGGCTTTCGCCGCCGATTCGCTGTAACCCTCTTGTCAGCTCGCCCCGACGCGCACGACGCCGGGAGGATCGGCCCACGACTCCCCGCGATCGGGGAGAGCTGCGCCGGTCTGGCCGAAGATCGGGGGTTCTGGCGGTACCTCGACGGCGCGGATCGGTCCCTCTTTTCTCCGGCGCCGGGAGACGGCGTCGATCCAGTCACCGGTGAGGAGGGATCGAACCCATGAACCGAAGCACCCCGGTCGTCTTCACGACGATCTTCACCACCACGAGCCTCCTGGCCGCGCTCCTCTTCGCCGGCGACGGAGTGCCGCGGCCGCCGCTGCACGTCTTCGTGGGCAGCACCGAGGCGGGCCGTTTCGGCACGGCGCTCGCCTGCGCCGGCGACATCGACGGGGACGGCGCTCCCGAGCTCCTCGTCGGCGCGCCGATGGAGGAGGTCGCCGGGGAGAGGCGGGGCGTCGTCCGGGTCTTCTCCGGGAGGGACGGCGACGAGCTGTTCCGCTTCGAGGGCGAGCACCCCTTCGACCGCTTCGGTCACGCCGTGGCCGGCGGCGGCGACCTCGACGGCGACGGCACGACCGACCTCGTGATCGGAGCGCCCACCGGCACGCCCCCGGAAGGCTCCGTGCAGGCGCGCTCGGGGCGGAGTGGTGCGTTGCTCTGGACGCGGGTCGGGACCGAGGCGGGGGGCCGCTTCGGTCACTCGGTCGACCTCCTCGGCGACCTGGACGGCGACGGCTATGCCGAGGTGGTGGTCGGGGCGCCGTACGCCGATCCGAATGGCCCCAATTCGGGGCGGGTGGTGATCCTGTCGGGCGCCGACGGAACCCCGCGGCACGAGCTCACCGGCGAGGCGTGGGACCACTTCGGCAAGTCGGTGTGCGCGATCGGCGACGTCGACGGCGACGGGCTCGAGGAGATCGCGTGCGGCGCGCCCTTCGCCGACGTCGGCGCGTTCAACACCGGCAGTGCCCTGGTCTTCTCGGCCGCGAGCGGCGAGCGCCTCTTCGCCGTCCACGGCGGGACGACCGGCGACCAGCTGGGCAGCCGGGTGGCCGCGGCCGGGGACGTCGACGGGGACGGGATTCCGGACCTCGTCGTCGGCATCCCCGGCGCGGACCTCGCCGGGATCGACTCGGGTGGAGCCCGAGCGTATTCGGGAGCCGACGGACGCCCCCTGCTCACCATTCCGGGGTGGGCCGAGGGGCAGTACCTCGAGAGTGTCGCGGGGGTGGGCGATCTCGACGGCGACGGGCGCGGGGACCTCCTGGTCGGCGCGGCCGGCGTGGATGGAGTGCACGCTCAGGGTGGACGGATCCGGGCAATCTCCGGGGCGAGCGGACGCGAGCTCCTGGTCCTCGAGGGACGGGGTCCGGACGACTGGTTCGGAGCGGCCCTCTGCGGGCTGGACGACGTCGACGGCGACTCGCGCCCCGACTTCGCGATCGGGGCTCCGGGGCACGACGATGTTCCGAGCGAGCGGGGGTACGCCGTGATCCAGTCCGGGCGGGTGGGGCGCTAGATACTGCCTGGTATTGGGAGATGTCCGGGGGTTGGGGAATCCAGACAACCACAGAGGCACAGAGCCACAGAGCCTCACAGAGCAGCAGCAGAAGAAGAGGCACCAGAAGAAGAAGAAGAGAGAAGAAGGATAATTACCAGAAGAGAAGACCAGAAGATCCGGCTTCCCCGGATCTTCTGGTTTCTATCCATCATCATCTTCATCATCATCTTCTTCTGCTGCTTCTTCTGCTGCCTCTTCTTCTGCTGCTGCTCTGTGAGGCTCTGTGCCTCTGTGCCTCTGTGTATATCTGGAGCCCCAGCCCCCTTCCCCCCTCCCCAGACCCGGAGACCCAAAAAAGAACCCAAAAGCGGTGGCCCCCACCATCGATCTCGGGAGAAACT
>CAZCAC010000061.1:0-49894 GCA_964496575.1 uncultured Planctomycetaceae bacterium | reverse complement strand
TGCGTGAACGCCTCGCCGGGGAGAAGCGTCACCGTCTCCTGGATCGGCTCGACCCCCCCGCAGGTGACCAGCAGGTCGTACTCTCCGGGAGGGATGCCGTAGAGCACGCGGCAGCGGCGGTAGCGGCCGTCGGGGCGCTGTTCCTGCGCGCCGCCGAGCAGGACTCGCCGGGTGTTCCCGTTCACCGCCTGGACGATCACCATCGAGGAAGACACGCCGGTATCCGAGACGAGATTCACCGTGAGGTTGGCCGTCGGTTGAAGCGTGATCGGCACGACTCCCTCGTGGATTCCGTTCCCCGCCGGGACCTGGACATCCCCACCGAACAGCCCGTCGGTGGTCTCGACGTGTAGGATCCACGGGCGGTCCTCGGGTAGGTACGAGAGGTTCCGGCCGAATCGCACGAACGGCACGCTCGACCCGCGCACCGGCGCGCGGAGCAGCGTGCAGTTCTCCAGCACGCTCCACGGCTCCTCCTCGGACACGCCGAGGTAGGCGATCAGCTCCGTCGAGGGCCAGTCGAAGGGCGCCGTCAGGGCGAGGGTGTAGGTCGGGCCGATCGGTACCTGGACCTGGATCGGTGCCTCCTCCGGGTTCCAGGTGCGGCTCGACGCCACCGAACTGGAACCCGTGTACGTCACGTTCTTCGAGCGCATGACTCGACAGTTCCCCGGGTCGTCGATCAGTCCCAGCCCGAGCTGGATCCCCGCGGCGTAGGTGTGCTCGCTCTCGAAGCTCCCGTCGGCCCCGGTCACGAGCGACTCCGCCTCGTCTTCGTAGACCGGATTCTCGTCGACGTCCAGCGTGAAAGGGCGGATCTCGATCGCGTACTCTGGCAGCGGCGCGCCGTTCTCCGAATCGACGACGACGCCCGTCACCCTCTCGTCCTCGGAGGTCGACGCCAGCCACGTCGAGCCCGGCGCGACGGATTCGCGGG
Source organism: uncultured Planctomycetaceae bacterium (assembly GCA_964496575.1). Taxonomy (GTDB): domain Bacteria; phylum Planctomycetota; class UBA1135; order UBA1135; genus CAZCAC01. Next base: position 48,957 of record CAZCAC010000061.1, on the reverse strand, counting down.
CGTTCCCGGCGCTCGTCGTCTCCGCCGGCGTGGTTCCAGTCGGTGCGCCGCCTTCGGAGGCGATCGCACCCGGATCCGCCTCCCCCGGTGGCAGGAGCTCGACCTGGTGCGCGACGAAGACGGCGGTGGTGAGGACGACGGTCGAACCGACGATCATCTGCGTGAGCGGGTTCATGGCACGAATCGGTTGGAAGAGGGACGAGATGGCCCCTCCCGGCGGGATCGCGTCACGCGACGCGGCCGCGAGGGGAATCAAGGCGAGAGCCCAGGCACGCCGGTTGCCGTCGTTGCGTCGATCGAGCCGCTCGCGCAGCTCGTCGAGGCCGCGCTTGAGGTGGCTGCGCACGGTCGACGCCGGCAGCCCCTGGCTCGCCGCGATCTCCTGCGGCGACTTTTCTTCGAAGTAGCGCAGGAGCAGCGCGGTGCGGTACGGCTCGCGGAGCTTCGTCAGCGCCCGCACCAGCATCGCGTGCGCCTCGGCGTTCTCGACCAGCTCGTCGCTCGAGGGGAGCCCCTCCGGGCTCGCTCCCTCCTCCTCGCGCGCCAGCCGCCGCGCCTCGCTTCGCTGGCCGAAGGCGAACCGGACCTGCAACACCCGCCGCAGCCACGGCCGGAGCGACCGCCCCTGATCGGGACGCCGCTCCAGCGCCGCGAGGAAGGTCTCCTGCACCAGGTCGTCCGCCCGCGCCGAATCCCGCACCAGGTGGAGGGCCAGCCCCCGGACCCACTCGGCGTGGTCGGTCAGCTCGGCGGGATTCCACGATGCGGACGGCGTTTCCATGGCTCTCATCCTACCTCTTGCCGTGGAAGCCGCCGCGTTGCGCGGAAATGCCGGAGTCGACTACTTCTCGCCCAGCTCGAGCAGCAGGCTGGAGCGCTTCTCGACGGCGAGGACCTTCCCGGCCAGCTCCTCGATCGTCGCGGGGTCGAGGGTCTCGAGCCGGGCCAGGATCTCGGGCAGCGTGAGGCCGAGCCGGAGCTCCTCCATCGACAGGGTGAGCGCGGTCTGCGCTTCGATGAGGTGACCCCGCTCACCCATCCGCTGGCGCAGCGACGCGAAGTCGGGCAGCTGGGCGAGCTGCATCTTCGTCCGCTGGATCGTGCCCGCCACTCCGCCGGCCGCGTTGTTCCTGAAGAGTCCGTCGAGACTCGATCGGATCGCAGCCCGCAGCTCGCCGACGTCGGTCTTCTCGTCGAGGGCCACGTTGATGGTGAGCGCCCGGCCGTGCGACGTGGAGAGATCGAGGGCGACCAGCGCCTTGCCCCCGGCGAGCCCCGGCTTGCCGCTGGTGGCCAGGGCGAAGAAGGTGTGCTGCGCCAGGAGCTGGGCGGCGACGAGCGTGGCGGAATCCTCCGCGAGAATCGGGTACCACTCGAGGTAGTGGCGGGCGTCCAGGTCCCAGGTCGCGCGCAGGTCACCCCTGACGAGCGCCTCCGCCTCCGGCTTCACCTGCTTCGCGGCCGGCCCGGCAGGGAGCTTCCCGAAGTTCCTCTCGAGCGCCGTCGCCACCTTCTCGGGCGCGATCGGCCCCGCGGCCACGACGTGGACCTGCCGCGCGCCCGGCATCCGCTCCTTCAGGTACGCCGCGACCTCCTCCACGCTCGCTCCATCGACGTTCCCGCGCACGGCGGCGTGCTCGAGCCCCGCGCCGGCGATCTGCGACCAGGCCGCCATCGCCCACTTGTGCGTGTAGCCGCGGGGCACGGTTCCCTCGAGCTCTCCGGCGATCCGCTGCTTCTCGCGCTCGAGCACCTCGGCGTCGACCTTCCTGCAGGCCACCCAGCCCGCGTGCCGCTCCAGCGATTCGCGCCACTTCCCCGGCTCCGCGTAGGTGTCGAGGCGCAAGCTCGACCCCGTCGTCTCCCCGTTGATCTCGAACCCCTCCGCCTGGAGCGAATCGGGATCGGTGCTCCGGATCAGCATGTGCTCCGCGACGTGCGCGAACTGCGCCCGGTGCGCGCCGTCGGCGTACAGGCCGAGGGGCAGGAAGGTGAAGAAGCTCTGCTTCGGCGCGTCCTCCACGAAGAGGATCGCGGCGGTGACGCCGTTCGGGAGCTCGAGGCGGACGAAGGGATCCTCCGGTTCGGGAGCGGGCAGGAGGAGGGGGAGGGTGGCGGTGAGGATCGTGAGCATGGTACTTCTACGATTCGGGTCGACGGGGAGCTCGGGCCGTTCCAAGCGAGGATTCTCCCGCGCCTCTCCGCGAGAATCGCCAGAAAAATGGGCTCGGCACCGTACTCACCGCTTCTTCCCCCCGTACTGGAAGACCTCGTCCACGGTGAGCCCGAAGACCTCGGCGATCCGGAAGGCCAGCCCCAGCGACGGCGAGTAGCGACCGTACTCCAAGAGGTGAATCGTCTGGCGCGTGCAGCCGACCCGCGTGGCCAGCTCCTGCTGCGTCATCTCCTCGTGCTCGGTCCGCAGCTCGCGGATCCGGTTCTCGATCTCATCCCTGGCCATGGTACTTCGCGCCCCAGCAGCCGATCAGGACCCCGAGCGGATAAGAGACCATGTGCGCGATGAAGACCGAGCCGAAGATCAGGTAGAAGTAGACGACCGGCACCGCGCCCTCGTCGTGGTACATCTTGGGCAGCACCGTGGTCCATGCCGCCAGGGTCAAGAAGACGACCACCACCTGCACCGTCGAGGCCCAGGAGAGCGCCGGACGGTCGCGCTCATCGGTCCTCGCGCGGACGAAGACTTGCAGGCCGGTGAAGGAGAAGGTCACCAGCAGGAACAGCGCGAGGACCAGCATTCGCATCCCGTCGTCCTCCCAGTAGACGTGCGGCCCACCCTTGAAGAGGAAGACAGCGAGAATGATCGCCGCCTGCCCCAGGCCGATCCCGAGTCCCCACCAGGCGGCCTTCTGGACCGGGGTCATCGGCAGATCGGCCCGCTCCGCGCGCTCTTCCATCGAGAGCGGGACCGACCGGGCTCGAAAGGCCAGCAGGGTCCACACACCCAGCGCGAGAAAGGCGACGATCGTCAGGCCGAGGGTGCCCGCGATCCAGGGAATCGTGGCGGTCATGGTCGCTCCGGGGTCGGGGTCGAGGTGATGTCGGGTATTTCGTACATCGGTCGATTCCATTTCGGCCTCGATGTCAAAAATGTATTACATCCCGATCGGGGACCGGCGCCGGGAGGCGGCCGCCGATCCGCGCGATTCCATCGACGCGCGTGGGTCCGGCCTCCGCTGGCGTTCCTGGTAGGATGGCCGCCGGAAGGAAGCGGCCCCGTGACCCTGCTCGTATCGACTCGCGCGCTCGGCAAGCGCAGAGCGCTGCTCGACGACTTCAGCGTCCCGCCCCCGCCCGATGACTCGGGGGGGAGGGAGCGGACACTGCGGGACGTGATCGAGCACGTCGTCCGCCACCAGGTGAAGGAGTTCGAGAAGCGGCGCGATGCGCGGCGCTTCGATCGCGTGCTCTCGGCCGCGCGGATCGAGAAGGACGCGAAGCGGGGCAAGGTGGATCCCGGCGCCAAGGACCTGCAGCAAGGCCCCGTCGACGTCGAGTACGCCGTGGGCAACGCGCTCCAGGCCTTCGAAGACGGCCTCTACCTGGTGATCATCGACGAGGTGGAGCGCAAGACGCTCGAGGAGACGGTCCGGCTCACCGAGGACAGCCGGATGGTCTTCCTGCGGCTGACCTTCCTCGCCGGGGCGTGAACGATTGCGGATGAGGAGAAGATGGCGAAGGAAGAGGATCTCCAGGAGCGGCTGAAGGCTGCGCGGGACGAACGGTGGGCCGACGACCGGGCAAAGAAGCTCGCCTGGTGGCTGGGGAAGAAGCGCGCGGTGATCCGGGAGCTGATCGCTCCCTCCGAGAAACGGTTCGAGTACTCCGCTTTCGATGAGCGTATCGACCGGGCCGAAGCGTTCCTGGACGGCCTCGACGAGGCGAAGCAGCGCAAGCTCTGGCGCTCCCTCTTCCCCGGGCTCGCCTCCCACCTCGAGCGCGCCAGCCGGGAGATCAGCGGACGCCCCTACCAGTTCGGCGCCGATCGATACCCCTTCCGCGCGCCCCGTCGCGCGGCGAAGGCCGCCCGCTCGCGGGCGCGCTTCTTCGTCCTCGTCTGCGACGCGCTGCGCGGCCTGAACCCCGACGTGGAGTGGCTGGCGGCCTGGGCGCCGCACCTCCCCGTCGACTACCGCGACCCGCGCGTCGTCGGCTGGATGCTCGGCGCCGTCCTGCGCGGCGGCGGCCGCGACGCCGCGGCGGTGCGCGAGACCCTCGTCGACTCGATCAACGGCGAGCACGAGATCGGACAGATGGGGCAGCACGCCGTCGTCGCCCTGCTCAACTCGGAAGAACCCTCCGACTGGGAGATCATCGGCAAGCTGCTGCTCGCCGCCCAGCGACAGGAGGGGCTGCGCCAGTCGATCCTCGAAGCGGTCGACGAGGGGAGCCCCGGCGGCTTCCGCTACATGCTGGACCTGATCCTCGAGCACGACCTCGCGCGCTTCAGCGCGACGGTGCGCGCCTTCGACACCTGGCTCGGCACCAACTGGGCGGGCGGCAGTGCGAAGGTCGTCACCGAGACGATCCGGCGGATCGCCGAACTGCTCGACGACGACGCCGAGCGCACACGGGTGATCGACGAGGGAGAGCCGAAGGACGCCTACCTCGCGCTCTGGGTCACCGCGTTCCACGACGCCGAGGAGGCGCTCGCCCTGGCGCCGGCGCTCTTCGAAGCGGAGGACCCCGAGCGCCGCTACGTCGCGTTCAGGACGCTCCGGGTGCTCGACCTCCTGCCGGACTCCTTCGAACCGGTCGCGCAGCGGATCAAGGCCGGCACCGAGGACGACCCGCGCATCCAGATGGCGACGATGGGCTGGATCTCCGGTCTCCGGTTCACCTCGGTCACCGTTGATCTGTTCGCCGCCACCGCTCGCTGCTTCGAGGCGCTGCCGAAGAAGAAGAAGAAGCTGGAGCCGATCCTCTGGCCGTGGGCCGAGTTCACGCTGGACCGGCGCGTCGTGGCGGGAGCGCTGAAGGCGATGGCCGTCGGCGAGCCCGAGCGCCTGATGCCCTTCGCCGGGGCGCTGGACAGCTACGACTGCGTCTCGATCGTGGAGCAGCTCGCGGGGATCGGCAGCGTGTGGGTCAGCGGTCGCCAGAAGAAGCGGAAGCGGCGCAAGCTGACTCCGGAAGGGCGCCGGCTGATGCTCGAGCTGGTCGGCGATGCCCGCCAGGACGTGCAGAAGGCCGCCTTCGAAGCGCTCGAGCCCCTGCCGGTCGAGGACGACGAGGTGGAGCGGTTGCTCGCCGTCCTGCACCGCAAGGCAGCGGCGCTGCGAGCGGGGGCGATCGGGCGACTGTCGAAGCTCCCCGATACCCGAGCGCTCGAGGTGATCGGCACGCTGCTCGCCGACAAGGACGCGAAGAAGCAGTCGGCGGGGCTGGAGCTCGCCATGCACCTCGTCGAGACGGATCGCTCCGCGAAGGCCGCGCGCGAGATGGTCGGGAAGCATCGCGAGAAGCTGACCGGCAAGGACCAGGTCGAGACGGTCGGTCGCCTGCTCGGCGGCGAGGTCGAGACCGTCGTGCTCGACGACTGCCTGGGGCTGGTGCCGCAGGGCTCGAGGACGAAGCTGCCGACGCCGAAGCACGTCGGGGTGAAGCTGGAGACCAGCGCGGCGAAGGCCTGCTTGAAGAGCCTCGCCGAGCTGTTCCTCGAGCACGGCGAGGAGGAGATCGAGTGTCAGGGCGAGCACGGCGCCAGACAACGGGTCCTGCTCGCCTCCGCGGGATGGAGCTTCCCTTCGCCCAAGCGCGGCGTCGATGCCACGGCGGACGCGCAGGAACGCCTGCCGCTCCTCGACACCTGGCTCGCCTGGCTGGAGAAGCGCCCCGCGGCCTGCCGCGACGCGGACGGCCTGGAGCTGGTGCGGACCTGGGCCTGGGTGGCGCGGGGGCGCGGCTACAAGTCCCTGCTCCCGGGACCCTTCGGCAAGAAGCACGCGTGGGAGCTGCTCCAGGCCTTCGAGACCCTCGTCAAGTGGGTACTGCTCCTCGCCGATCCGACCGGGGGAGGGGAGCTGCTGGTCCAGGTGTACGAGGACAGCCTCGCCAGGGAGCCGAAGCGTTCGGCCCTCGAGAAGAACCGACGCGGCGAAACCTACCAGGCAGCACCGCGTCCGATACCGCAGCGCCGCGGGCTCGTCCGGCAGTACGAGGTGCTGCGCGGCGACGATCTGCCGGGACCCTCGCGGGTACGGGTGGCGCTGCTCGACATGCTCGCGCTGGAACGGCTGGTGAAGGACTGCACCGGCGGGCCCGAGGTGGAGCACTTCGTCGCCGCCTTCGACGCCGGCGAGCTCACCGAGGTCGACTTCGCCTGGATGCTCCTGCACCCTCGACCCCGCCAGGGGAACTGGGGACCGAAGTTCGGCTTCGGACCGATTCGCCAGGTGACCGGACTGCGCGAGCCCAAGGAGCTCGAGGGTCGGCCGGCGCTCCTGGAGATGGCACGCCGCGTTCGCGACCGCCTGGTCGAGGTCGAGCTGACCAGGGGGGAGCGCCTCAACGCCGCCAGCCTGCCCGCGGACCACCTGCGCCACTCCGGCGGTGCCGAGGTGCTCTTCAGGCTGATCGCCGCGCTCGGCCGCGACAAGATCGTCCGCCAGCACGAGTGGGGCGAGCCGACGCGAGCCTACTCCTTCAGCCGGTTGATCTCGGTCACCGCGCCCGGCGAGGAGGACACGCCGAAGCGCTTCGGTGAACTGTACGCGGACAGTGGCCTGAAGCCCGCGCGACTCCTGGAGTTCGCGATGTTCGCGCCGCAGTGGGCCGCCCACGTGGAACACGCGCTGGGCCGCAAGGGGCTGGAGGAGGTCGTGTGGTGGATCCACGCGCACACCAAGCAGAACGCGTACTGGCGCGACAAGGCGTTCCGCGAGCTGTGGGCCTCGCGCATCGCCGAGCGCACCGAGCTCGAGGCGGAGGACCTCGAGGAAGGCGCGGTCGACGTCGCCTGGTTCAACCGCGTGGTCAAGATCGTCGGGGCCGACGGCTGGGACGAGCTGCAGAAGCCGGCGCGCTACGCCTCGGACAGCGGTGGCCACAAGCGGGCGCAGCTCTTCGCCGACTCGATGCTCGGGCGCGTCACGGTGGAGGAGCTGCTCGTGCGGGTCGACGAGAAGCGCCACCAGGATCCGGTGCGCGCGCTCGGCCTGGTGCCGTTGCCGAAGAGGAAGAAGGAACGCGAGCAGGAGACGCTGCGCCGCTACGAGCGAATGCAGGCTTATCGGCGCGAGAGCCGCAAGTTCGGCAGCCAGCGCCAAGCGAGCGAGGGGCGAGCGATGGAGATCGGCATGGTGAACCTGGCCCGCACCGCCGGCTACCGCGACCCCCGCCGCCTGCAGTGGGCGATGGAGGCGGAGGCGGTCGCCGACCTCGCCAGGGGGCCGGTGGAGGTCCGCGCCGAGGAGACGTGCGTCTCGCTGGCGATCGACGAGGAGGGCGGGCCCGAGCTGACCGTCGTCAAGAAGGGGAAGAAGCTCAAGAACGTGCCGGCGAAGCTGCGCAAGCACGAGCCCATCGCCGAGCTGCGCTCGAGGGTGACCGAGCTGCGCCGCCAGCGCGCGCGGATGCGCCTCTCGCTGGAGGAGTCGATGTGCCGCGCGGACACCTTCACGGGGCCGGAGCTGCGCGGCTTCTGCGCACACCCGATGCTGCGGCCGATGATCGAGCGGCTGGTCTTCGTCGGCACCGACGAGCTGATCGGCTATCCCGCCGAGGGGGGCAAGGCCTTGCGCGACCACGGGGGGAAGCTCGAGCCGATCGGTCGCACCGACCGCCTGCGCCTCGCGCACCCCGTCGACCTGCTCGCGCGCGGCGACTGGAGCGCGTGGCAGCGGGAGTGCTTCCACGTGGAGCGGGTGCAACCCTTTCGCCAGATCTTCCGCGAGGTCTACCCGAAGACGGAGACCGAGCTGGGCGGCTGCGACCTCTCGCGCCGCTACGCCGGCCACCAGGTCAACCCGCGGCAGGCGCTGGCGCTATTGAAGGCGCGTCAGTGGATCTCCGCGCCCGAGGAGGGCGTGCGCAAGGTCTTCCACGACGAGGGCCTGATCGCCGAGCTCTGGTTCCAGGAGTCCTTCTACACCCCCGCGGATGTCGAGGACCTGACGCTGGAGGGGGTCGCCTTCGTGAAGCGCGCGAAGCCGGCGAAGTGGCTCGTGCTGGAGGAGATCCCCGACCTGCTCTTCAGCGAGGCGATGCGTGACCTCGACCTGGTGGTCAGCGTGGCGCACAGCGGCGGCGTCGACCCCGAGGCGTCCGCGTCGACGGTGGAGATGCGAGCGACGCTGCTCGACGAGACCTGCCGGCTGCTGGGCCTGAAGAACGTGCGTGTCGATGGTCACCACGCGAAGATCGAGGGATCGCGCGCCGAGTACAGCGTCCACCTCGGCTCGGCCACGACCAAGGTGCTGCCCGGCCGCGTGCTCATGATCGTGGCGGTGCACAGCCAGTACCGCGGGCGCCTCTTCCTGCCCTTCGCCGACGACGACCCCAAGACCGCCGAGGTGCTGGCCAAGACGCTGCTCCTGGCGCGCGACGAGGAGATCAAGGACCCGCGGATCCTGCGGCAGATCCGGCACTGAACCGCCGTTTGGTGCGCGGTGCGGATTGCTCTATTCTCGCGGCAGGAATCACCGATGGCGACGATCAGCGAGGGAAGCAGCGCGCGGAGCGTGGTGATCGAGGGGCGGGAGTACCTGTTCTTCGGGGGTTGCTCGTACCTCGGCCTCGCCTCGCACCCACGGGTGCTCGAGGCCGCGCGCGCCGCGGCGACCCGCTTCGGGCTCTCCGCCGGCGCGGCGCGATCGACCTCGGGGACCACGACCTTGCACGTCGCCCTCGAGGAAGAGCTCGCGGAGTTCACCGGGGCCGAGGACTGCGCCCTCTTGCCCGACGCGGCGCTCGCCGACCTGGGGCTGGCGCTGGCGCGGATCGCCGCAGGGACGCGGGTCTTCGTCGACCCGCAGGCGCACCCCTGCATCGTCGACGCGATTCGAGCGGCGGGAGCGCTCGGCGTCGCCGGCGAGGACGCCGAGGCGGCACGGCGCGATGGTTGCACGGTCGCCTTCACCGACGGGACGTTCCCGACCGAGGCGCGCAGCGCGCGAGTCGGAGAGCTGGTCGGAGCGGACTTCTCGCTGGTGGCGGTCGACGACGCTCACGGTTTCGGCCTGCTCGGCGAGCGCGGAGCTGGCGCGGCCGAGGAGCTGGACCTCACCAGCGACGGTCAGGCCCTGGTCGTCGCCCTGTCGAAGTGTCTCGGGACCGCGGGCGGGGCGGTGCTCGGATCGCGCGCGACGGTCGAAGCGGTGCGCGCGACCTCGCCCTACGCCTGCACCACGGCCCCGCCCCCCGCGCTCGTCGCCGCCGCCCGAGTGGCGCTCTCCATCGTGCGAGAGGAGCCGGAGCGACGGGCCCGCTGCTTCGAGCATGCGGCCACCCTGCATCGGATCGTCGACCGCGTCGATCCTCGGGAGCGTTCGGTCCACTTCCCGGTGCGCGCCCTCGCGTTCGAGAAGGAGGGCGACACCCAGCGCGTTCACGCCTCGCTCCGGGGCTCGGGGATCCACGTCCCGCTGATCCGGTACCCCGGCGGGCCCGCGGGAGACTACCTACGCTTCGCCGTCACCGCCGAGCACACCGAAGCCGACCTCGAACAGCTCGAGGCCGCCCTGAGAGACGCGATTCGCTGAGCAGTACGGAGTGCGACTCCGTACTGCTACAAGCCCAGTGCCTCGACGATTCGCCGTGCTGCGACTCCCGGCGGCACCCGGCCGGCGAGCACCTCGACCTCCAGTTCGTCGGCGAGGACCTTCACCTTCCGCGTCGACCGCACCGCCCGCAGCACGTCCTCCTCGACCAGCTGCCACATCCAGCGGCGGTGCTGCTCGCTCCGGCGCGCCGCGCGTTCGCCGCTCGCCTCCAGCAGGCCGCGGTGTACCTCGATAGCGGACCACAGCTCGTCCAGGCCGAGCTCCTCCAGCGCGCTGACGCAGAGGACCCGCGGCTCCCACGCCTCGCTCCGCGGGCGCATCAGCCGCAGCGCCCCGGCGTACTCGGCGCGAGCGCGCCCCGCCGCAGCCTGATTCTCGCCGTCGCTCTTGTTGATCGCCACCAGGTCGGCGATCTCCAGGATGCCGCGCTTGATCCCCTGCAGCTCGTCGCCCGCGCCGGCGAGCATCAGCACCAGGAAGAAATCGACCATCTCGTCGACCACCGTCTCCGACTGACCGACGCCCACCGTCTCGATCAGGATCACGTCGAAACCGGCGGCCTCGCAGAGCAGCATCGACTCGCGCGTCTGCCGCGCGACGCCGCCCAGTGTGCCCGAGGAAGGGGAAGGGCGGATGAAGGCGCATTCGTCGCGAGCGAGCCGCGTCATCCGTGTCTTGTCGCCGAGGATCGAGCCGCCGGTCAAGGAGCTCGTCGGGTCGACCGCGAGCACCGCGACCCGATGCCCCTCACCGGTCAGCCTGGTGCCCAGCGCGTCGATGAACGTGCTCTTGCCCACGCCCGGCACACCGGTGATTCCCACGCGGTGGGTGTCGAGACCGTGCGGCAGCAGCGACTCGAGCAGCTGCTCCGCCAGCTCGCGGTCGGCGCGCGCGTCGCTCTCCACCAGCGTGATCGCCCTACCGAGGATCGTCCGGTCGCCGGCGCGAACGCCCGCGACCAGCTCCTCCAGCCCGAACCTGCGCCGCGCCGCCCCGCTCATTCGCCGCTCGCTCCGTGGCCCAGCCGCGCGTCCAGCTCGTCCAGCAGCTCCTCCGCCGCGACGTGGATCCGAGTGCCGGGGCCGAAGATGCAGTCCGCTCCGGCAGCGCGTACCTCGTCGTGGTCCTGCGGCGGGATCACGCCGCCCGCGACGATGACGATGTCCTCGCGACCGAGCGCGCGCAAGGCGTCGCGCAGCGCCGGGATCAAGGTCAGGTGCCCCGCCGCCAGCGTCGACGCGCCGACGACGTGCACGTCGTTCTCGACCGCCTGCCGCGCCGTCTCCTCCGGCGTCTGGAAGAGCGGGCCGACGTCGACGTCGAAACCCATGTCGGCAAAGGCCGTCGCGATCACCTTGGCGCCGCGGTCGTGGCCGTCCTGCCCCATCTTGGCGACCAGGATCCTCGGCCGCCGCCCTTCGATCTCCGCGAAGGCGCGACAGCGCTCCTGGATCCGATTCAGCTCCTCGGCGTTCTCGCCCATCTCGGCACTATACACCCCCGAGATCGACTGCACCTCCGCCTGATGGCGTCCGACGACGCGTTCCAGGGCATCGGAGATCTCACCAACGCTGGCGCGCGCCCGCGCGGCCCGTACCGCGAGCTCGAGGAGGTTGCCCTTGCCGCTCTCCGCCGAGCGCGAGAGGTCGTCCAGGCTCGCCCGGAGCGCCGCTTCGTCACGCCCCTCGCGCAGGTCCCGCAGCCGGGCGATCTGCGCCTCGCGCACCTCGCGATTGTCGACCTTGCGGGTGGTGATCGCCTCCTCGTGCTCCAGCGCGTACTTGTTGAGGCCGACGATCGTCTGCGTGCCGCCGTCGATCCGCGCCTGCGCGCGCGCCGCGCTCTCCTCGATGCGCATCTTCGGCAGGCCGGTCTCGATCGCCTTGGCCATCCCGCCGAGCTGCTCCACCTCCTCGAGGTGCTCCTGGGCCCGCCGCGCCAGGTCGTAGGTCAGCCGCTCGACGAAGTAGCTCCCACCCCACGGATCGATCACCCGGCAGACCCCGGTCTCCTTCTGGATGTAGAGCTGCGTGTTCCGTGCGATCCGCGCGCTGAAGTCGGAGGGCAGCGCCAGCGCCTCGTCGAAGCTGTTGGTGTGCAGCGACTGAGTCTGCCCCTGCGCCGCGGCCATCGCCTCGACGCAGGTGCGGATGACGTTGTTGTAGGGATCCTGCGCGGTCAGGCTCCAGCCGGAAGTCTGGCAGTGCGTGCGCAGCGACATCGACTTGTCGCTCTTCGGCTCGAACTCCCGGACGATCTCCGCCCACAGGAGGCGCGCCGCCCGCAACTTGGCGACCTCCATGAAGTAGTTCATGCCGACTGCCCAGAAGAAGGAGAGCCGCGGCGCGAACGCGTCGATCTCGAGCCCCGCCGCGACTCCCGTGCGGAGGTACTCGCGGCCGTCCGCCAGCGTGTAGGCGAGCTCGATGTCCGCCGTGGCACCCGCCTCCTGCATGTGGTAGCCGGAGATCGAGATCGAGTTGAAGCGCGGCATCTTTCGCGAGGTGTACGCGAAGATGTCGCCGATGATCCGCATCGAGGGTGCCGGCGGGTAGATGTAGGTGTTGCGGACCATGAACTCCTTGAGGATGTCGTTCTGGATGGTCCCCGACAGCTTCTCCGTCGCGACGCCCTGCTCCTCGCCGGCGAGGATGAAGAGTGCCATCACCGGCAGCACGGCGCCATTCATCGTCATCGAGACGCTCATCTTCTCCAGCGGGATGCGGTCGAAGAGGATGCGCATGTCGAGGATCGAGTCGATCGCCACGCCCGCCATGCCGACATCGCCGACCACCCGCGGGTTGTCGGAGTCGTACCCGCGGTGCGTCGCCAGGTCGAAGGCGATCGACAGCCCTTTCTGTCCCGCCGCGAGGTTGCGGCGGTAGAACGCATTGCTCTCCTCGGCGGTCGAGAACCCCGCGTACTGCCGGATCGTCCACGGCCGCTGGACGTACATCGTCGGGTACGGGCCGCGCAGGAATGGCGGGAAGCCGGGCTGGCTGCCGAGGTGCCCGACGGGAACAGCATCGTCGGGGTAGTAGCGGGGCCGGATCTCGATCCCTTCCGGGGTGATCCAGTTCTCGCCGCCGTGCGGACCCTGTGGCGCGGGGGCGGGGAGGTCGTCCCACTCGATCTCGGTGAAGTCGGGAAGAGGACTGTTCATCTCTCCACCTCCGCTTCTTCATCGAGCACTACCGCGAGGAGCGCTTCGAGGGTCGACAGCACCTCGGAGCCGAGGTGGATGAAGAACGCGACCCCGGCGTTGCGCCAGGCCTCCTCCGCAGCGCCGGGTGGGCCGGCGACGATCACCGTCCCGCCGCGCTCGACGAGGAGTGGCGCGAGCTTCGGCACCGACTCGGCGTAGCGACGGTTCGTCGAGCAGATCGCGCACAGCTTCGCCCCCGAGGCGGCGAACGCCTCGGCGGCCTCGCCTTCGTCGGCGAAACCGTCATTTCCGATCGCCTCGAGCCCGCCCGCGGCCAAGAGGTTGGCGGCGAAGGTCGCGCGCGCGCGGTGTTCGGGGATCTCGCCGAGGTTGGCGAGGAAGACCCTCGGCCGCGCGCCGTGCTTCGCGAGGTGTCGGTCGCTCCGGTCGCGGAGCCGTTCGAAGGGTTCGGCGAGGCGGTTCGACGGCACGGCGCCTTCGCCGCGCTCGTGCTCCGCGCCGGCGGACGGCCGCTCCAACCGCTCCTCGTCGAGGTCGGGGAACTCGCTCACGCCGACCAGCCCGTGCTTCCGCGTGGCGACCTCGTGCCGTTCCCGCTCCTCGATCACGTGAATCGCTCCCTGCAGCGAGCCCGAGATCAGCGCGGTGCTGATGCCGCCTTCCCGCTCGAGGTCGCGGAATGCCCGCCACGCGCTGCGCGCGAACTCGCGAGTGACCGTCTCCAGGTAGCCGCTGCCCGCGGCCGGGTCGCGCACCGCCGATGCGTGCGACTCCTCGTCGAGGATCGCCTGGGTATTGGTCGCGAGGCGCCGGGCGAGCTCGTCGGAGCGACCGATCGCGCGGTCGAAGGGCGCGGTGACGATCGAATCGGCGCCGCCCAGCGCGGCGGCCAGCGTTCCCGTGGTGCCGCGGAGCAGGTTGACCCAGGGATCGCGCCGGCTCCAGCAGCGCTCCGAGGTGCGCGCGTGGATCGGGGCACACTGCGCGCTGCGGCTGCCGCCCGCCGCCGCGACGAGGCGCGCCCAGGCGAGCCGCGCCGCGCGCAGCTTGGCGATCTCCAGGAAGAAATCGGTGCCGAGGCTGAACTCGAACTCGATCGAGGAAGCGGCGACCTCGACCTCGACGTCGCGTCGCCCGAGCCAGCGGAGGTACTCGGTGCCGGTGGCGAGCGCGAAGGCGATCTGCTGGGCGATCCCCGCGCCGGCGCGCTGGTAGGGGGTCGTGCGGACCGTGAAGACGGTCAGCCGCGGCGCGCTCTCGTGCGCGCGGCGCACCAGCTCGGCGAGCGCGTCCCGCTTGTCCGCGGCGGGCGCGACCGACCCGCCCATCCGCGCCAGCACGCCGATCGGATCCGCGCCGATCCCGCCGCGCAGCGTCTCCGGCGCGACACACCTCGAGGCCGCGACGCGCAGCAGCGCCTCCAGACTCTCGTTCGCCGTGCGCGTCGCGCCGAGGTGGATCGCCGTGTCAGCGAGGTCGACGGCCTCGAGCAGCGTTTCGACCCGCTCGCCGTTCGCGTGGGCGAGGCGCACACCGCGCACGCCCCGTCGCTGATCGACGGCGATCTCCTCCAGTGTCCGCTCGAGCTCGGCGGCGTCGTACTCGGCGTGGATCGCCCATCCCGGCCTCGACGGCGAGGGCAGCGTGGCCGGGGTCGCCCAGCGGTCTCCGTAGAGGGGCTCGACGCGGAGCCCTTCCGGGGTGCGAGTGACGAGCGCGTCGTCGAAGGAGCGATCGCCGAGATCGGCTTCGACTCGCGCGCGCCAGGTGGTCTCGTCGACGGCGCCGAAGAGGGGAGATGCCAAGGGTCTGGATGCTGCCATGAGATTCGGTGGGGCTCGCACCGAGGGGAGGTGATGGCGGCAGCGTAGCATTTGAATGGCCGCCGCCGCCCGATTCACTTCCTCCTCATGGCGGGGCGCGGTATCCTGCTCCTCCTCGAGCGCCGCGTGTCGGTGCCGGGAAGACGAGTATTTCATTGGATCGACCCTTCCGCATCCTCGGATTGCAGCAGATCGCGCTCGGCGCGAAGGACAAGTCCCGACTCACTCGCCTCTGGATCGAGCTGCTCGGGCTCACCGTGGTGGGGGAGTATAAGGCCGAGCGGGAGAACGTCGACGAGGACATCGCTTCGATCGGTAGCGGGCCTCACCGCGTCGAGGTCGACCTGATGCAGCCGCTCGACCCCGACGGCAAGATCGACGTCAGTCGCCCGCCGCTCAACCACGTCGGCTTGTGGGTCGACGACTTGCCGGCGGCGTACGAGTGGCTGCAGTCACAGGGCGTGCGCTTCGCACCCGGCGGGATCCGGCGGGGCGGCAGCGGCTACGACATCTGCTTCATCCACCCGCGGGGCAGCGACGAGTTGCCGGTCGGGGGGGAAGGTGCGCTGATCGAGCTGGTGCAGGCGCCGCCCGAGGTGATCGAGGCGTTGGGGTAGCGGCGGACCCGTCGGCCCGGTGAGGGCCCATTCAGACCGAAGGAGAGCCAGGCTCGATGATCGGATCGACAGATCGGCGGCCTGCGGGGCTCCACCGCCGTGGTTGACCTGATCAGGGGAGAGCGAGTGCGATCGGGGAGTGAGCGTCGCCTACCGGGGTATTCGACGCGTGCTATGGTGAATGGAGTACATCGCGTTTCCACCGAATAGGAGGTCGAAGTAATCATGCCATACTCCAGGAAGCTGGTGGACCTGATCGAGAAGAACGCGGATCGCCTGTCCAAGAGGTGCGTCGAGCTGGTGCGGAGTCATCCGAACACGCCGACCTATAGCGGCTACGATTCCGAGCGTCTGTACCGCCGCGCTTTCCGCGTGTACAGCCAGCTCGGTCGCTGGATCTCGCGCGAGACCTCGCGAGAGGAAGTCGGCCGCGTCTACATCGCGCTCGGCGCGCAGCGTCACGAGGAGGGCTTTGCGCTCTCCGAGGTTATTCAAGCGCTCCTGATCACTCGACACGTGCTGTGGGACGAGGTCCTCGAGGAAGGCCTCCTCGACAATGCGCTCGACCTGCACCTCGCGGTCGAGCTGTACACGCTGGTGTCCCGCTTCGTCGATCGGGCGGTGGTCTTCACCTCGATCGGCTACGAGCGGGGGGTGATCGAAGATCGCGCGGAGCTGGAGACGATCGTCGATGCGGTGAGCTGAGCGCCGGTACGAACCGAGGTGTTCACGGCGTGTCCTCGAGGCTCTCGAGGATCTCCTCGACGAGCTTGCCGTGGTGAGCCCGGATCGGGTCGCCGGCGAGCTCGTCGAAGAGTGATCGCTGAACCGCGCGCTCGAGCTCGAGGACCATCGTGGCGAGGTCCGACCACTCCTCCTCGGCCAGGGGGAGCTCGAGCTTCTCGATGATCTGCCGGGAGGCCTCCAGCTGCTGCTCCACGGCTTCCCAGCAGTCGTTCGCGTTCTCACGAATCCGTTCCGCAGCGCCCTCCTCGCCCCGGATCTCCTCGGCGTGCGCCTGCAACCGGCTCGCCCATTCGGTGAGATTCGCCTCGAGCGCCTCCCGGAAGACCGCCATCGATTCGGCGTACACCAGCTCCACGTACGGCTGGAACACGCGGGTGCACCGGTCTCGAGTATCCTCGTTCCACTCCAGCTCGCCGGAGGCCAGGTGGGTGTCGAGGAAAGCGTACAGGGAAGCGCGGTAGCCCTCGATCATCTGGGCCGTGAGCCGCTGCTCCCAATCGCTCACCTCGCCTGCTGATCCGATCAGGGCCTCCGGCGGGTCGAACTCGTCGTCGGCGAGCTCGGGATCGAGATCGAGTGACTCGAGGATCATCGCTCGGACGTCCGGCCCGATATCCTTCCGCCAGACGCGCTGGAGGAAGCCGGTCTCGGCGGAGAGCTCCGCCAGCAGGCCGTCATCGGTCTCGTACCGGAGCAACGACTCGTCCTCGCCGGGCAGCGGCTGCGCTTCCTGCAGCCACGGCAACCAGTAACACAGGAACTCCCGGTGCTCCTCGTAGCCCACCGTGTAATTTCCGTTGATCGTCTCGTTCTCCGCCGCGCTGAACCGCAGCTGGAAGAACGCCCCTTCACCGATGTTCCTCCGGTCGTCCTCGCTCTCTTCGAATCCCGGGAACTCGCGACATTCGTTTTCTCGGAGGGGGGCGATGGCCGCGATCACCCTCTTCATCTGGATCGCCTGCCCGAACGGCTCGCCATCCTCGCCCCTTACCTGGGCGTAGATCGTGCCGTCCAGGGCCGCCGAGTGCATCATCGAGCCCTCGTCGTCCTCCATGTGGACGACCGCACCCAGCGTCGCGGAGTAGAGGAGTCGCAGCGTCATCTCCTTGTCCGGACCGACCAGGCGATAGGTCGCGGCGAAGGCCTCCAGCTCGTTCGTCTTGTCGATCAGGGCGTCGAGGGGATCTTCCGCATCACCGGCCTCTTGCGAGCCCCCGCGCAGACCCGCCGCCGAGGACACGATCGCCGCGAGCAGCAGGACCAGCATTCCGTTCCAGATGGTGAATCGCTTCATCGCACAGGTTCCTCGGCGCCGGGTCGGGCGCTCGGCCACACCGATCGTTCCGGGACGGTTTACTGCCCCAGCTCCTCCATCACCTTGAGGAACTCCTCGTACGGAGTCGCCTCCCAGCTCTCCGCGCTCAGCGCACCCTCGCCGCGGGAGATCAACGAGACGCGCTGCGCCGTCTCGATTCCGTCCGCCTCGTAGATATCCATGAAGTCGTACGGGCCGAGCAGCGCGTAGTGCGCGATCCACTTGACGTCGGGGCAGTGGGTCTTGACCCGGTTCAGCCACTCCTTGCCCATGGCGCGGCGGCCCTTGGCGTCTTGCAGGGCTTCGGTTCCCAGCTTGGTCATCAGGACGAACGTCGGCATCTCACACCTCCGGGATTCGGGCGATCCTCTCGTCACGAAACGGTTCGAACGCTGGGGTCACTGTACGAAACCCCCGGGAGGAGACAACCGCGACCGGAGGAACTCCCCGTCGCCCCGATCAGAACCCCAGCGCCAGCTCCAGCACCAGCCCGATCCCCGGCGCGTCGATCCCCGAGCCGTGCACGCGGTAGTGCTCGTCCAGGATGTTGTGCACGCCGATGCGCCAGTCCGAGTGGCGGTCGATCGCGCCCCCGACGTTGAAGTTCAGGACCGCCCACCCCGGAGTGCCGTTCGGGTTGATCCGCGGGTCGGTGATGTCCTGGGGGTGCAACCGATCCTGGCGCAGGGCCCAGACCAGCGCGAGCTCGGTCCAGTCGAGGTACTTCCAGATTCCCTTCGGTTCGTGGCGCAACCACACGCGCCCGTTCAGCGGTGGGATGCGTCGCATGTCCACGCCGTCGAGCGGCGCCTCGGCGTACTCGCGGCCGCGCACGTACGACGCGTTCGCGCCGAGCCGCCAGTCGATCCGGTCGGGGATCAAGAGGGCGCTCGCGCCGAGCTCCGCGCCCCACATCTGCGCGTAGCCGCTGTTGGTGCGCTGGTAGAGCTCGTCCCCGTCCTCGTTCGGGTCGCCGGGGTCGAGCAGCGTGCGGCCGATGTAGTCGTCGATGTGCGTCGCGAAGATCGCCCCCAGCGCCGACCAACGGGGCTTGGTCACCTCGATCGCCAGCTCCGCCGTCAGGCTCTCCTCGGGCACCAGGTCGGGGTTGTGCAGCTCCCCCGCGCCGAAGTTCCCGTCGTGCGCGAGATCATTGAGGTTCGGCGCCCGGAAGCCCTGCGCCAGCGTGGCGACGGCGAAGAAGTCCTCGGACAGCTCGCGGCCGAGCTCCACGCTGGCGGTCAGCGCGTCGAAGTCGCCGTCCTTCTTCTCGCCGGTGCCGAACTCGTCGAAACCGAAGGCGAAGTAGGAGTAGCGCAGCCCCACCGTCAGGAAGTACGGCTCGAGCCCGAAGATCTCGTCCTGGACGAATACTCCCGTCTGGGTGTAGCGCGAGTCGGGCGCGAACGAACCCTCGCGCCAGGTCTCCACGCCGGTGTTCAGATCGGTGTCACGGCGTTCGGAGTCCACCTCGTCGTGGTCGAAGTCGAGCCCGTAGGTCAGGAGGTGGTTCTCGCCGAGCATCTTGCGCCAGTCCGCGCCGAGCCCCACGGTGTTCACCTCGTCGGCCTCGAAGGTGAAGCGGTCTCCCGCCAGCTTCTGCTTCGAGCGGTGTTCGTCGTAGCTACGCAGGGAGAGGCGCAGCTGCATCGCGTCGAACCAGCTCGTCGCGTTCTCGTCGTCGTACGAGACGATGTAGCCGCGCCGGTCCTGCAGCGTGTAGTCCCAGATCTCGTGCGTCGGCTCGGTCTGGCCGTAGCCGGCGACCAGCTTGTCGGTGCGCGGGACGTCGAAGTCGCGGTTGATCCGCGCGGTGGTCCGCAGCATCCGCTTCGGTCCCAGGGCCAGGTTCCAGGAGCCGAAGAGCGCGTTCCCCTCGTAGCCGGTGAAGGGCTGTGGCGTGTTGTTCCCCGCGGTGAGGTCACCCCACCTCCAACCGCTCCAGGTCGCGAGCAAGCCGTTGTTCTCGCTCGCCCAGGACGCGGAGACCGAACCGCGACCGCCGTCGGAGGCGGTGGCGTACTTGCCCCGGACCTCTCCGCGCAGCGGTCGCGCGTCGCCCTCGGGATCGCGGCTGTGCGGCAGCCGCTGTTTGGTCCAGACCGCGACCACGCCGCCGAGCGCATCGGAGCCGTAGAGCACCGAGGAGGTGCCGTGGATCACCACCACCCGGTCGACGATCGCCGGATCGATGGTGTTCAGGCTCTGGTTGGGGCCGTAGCGCGTCGTCGAGTCGTTGACCCGCACGCCGTCGATCATCACCAGCACCTTGTTCCCGAGCAGCCCGCGCACGATCGGCGCGCCGCCGCCCTGGTTGGTCTCCTGGATCCAGACGCCGGACGCCTGTCCGATCGCCTGCGGCAGCGAGCGCGCGCCGGTCTCGACGAGCTCCTCACCGCTCACCACCGTCGTCTTCGCCTCGGACGAGGTGACGGTCCTCTCGGAGCGCGGCGCGACGACGACCGTCTCCGGCAGCTCGACCTCCGGCTGGAGGTCTTGATCGGCGCCCTGAAGGGCGAGGAGGAGGAGCAGGCTGAGCAAGGTGGGGGATCCGTCTGAAGGCGCGCGGATTCTACCGGAATGGAACGGAGTCGGGGACAGCCCACCGCGATTCGCCGACCCGTCGCGGAGGATTCTTGCGCAGCTCCGACGATCGTGGTGGAGTTGTCCCGACTCCGCATGACTTCTCCGTCAGAACCGGCCAGCAGCCCCAGTCGCTCGAAAGGGCTCCTCGCCGCAGGTGTTTCGAACGGTGCGTTGCTGATCCTCGCCTGCGTGGTGCAGCTCTTCGTGCAGCTGCCCGCGCTGAAGGCCGGGATCGCGTTGCTGGTGGCGATTTACGCCCTGTTGCTCCTCGGTTTCGTGTTCTCGCGCCTGCGCTGGCGCTGGACCGTGGTCCTGCCCGGTCTCCTCGTCTACTACATCGGCGTCGAACACCTGCTCGCGCCCTTCGTGATGCACGTGTTCGAGATGGAGACGTACTACTACACCCGGAATCCCGATCACTGGCCCGCGCCGGCGGAGACTCCACCGGGAATGAACTCGGACCTCCTCCGCTGCCGGTGGGAGCCGGACGAGTTCGCCCCCGAGGGGCTGAACGTGCTGTTCCTGGGGGACTCGTTCACCTTCGGGGCCGAGCTCGACGCCGATCAGACCTTCGCGTACCACCTCACCGATCGCCTCCGAGACGCGTTCCCCGAGGTCGACCTCAAGACCGCGAACTTCGGCTGGTCGAGCTCCTCGCCCTTCCTCGACCTTCGCCGGTTGGAAGCGCTGGGGGAGCGCTATCACCCCGACCTCGTCGCGCTGTTCGTCGACATGACGGACTTCCAGGACGACATCAAGTGGCGTCGCCGGCTGGAGCGGCGCGGCGTGTACTGGTGGGTGTATCACTTCCCCTTCGCGATGCACGTCTTCGAGCGGCAGTTCCCCGAGGCCTTCGAGAGCTTCTACTGGACGCGCAACGAGGAAGTGCCGAGGAGGCGCTTCTTCATCACCGAAGCGCCGCTCACCGAGACGCGACCACACTGCCGGGAGATCCTCGACAACATCGACCGGCTGAACGAGTGGTGCGGGGAGCGGGACGCGCGCTTCGTCGTGTACATCCTGCCCCGCTCGTACCAGTACAGCGACCGCGAGTGCCCGAACAACTGGGAGAAGGGCGAGTACGAGATCCTCGGCCCGCACTGCCTGGAGCCGTTCCGCCTGTTCGGGGAACAGCGCGAGCGAGTCGACTACCCGATCCGATCCCTGCTCGACGCCTTTCGGAGCACCGGCGTCTTCCCGACCTGCTTCCCCGACGACCCGCACTGGAACCCCGCCGGAGCCCGGGTCGCGACCGAAGCGATCTTCCCGGGGTTGAAGGCCGACGTCGGGCAGCTGCTCGAAGAGTGAGGCGAGAGCGGGGGTGGATCGTAGCTGGCGGAAACCGTGCCGACACGGTATTCTCCCCGTGACTGCCGTGCGACGAGCCCCCCCGCCCCTTACCCTTCTCGCCCTCCTCTCCGCCTGCGGAGCGGGCGACTCCGCCGGCGAATCGGGGGGCAGGGGGGCGCAAGAGCCCGGCGGGCGGCCGAACGTCGTCGTCATCACCATCGACACCCTCCGCTTCGATCACCTGGGCTTCGGTGGCAACCCACGCGAGACCGCGCCCTTCCTCCGGGAACTCGCCGCGCGCGGGACCGTGTTCGACCGTGCCTTCTCCACCTCGAGCTGGACCGCGCCGGCGACCGCCTCGCTCTTCACCGGCCTCTACCCGACGCGCCACGGCGTGGTGCTCGGCTTCTTCGCGCAGTTCCGGCAGCTCGACGCCGAGCAAGAGTCCGAGACGCTCGAGCTGAGGCAGCTCCCGCCGCACCGGCCCACCCTGCCCGAGCTCTTCCGGGAGGCGGGGTACGGGACCTTCGGCCTCGCGACGAACCTCAACATCGGCTCCGAGCTGGGCTTCGACCGCGGCTTCGACCGCTTCGAGAAGCTCGACGAGAGGCCGGCGACAGAGGTCCTCGATCGGCTGATCGAGTGGAAGCCGGAGATCGCCGCGGCCGAGCCCTACTTCCTGTACCTGCACTTCAACGACGTGCACGGCCCGTACGAGGAGCACGCACCGTGGTTCGAGCCCTCGACGGACAGCCGGGTGCGGGCCATCTCGGCGTACCAGAGCGAGATCTCCTTCCTCGACGAGGTCCTCCGGCGCATCCACGACGAGCTGTCGATCGACGAGCACACGCTGCTGGTGGTCGTCTCCGACCACGGCGAGGAATTCATGGAGCACGGACAGTGGGAGCACCAGTTCAAGCTGTTCCGCGAGCTGACCCAGGTGCTATTCCTCGTGCACGGCCCCGGCCTGGGTGTGCCGGCGCAGAGGATCGAGGCGAGCGTCGCGCTGGTCGACGTCCTGCCGACGGTGGCCGAGCTTGCCGGCCTGAGCAACGGGCCGGCGTGCAACGGGAGGTCGCTCGCGCCGCTCCTGCGCGAAGACGATCCCGACCAGGACTTCCTCGACGACCTCGAGGAGCGGCCGGTCTTCCTCCACCGCTACAGCCGCCTCCGGGGTATCGAGGAGGAGATCTGGGCGGTGATCAAGGGGAAGTGGAAGCTCTACGAGCACCTCGACCAGCGCTGGCTCTTCAACCTGGAGCAGGACCGCCTCGACCTCCGGCCGATCCCACCCGAGAAGCGCCCGCGGGTCACCGCCGAGCTCGCCCCGCTGCTCGAGGAGTTCAAGGCGCGCGGCACCGACGTGCACGAGGCCAGGAGCGTGATCCAGCTCGACCCCGCTCTGCGCGAGCGGCTTGAGGCGCTCGGATACGTAGCCGACGAGGACGAGTAGGATCCGAGGCCGCCCGCCCGAGAGTCGCCCGGGTCAGTCGCCCGTGAGGACCTCGGGATCCTCCAGCCCATAGGCGTTCCTCCCCAGGATCGTCCGCTTCTCGCCCCGGACCGCCCTGGCGGGCGAGTCGTGCACGAACCAGTTCCCCGTCACCCGCGCTTCCTCCTCCGGCTCGCCGCGAACTCGCACCGCCTCGCGCGGGCAGAGGAAGGTGTTGCGCGAGACCTTCAGCCAGGTCCCCGCGACGTTCGTGCCGTCCTTGCGATCGCGCCCTCCATGCATGTCGAAGCAGTGGCTGAGCGAGGTGCCGCGCTCGATGTTGTGGGTCGCCTCGTAGCCGCTTCCCGGCCTCCCCGTGCCCGCGATCGAGTGGCGGTTCCAGTCGAAGAGGTTCCGCTCGATCAGCGAGGTCGACACGTCGTGGCAGACGCCGTAGCCGAGCCCCTGGTACTGGTTGTGGTGGATGAAGTCGTGGTGGACGTGGTGGTCGGTGCCGCCCTTCAGCCAGATCGCCGCATGACTCCACCCGGCGAGCTCGCAGTTGTCGACCTCGAGGCGGTCGAAGGAGCATTCGATCCCGTCGGAGACCGGGAACTCGTAGTAGTACTCGCGCCCGCGCCCTTCGCGGAAGGAGCGGCGATGGTGGTCGAGGCGACGCTCGGGGTCGGGGCCGCGCAAGCGCAAGCCACTGATCCTCGCGTCCGGACCGGTCACCCGTATCAAGGGACGCGTGGCCAGCGCGTCGGAGAAGATCAGCGCGCCGGGCGAGCCGTCGCGACCGCGGTCGCTCGCCAGCGTCACGCGTTCGCCGATCTCCAGCACCAGCTCGTCGACGAAGATCCGCGCCGTGCAGTCGATCTTCACGTCGCCGGGGACGAAGACCACCTCTCCCGGCTGCGTCTCGGCGAGGGCGGCGATCAGCTCGTCGAGAGTGGTGGCGACCCGGTCGCCACCGGAGAGCACCGGCCGGTAGCTGGCGCCACCCCCGATCGGCCCCCGCTCGTCGGCCTCGGCGCCGTAGCGTTCGTCGCCGATCTCGACGGTGGTGGGGGACGGGACCTCGAGTGAAGTACCGTACAGGCCGCCTTCAGAGGATCCGAGGGTGAGGAGCAAGGCCGCCGGCAGGAAGCTGTGCAACATGATCATGAGCATGAGTTCGTTTTTCCGGTTGGTCCCGATCGTCACCCCCGCGCCCTCTCGATCCGGCGCGTCCGGGTCCTCGGTGCGATCTCCTCGCCGTGGATCAGTTTGTCGTGATCGACTCCCAGCTCGGCCGGCGACGGTCCGACCCAGACGCTGGTCCGCCCTTCGATGGTGATGGTGCCGGATAGCGGGTCGAAAGCCAGAGCGGAGAAGACCGGGTCGCGGTACGGGCACGTGTGGCCGATCCACGGGTGCTCGGCGTGGAGCTCCTTCGCGTAGCTCTCGTGCTTGTAGTCGCCACCGACCCAGAAGTACGAGGCCGAGTTCACGTGGAGGAAGTTGACCTTGCCGACGCGCAGGAGCTGGTCGATGTGCGTGTGGCCGTTCACGACCAGCGCGATCTTGTCCGCGAATCGACTGAGCAACGTCTGCATCTCCTCTCCGTTGTCCACGGTCCACGCCCCCGCCAGGGGTTGATGGCTGGCGATGAGGAAGGGGCCATCGTGCCGCTGGAGCTCGGCGACGAGCCATTCCCGCTGTTTCTCGCCGACGTAGGCCACGTATCCGCCACGGTGCGTCGGGGAGCCGGGCTCGTTGCCGTCCAGGGCCAGGACCCGCAGCCCGCGGACATCCCGGGCGTAGTAGCGGCCACTCATCCCCCAGACGTCGAGGCACTGCTGTTTCGTGTGGCCGGAGTCGGTGTCGTGGTTGCCGATGACGTGCAGCGCGTTTCCGGTCGCCCCGTTGAACGGATCGATGACCGAGCGGTTCTTCGCGGCGGGATAGGCGAAGTCCCCGAGCTGCATGACCGCGTCCGCCTCGAAGGTCTTCATCGCCCTCACGAACGTATCCATTCGCTCTTCTCCATCGTGCATCAGGTCCTGATGCAGGTCGGAGATCAGGCCGATGCGGATCGTCTTCTCCAGGCGCCCCAGCCGGGCGGTCGCGCCGGAGGGCAGCGCCACCACGGCGGCCGCGGCCCCCGCGGCCCGCAGGAAGTCTCGGCGTGAACGCGATGGAATCGCGCTCTGCGGGTGGGGGACTCTCGCTCTACGGTTGCTCTCGAGGGGGCTTCTCATCGTTGCTCCGGTCGTGATCGTTCGGCTACGGGCGCTCCGGGGTCACCGCGCGACTGCGGTGGCCGTCCTCGTCGATCGAGCGCACGCCGAAAAAGCAGTTGTCTGCAGTGACGCGCGGGATCACGGCGCTGACGACCTCTCGCTCCCCTCGCCGCGACCGCCGCCTGGTGGTCTCGGGACCGACCCGCTGCACTTGCTCCCAGCGCGCCGCGCTCGTCGCGCGCCAGACCACCTCGTAGCCGGCAGCCCCCTCCACCGGCGCCCAGGTGAGCTGCGTGTCGTACCGGTTCGCAGCGCGCATCCGCGGCGGCTCCGGCGGCGGCGGGGCCAGGGCCAGCTCGGTGAGAAAGGCCGCGTTCACTCGAGCGACGCGTGCCATGTACTCACCCGACACGAACTCGGGCAGATCGCCGTAGCGAACACCATCCTCCTCGCGCACCTTCGCGTGCTGGCGATCGAAGTGCTCGTTAGGCTCGGTGAGTCGCAAGGCGGGAATGCCGGCGGCGTCGAAGGGCGCGTGATCTCCGCCGCGGCCGAAGCGGTCCAGCCGGTAGACGAGCTGGATCCGGAAGCCATCGACGTAGCGTTTCGCGCTGTCGGCGAGCCCCCGGGCGAGTTCCCGTGAAGACGAGTGCAGCCCGTTCTCCGCGCGGGAGAAGCAGCGCACGCTCATCTCGTCGACGATGCCGTTCCCGCCCTCGATGCCGCCGACCATGTCGTCGGTGATCATGCCGTCGAGCTGAACGCCGCGATCCTCGGCCCACTTGATGAAGTGCTTCGCCCCGAACAACCCGAGCTCCTCTCCGTCGACGCACAGGAAGACGACGTTCGCCTCCAGGAGGTGCGGCGACATCACCCGCGCCAGCTCCAGGACCACCGCGACGCCACTCGCGTCGTCATTCGCTCCCGGCGCGTCGCTCGTCGCGTCCATGCCCCCGGCGGTGCGCGAGTCGTAGTGACCGGAGACGACGTAGGTGCGTCCGAGGGGATCACCCGAACGACCCGGGAGGAAGCCGTAGACGTTGACCATCTCCACTTCCCGACCGCGCACCTCGACGGGGAAGCGCTGCTCCTCGACCTGCAGCCGGCCGCCGGTCGCCGACGAGATGGCCTTCAGCTCGTCCCGCAGCCAGCGCCGCGCAGCGCCGATTCCGCGCTCGTCGGACTCGGTATCGGAGAAGCTGTGCCGCGTCCCGAAACCGGCCAGCGTCTCCACGTCTGCCTTCAATCGCTCCGCGGAGATCGAGGACAGGATCTCCGGAATTGGATCCTCGGCGGAGGGAAGGGCGAGGGTGACGGCGAGGAGCAGGGTGGATTGAAGGAACATGACGGCAGTCTACCGTGGAGAAGCGGCGCTACAATCCCGGGCATCATCCGGAGCGCAGCATGAGCGAGATACGCGGCATCACCTTCGATTTCTACCTCACGCTGGTCCGCCACGGGACGGGGCGGGGGCGGGGCCCCGCCATGATGGAGTACTTCGCCGAGAATGATCTCGAGACGGACCTCTGGGAGCACCAGGTCCTCTACGACATCTTCGAGTTCTACGGCGAGCACTACCGGTCCGAAGCCACGCGCGAGGACCGCGACCGGTTCTGGATCGAGTTCACGCGCGTGCTGTTCGATCGGCTGGAGATGGAAGGGTCGGGAAGCGACCGACCCGAGGAACACGCCGGCGCCGTGTGCGAGCTCCTGGGCCCGGCCAGCTTGCACGTCTTCGAGGACGCCGTGCCCGCACTGGAGTGGGCGAAGCGTCACGGACTCGGCGTGGGCATCGTCTCCAACTGGCAGTGCGGTCTCGGTCACTTTTGCGAGGAGCTGGGGCTTCGCCGGCACGTCGACTTCGTCATCTCCTCGGCCGAGGTCGGCTGCGCGAAGCCGGACCCGCGCATCTTCCAGCTCGCGCTGCGTGCGTTGGAGCTTCCCGCTGAGGCGGTCGTGCACGTCGGCGATCACCCGTTGGAAGACGCCGGCGGGGCCCGCGACGCCGGGTTGCATCCGATCCTGCTCGCCAGGACTCCCGTAGCCCCATCCGGAGAGTTCGATCTCGTAGACGATCTGACCGAGCTCGCTTCCTTTCTGTAGCTGGTGAGGCCGGCCTGCTTGCCTATACTCTAGTTTCCAGGAGCGCGCCGATGTTTCGAATCGCAATCGCATTTACGTTGCTGACGCTGGCGAGTTGCTCGAGCAACACGTCCGAGACCTCTCCGAGCGCGATGGTGCTCGAGGGCGAGGATCTCGAGATCGCGGAGGCGCTCTTCCGCTATCAGTTCGAGCACAGCTGCATGGTCAAGGAGATGCGCTCTCCGGTCGACCACTACTTCCTGGCGGTGGGTGACGGGCAAGATCCTCCCGCGGAGCTCATGGAAAGACCCTCGGGGCATTCTCCGCGGATCTGGCCCATCTCGAAGTCCACCAACCGGCTCGATAGCGGTTTGCCAGCGCAGCATGTAGAGCACGGCGGGAGCGGATTGATCTTCTGGATCGAGCGCATCACGTGGATCGATGAAGACTCAGTCGAAGTGGAGGCCACGGACTTCCAGTCGGGGGCGAGCGCCGCAGAGGGTACCTACGATCTGGAGAAGCAGGAGGGCCGCTGGATCTGCACCGAGTTCCATCTCGAGTCGTACTCCTAGCGGGGCTGGCGCTCCAGTCCCGCTAGCGATACACGGCGTGCTCGCCCGGCTTCGCGTGGGGAGGGCGAACGTCATCGACGCCCAGGCTCCAGAGCTCCTCCCCGGTAACCCCATCTACCGACCTCAGCACTCCGTTGCGGAACACGGTGCCGTGCCAGAACCAGTCCGAAGCGCCAGCCAGGATGCGGGGAGCCTCTCCCGGGTGCACGGGAGGCAGGACGGCGAGGCTCAGGCCCGCAGTGGCGCCGCCGTCGCCCCATTGGGCACGCCAGAGCTGGCTGCCGTCGGCTCCAGAGTGCGCCGTCAGCTCGACCTCGAAGGACACGAGGCTGTCGGGGATATGCCCCAGAAGTACGTCCCCGACTTCGTCATCGTCGAGGTCTCCGGCCATCGAGAGGACGTAGTCAGCGCCGCGCTGGCCCGGGATCCGGAACAGCGGTGTGGCGTGCCGGAGGGAGAGGCCGAGGACCGCGGTCTCTTTTCCCCACCGCAGGGAGAGAAGCACATCGGGCTCGCCGTCTCCATCCAGGTCGCCGGCGGGCGACACGCCTCGGATCTCCAGCCCGGGGCGCTCCATCTCCTCGGGCCACAGCTCGGCGAGAGCGGTGCGCTGGCCGGGATGGAACAGTCGCGTCTTGTCGAGGCTGGCGTTCTCCTCCCTCCCGCTGCGCCACAGCACCGGCTCCTCGCCGTCGAGCAGCACGTCGGTCAGGCCGTCGCCGTCGACGTCTCCCGCCGAGTGCACGGGCCCGTCGTCGTAGATGAAGAGCTTCCCGGCGAGCAGGCTGCCGTCGCGGCCGGAGCGAGCCTCCATCGTGCTCCCCGACACGAGCAGGAAGTCCGCCGCACCGTCGCGGTCCGCGTCGCCGAGGGGCAGGACCTGCACGTCCAGTCGGTCGAAGGCCAGCAGCAGGGCGCCGTCCACGCCCGAGCGAACCTCCGTCCGCGCTCCGAACTCATGCCCCACCAGCACGTCCGCCTTCCCGTCGCCGTTCACGTCGCCGGCGTCCCGCAAGCTGTGCCCGAAGTGCTTGCGCCGCTTCTCCCCACGCCACTCCTGGACGACCGTTCGGTCCGCGCCGGAGAGGACGAGCACCAGTCCCGCCTGGAAGACGTCGCCCTCGGCGGTCGGGGCGCCCACGGCGATCTCCCGATGGCCGTCGCCGTCCAGGTCCTCGAGGGTGAGCAAGCTGCGGCCGAAGCGAATGCCGCGGAGCCGGTCCGGAGGATCCTGTTCAGGCGTCGGCATCGCGGGGCCCGAGAGGATCAACGCGAGGAGGCAGGCGGAGTGGAGCATGGGAGGGGCGATGTGGCTGAGACGCGAACAGGGTCATCGTCCGCAGTGAACCAGGCGATCCCCCGCGGGTTTCGGCGTGGATGCGAATCTCGAGGTTCCGCCCCTGGTGGTCACGGATCGAGTGTTCGTGATGGTAGAGGGGGGCGCGCACGAATACTCTGCCCGGAGGTCCAGGAAGCCGGCGCGTATCTCGATTGACCCGGGTACGAGACGAAACACGGCGCCCGAACAGGGCCGCCCACGATTCCGCATCGACCCGACGAGGTGATCTCGGCACCTGGCTGTCGTCAGAGGTCATCACCGCACCGGTGGAAGGCGAGGTGAAGGCGGCCGACTGCCTTCGTACCCTGTCCACCTGAAGCCGCGGCATCCCATTGCCCCCGCGACGGGATCGTTCGGTCTGGTCGCGATGATCATCGCCGGCGGCATGGGCGCGGGCCCGGAGCCTCGTCGATCAGACCCAGGTGAAGGTGGTCGTCGGCACCGAGACTTCGTATAAGAAGTTGCAATTAGGGCGGAGCGTCGTGGCCTCGCCCCTCGCTTACGCTCTCCGAACACGGGGCCGCCCGGGCCTACGCACGGCCCGTCCCCGCGACGGACGGCGACTTCTCTGTACCGCGCCTCGCGGGTCGGACTCCCGCAAACTCCCGGGTTTCGCGGGCCCCTGAGCGGCGGATCCAGAACAATGGACCGTCCGCGCGTGTGCCCTCCTCCTCCTCCGTCTGTCACCCCGTCGATCGGACAGTGATGACTCTCCAGATTCCCGCCCTCGCCCTCGCGGCCGCGGTTTCCGCGGAGGACCATTCGCCCACGACCGTCGAGCTCTCCTTCAAGCCCTACAAGGACTGGGACCTGCTCCTGCCGAAGGAGCAGTTCGCGACCGTCGCGGAGGGAGTCGCCTTCCCCCACGCGGGTGGTGACGTGCTCACCGCGCGCCTCGAAGGAACCGTGCTCTGGCTCGATCGCGATGGCGACGGCGAGTGCGACGCCCGGATCGAGCCGATGGAGCGCGGCCAGACCGGCCTGATGGTCTTCCGGCCGCGCGACGCGACGGGCGCGGAGTGCACCTACGCCGTCCGGCTCAAATGCGACGGCAAGTGGACCTACTCCGCTTCCGGCGCGATGGTCGGCGAGATCGCCGGAACGCGCATCTCGCTGATCGATCAGAACAACAACGGTCGCTTCGCCGACTACGGCGAGGACGCGATGATCGTCGGGCGCGGCAAGGCGGCGAGCTTCCTCTCGCGGGTGATCCACGTCGATGGCGAGCTCCTCTCGATCGACGTCGCCGGAAACGGTCGCCAGATCGAGGTCCGGCCCTTCGACGGCGAAGCGGGTACGCTCGACCTGGGCTCGAAGCACCGGTCGAAGGCGCGGATGCGGGCGGTGGTGATTCGCAGCGCCGATGGTGAGACCTCCTTCGAGGTCTCGCGCGCGAAGGGCGGCCTGAAAGTTCCCGCCGGCGAGTACACCGTCCACTCCGGCCGAGTCGCCCTGGGCAAGGGGCGCGCGACGCTGCGCACCGGGCGCTTCCAGCCCGTCTCGGTCAGGGCCGGCGAATCCACGGTGGTCGAGTGGGGCGGTCCGGTGAAGGCCGAGTTCCGCTACGCCCGACGGGGAGAGCAGCTGCAGATCGGCCCCGACGACATCCGCTACTACGGCCGCTCCGGCGAGGAGTACGGGAGCTTCCTGCCGCTCGGTTCCTCGCCGGCGTTCACCATCAAGGATGCGAATACGGGCGAGGTGCTGGTGAACACGAAGTTCCCCGGCAGCTGCTGAAGCGTCGGTTTCGCACCGGTCACCGTGAGTGTGCCGAGGAACGCGGAGCTCGAAGTCACCATGACCGCCGACAACTGGGCCTTCGGCGAGGTCCAGGGCCGGGCCCGGAATTGATATCCTGTCGGTGGCCGAGCTGCGTCCGTCACCTTCCTCCGCCCCCCCGCGCGAGTGGGAGGGCGGAGGAAGGTGACTGACGCGGTACACCGCCCCGCAACCGATGAACGCCATCCTCCGATCTGCAATCCTCCGAGTCTGCACGACCCTGGTCGTGGCCGCGACGGCGCTGGTCGGCCGGGGCGAGGCGCAGTCGACGCGGATCCCGATCAACATCGTCGCCGGGAGGCTGGTCGTCCGCTGCGACGTCTCGACGCGATTCCGTCGCCTCCCCGCGAACCTCTTCGTCGACTTCGAAGCGACCTGCGGGCTGCAGCTCCACAACAAGGCGGCCGCCGGCCTGAAGGTGGAGCGCGAGGACGGCACCGCCTTTCCGATCACCGTGCACCTGCCCGACCTCGACTTCACCGTCGAACGGCGCGAGCTCGGCGACGACGTGTACCTCGACGAGTTCACGCGCTGGAACTCGATCGATCTCGGCGAGGTTGCGGTGGTGGGGACGATCGGTGCGCGCCTCTGGAAGGACCACCACATCGTCTTCGATCTCGACGCCGGCTACTTCGAGCTCTCGGCACCTCGTGAGGAGGAAGAGGAACAAGCCGAGCCGCAAGAGGGTGCGACCCGGCTGCCCGTCACGATCATCAACGACATCGTCTGGCTGCCGGTCACCTACGACGACGGCACCCCCGCGGCGATGGCGCTGGGCACGGGGGGCTTCGATACCACCGTCGACGCTTTCCTCGCCGAGGATCTCGGCTATCCGGCGGGCAACATCGGAGAGGTCCGGCTGGGCGAGCTCGACCTCGCGTCGTTCGTCGCGTTGCGTCCCGCCGAGGTCAACTATGTCCACCCCGACGGCGCGCTCGGCGTGACCGGTCTGAACTGGTTGCAGCACTTCCGCGTCGAGATCGATCGGGTAGGGCGAACGGTGACCCTCGAGCAGGTGCGGCCGGCGCAGCACCCCGAGGGCGACCTCGACTTCTTCGCCGCGATGGTCGACGAGGACCGCGACGGCGTGACCCGCTTCCTGGAGGCCTTTCCCGAGCACCGCCTGGCGCTGGAAGCGGCGGAGCTCCTGGTCACCCTGCAGCTGATCGAGAGCGCGGGGGAGGAGGAGATGCGCACCGCGCTGGAGTGGGTCGACCGCGCCTGCCCCGAGGACCTGCGCGCCACCGCCGCGCTGGAGCAGATGAAGCAGTGCAGCGCGTTCGGCTTCCCGCGGCACGTGATCCTCGCCGGCGACATCGGCTTGAAGGGCGGGCGCGAGGATCGCTACCCGAACGCGGTGCACGAGATCCACGCGCGGATGGGGGAGGTGCAGCTCGAGCTCGACAACGAAACCGAAGCGTGGCGGCACCTCCTGTCCGCGGCGTTCGGTATGCCCGAGGACGGGATGGTCAACCTCAACCTCGGGCGCTTCTACGAGCGGCAGGGGCGCTGGAGGCGCGCCTTCTCCCGCTTCGTCCAGGCGTCGATCCGGGCGGAGAGTGGCCCGCAGGCGGTCGAGGGACTGGCACGAGTCGCCAGGAAGCTGCCCGAAGGGGAGCGCTTCTCGGTCGACCTGGTCGAGCGAATGATCGCCGGCAAGGTGCGCAACTTCGGCGCCGCGACGCACTTCGAGCCCGACGATACGACCACCGGGGATCGCGTGGTGCTGGTCGAGTTCTTCACCAACAGTTTCCTCGGCGACGAGAGGGCGGGCGCCATCGGCGGCGCCCTGGCGCACGAGGGGTTGATCGGCCACTTCCCGATGGAGCACGTGGTCTTCCTCTCCTACCACCTGCCGAATCCCCAGCCCGATCCGCTGATCAACGAGCTTGGCGCGGCCACGGCGAAGCTCCTGAGTGTGAGCGATCCGTGGATCTTCGTCGTCGACGGCGTCCGGCGACTCGCCGGCGCGGGCAAGTGGTCGGAGGCCGAGCTGCTCTACACCGACGTCCGCAAGCAGGTCCTCGCGCGCCTCGAGAAGCCGGCCGACCACGACCTCGATCTCTGGTTCACCATCGAGGACGGCGTCGTCCGCGGCGAGCTGATCGCCAACGGGCCCGACGACGAGGCGGCGGTGGTCCAGATCGTGCTGGCGGAGAAAGGGGTGCTCTTTCCTGGTTCGACCGGCGTGGTCGTCCACCGCATGCTCGCGCGCGCCTCGCTGGTCGGCTCGCCGGAGGGGATCGAGTGGTACCCGATCCTCGGCGAGATGACCGTGCCCTTCGAGCTGTCGCTCGAGGCCGTGAGTGAGCGGAACGAAGCCTACCTCGACGACTTCTGCGCGCAGGGCGGCGGCATCGTGCGCAAGCTCTCGCTGTCGATCGACCCGGCAGAGGTGCGAGTCGTCGCCATCGTCCGCGACTCGCGCACCGGCCGCGTCCACCAGGCGATCTGCATCGAACCCGACAACCTCGCCGAGCTGGAGGAGGACGGGGAATGAACGGCGAGCTGCGCGAGCGACTGCGCCGGGAGCTGGACGAGCTCCAGCGAAACACCGCGCGGGTCATCCGTGCCGCCCGCGCCCGGACCGCGCTGGCGCGGGGGATCGACCGCGCGCTGCCGCTCCTGGTCCTGGTGCCGATCGCCTGGATCGCCCTGCGGTTGCTCGGCGGCGGCGCGGAAGTCGACGGCCTGCTGCTGCTGCCGGCGACACTCCTCATCCCGGCCCTCTCGGTCCTCGCCCTGGTGCTCCTCGCGTTCTTTCGCGAGGTCGATTCCCCCGCCGCGCTGGCCCTGCTCGACCGGGAGCTGGAGCTCGAGGATCGCCTGCAGACCGCTGCCGAGTTTCTCGAGCTGGAGGAGTCGTCCGCGTTCGTCGAGGCGGCGATCGAGGACGCCGCGTCCTTCGTCCAATGCGCCAGAGAGGCCAGCATCCGGATCGAGGCCGAGCGGTGGCACTTCGACAGGCGGGCGAGCGCCTTCGTCGCGGCGAGCCTCGTGCTCCTGAACCTCGCCGCCTGGATCGGCTGGCCGAGCCCTCCGCGCGAGCCTGGCCTCGAGCAGCCGCTCGAACGACCGAACGAGGTCGCCTCGGTGGTGGTCCACGAGGAACCGACCGAGACGACGCCGCCGGCGGTCGAACCGCGCGAGCCGCGCCCCGTGGCGAAGACCACCTCGAACGAGCCGCTGAAGAGCGCGGCGGTCACCGCGCGGCGAGACGTGGTCGGCGAGTTCTCGGACGTGACCAAGGAATCCTCGGGCAAGACCGGCGAGGGGCGCTCCTCCGACGCCGAATCGACCAGCGGCGCCAGCGAGTCGCGCGGTGTGCCTTCCAACCAGGCGCAGACCTCGAAGGCCTCGGAGAAGCCCTCCGAGAAGCCGCTGAAGAAGAAGAAGCCGAAGCCGCCCGCGGACGATGCGCGCCGGAACGACGAGAGGCAGGAGGAGGACTCGGGCTCCACCGCCGGCAAGGGCTCCTCGCGCGGCTCGAACAAGAACCCCGCGGTATCGCGCTGGGCGAGCAAGGACCAGGTCACCACCGAGGACGACCAGGAGCTCGAGGACGACCAGGACACCGAGGACGAGGAAGAGGACCAGGAGTCGCGCGGTGGGATGCAGCCGCACCTGCGCGACCGCAAGCCTCCGGTCAGCCGCGACCTGCGCATCGGCTTCGGCAACCAGCCCGACCCCGACGCCAACGGTCGCGGTGGTCCTTCGGAGCTGAAGAAGTCGCGGGGGACGGCGTCGCTGGTGCTCGGCGTGCCGATCCCCGACCGCGTCAAG
Source organism: uncultured Planctomycetaceae bacterium (assembly GCA_964496575.1). GTDB lineage: Bacteria > Planctomycetota > UBA1135 > UBA1135 > CAZCAC01. The sequence goes on along the minus strand of CAZCAC010000061.1, from coordinate 14,461 downwards.
GGGCAGCCGAACCCCGGCAAGACCAAGATCACCCAGGAGCGGATCGAGCCGCGAGCGGAAGAGAGCTCGGCGATCGACGCCGCCGCCCGCCGCGCGCGACAGGCGCCGATCGGGCACCTGCCACGGCGCGATCTCGACCCGTGGATGCGGACTCTCGTCCGCGAGTACTTCCTCACCCTGCGCCAGCGAAGAGGCGAATCATGACCGACGGACTGGAGATCCCGGACGCCCAGGTGGCTCGCGATGCCGCCGCGCGATTCAAGACTACTTACGAGGCGATCCGCGAGCAGATCGGCCACATGATGGTCGGGCAGGACGAGCCCATTGAAGGCGTCCTGACCGCGCTGTTCGCCGGCGGCCACGTGCTGCTCGAAGGCGTGCCCGGGCTGGGCAAGACGATGCTGGTCAAGGCGCTCGGCGATGCGGTGAACCTGGCCTTTTCGCGGATCCAGTTCACGCCGGACATGATGCCCGCGGACATCCAGGGCACGCAGCTCCTGGTCGAGACCGAAGGCGGCGGCCACGAGCTGAAGTTCCAGGAGGGGCCGCTGGTCGCCAACCTGGTGCTCGCCGACGAGATCAACCGCGCCACGCCGAAGACGCAATCGGCGCTGCTCGAGGCGATGCAGGAGAAGCAGATCACCGTCGGGCGGAAGACGATCCTGCTGCAGGAGCCGTACTGCGTGATGGCCACGCAGAACCCGGTCGAGCAGGAGGGCACCTATCCGCTCCCCGAGGCGCAGCTCGACCGCTTCCTGATGAAGCTGATCGTCGGCTATCCCGAGGAGGCGGACTACGCCGAGATCGTCGACCGCACCACCGGGAACCGCGCGATCGAGATCGACAAGGCGTCGAGCGGCGAGGAGGTGGTCGAGCTGCGGAGCGTGGTGCGCGGCGTGCCCGTGCCCGAGCTGGCCAAGACCCACGCGATCCGCCTGGTGATCGCGACCCAGCCCGGCACCGAGTACGCGCCGGAGATGGTCGACGAGAACGTCGCGCTCGGTTCGTCGCCACGCGGCGTCCAGGCGCTGCTGCTCTGCTCCAAGGTCAAGGCGCTGCTCGCCGGCCGCTTCGCCGTCAGCGCCGACGACATCCGCGCGGTCGCGCACCCCGCGCTGCGGCACCGGGTGATGATCAACTTCCAGGGACAGTCGGACGGCGTGCGCCCCGACGCGGTGATCGACGCGGTCCTCGCCGCAGTCCAGCCGCCCACCGGAGCCTGAGCGAGCCAGCGCCGCGCCCGCGATGGTGATCCCCTTCGATGAGCTCTTCGACCCGGGTTTTCTCGAGTCGCTCCAGCACCTGCGCCTGATCGCGCGGCGGGTGCCGGCGGGAGGGCGCTTCGCCGACCACCTCTCCCGCGACCTCGGCCACGGGCTCGAGTTCCGCGACTTCCGGCCGTACGTGCCTGGGGACGACCTCCGGGCGGTCGACTGGAACATCTACCGGCGCCTCGGACGCGTGTTCCTGCGCCTCTACGAGGAGCTGGAGGACCTGCCACTCTATTTGATGCCCGACGTCTCGCGCAGCTCGGTGATCGAGGCCCCGCCGCGCGTGCACGCGGGCCTCCGCTGCGCCCTCGCGCTGGCCTCGATCAGCCTGGGTCAACACGACAGCGTCGGCGTCTTCCCCTTCGCGGACGACCTCCAGGTGTTGCTCCGGCCGCAATCCGGCGCCGACCGCGTGATGTCCTACGCGCGACGCATGGCGGAGATCGAGCCCGGTGGCGGCACCGACCTGGTGACCTCGCTGCGGCGTCTGGGGCACATGAACCTGCGCCAGGGGCTCCTGGTGATCGTCTCCGACTTCTTCGACCCCGCCGGCATCGAGAGCGTCGTCGCCGAGCTGCGGCGCGTGCGCCACCGGCTGCTCTTCGTGCAGCTCGTCAAGCAGAGCGACCGCGATCCAGGACTCTCGGGCGACCTGCGGCTGCGCGATTGCGAGACCGGTGCGGTCGAGGAGGTCTCGGTGACGGGGCCCGTGCTGGAGCGCTACCGCGAGGCGTACGACCGCTTCGAGCGTACGCTGGTCGACTTCGCGCGCCGCCGCGACGCGGGGCTCCTGCGCCTCGACGTCGATCAACCCGTCGTTCCGCAGCTCGCCGCCCTCTTCCAGAGCGGGATGTACCAGGTCTGAGCCGCGATGAGCTTCACGTTCCTCACCCCCCTCGCCGTCACGGCCGGTATCCTCGGCCTCGCCGGCGTGCTCTACCTCCTGCAGCGGCTGCGCGTGCGGCACCGCGAGCTCGACGTCGTCACGACGCTGTTCTGGCGCGAGGCGGTGCAGGAGACGCGGGCGCGCGTGCTGGTGCGACGCTTCCGGCATCCGCTCGCCTACCTGCTCATCCTGTTCAGCGCCTCGCTGCTCTGGCTGGCCTTCGCCGGGCCGAAGCGCGGCGCGGAGGCGGCGCGGCAGTTCGTCTGTCTCCTCGACGCGTCCGCGGGGATGGGGCACGGGAACCGCTTCGAGCAGGCGAAGGCGAGGCTGATCGAGGTGGTGGACGAGCTGCCCGCCGAGGGGCGTCAGGTGCTTTGCTGCGGCGAGTCGGTGCGCACGTTGCTCGCGCCGGGAGAGGAGACGCTCCTGCTCGAGGCCCGGTTGGAGGGCCTCGCCCCACGCCCCGCTCCAGCTTCGCTGCGCCCGGCGATCGAGCGGCTGGTCGAGACAGTCGGAGAGGAGACGACGATCCTGGTCTTCGGCGACGCCCCTCTCGACCAGCTGCCCTCCACGTTCGGGGTCCAGCGCGTGGCCACCGGCGATGACGAGCGCGAGGAGAACCGCGGGATCACCGCGCTCGGGGTGTCGCCCGCGGCCTCGGGTGCGTGGGACGTGGTCGACGTGCTGGTCGAGCTGACCGGCGACAAGCTGGAGACGCGCGGGGAGGTGAGCGTCCGCCTCGACGGCGAGGCGGTCGCGCTGAGCGCGGAGACGATTCGCTCGAGTGAAAGAGCTCGCGCGCTGCTCTTCCGCGACGTCCCCGCCCGCGGCCAGCGCTTCGAGGTGACGCTGGAGGTGAGCCTTGGTGGTGGTGACGGGTTCGGTCTCGACGACCGCGCGGTGATCCTGCTGCCCGATCGGCCGCTCCTGCGCGTCGGGCTCGCCACAACCCTCGACGAGGTGCTGCGGCCGGTGCTCGAGGCCGATCCCGCGGTGGTCCTGGTCGACGAGGACGCCGACGTGATGATCGCCCGCGGCGAAGAGACGATCCCCGCTGGACTTCCGGCGCTGCGCTTCGTTCCGGCGGAGCAGCAGACCGAGTCCTTCCTGGTGACCTTCGCCGACGAAGAGCGCAGCGCGGACGAGGTGCTCTTCGACGTCGTCGGCGCGCTCGGCCTGGAGGAAATCGACTCGACCGGGCTCGCCGAGGCGGCCGAGCGGCCGATCACCCTCGGGGCCCGTGCCGGGACGGCACGCGAGGTCGCGGTGTGGGAGGAGCTGATCGGCGCCGGGTTCGACTTCGTCGACTCGCGCAGCTTCCCGCTGTTCGTCGCCCGCTCCTTGCGCTGGCTGAAGGAGAGCGGCGAGCTGCGCTCCTGGGCGGTGGCCGGCGAAGCGCTTCCCATGACTGCAGCATTCGAGGGCGAGGACGGAACGCGCCTCGACCCCGTCGGCGCTTCGTTCACCCCGCCCGTAGCGGGGAACTACACCGCCGAGAGTGGTGAGCGCGTCGCGGTGTCGCTCTGCTCCGTCGAGGCGACCGAAGCCCGCCCGCTCGAGGGAATCGCCGACCCGGCCGACGGAGTCGACGGCGGCTCGCTCGATCCGGTCACCTGGCTCTTGCTCCTCGCCGGCGTGCTGCTCCTGGTCGAGTGGGTGCTGGTGCGGACGGGGAGGATGCCCTGATGCTCCTCCTCGGAGTGCACTGTCTTCAGCCGGGCTATCTGCTCCTGCTGCTGCTCCTGCCGGCGCTCTTCATCTGGCCGCGCGGCTCCCGGAGCCGACGGCACTCGCTGCTACGCACGCTCGTTCTCGCCAGCCTGATCTTCGGGCTCGCCCGGCCGGTGCAGGTCGGGGACGACGCGGTCGAGCACCACGCGTTCGTCGTCGATGCCTCGGCGATGGGGCGCGCGGATCTCGATCAGCTCTTGCATCGGCTGACGGCGCTGGCCGAGGAACGCGAGGGCCAGACGCGCTCTTCCCTGGTCCTCCTCGGACTCGACTTCATGTGGGGAGAAGAGCCGTACTGGGTCGAGTCCTTCGATCGCGTCGAGATATTCCCAGACGATCTCCCCTCACCGCTCGGGGACGGCCTCGATGCCGCCGCCCGGGCGATCCCCGACGGCTCGCGCGGGGCGGTGACCCTCTACAGCGACGGGCTGTCCACCGATCGCCGCTGGGGTCCGGTCGTGCAGGACCTCGCCACGCGCGGGATCCCGGTGCACACCCTCGAGTGTCCCGGCCTCGGCGACGACGTGCGTCCGGTGAGCCTGCGGGCGCTCGAGCCGCTGCGCCTCGGACGCGTCGCGCGTATCGAGGTCGAAGTGGTGGGAGAAGCGCGTTCCCTCGATCTGTCGCTCTCCGGGCCGGACGATGAGCTGGCGCGCGCGGAGGGCATCGCCTGCCCCGGTCGCGCTCGCGTCGTGCTCGAGTTCGAGCCCGAAGCCGTCGGGTACCTCGACCTCGTGCTGCGGATCGAGACCGTCGACGGGACGAACCCGCACACCGACAACGACGGGCTCCACCGTCCCTTCGCCGTGAACGAGCCCCGCCGCGCGCTCTATCTCGGCGAGCGCCTCGCCGGCGGCGAAGCGAAGCTCAGCGAGCTGGTCGGGAAGGGGGTCGAGATCGAGCCCTGGAACCGTGGCGAGCTGACCTCGGAGCTGCTGGCGTCGTACGACCTCGCCATCCTCGACGATCTTCCCGCCGAGCGGCTCGGCGAAGCGGGGCAAGAGGAACTCCTCGCCGCGGTCGAAGCCCGAGGCCTCGGTCTCTTCGCCAGCGGCGGCCAGGCGGCGTTCGGCCCCGGCGGTTACCACCAGGAGCCGCTCGCCGAGATCCTGCCCGTCGAGCTGCTGCAGAAGGAGGAGAAGCGCGATCCGAGCACCACGCTGGTCGTGATCATCGACACCTCCGGCTCGATGGGCGGCAACCGCGTACAGCTCGCCAAGGAGGTCGCACGCCTCTCGATCCGTCGCCTCCTGCCGCACGACAAGGTCGGCATCGTCGAGTTCTACGGCGCCAAGCGCTGGGCCGCGCCGATCCAGCCGGCGTCGAATGCGATCGAGCTGGAGCGCGCGCTCAACCGCCTCGACGCGGGCGGCGGTACCGTGATCCTGCCGGCAATCGAGGAGGCGTTCTACGGGCTGAAGAACGTCCAGACTCGCTACAAGCACGTGCTCGTGCTGACCGACGGCGGCGTCGAGACCGGCGCATTCGAGCCGCTCCTGCGCAGCATGGCCGATGACGGGATCAACGTCTCGACGGTGCTGATCGGAGCCGAGGCGCACTCGGAGTTCCTGGTCACGTTGTCCAACTGGGGCAAGGGACGCTTCTACTCCGTACCCAACCGCTTCAACCTGCCGGAGATCTTGCTCAAGCAGCCGGCCAGCGCGAAGCTGCCCGCGTACCGACCGGGCGAGCACGCGGTCAATGCGCGCGGCGGCAGCGGCTGGTGGGGAGAGGCGGATCTGCGTGCGGTTCCCTCGCTCGCCGGCTACGTCGAGACGCGCGACCGCCCCGGAGCCGAGGTGTTGCTCGAGACGTGCGAAGGCGCGATCCCCGTGCTCTCGACGTGGCGTTATGGCCTCGGACGCGTGACCGCCTTCACCAGCGAGCCGACCGGCCCGGGCACGCGACCCTGGCGAGACTGGGACGACTACGGGCGCTGGCTCGCGCGGGTACTCGAGCGCACCGCGTCCGACCAGCGCGAGCCCTTCCGCTTCGGAATCGAGCGGCGCGACAAGGAGGTGATCGTCACCGCCGAGCGCCGCCACGAGGGCGCTGGCGAGCCGCGCGCCCGCGTCGACGAATCGGCTCGCGGGGTCGAGGGTGAATCGCTTCGCTTTCGCGAGCGCGCACCGGGAGTGTTCGAGGCCCGGGTCGTCGTGGACGTGTGGGAGGAGCTGCGGGTGATCGCCGAGTCGGGCTCCGGCGCGGCAGCCTCGCGGACTCGGCTCGTCTCCGGCGTGGGCGAGGACGTCGCGTTCGAGGGCAATGTCGATCCCGCGCGCGCGCTCGACCTGGCCGCGCTCGCGCGCGCGACCGGCGGAAGTCACCTCCCCTTCGAAGATGCGGCGACTTTCACCCCGACCGCGGGGGGCGGGAATCGCGCGCTGGGGATCATCGCGCTGTGGCCGTGGTTCGTGCTGCTCGCCCTCCTTCTCTACCTCGGAGATATCCTCTATCGGCGTCGCCCCGGGCGTCGCGCCTCCTGAAGATGAAGCGCTGGAAGCACATCGCCGCGGCCACCCTCCTCCTCGGCTCGATCCTCGCCTGGCCGGCGCTCCCGGCGGAGGCAGCCCAGCAGAGGGACGAGGAGTCGACGCCGCTGAGCGAGACCTTCCGCGCCGAGCTGGTCGTCGCGCTCGACGACCTCGAGTCGCTCGACGTCGACCGGTGGCAGCGCGAGACGCTGCTCGAATTCGGCGAGCTCGACCCGCTGCTCGCCGAGCTCGAGAAGATCGACGGAGACGAGAGCAGCTCCGAGACGCGGCAGCGATGCGCGCGCTGGGTTCGTGCCGTCCTCCTGGCGCGCCGTGGCGACCTGGAGAAGGCGCTGACCCTCTTCGAGTACTTCGCCGGGAAGGAGGGCGCGCGCCTCGAGGCGAAGCTGGAGCGCGCGCAGCTCCTGAACGCACTGGGCCGCGAGGCGGACGCGCTCGAGGCGTACGAGGCGCTGCTCCCCGAGCTCGCCGACGAAGCCCTGGAGGCGCAGGTGCGCACGCGCGTCGCGCTGCTGCAGATGGAACAGGACTCGAAGCAGGCGGGAGCGCTCGCCGCCTTCGCCTGCGAGGACGGACGCGATCCCGCACTGCGCAACCGCGCCGCGGTGGTGCTCGGCCTGATCGGCCGGCCGGCCGACGCGATGGACCTCTACGAGGTCGACGGCGAGGAGACCGCTCGCTTCCGCCAGGAGGTGCGAGTTGCCGAGTGGGCGATCCGCGCGGAGGAGGGGGGACTCGCCCAGGAGCTCGCCTGGCGCGCGGTGCGTTCCGCGAAGCTGCGGCGCGATCGCCACTACGGTCTGACCATCCTGGTCGAGGCTCACCGCCTCGACGACTCGCTCGACGCGCTGATCGACCGTTTCGCCGAAACCCCCGACCTCGACGAGGCCTCGCGCGGCGTGTGGATCGACCTCTTGCGCGAGCGAGGGCGCGTCGACGAGGCGATCGAGCTGTTCCGCAACGCCGCGGCGGGGAGCTTCACCGTCGAGAACCGGCGCGAGCTCCTCGAGATGTACCGGGAGAGCGGCGACGACGAGGTGATGATCGAGGTCTTCGGCGAGCTGATCGCCGAGGAGCCGCTCGAGCTGGAATGGCGCGAAGGGCTCTCGCGCGCCCACCTCGAGCTCGGCGACCGCGAGGCGGGGATCGACGCCTGGCGCACCCTGCTCGACGATCCGGCGGCGGACTCGCGCTGGCTCGGCGCGGCGGAGGTCCTGATGGACCTCGGCCTCGACGACCTGGCGATCCGGACCGCCGAGCGCTGCCTCGAGGCAGGCGAACAACCGCTCGCGGCGCTCTTCTTCCTCTTCGACCTGCACCGCGATCGCGGACGGCTCGAGGAGGCCGAGGCGGTGTTGCTGCGGGTCGAGGAGACGGCAGACGCCGGCGCGGCGGAGCGCTTCCAGCTCGCCGACGCGTGGGAGCGCCTCGGCCGCCTCGAGTCGGCGGTGGAGGTGCTCGAGGCGGTCCGGGACGCGCGCGGCCTGGACGCCTCCGGTGAGGATCTCGAGATGCGTCTCGCCTGGCTCTACTCGGAGATCGGCGAGGAAGAGACCGCGCTCGAGCGCTGGAGCGCGCTGTGGCGCCGGCTCGAGTCGGTCTCGCGCCGCCGCTACGCCGAGGACCGGATGATGACCGTCGCGTCGCGCCTCGGGACGCTCGCGGACATCGCCATCGACCTCGAGCAGAAGCTCCTCGCCGGGACCGCGAGCGACCGCGACTCCGGGTTGCTGGTGCGCCTCTACACCAAGGTCGGCGACGCGGTGTCGGCGGCGGAGGTGATCGATGAGTTCCTCGAGCAGTCCGGCGGCTCGATGGTCGAAGCCCTGCAGGAGAAGGCGCGCGTCTACCTCAGCTGCAACGACTACCACGACTACGAGAAGACCGTTCGCCGGCTGATCGAGGTCGACCCGGAAGGGCAGGGCGACTACCTGCGCCAGCTCGCGATGAGTCAGCTCGAGCGCGGCAAGCCCGACGAGGCGCGCGAGGTGCTGGAGCGCCTCAAGACCGTCGAGATGGGCACCGAGAGCGCCGAGTTCGAGGCGGGCGTGCTGGCGCTGGCCGGGTTGCGCGAGGACGCGATCCGCGCGTACTGGAAGGGACTGGCCGCGAACCCCGGGCGCATCGAGAGCTACCTCCTGATGGCCAACCTGATGCGCGAGCTGGGGCAGAGCGAACGCGCCATCGGCATGTTCCAGCACCTCGCGTCGACCGCCGAGCGCGATGATCTCTTCACCATCGCGATCGACGGCCTGCTCAACCTCGAGGCGCCGGAGCCGGTGCTGAAGTGGGCACAGCGGATCACGCTGGAGCGGCTCGCGGCGCGGCACGACAAGATGTACCTGTACCAGCTCCTCTCCGACCTCAACGAGGCCGCGGAGGATCGCGAGGGGATGATCACCGCGCTGGAGGGGTCGCTCTCGATCAGCGGCGAGCGGCGCCCGTCGATCCTGCGCGAGCTGATGGAGCTCGCGCGCGGCGGCGGGACGTCGTTCACCGGTCGCGGCTGGGCGGGCGAACCGGAGAAGCACCTCGCGTACGGCCGCCGGCTGATCGGACTGGCGGAGGTCGTGCCGCCGCAGGTCTACCTCGACCTCGGCGAGGCGTTCCTCGCGGGCGACGAGCCGGACAACGCGAAGCGGACCTTCCGCCTGGCGAGCGATCTGCCTGACTACCCGCTCTTCCAGCGCCAGGCCGCGTCGCTCTTCGAGCAGGCGGGGTACCGGAAGGAGGCGCTGCGGATGTACAAGCGCGTCCTGGTCGCGCAGTCGAGTGACGTCGGCCTGATGGTCAAGGTCGGCGAGCTCGAGGAACAGGACGGGCGCGACCGCGTCGCCGAAGGGCTGTACCGGCGCGCGCTCGAGCTGCTCTACTCGCGCCTGCCGCTGTCGACGGTCAAGGCGGAGGAGCGGATCGACCAGAACTCGCCGTTCCGCTACTACGGTTCGCGCAACATCGACGCGTTCGATCAGTACCACGACCGGTTGCAGAAGAACCTGCTGGTGGTGCTCGACGAGCCCGCCGCGGTGGAGGCGCTGATGCAGGGGCTGCGAGAGGGGCTCGAGAGCGATATCGCCGGCCTCGGAGCGGCAGCGCGAGACGATACCCTCGCCCACCACCCGCGGATCCTCCGGCGCAGCGACTTCCACCGACGCCTCGCGATCGCGTACGACCGGAAGGACGAGGGGGACGGACTCGATCTGGGGCTGCTCTCCGCGTTCCCCGAGGACGACGAACTGCTCGAGGCGCTCTGCCAGGAGCGGATGAAGTGGGGGCTGTACGGCTCGGTTCGCCGGTTGCTCGACGAGGCCGCGCGCCCCGCAGAGGAGCGCGATGGGCTGCGCTTCCTCGTCGGCGAGGGGATCGACGAGCGTTCGGCGCGGCGTCTTCCGCTGCACCAGGCGGAGCGGTTGTTCTTCACGCCGCTCATCGCCGACCGGAAGGCGCACGCCGGGGTCCTCCTTCGCCGCACCGACTTCGCGCGGATCGAGAAGGACGAGCTCGATCGGATCGAGCCGCTCTTCTCCGCCAGTCTCTTCCTGCGAGACGCCAACCTGACCCTGCGCATCGCGCGCGAGTGGCTGCGCCTCTCCCTCCGCCACGGCGCCATGTCCTACCACGTCCAGTCTCTCCTCGAGCGCTGCAAGGGAGCGCTGGAGCTCGAGGAGTACCGCAACCTCTGCCTCTCCGTCACCGACCAGGTGCTCGAGGATCCGGAGAAGCACTCCGGGCTGCTGACCATGCTGCCGGCGCTGCAGGAGGACTTCGAGCAGCCGCTGATCACCGAGGAGCAGGTCCTCGAGGTCCTGGACGAGTTCGCCGACGGCGGCTGGGGGTTCGGGATGGGACCGGTGATCGCGCTGCTCCCCGAGGAGAAGCGCGGCGCGGCGATGCGCACCATCTGGGCCAAGATCAAGCCCACCTCGCGCGCGCAGTTCCTGATGAACCTGGTCGACGACGCGGATGAAGAGCTCGGTGAAGCGGTCAGCGAGTTCATCCGCGGCGCGATTCGAGGAGCGCTGAGCGATGCGGACCGGGTCTATCCGCACTACATCAGCTCGCTAGCAGACTCGCGCTTCAATCACCAGCTCGGCCTCGATCTCCTCGACGTCCTGGTCGAGCTGCAACCGCACGATCACGTGGCCCGATCCGCGCGCGCGGTGAAGCTGCTGGTGGTGGGGCGCGAACAGGAGGCTCTCGCCGACGCGCTGGAGGTCTACTCCGAGCTGTTCGACGACGACGGGAGCGACTACCAGAAGCGCCGGGCGGTCGATCGGATCGTCGAGAAGTTCCTCCCCGATCATCTGCAGGCCTTCCTCGAGACCCTGGACGAGCGGGAGGAGCGGCGCGGCCCGAGCGTGAAGCTGATCGAGCGGCGTATCGAGATCCACGAGCAGGTCGAGGACGAGGCCGCGGCGACCGCGGTTCTGGAACAGGCGGTCGACGAGTTTCCCGAGGAGAAGGAGCTCCTGGAGCAGCTGGAGCGCCGGTACCGGAACGAGGGTCGCCGGGAGGAGGCGATGGATATCGCGACGCGCCTCTCCATGATCGACGACGAGCACAAGCGCCGCCTCGCCCAGCGCTGGCGTTCACTGGCGCATCCCGTCAACGCGCTGAGGATCGCCGAGGAGCTCCACGCCGAATCGGAAGGCGAGGACCTCGCGTCGTCGATCCCAGGCCTGCCGCCGGGATTCGTTCCGCAGCCCGGGTCGCGGGTGATCACCTCGGCCGGGACCTTCATCGTCGGGGGGAGTGGCGCCGGGAAGAAGATCGGCGAGGACCTGCCGACGATGCTCCGGGTGAAGGAAGCGGTCGAGGTGGAGGACTGGGCGAAGGCGAAGACGATCTTCCGGCGGCTGTGGCGAAGCTTCCCCGCCGAGGAGTCGTCACGACGTCACTACGGCGTCACGTACCACTTCGGCGGGAGCTTCGGTCGGAATCGGTACCGCTGGCCGGAAGATCCCGAGGAGCGGGAAGAGGACCCCGAGGAGGAGCGGCAGCCGCATCGCGGCGGGCTGGAGAGCTGGTCCGACGAGGAGCCGGAACCGGTCGAAGCACCGATCACCGCGTTCGAGAAGCTGGCGGAGTTCGAGTTCGGCGTGGAGGAGCTGGAACGGATGCTCCGCTCGAAGAATCCGCTCGAGCTGGAGCAGGAGCGGGAGGTCTTCGGCGGCCTGTTGCGCGCCCGGCTGCTTCGGGACGGCGAGCAGGAGACGCGGGACGCGCTCGTCGCCGCCGTCGCGGAGGGGCGCGCGAGCATGGTGGAGACGAATGTCCTGCTCACCCTGCTGGACCGGTTCCCGGAGCTGAGCGACGACGCGACGCGCGGCGTGCTGGACGATCTGCTGCAGGAGGTCCGACCGACCGATCTGGGGCCGCTGCGGTCGCTGGCGCGAGTGCACGCGCGGCAGGGCAACCGGGCGGAGGCGCGTCGCATCTACACCTGGTGTGCCACGCGCACCGACGGCTCCGGCTTCCCACGTTTCGGCTCGGCCCCGACGATTCCGGTGCGCGAGCTGCTGAAGGAGGTCACCGAGGAGCTCGACGGCGAGGATCGCCTCGCGGTGATCGAGGCGGTGATCGACTTCGCCAACCCGCGCGACTATCCCTGGGCCAGGCAGAGCTTCGAGACGCTGGTGCTCGACACCTTCCTCGACCTGCTCGAGCCGGCGGCGGCGGTGGAGCGTTGCCGCGAGGTGCTCGAGGGCGCGACCGACTTCCGCGAGGGGCTGCGCCGGGATACGGCCAAGCGAGCGGCGGCGGTGTGGGCGAGAGCCGGAGAGGTCGAGAAGGCGGTTCGCTGCCTCGAGTACGGCGTCTGCAGCCTGCCCGAGGATGTCGTCGAGGGGGACGAGGGGTTCTGGAACAGCCCGACGAATCCGGGGTACTTCGGTACCCGGGACATCCGGCAGCTCTTTCCGGCGGACAGCGGCAAGCTGGCCGCGCCGAAGGAGTGGTTCGTCGCCGCCGCTTCCGCGATGCGGGGGTGGCTGGAGGAGGATCGCGTGCGGGAGGACGCGGTGAGCTAGGCGCTGGTGATTCTCGTCCTGCGCCTGAAGGCCCATGGAGAGGAAGCGCTCGCCCGGGAGCTGGTCCTGGAGCTGGCCGGGCGCGAGGACCTCAGCGCTACTCGTCGCCTCTGGGTGGTCGACGCGGCGCGGGAGGTCGGGGAGGAGGCCCTCGCCGATTCGATCGAACGCGAGCTGTTCGAGGCGGGGCAGCTGCACCTGGAGCGGCTGCACGAGGTGGTGCGCCGGGAGCTGGAGGCGGCCGGGCCGGAGGCTGCGCTGGCGCTGGGTGAGCTGGTGATCGGCTACACGCTGCACGAGACGCTGCTCGAGGTCCTGATCGAGGCCGCGCGGATGGGCGGCGATGAGGAGGTGATCGAGCGGTGGACCGCGCTGAAGGCGCGGCGGGACGAGGCCGAGGCGCGACTGGAGGAGATCGACGAGGAGCGGAAGAGAGCGGCTGAGGGGGTGTGAGGGGTTGGAGCTCGCCACCGGCTCCCCCACCGGTTCGGAACGGTAGGGGGCCCGCCAGCACGACCCAGCCGCGTGAGACGCGACAGGCATCCCGTGCGAAATCGTCGCGCCGCTCGGCGGGCACGTGTTCGAGGCTGTCGCAGGCGGTCACCACATCGAAGGCGCGGTCGGCGAAGGGCAGCCCCCGCCCTCGGTCAGGTCGTAGAGCGCGAGGATCGGCAGGTGGCAGGCGAGCCGACCCGGCGCCGCGGCGTCATTTCCCGCCCCGTTGCCGTCGACGTACTCCTTCAGCTCGATCGTGTTGGCCCAGCTCACTTGCGGTGCGGCGGCCCCCTTCGCCCCCTCCTCCGCGAAGGAGCGCGGCAGGCCGACCTCGACCCCGAGCTCTTCCGCCCGCTCGAGCGCCTCAAGCACGTAACGATCCGATCGCTCCCGCTGCTCGAAGAGAGATTGCGCCCGTGGGTTGCTGAGGGAGATGCCTGGGCAAACCCCTTGGCGCCCCCGAGAATGCCCATTCTAAGCCATGAGGCCCTTTGGAATCTCTACTCCCTGTTCGGGCCTTGAGTGGGGGCGGTGGGGCATGCCTCCCCCATCACGCGGCCCCCCTTGCGGAATCGGCGATCCCGAGGTCTCCTGGAGGGCGTCCCGAGGCTCGCGGCTCGCCGGGGCCTCGCTCACTGGAAACTCGCACACGAGAATCGAGGATGAGAATCCGATGAAGAAGACGCCGATAGCCCCCCCCCCGTGCTCCCGCCACCTGAGCTCGCCGCTCGGTGTCGCGTTCCTGGCCGCGGGGTTGGGGATCACTCTGGCCGGGCCGCTCACCGCCGCGCCACAGAGCGGGCCTGATCGCATCCTCAACGAGCTGGTCGCCGTGCACCCGTACTCGAGCCCCGGGGCGATGACCAGCACGCCGGATGGCAACTACCTTTACGTCGCCGAGGGAGGAGCGATCGCGATCATCGACGCCGACCCCGGCAAGCCCAACGCGGAGGACAACTACGCTGACCCGATCAAGCGCCAGCCCGTGGGCAGCTTCGGGGTGCTGCCGGTCAGCATGGTGCTCGATCCGGATATCAGCTACGACCCGCGCGAGGGCTGCTACCGTCCGGGGACCGAGAGCACCGACCTTCTGTACATCGCCGGAGGTCGCGATGGGCTGTGGGTAATGGAGGCCGACGTCCGGGATTCCGGGCACGTCAATCAGGCATTCCGGGTCGATGACGCGACGGTGGTAGCGCCAAACCCAGTACAGGACAGTCGCAGGTGGTGCGTCGATGTCGATGTCATCACGCTCGGCCTTCCGGGGAACGAAGAGACCTACCTACTCGCGCTCTTCGCCTCGAAGGACGATTCTCGATTGAGGATGTACGATCTCGACGACGTTCGAGCAATAGCCAGTTCGGGGGCGGAGACCGGGACCGAGATCTACGCGCACACGGAGACGCCGATTGGTCGACATCCCAGCCTCGACCCGGGTGAGAATCTCCATAGCTTCGGGTTCGGCATGGATGTCGACGAGGAGACCAACCACGTCTACTTGGCAATGCAGGGCTCCTGACACATGCGCCCCGATTCATGCAACCATCCGCTCAT
>CAZCAC010000060.1:0-50750 GCA_964496575.1 uncultured Planctomycetaceae bacterium | reverse complement strand
GCCTCAGCCCGGCTTCCACTGAAAGAAACTAGACTGAGGCGGCCCTACCGCGACACTTGCCGGATCGGGCCTCTTGCCCGACGATGGAGAAGCGCCGGGCCCGAGCCGGCGCCGATCATGGGCAACCTCCGGAGCTCGTCCGCGACTCTTCTCGTCCTGACCCTCGGACTGCTGTTGCTCTGCGTCCTCGCCTGGTGGGCGTACTCCGGTGACGAGGGCGAGGGAAGGGCTCTCGAACTCGACGCCGAACCAGGAGTCGAACTCGTCGACGTGCCGGGCGTGGTGCGAGAGCCGGTCGAGCCGCATGAGGAGGTTGCGAGCGACGAGACGACACACCCCACGAAGTTCGAAAGGGAACGTCCTCCACGGCCGACGGCGGAGACGGGATCGTCCAGGGTCTCCGAGGGTGCCGTTGCCGAGGAAGACCCCGGACCGCCGCCCAATCCCCATCCCCCCTGGCTCCTCGACGCGACGATCATCCCCGCCGGAATCGGATTCCACGACAACTTCCCCACGTCCCTGGCCCTCGACGGGAACACGCTCGTCGCCGGAGCGGCTCACTCCGCGAATCCAGGGGAGGTCCTGGTCTACAGGCGCGAGAACGAGAAGTGGAAGGAGGAAGTCCGGTTGCGGGCGGGAGACGAGACCGGACACGACTGGTTCGGGGTGGCCGTGGCGATCTCCGGCGACACCCTGGTGATCGGGGCCCCCGGTGGACTGGTGGAACCCGGGTTCGCCTACAGCGTTCCGGGGGATGCCGGGGAGCGGAAGGCCACTCGGCTCGGAGCCGCTCACGTCTTCACCCGAACGGGCACCGAGTGGACTCGGATCGCCAGGCTCACGAGCGACTCGAAGGACGAGAACGAGAAGTTCGGCGGCGCGGTCTGCATCTCGGATGACACCATCCTCATCGGCGCCGGCCACGAGTGGGATTGGGAGCGGTCCGAGACCCACGTCCACGTCTTCGTTCGCGAAGGGGCCGAGTGGAAGAGACAGGCCAGACTCCAGGCCGGTGATGCCGCCGGCGAGAGCTTCTGGTTCGGTTACTCCGTCGCCATCTCGGGGACCCGCGCCGTCGTCGGCTCGAGGTGCTACGAGGGCACGAGCCTGGCGTACGTCTTCCAGCGAGAGGGCGGCACCTGGCGCGAGCTGTGCCGGCTCGGTGCGCAAGGTCCGTGGAGCCACTGGGGAGTCGGCTGGTCCGTGGCCATGTACGGCGAGGAGATCGCCGTGTCCGTCCAGCACGTGGACGTCGAACGCCGGGTGCTCCTCTACCACATCGATCGAGAGGCGTGCCTGAACGTGGACCAGCTCTTCCCTCCTCTCGATCTCCCCCCCGAGAACGCAGAGAATCCCGAGGTCGCGATGCACGGGGATACGCTGCTGGTGTGCTGGGATGGCTTGGGGCCCGTGCCGCCCGAAGGCGTGGACGTCTACGCTCGCGAGAATCTGGTCTGGAAGCTGCAGTCCACCCTGGTTGCTCCGCCTGGCTACGCCGCGGACTTCGGCAAGTCGATGGCTCTCTCCAAGGACTGGATCGCGATCGGCACTGACTGGTACCACCTGGCTACTCGAGAGCGAGTGTACGGTGCCGTCCGCCTCTACCGCCGCGAGGACTGATCGGAAGAACCTACTCCTCCTCTTCCACGATCTTCCCCGCCGTGTACCCGATCGCCTCGAGCATCCTCATCGTCGCGGGACCGGCCCCGATCTGCGCATCCGTGCTCTGTTGCGCGACCTGGTCCGCCAGCGAGTCCATGATCATCTGCCTCAGGCGCTCGGCGACTTCGGGGTGCTCGGCGGCGACGTCGGTCTGCTCGCCCGGATCGGCGATGACGTCGTACAGGCGGACCTGTCCACCCACGGGGGCCTTGGCCCGCGGGACGCCGTAGTCACTCCCCTCGGGCGCGAAGTGCAGGACCCACCGGCCGTCGCGGACGCCGTAGATCCGCTGGCGCCCGGGGCGCAGATTCCAGCTGCCGTGCATCGTTCCGTAGTACACTGGCAGCTCGGGCAGGCTCTCCGGATTCGAGAGGTCGAGCGCATCGGGCACCTTCGACAGCTCCGCACCGCCCATGTTGGCCAGCGTGCCCGCGAGGTGGCGATTGGAGACCGGCGTGTCGCACCGGACGCCCTCGGGTAGACCCGGGCCGGCCATGACCAGGGGGACCTCCATCAGCTGACGGTGGACCGACTTGCCGTGAGTCAGCTGGCCGTGCTCCATCCAGCTCTCCCCGTGATCGCTGGTGAAGACGACCACGGTGCTGTCCTCGAGCCCCATCTCCCGGAGCATCTCGACCAGCTCACCCAGGCACTGGTCACCCGTGGCGATCGAAGCATCGTAGAGGCTGGAGAGGTACTCGATGTGTCCATCCGGGAACATCTTGCGCCACGGCTTGCCGTTCTTGTCGACTCCCCTGCCCTGGATAAGGAACTTCTCGTACTCGTGCAGGACCGACTGATTGGGAAAGCGATCCGGTTCCGGCAGCGCAAGCTCGGAGCGGGCCTCGGCCGAGGGCTCGTACGGGGCGTGCGGGTCGACCAGGTGCAGGTAGAGGAAGAAGCGCAGGCCGGCGTGGGTCCGGAGCCAGGACTCCACCTGCTGCATCATCGTGGGAGTCTTGATGAACTTGATCTCGGTCTGCTGGAAGTACTCGAAACCCTGGGAGAAGTTCTTCTGCCGGGTGATCAGCGGGTTGCAGGCGAAAGCCGCCGTGGTGTAGCCGCGCTGTTGCAGGACCTCGGCGAGGGTCTGGTTCTGCCCCACGAGATAGCAACTGTCGTCGTTGGTCACCCCGTGGGCGTCGGGCAGCAGCCCGGTCAAGAGCGAGGCGGTCGAGGGCCAGGTCCAGCTGGCCGTCGCGTGTGCCTTGGTGTAGACGATTCCTCGTGACGCGAGCTCCGCGAGGGCCGGGGTGGTCTCCTTGTCGTAGTCGTAGATCGAGCAGCGATCTGCGCGCATGGTGTCCTGGACGATCAGGACGATGCTCGGCGCGTCCGGAGTGGCCTTGCGACGTTCACGCGTGTGGACCTTCTCGAGGGCCAGCTCACCGAACCCCAGCACCATCGGTCTGGTCTTGGCCATCTCCTCGCGACCGAGCCCCTTCAGAGACGTCCGCAACGTGATCTCGTCACCCGGGGAGAGGACCAGATTCTCGGAGTGGTCGGGACGAAGCCAGCGCAGGGACGGAGGACCGCCGGTGTGCTTCAGCTCGACGTCAGCCTCGAAGATCGATTCACCGTTGCGCTCGATCTCGAAACGCACCACCGTCGGGTCGTCCCTCTTCCGCTTGAACCAGTGTTCACACTTGTCGACTCCGGCCACGACACTGAAGTGGACCTCACCGTCCTCCTCGGTGATCGGAAACCGCAGCTCGCACGGCGGCGGCATGATCAGGGTCGGGCGTTCGCCACCGTCTTCGGTGTAGAGGTCGCTGGGGTTCACGACTCCCAGGCTCGGTTCTTTCGATGGGTGGTGATAGACCACCTCCCAGCTGTCGGGGTCGACGATCACCTCGCGGCAGACTTCACGCGCAGTGATCAGAGGAGATTCGGCCGCCATCACCGTGCCGAAGGACTCGGGCAGGGCGAGGAGCACCAGCAAGGAGAAGGCCAGGGCCAGAGCTCGGCCGACCCGACCCGGGAAGGAGCGCTTCGAGTCGGTGTGGATCAGCCAGGTCAGGAGGATGCCCCCCCCGAACACGGCCTCCAGCCCGAGGATCCGCTCGGCCAGCTGCTCCGTGAGCAGGAGATCGAGGCGGTGGAACTCGGCGGTCCACGGGCCCCCGATGACGATGGCCCACAGGGCCGGAATCGCGCCGACCAGGGCGAGGAGCCAGCTCCCGCGGAAGCGTCGGGTCCAGACCCAGACCCACAACCCGGCGGCGATGCCCAAGGCGACGGCGATCGGGAGCTCCGCGCTGAACTCCTCGGCGATGCGCCACTGCAGGAAGGAGGCTCCCACGCCTCCGACGGTGCGTTCGAGTTGCAGCAGGAGGACCGCGCGGACGATGTTCACGACGGCTCCGACCAGAGCTCCCGCCGCGATGGAGCTGAGCAGGGTCTGGTAACGGGGGACCGGGTTTTCGGGTGAGGGGTTCATACGCCGGGGACGGGGTCTTCTCGAGTGGCGGGCAGCCGGGGCGCTCGCACTCCCTCTCCGGACCCGGCTCTCAGGCCCGGCAGAATGCACTCAGGAGCAGTTTACCGCACCATCCCAGGAGGGTCGGCCGAAAAGGCACAAGATAGGCGCTCGTCGGGGGTTACGTGCCGTGTGAGGGGCGCTCGCGAGCCCCCCCGAGGAGCCGGGTGCGCGGTTCCCCCGTGGGGCGTCAGATGGTGGCCCTTCGGGCCCGGGTGCGGTATCCACGTCATCGAGGGACCACGAACGGCGGTCGATCGGCCGCTCGCCAGGGCCGGACGCTCGACTTTCCGTTCGATATCCTGTGGACCATGGGTCGGGTCGATCTCGAGGTGCGCGCGTCGGGGAAGGCGACCGTCGCGCTGCTGATCGCCCTCCTCGGTGGCTGCGCGAGCCGCGGCGACGTTCCGGACCTCGAAGCGGCGAAGCCGGAAGAGGCGTCCGCCCGCGCGCCCGCGGCGGACGGCGACGCTCCGGAGGCCTACCGCGGCGCCTTCAGCCTCCTCTTCGAGAACGACATCTTCATCGGCAACGACAGCCGCTTCACCGCCGGCGCCGGGCTGGCCTGGACCTCCGCGGAGCTCGAGAGCTATCCCGAGGGGAACTTTCACCGGGAGCTCGGGGATTGGTTGTCGTGCCTGCCGCTGGTGGGGGCGCCCGGGTACCAGCGATTCCTGCAGTGGCACCTCGGGATGGAGATGTACACCCCGCGCGAGATCTTCGAGCCCGAACCCCCTCCGGGGGATCATCCCTACGCCGGCCTCCTGGCGCTGGACACTTCGGTCTTCGCGCGCAGCGACGTTTCCGAGCACCAGTACACCCTCCGCGTCGGACTTGTGGGACCCAGCTCGGGCGCCGAGCGAATGCAGCGACTCATCCACGAGATCACCGGTTCGGGGATACCGGTGGGGTGGGATACGCAGCTCGACGACGAGCCGATCCTCAACGGCTTCTATCAGTACCACCGCCGTCTCCATTGCTCCGACCTGACCGGCTCCCTCGGAACCGACCTGACCGTGAACGGTGGTGGGGGACTCGGCAACTACTACATCGGCGGCAATGTGGGGGGGACCTTTCGCCTCGGCCTCGGCTTGCCGAATTCCTACACGGCGACACCGATGCTCGGCGGCGTGGAGCCGGTCGTCGGGCTCTCGCCGTCGCACCGCGTGTACGGCTACTTCTTCCTCGGCTTGCAGGGTTTTGGCGTGGCTCGGTTCCTTCCGACCGACGGCAACACATTCCGCGACAGCCGCAGTGGGTACCGAGATGACTGGTTCGCCAGCGCCTCGGCGGGAATCCTGATCGGGTATGAACGCTTGCTCCTGACCTATACCTACAACGGCATCTCGGGGCTGACCGATTCCGATGGCATCCGGGCGAACAGCGAGGACGACTACGCCATGCTCACGCTGAGCTACCTGTTCTGATCCGCTGGGTACCCCTACGGTTCCGGGCGATCTTCCACGAGCTTGCGACTGACCCGGATCAGCTCGTCCTTCAAGAGGCCCGCGGTGTCCGGATTCCTCCGGACACCGCGGGCCGTGCGAACAGGACGAGCAGACGGCTCAGCGGAGGTTCAGGATCCCCGTACCTCCGCTGCTGATGAGAGTCTCCGTGGCCGCTTCGTAGTTGAAGTGGTTCATGTAATGCGCCGGCCACGGCAGGCGATCCTGCTCGCAGACGACTCCAATGGCGATCGCCGAATAGGAGCGAGTGACTTCCTTCTGCTCCTTGTCATCGAGCAGCTTGGCCAGCGGATCGATCGCTCGCCGGTCGGCCACGAAGCCCAGGGCCGTGACGGCGGCGGACTTGATCGCCATGCTGTCGTGGGTCGCCAAGACCTCGATCAGGTTGTCGATCACCCGCTTGTCACCGAGCAGCGCCAGACCGATCGCGCTCTCGCGCAGGAGGTCGGGGCGGAAGGTCGAATCGGCCACGATCTCCTCCAGCGGATTGATCGCCTCGACGTCGCCGAGCAGACCGAGGGCGACGGCGACCCGGCCGAGCGCGAGGTCGTCATTCAGCTTCCCCAGTCGGTGGTGGAGGTCCGGAGCCGACTCCAGATCACCACACAACCCGAGGGCGATGCACCAGGCTCCGACGTCCTCCGGCGAGCGGACCTTGGACATGCTCGAACGGAGTGCGTTGATGAGGTCGGCCGGGATCGCTTCTCCTGCCTCGCGGCAGTGATGCGCCTGCAGGCCCAGCGCCAGCGCGACCCAGGGACGGAGTCGACTCTGCCCCTGAGCCAGCTGCTTGAGCAGGTAGCTGCGCTCGTCGGCCAGACCCTCGAGCTCGAGCCCGGCTCCGGCGCCCGGACGGCTGGAGGCCAGCGCGATCGAGATCACGGTCAGCTGACGCTGGAACGCGTCGCCGTCCCTCACCGAGTCGCGCAAGGCCTTGCGAATCGCGACGTCGAGCTGGTCGGCGTCGGAGTCCCCGATCAGCCCCAGCCCTTCGGCGGCTCCGTGACGAACCAGTCGCCGGTCCTTCTTGCGGCTCTGCAGTACGCTGAGCAGCGCGTCCGCGGCAATCTCCTTGGCCGTACCGTCGCTGCCCCGAACGAGCATGCCGAGCGCCTTGGGAATGTGCGCGCGCACGAAGCGGTCACGGTCTCGGTCCTTCAGCATCTCGGCGAGGAAGGTGACCTGGCCCTCCAGGGAGGACGCCGGCAGGAGGCTCACCCCCGCCTCGATCACCCCGCGCTTCGGAGCCAGCGGAGTCAGCCCGATGCTGGTGACGCAGCCGACGAAGAGGTCGGGGGACGCCTGGCGATCGCCCTTCAGGATCGTGGCCAGGCGGAAGACGACGTAGCGACGCACGTCCTCCCGATCACAGTTCTTGCCGATCAGCCCGACCGACAGCGCGGCCAGCGGACGCGTTCGCCCGGGGACCTTGTCGCGCCCGACCAGCTGACGGCCCGCGGCAGTATCCGCCGCGATGTCGCAGAGTATCGACGCGCACGTGGGGTCACCCATCATGCCGAGGGCGAGCACCGCGGACTCGACTACCTTCTGGTTGGGGTGATCGAGGTGCTTGGTGAACATCTCCTGCATCGTGGCGTCGCCGACCGGGACGTAGCCGGGGTGCAGCTTGGCCAGCGCGATCATCGAGTCGCAGAGGAGTCGATCGCTCGACTCTTCCTCGACCGCACGCTGCAAGGCCGGACCGACCACGGTGTTCCGCGTCATCTCGCTCGGCGCGTTGCCACTGCGGACCACCCGGGTGTTGTGCCCGAGGAAGAAATCGTCGCTACCGGTCGCGGGACCACCGGAGAGCACCCGCTCCTTCAGGTTGAGGTAGGGGTCGCGGTTGTACAGCCACCACCAGTGCCAGCTGGAGATATCGGCGGGCATGCTGGCCGACGAGGTCGCGGGCTGCGGAGCGCTCTTCGGCGCCGCCGGTCCCTTCGGCCCGGGAGTGGCTGGAGCGCGGGGTCCCGAGGGACCGGGAGCCGCGGGAGCCTTGGGGCCGGGGGTCGCGGGGCCGGAGTAGGGCCCGCCACCGCCACCGGTCACGGGCGGCGGCCCGGGATCGTCGACGACACCTCCGCCGCCGCCACCGCCGCCGCCACCACCACCACCGCCACCGCCACCGCCACCAGGCGGCGGAGGAGGAGGCGGAGGCGGCGGATAACCGGCGCCGTGACCCTCGGAGGGGCGAGTGGACCAGGAGGCGGCGATGAACACCAGGGCGGCCAATGCGGTGCGCTTGTTCACGGACGAGTCCTTGGAGAGGCGATGTATGGGAGGTTGGGGACCTCTAGAACCGGGCCACATAGCAATAGTCATGCCCGTCCCGGGAGTCACCAGACCGGGGCCGATTGCGATCACATTCGTCCGGGCGGCCCGAACGGATTCGATTCGCACACCACGACGTTCACTTTCACACGGTTCGAGTTCGTCGGTCGCGATTCGAGCGCACCGGTCATCGAGGGCCGTTGCCGCCGCGGATCCTGCTCGGCGGCGATCTCCGTCGTCGCTCGCCGTGCGGGTTCGAACACCTGGAGAGGAGCCCTCGTCGGGCTGCGCCGATCGGCGCCGGAGTGGGGTGGTCTGCAACTCCCGAGGCGCGGACGACCGGGGGGATCGAGCCGGGGGTCGGACGGCTCGGGAGCCGGGGCATCCACCGGGCCGCTCGATCGCCGATCGAGCCCGAAACGAGGAGTCGAGATCGGTGGTCGGAGCACCGACATCCGGGCGTGGAAGGCTCCGATACGTCGAGCACCCTGGCGGTGATTTGTGGTGCCTGGCAGCAGGTTCACTTTCACACGCGACGAGGTTCACTTTCACACGTCGTATCGTTCCTGGACCATCTCACTCGACGGCGGTTGGTGAGATCGCGTGTCGGATAGGTTTTACAAGTCAGCAGGACGATTCAGCGTTCGGTTCAATGGCGCGAACCGGCGCCACTGACGCTGTTTCGCGTCGATTCGATAACGCTGGTCGTATGTATCCGACGTCGCTTCGAGCGATAGGAGAGTTGGTCTTGCGCAGACACCCGCCATCCCTTGGCGTCCGTCACGATCGCTTCGGAGGGTAGTGCTCTCGCCCGACTCGTCCCCATCTTCCACACTCGACGATACTCGATGTCCGAGAGGACCAAGAGGAGATGATCATGTTCACCTGCACTCTGCGAATCCTCGCGCTGCTTCCCTTCTGCCTCGGGGTCTCATCCTCGACACCCGCTACAGGGGTCACACCGGATGAAGGCTCGACCGCGGACCGACTCGGACTTCGGGCGGCGTTCGAAGCGAGTCGTCACGCGGTCCGTTCGGTCGCGGGTGGTTTCGAGATGCGCAATCCCGGACAGCGGTGGTCGACGCGCTTCGAAACCCGTGGATTCCTCACCACGCCGGACTCCGGGAACTGGAGCTGGGGCCTGGAGCTGGAGAGCTACGGCTTCGCCGACAACCCGCGATTCGTCGAGGGACACCGGCACGTACGCGCGGAGGGCAACCGCCTGGTCAGTACCCGGGACGCGATCCTCCAGGAATGGTGGATCAACGACCGCCGCGGTCTCGAGCACGGCTACACCGTTCACCAGCGGCCGGCTCGAGTCGACGAGAGCGAGCCGAGCTCACTGATCCACTCGGAGTCGGTCTCTGCGCGTCGCGCGCAGAAAACAGGCCGGGAGGGCATTGAATCTCTCGAGAATCGTGATCCGAACGGTCGGTTGACCGCCTCAATTGGCGGGCGTCAGCCCGCGCTGACCTTCACGCTGGTCGTTCGCGGCACGCTTCACCCGGAGGTGTCGCCCGGCGAGCGGGACGTGCGCTTCCTGGGCGAGGACGGGAGAACCGTGCTCACCTACAGTGGGCTGTGCGTGTTCGACGCCGACGGCCGGGAGCTGGATGCCCGGTTCGAGCGACGCAGCGATCGCCTGCGGCTCGAGATCGACGAACGCGACGCTCGCTACCCGCTGACGATCGATCCGATCGCCCAGCAGGCCTACCTCAAGGCTTCCAACACGGGGATGAGTGACTACTTCGGGTACGCGGTGGCGATCTCCGGCGATACGGCCGTGGTCGGGGCCCCGGAAGAGAGCAGCAGCGCGACGGGCGTCGGCGGCAACGAGACCGATGACAGCGCGACCCGAGCCGGTGCGGTCTACGTATTCGCGCGCACCGGCGGCACCTGGCTGCAGCAGGCGTACCTCAAGGCCTCCAACAACGGTCCCGCGGACACGTTCGGCGCGTCGGTGGCGATCTCCGGGGACACGGTGGTGGTCGGGTCTCCGCGAGAGCAGAGCACCGCTCCCTACAGCGGCGCGGCCTACGTCTTCGTGCGAGACGGAACGACCTGGACCGAGCAGGCCCTCCTCAAGGCCTCCAACGCGAATGACTACGACTACTTCGGGACCGCCGTGGCCGTATCGGGGGACCGCGTCGTGGTCGGCGCGCCGGGTGAGAACTGCAGCTCCACCGGCGTCGACGGCGATCAAACCACCTACGACGCCTACGATTCCGGCGCGACCTACCTGTTCGTGCGATCCGGTGAGAGCTGGAGTCAGGAAGCCTACCTGAAGGCCTCCAATACCGAGGCCGGCGACGAGTTCGGCAGCGCCGTCGCGATCTACGACGAAACGGTGGTGGTCACGGCGATCCAGGAGGACAGCGCCGACACCGGCGTGGACGGTTCGCAGACCAGCAACGGCTCGCCGGGCTCGGGGGCCGCCTATGTGTTTGCGCGGAACGGTCCGACCTGGGAGCAGCAAGCCTTCCTGAAGGCCTCCAACACCGAGACCACCGATGGTTTCGGTCACTCAGTGACGGTCTGGGATCGAACGATCGCGGTGGGGGCGATTCGCGAGGACAGCGCCGCCGCGGGCGTCGACGGCGACGCCTCCGACAACAGTGCACTGTCGGCCGGCGCGGTCTACGTGTTCCGCTGGAATGGCTCGAGCTGGAATCACGAGGCCTACCTCAAGGCCTCGAACACCGATCCCGGTGACCGGTTCGGGTACTCCGTGTCGACCGAGGATGACCTGCTGGTCGTCGGGGCTCCTTGCGAGGAGAGCGCGGCCGTGGGGATCGGCGGTGACCAGACCGACAACAGCACCTGGTGGGCCGGTGCGGCCTACCTGTTCGAGCGGGAAGCGGGGACCTGGATCCAGTTCGCCTACGTCAAGCCCTCCAACACCACCCAGGAGATGCGCTTCGGCTTCTCGGCGGCGCTGTCCGGCGACACCGTGCTCCTCGGCGCACCCGAAGAGGACAGCGGCGCCACCGGAGTGAACGGCGACCAGAACAACGGCGATGCGCCCAACTCCGGTGCGGTCTACGTCATCGACCTGGACGACATCACTGGCTACTCCTACTGCTACGGCGACTTCGTCGACGGCACTGCCTGCCCTTGCCAGAACGACAACGACGTCAGCATTCCCGGTTCGGGATGTGCCAACGGCTCGTTCTGGTCGGGCGCGCACCTGTCGGTCAGCGGGACCCCGAGCAAGCAGAACGATACGCTGGTCCTGAGCACCATCCACCTGGAGCCGAATCAGTTCGGCATCTACTTCCAGGGCGACACCAAGATCTCCCCGGGCACTCCCTGGGGAGACGGACTGCGCTGTGTGGACGGCGACCTGAAGCGACTGCAGGTCGTCTTCTCCGACGCCGCGGGGAGCTCCTTCACCACGATCGCCATCAGCGCAGAGGCGGGAAACATCACGGCGGGGAACACCAAGTACTACCAGTGCGTCTACCGCGACACGACCGACCCGCAGTGCGGGGCCGGGGTGAACGACTTCAACACCTCCAATGGCTACGCCGTGACCTGGGGCCCCTGATCGCGGGTCGGTCACCAGGATCCCCGGCCACTCCCTCACGAGCCGGTCGCGAACGACACGCGGCCGGCTCGTTCGTCCGGGAGGTGCATCGTCGGAAATGAGGGGAACGGTGTGTCCCCCGGTGACACCGGCGCTATCCAGCCCGTATCGCATCGTTTCGAGCTGCCGGCGACGCCACGGACCTCGAAGGGGGCAGGCTCGGCCGGCATCCCCTGCCTGCAAGGAGATCGAGAGTCATGGCTGTCCCGCCCAGTGCTCCGAGGGTGTTCTGTTTCCTGCTCATCTGCTGCTGTTCCTGGAGCTCGACCGCGAGGGGCGACTCGATCGCTCAGGAGGCCTACTTCAAGGCCTCCAACACGGAAGCGGAGGACTGGTTCGGCTACTCCGTGGCGGCCTGCGGCGGCACGATGGTGGTCGGAGCCCCGTGGGAGGACAGCGCGGCGACCGGCGTGAATGGCGACGAGAGTGACAACAGCGCTCCGCAGGCCGGCGCGGCCTACGTCTTCGTGAGGAATGGCCCCGGCGGCGGCTGGAGCCAGCAAGCCTACCTCAAGGCCTCCAACACCGATCCGGAGGATTACTTCGGCTGGTCCGTGGGGATCTCGGGGGACATCGTGGTGGTCGGTGCCGTCCACGAGCGGAGCCTGGCGATCGGGATCGATGGAGATGGCAGCGACAACAGCGCGCTCCGGGCCGGTGCCGCCTACGTCTTCGTGAGGAGCGGAACGACCTGGAGCCAGCAGGCCTACCTGAAGGCCTCGAACACCGACATCGGGGACCAGTTCGGCAGAGCCGTCGCGATCCATGGTGACACGGTGGTGGTCGGCGCGGTCCAGGAGGACAGCCGCGCGACCGGGGTGAACGGCGACCAGAGCAGCGACACCCTCCTCGACTCCGGCGCCGTCTACGTCTTCGTGAGGAGTGGTGGAAGCTGGAGCCAGCAGGCCTATCTCAAGGCCCTGGACACCGACAGGTACGACTACCTCGGCTGGCCCGTGGCGATCTCGGACGACGTGATCGTGGTCGGAGCGTACGGCGAGGACAGCAGCGCTACCGGCGTCGACGGCGACCCATCCGATGACAGCGCCTGGTCCTCGGGTGCCGCCTACGTCTTCGCGCGGAGCGGAACGATCTGGTATCAGCAGGCCTACCTCAAGGCTTCCAACACCGGAACGAACGACGGCTTCGGCCAGTCGCTGGCGGTCTCGGGTGACACGGTGGTGGTCGGAGCCCTCTGCGAGGACAGCGGTGCAACCGGAGTCGACGGCGATCCGCACGACGAGTCCGCGCTGTACTCCGGAGCGGCCTACGTCTACGTCCGGACCGGAGCAACCTGGAGTCACCAGGCCTACCTCAAGGCCTCCAACACCGAACTCCTCGACCAGTTCGGTGTGGGAGTGACGGTGTCCGGCGACACGCTGGCGATCGGAGCCAGCGACGAGGACAGCCGGGCCTTCGGTCTCGATGGTGACCAGAGTGACAACAACGCGCCGAGCTCGGGCGCCGTCTACCTGTTCGCCCGGAACGGCTCGCTCTGGACTCAGCACGCCTATCTCAAGGCCTCCAACGTGGGGGCCTACGACTGGTTCGGCCGTACCCTGGCGAGCACGGGCGACACCTTCCTGGTCGCGGCGCCGGCGGAGTCCAGCGCCGCCACGGGGGTCGACGGCGACCAGGATGACGACGGGGCGCCAATCTCCGGTGCGGCCTACATCTTCACCGCGCCGCACCCCGGCGCGGGTTTCTGCTTCGGCGATCCGGGGAGCGGTGCGCCGTGTCCGTGCACCAACGACAACGACGGCAGCGTTCCCGGCTCGGGCTGCGGCAACGGAATGTTCGCCTCGGGGGCGCGACTCGCGGGCAGCGGCTCGGCGAGTCTCGCGCACGACACGCTGGTGCTGACCACGATTCACCAGGAGCCGCACAGCCAGGGGCTCTACTTCCAGGCGGATGGCGACCTGTCCCCGGGGATCGTCTGGGGGAACGGGTTGCGCTGTGCCGGGGGCAATCTCCGCCGCCTGCAGACCCGACAGGCTGACGCGGCCGGGACCTCCTTCACCACGGTCGGCATCCCGTCCGCGGCGGGAAACGTCGCCGCCGGAGACACCAAGCTCTACCAATGCTGGTATCGGAACACCATCAATCCGCCGTGCGGCGCGGGATGGGAGGACTACAACCTGTCCAACGGGTACGCGGTGACCTGGGGGCCGTAGCGCGGCGTCACACGGGCACGTCGTGCTCGCCGAGCTCGAGGGGATAGCGCCCGCGCTCGCGCACCAGCTCGAGCACGTGCTCGTACCTTCGCACCGAGACCACGGTGGGGACGGAGTGGTCGGACTGGAAGATCAGACCGCCGCCCTTCGCCGCGTTGAGCTTGCGCAGTACGATCCGCTCCAGCTCCTCGTCGCTCGCGTGCTCCCACTCCTGGACGTTCATGTTGCCGCAGAAGGCGATCCGGTGCCCGTACTCGCGCCGCAGCTCGACGGCGTCGAGGCCCGCCTTGGCCTCCAGCGGATTGAGAGCGTCGATGCCGATCTCGATGAAGTCCTCGATCACCGCCGCGACGTTGCCGCAGCTGTGGTAGATGACCGGTAGGTCGTGCGCGTGACTCGCTTCGACCATTGCCGCCAGGCCGGGCTTGTACCAGCGGCGCCAGTAGTCGGGGGAGAAGAGCAGGCCCTGCCGATAGGCGATGTCGCCCCAGATCACCATGCCGTCGATCAGCCCGCCGGCGGCCTCGATCTGCCCCTTCAGGATCTCCGTGGCCCACTCGTTGAGGCGCAGGATGAACTCGCCGAGGCGCTCGGGGTACAGCCCGATCCAGAGGAGGGTGTTCTCCTGACCGATGAGGCGGGTCAGGTACTCGTTGGCCTCGCACTGGCTGCCGTAGACGGGGAAGTTCGGGTGGAGTGAGCGAATCGTCTCGATCCAGGGCGGCGAGCTCCTGGCGAGGAAGTCGCCCACGCCGGCGATCTGGTTGTCGCCGCCGCTGAAGAAGCGACGCGGGTCGCGCGGGTCGTCGAACTCGAACGCTTCCGCCTTCTCGATCGTATCGGTGTCGAAGCTGACGAACTCCGGCATCTGGCAGGCGAAGTCCTTGCGCAGGACCGCGTCGAAGCCCGTGCGCAGCAGCACCTCGTCCTCGTTCTCCCGGATGATCTCGAACTCCCGGATGTGGGGGTCCATGTTGGGGACGGTGACGATCCAGTCGAGGTCGTAGTGGGAGTAGATGTCCGCGTCCTCGGCCAGCCCCAGCTCCTTCTTCCAGCGCTGCAGGAAGCCGCTCCAGAAGAAGTCACTGACCGGCACCCGGTCTGGTTCCTCGTGACGGAGCGCGCGGTTCATGCGCTCCAGCTTCGCCAGGCAGCTCTCGGTTCGTTCCATGGTCGATCCGTCAGTCTGTGTGGAACACCTCGTCCATGTTCGCCCACCACTCGCCCTCACCGCAGCTCTCCAGCGGGGCCTGCACCGGCTTCATGACCTCCCACCACCTCTGCGTCTCGGGGTCGGCGGCCATCTTCGCCGCGTCGGCGGCGAAGTCCTCGCCGTGGTACTCGAAGTAGGCGAAGAGCAGCCCCTCGCGGTGGAAGATCGAGTAGTTGCGGATGTTGCATTCGCGGATCATCTGCAGGACTCCGGGCCACACGTCGGCGTGGTACTTCACGTATTCGTCGTAGGCCTCGGGCTTCAGCTGGATCAGTTGACCGTATCGTTTCATGTGAGCGCTCCTGCCGGTATCGTACGGTATCGCCGGTACCGGCGCGAGGAGACGACTGATTCGATGCTGCACGACCCCAGCCACTACGAGCCCCCGGCGGAAGCCGAACCGATCGAGTTGAACGCGGAGGACCGGAGCCGGCTGCGCGAGCTGCTCTCGGAGGTCGCCGAGATCTCGAGCCGGCCGGTGCATCGGGAGAAGGCCGAGCTCTGGCGCAAGTTGAACGACCTCGAGTCGGCGCGGCCGATGGTCTGGATCAACGAGGTCTGCTGGAACGAGTTCGCCGGCGAGGAGGAGCTCCAGCTTCGCTGTGCCCACCCCTGGGCCCAGGACCAGGAGCGGGAGCTGCGGAGGCTCTTGTACCAGTGGCGGCACTTCCCCGCCGACATGATCGTCGACGATTTCCTCGCTTGCCCGCTGGCGATCCACTCCACCGACTTCGGCATCATCGAAGAGGTCGACCTTGCGCTGACCGACGAGACCAGCGACGTCGTCTCGCGCCGCTTCCACGTGCAGATCGCCGAGGAAGCGGACCTGGAGAAGATCCGAATGCCGGTGGTCACGCACGACGAACGGGCGACGGCGTACCGTTTCGATGCGCTGAGCGACCTGGCCGAGGGAATCCTGCCGGTGCGCAAGGTCGGTCAGACGCACATCTGGTTCACGCCGTGGGACTACCTGATCCGCTGGTGGGGGATCGAGCAGGCGATGATCGACATGATCGACCGTCCCGAGCTGGTCCACGCCGGGGTCTCGCGGCTCGTCGACGCCTGGATGGTCGAGCTCGATCAGTTCATCGAGCTGAACGTGCTCGCGCTCGACAACGACAACACGCGCATCGGCTCGGGAGGCTACGGCTACACCGCGTCGCTGCCCGGCGATGCCTTCGACCCCGAGCGGGTGCTGCCGCACAACATGTGGGGCTGCTCCAATGCCCAGGTCTTCTCCGGCGTCTCGCCGTCGATGCACTGGGACTTCGCCATCGAGCACGACCTGCGCTGGCTGGAACGCTGGGGCAAGACCTACTACGGCTGCTGCGAGCCGCTCGACGGCAAGATGGGGCTCCTGCGGCGCATCCCCAATCTGCGCAAGATCTCGATCACGCCGTGGTGCAAGACCGAGCGAGCGGTCGAGCAGGTCGGCGCCGACTACGTGATCAGCCGCAAACCGAACCCGGCGATCTTCGCGGAGGACAGCTGGGATCCTGCGCGCGCGCGCCGCGACCTGCGCGAGTTCCTCGAAGCCACGCGCGGCGAGTGCCACGTCGAGTTGATCATGAAGGACATCTCCACCGTGCGCTACGAACCGCGGCGGCTCTGGGAGTGGGCCGAGATCGCGATGGAGGAAGTCGAGCGCTTCGCCGGGTGAATGGCGACTCCGTCCGGAGAACCCAGGGTTCCGGCGCTCTCCATGGAGGGGGTGTCGAAGCGCTATCCGGGGACGCTCGCCGTCGACCGGGTCGACTTCGAAGCGCGCGCCGGCGAGGTGCACGCGCTGGTGGGAGAGAACGGGGCCGGCAAGTCGACGCTGATGAAGATGCTCGCCGGCTCCTTCGACGACTACGAGGGGCGCATCCGGATCGGGGGGGACGATGTCCTCCTGCACACCCCTGCCCAGGCCCGAGCCTGCGGGATCGGGATGATCTACCAGGAGCTCAGCCTGGCCCGGCCGATCTCGATCGCGGAAAACCTCCTCGCGGGAAAGCTGCCGCGCCGCGGGGGGCTGTGGCTCGATCGACCCGCCTTGCAGCGTGAAGCGACCGCGCTCCTGGAGCGAGTCGGGCTCTCCCTCGACGCGCAGCTCCCCGTCGAGGCGATCGACCCGCACCAGGCGCAGCTGGTCGAGATCGCCAAGGCGCTCGGCAGCAATCCCTGCATCCTGGTCCTCGACGAGCCCACGTCGGCGCTCTCCCGCGAGGAGGTCCGGCGGCTGTTCGCGATCATCGGGCAGCTGCGCGAGGAGGGACTGGCGATCGTCTACATCTCCCACCACCTCTCGGAGGTATTCGAGGTCGCCGACCGGGTGACGGTGCTGCGCGACGGCCGAAAGATCGATACCAGGGAGATCGAGGACATCACGCCGGCGGAGCTGGTGCGCATGATGGTCGGGCAGGAGATCGACGAGTTCTATTCGGAGCGGACGGCATCGATCGGAGCGCCGGTGCTGAGAGCGAGGGAGCTCGGCCGGAAGGGGTTCTTCCACGGCGTCTCCTTCGAGGCGCGCGAAGGCGAGATCCTCGGTCTCGCCGGCCTCTCCGGCGCGGGGCGGACGGAGCTGGCGCGCTCGATGTGCGGGCTTGATCCGCTGGACGAGGGCCGGGTGGAGATCGGCGGGCGTGTGTTGCCGCGCGGGTCCTACGCCGAGGTGATGAAGCACGGCCTTCACTACCTCTCGGAGGACCGCAAGACCGACGGGTTGTTCCTGCGGCTGTCGGTCCGGCGGAACCTGAACTCGGCCTTGATCCGGGAGCACACGAGGGCCGGCTTGCACCTCACCGGTGGCGAGGAGAGCACCACCACCGCGTGGATGCGCGAGCTGGAGATCACCGCTGCCTCGCCCGGCGTCGACGTCGGCAACCTCTCCGGCGGCAACCAGCAGAAGGTGCTGCTCGGCAAGTGGCTGGCCGCCGGCCCGCGGGTCCTGGTGCTCGACGAGCCGAGTCGCGGGGTCGACGTGAAGGCGAAGCGGAAGATTCACGAGGCGGTGATCGCACTCACTCGACGCGGCCAGACGGTGATCCTGATCAGCTCCGACCTGCCCGAGCTGGTCGGGCTCTCCGATCGGGTCCTGGTGATGCGCCAGGGACATCTGATCGGTGAGCTGACGAAGGAACAGCTGAGCGAGGAGTCGATCCTGCTCGCGGCGAACGGGGAGCCGGTCGCTTGAACGGCACCGAGCCCGGGAGCCGGCTGGCGGCGCTCTACGACCGCCTGGGCATCTACTCGATCGCGATCTTGTTGGTCGTGGTCGGCGGCTTCGTCTCCGAGGAGTTCCTGACCGGCCGCAACCTGCTCAACGTACTCAACGCCATCGCGCTGCTCGGCATCGTGGCCGCGGGGATGGCCTTCATCACCTACTCGGGAAACCTGGCCGACCTGTCGTTGCCCTCGATCATGGCGTTCTCGGGGATCATCTGCGTGG
Source organism: uncultured Planctomycetaceae bacterium (assembly GCA_964496575.1). Taxonomy (GTDB): domain Bacteria; phylum Planctomycetota; class UBA1135; order UBA1135; genus CAZCAC01. The sequence goes on along the minus strand of CAZCAC010000060.1, from coordinate 32,463 downwards.
CGGCGCTGCCGCTCGGGTTGGTTCCAGCGCTCGCGCTCGGCTTGCTCGCCGGCGTGGCGATTGGCGCGATGAACGGGCTGGTGGTGGGGCGCCTCGAGGCGAACCCGATCCTGTGGACGCTGGCCGTCGCGTTCTTCATGGAAGGGTTGATGCGCTTCGTCTGGAGCAACAACCAGCTCTACCCCGATACCGAACCGGGGACCGCGGGCGCGGCGTTCATCGAGATCTTCCGCACGAGTCTCGGGCCGGTACCGCTGCTCGTGGTGGTGATGCTCCTGCTGTTCTTCCTCGGACACGGGCTGATGGCCCGGACCCGCTTCGGTCTGGAGACTCGGCTGGTCGGCTCGTCGCGGGAGGCGGCGCGTACCTCGGGGATTCGCGTCTCGCGGGTGATCTTCCTCGACTTCGTCGTGGCGGCCTTCGCCGCTTCGATCGCCGGCATCTTCCTCGCCTCGATGAACAAGCTGGGAGTCTTCTACCTGGGCAAGACCTACGACTTCAAGGCGGTCACCGCGGTGGTGCTCGGCGGCGTGATGCTGAGCGGCGGGCGGGGGAACCTCGCGGGCGTGTTCGGCGGCGTGCTGGTGATCGGGCTGCTCTCGAACATCCTGACCTTCCTGGGCGTCAACACCTTCCGGCAGAACATCGTCACCGGCGCGATCTTCATCCTGGTGGTCGGGCTCCACCAGCTCCGGCTGCGCCGGTTGGGGAAGGACTATGCCTGAGCGGACGGGAAGGACACGCCTCGTTCGCTCCCTGGACGAGCACCGGGCGCTGCTCCTCCTGGTGGGGCTCTTCGCGCTGCTCTCCGCCTTCGCGCCGAACTTCCTCACGGTGTACAACGTGACCACCATCCTGAAGGGCGCGAGCCTGAACGGGATCGTGGCGATCGGCTTCACGCTGATCTTGATCCTGCGCCAGCTCGACCTCTCGATCGGCGCGGTGGTGATGCTGTGCGGGATCCTGGTGATCGGCCTGCAGCCGGAGCTGGGGTGGCCGGGCAGCATGGCGGTGTCGCTGGCCGCGGGGGCGGCGGTCGGCCTGGTGAACGGCTTGCTCGTGGTCAAGGCGAGGATCGATTCCTTCATCGTGACCCTGAGCACGATGACGATCGTCTTCGGGCTGATGCACCTCTACAGCGGCGGCGGGTCGAAGGCGATCGACAGCTTCGCCTTCGCCGACTGGCTGGAACGCCCGATCGTACCGTTCCTGCCGCCGATGGTGATCATCACGCTTCTCCTGGTGACGGGCTTCTCGGTCTTCCTGAACCGCACGGTGGTCGGCCGGGGCTTCTTCCTGGTCGGCGGCAACCCCGAGACCGCGTGGCGGGCGGGGCTGAATCGGGACCGCTACCTGCTGGCGGGCTTCGTGCTCTGCGGCCTGCTGGCCGCGGTCGGCGGAGTGCTGTTCGCCGCCAGCCTGAGCTCGATGACCTCGGCCGCCGCGCTGGGCCTGCGCACCCTGATGACGGTGCTGGCTGCGGTGATCATCGGCGGCACGGTGATGACCGGCGGCCGGGGGAGCGTGGTGAAAAGCTTCCTCGCCGTGCTGATGCTGACGACGCTGTTCAACGGCATCGGCTGCTTCGGCCTCGGCTTCGAGGTGCAGATCTTCATCAACGGCCTGATCCTGGCGCTGGTGGTGCTCTACGAGGCGTACGTGATTCACCGGCAGCGGGTGCTGCGGGGACAGCGTCCGGATCTCGTGGCGGAGTGGGAGCGCAGGGAGCGCGCTGGCGCGGTGGACTCGGAGGTCGAAACGGAGGATGATGAGTCGATGAACAGCAAGGACCGCTTCGCCCTGGTGAGCGTGCTGATGATGGCGCTCGTGGCGATCGTCGCCATCGCGGCGATGTACTTCATCCACTCCGAGCGGATGGCGCGGGAGGCCCGGGAAACGACGCAGGTTCCCCGCGCCCCGGTCGACGTCCTCACCCTGAGCGGAACCGACGGGCAGCCGCTGGTCCTCGCTGGCGGTGCGCGCAAGGTCATCCCGCCGCGCCCGGACGATCCCGCGGCGCTGCCCGAGACCGATGCGGGGCACTGGTGGGAGATCGAGTACGCCGGCTGGACGGTGGAGAAGGAGCCGATGCCCGCCTCCCCGGGTGACGGACCGGCCGGCAAGAAGGTGCTGCTCCTGCGCGCCGGCGATCACCCGTACTGGACCGCTTACGTGCGCGGGTTCAAGACGATCGCCCTGGCGCACGGCATCGAGACGAAGATCTTCAACAGCAACTGGAATGTCGATCTCCAGGCGCAGCAGACCGACCAAGCGATCAACGAGCGCCCCGACCTGATCGTCTTCGCGCCGGTCGACGCCACCGCGTGCACGCCGCTCCTGCGCAAGATCCACCGCGCGGGGATCCCGTGTCTCACCACCAATACGATCCCGTGCGACGAGGCGATGCGCTACTGCCTCGCCTGGACCGGACCCGACGACTGGGGGCAGTTCCGGATGCTGGCTCGCGAGTTCGCCGACGAGATTGGGCGCAAGGGGGGCTACGCGATCGTCCGGCACATGCCGGGCAGCTCGCCCTTCTTCGCGCGCACCTTCGCGCCGATCACCGAGCTCGAGGAGTACGCGCCGGAGATGGAGCTTCTGGCGATGGACACGGCGAACCTCGAGGCGGAGGGCACCATGCAGCTCGTCTCCGCCTGGCTGACCAAGTACGGCGACCGGTTGAAGGGGCTGGTGCTGGCCGGGGACGGTTTCACCTTGACCGGGACGCTCGAGGCGGCCAAGCAGGCGGGGCGCAAGGACCTGATCATCGTCGCCGCCGGCAACAGCAAGACCGGGATGGACTCCATCGCCTCCGGCGAGGCACTGGCGATCTCCTACCAGTCCGCGGAAGGAGACGGCGCGCTGGCCGTGCACACCGCCGCGCGCTGGTTCTCCGGTGAGGACATCGATCCGGTCATCTACCTGCCGCGGCACATCATCACCCGGGAGGACGTCGGGCACTTCATGCCGGCGCAGTGGTGATACGGAATCGTATCCTCAGAACGGCTACAGGAGCAGAGCATGCAGCGAACAGGGCTGGAGAGCTTCCGAGTTGTCACGACCGTGGTGCTGGTGCTGTTGCTATTGCCGGGCGTGCTCGCCTGTAGCCACTCGACCGAGAAGAAGACTGCTCCCCCCGGTGCCCCGAACGTCCTCTTCATTCCCGTCGATGACCTCCGCCCCGAGCTCGGGTGCTACGGCGCGGCGCACGCGATCACGCCAGGCATCGATCGGCTGGCCGCCGGGGGGGTGATCTTCGAGCGAGCGTACTGCCAGTCCGCCGTCTGCAATCCCTCGCGCGCGAGTCTGCTCACCGGGAAGCGTCCCGATACCATCGGTGTGCTCGACCTCGGGACCGACCTGCGCGAGGTGTCGCCGGACGTGGTGACCCTGCCCCAGCACTTCCGCGCTCACGGCTACTACACCGCGAGCATCGGCAAGATCTACCACAACATCTTCCCCGACGAACCGTCGTGGGACGAGCGCGCCTACCTCGACGGCTACCCCTTCGACCCCGACGCGGTGTACCTCGGCGAGGAGGGGCTCGCGATCCAGGCGGAGAAGGAGGAGCAGCTGCGCGCGGCGGGGCGACTCGAACGGCGCAAGGATCGGTTCGGTCACTACTACCTCAAGGCTCAGGCGACCGAGGCGCCAGATGCTCCCGACGACGGCTACTACGACGGCGCGCAGACGACTTGGGCGATCGACAAGCTCGCGGAGCTGAAGGAGCGGGGACAGCCGTTCTTCCTCGCCGTCGGGTACTATCGACCCCACCTGCCGTTCAACGCGCCGAAGCGCTACTGGGATCTGTACGACCCCGGCGAGATCCCGCTCTCCGACCACGACACTCCGCCTCGCGATGCGCCGGGGATGGCGATCAACAACATGCGCGAGCTGCGCGGCTACACCGACTTCCGGCAGCATCGGCATCCGCTGGAAGGAACGCTGACCCAGGCGGAGCGGCGTCGACTGAAGCACGGCTACCTCGCTTCGGTTAGCTACGTCGACGCGCAAATCGGACGGCTGCTCGACGCGCTGGAGGAGCTCGGGCTGATGGAGAACACCATCGTCGTGCTCTGGGGCGACCACGGCTGGAAGCTCGGTGAGCACAACAGCTGGGGCAAGATGACCAACTACGAGATCGATACGCGCGTCCCGCTGATCATCCAGGCGCCGCACCGGGGCGGTATGGGCATCTCCTCCGGCGCGCTGGTCGAGTTCGTCGATGTCTTCCCCACGCTCTGCGACCTGTGCGAGATCCCCGTTCCCGTCGACCTCGAGGGAGTGAGCCTGAAACCCCTGCTCACCGCGCCCGAGACGCCGTGGAAGACCGCGGTCTTCAGCCAGTACCTGCGTGAGGGAGGCTGGGTCGGGCTCGACGGGAAGGAGTACCACGGCCGGACGATCCGCACCGAGCGCCACCGCTACGTCGAGTGGATGCCGCGGGAGAGTGACGAGGTGGTGGCTCGCGAGCTCTACGATCGCGACCTCGATCCCGAGGAGCGGGTGAACGTGGCGGAGCGGCCGGAGAACGCCGCGCTGGTCGAGAAGCTGAGCGGTCGCTTGCACGAGGGCTGGACCGCGGCGCTGCCCGAAGCCGTGGGAGGGCGGTGAGCCGGGCCGTGAACCCGACGCACCGGACCTTCGAGCACTACCTCCGACTCCTCGGGGTCGATCCGGGGCCGCCGGATCTCGCCCTGCTGTCGCGAATCGTCAGCGCCCACGTGACGAGGATCCCCTTCGAGAACGTTTCCAAGCTCTACTCGGTCCACCACCACGGTCGACGGAGACTCCCTACTCTCGAGGAGTACCTCGACGGGATCGAGACGAGCCGCTTCGGCGGGACCTGCTACATCAACAACCACTCCCTCTCCCGCCTGCTCCGCCACCTCGGCTTCGACGTGTCCTACTGCGGAGCGCAGATGACGGACCACGTCGACGTGCACACCGTCATCCTGGTCCGCGTCGACGGCGAGGAGCTCCTCGTAGACACCGGCTACGGCGCGCCGTTCCTCGAACCGTTGCCGCGGCGTGAGGGAACGGAGGTCGTCGTCGAGCTGGGACGCGATCGCTACGTGCTGAACCCGATCGACGAGCACGGCCGATCACAGATGGACCACTTCCGCAACGGCGAGCTGATCCACGGCTACCGCGTCGACCCGACGCCGCGCGACCTCGAGCACTTCGGTGCGATCATCGATGAGTCCTACCAGCGCGACGCCACGTTCCTGAACTCCCTCACCGCCATGCGCTTCTTCCCGGGGCGCTCGGTGGCGGTGATCAACGACGAGCTGATCGAGAGCTCCCCCGCGGGCAGTCGGATCACTCCTTTGTCCGGGCCGGCGGACCGCGTCGAGGCGGTCGCCAGGCACTTCGGCATGCCGCGAGCGATCGTCCAGGAGGCCCTGTCCCATCTGGGGGAGTTCCAGGGGATCCACGGCGGTCCGGTCGAAGAGCACGACTCGGCCTGAACGGGCCGTTTCCCCGATCGGGCGGCTGGCGTCGATTCGCCGGATGACCTAGGCTGGAGGCAGTGGATCGTCGGATCCCGCTCTCTTCCGTCCCAGCCGAGTCGAAGCGATGAGTACCTCCTTTCTCACCTCGTTGTTCCTGGCCGCCGCGACTCCTTTCCCCGCGGGCTCCGATTCCTGCGCGACGCCCGAAGTGATCTATGGTCAAGGCAGCTTCGCCTTCGACCTGACCACGGCGACGACGGGCGTCGAGGGTCAAATCGAGTCGCTGTGCGGAGCGGCGAGTGGAACGGCGATCGAGAACGACGTCTGGTTCGCCTGGACCGCGCCCCGGGACGGGCGGGTCCGCCTCTTCACCTGCAACCTGACCACCGTCGACACCAAGATCGCCGTCTACCCCGACGGCGGGTGTCCGGTCGACGGCACGGCGCTCGCGTGCAACGACGACATCTGCGGCTCCCAGTCGACGGTGGAGTGGGACGTGCTCGCGGGGTCGACCTACACCATTCAGGTCGGGACCGCACCGGGAGCCGCGGGGGGCAGCGGGACCTTCGAGCTCTACGTCGGGGCCAACTACGCCAACAACCTCGCACTGGCCGGGACCGCGGCCCAGTCCTCGACCGGCTGGAGCGGCACCCCTGACCGCGGCATCGACGGCAACACCGACGGCGTCTACAGCAACGGCTCGTGCACGCACACCACCGATCAGAGCAACAGCTGGTGGGAAGTCGACCTCGGCTCCGACGTCTCGATGTCGGAGATCCTCCTCTACAACCGCCTCGACTGTTGCCACACCCGGCTCAGCAACTTCCGCGTCTCGGTGTTCAGCGGAGCCACCGAGGTGTTCGGGCAGGACTACTACGCGGGCACCGGTTACGTTCCCGCGAATGGAGTGCACCAGGTGCTCGTTCCGGCGGGGACCTCGGGCAACCTCGTCCGGGTCGGCTTCAACGGTCTGAACAACGACAGCAACGGGCTGCTGACGCTGGCCGAGGTCGAGATCCTCGCCGGCTCGCCCGGTACTCCCTACTGCGCGGGGGACGGGACCGGCCTGTCCTGTCCGTGCGGGAACGACACCGCCGTCGCCGGTGCGGGGTGCAGCAACTCGACCGGCCCCGGGGCGACGCTGACCACCGCGGGTTCTCCGAGCGTCCTCGCCGACGACCTCTCCTTCCACGGGAGCGACCTCGTCCCCGGACAGGTCGCGCTCCTGTTCCAGGGGGTCAACGCGCTGGGTGGGGGAGCCGGGATCCTCTTCGGGGACGGCCTGCGCTGCGCGGGCGGGGCCGTGAAGCGCCTCGCCTGGAGCCCCGTCGACTCCGCGGGCGCCGCCTCCTGGGGACCGGGGCTGGCCACCGCCGGCGGCTGGGCGACCGGGGATACACGACGCTTCCAGGTGTGGTACGGCGACGTCGTGGCCTCACCCTGCGGCATGAGCTTCAACACGACCAACGGGATCGAGATCCTGCTGCAGCCGTAAGAGCTCGATCCGTTTCAGCGTCTCCTGGCGGTTGCGTCGGTGCTGCCGTTCTCGGCGCGCAGGGCGAGATGCCTACTTGCGGCCAGGACGAGCGGCGTTCGGATCGAAGTCGGGATTCTCGGTGGGGAGCTGGGCTCCTGCAGCCTCGAGCATCGCATCGAGCCGCTGCTCCATCCTCTCGGCCCTGTCGGGCTCCCTGCCGGCCAGATCTCTCTCCTCCGAGATGTCCCTGCCGAGGTGGAAGAGCTGCGAGGTGCCTCGCTCGAGATCCCTGATCAGCTTGTAGTCGTCCAGGATGATCGCGGACTGGGGTTTCTGCGCGGGGCCTTCGCCGTAGTGGGGGTAGTGGAACAGCAGGGCCTCGTCCGGTCGCTCGAACAGCCCCGGATCGCCTTCGAGCAGGGGCACGAGGCTCACCCCGTCGATCGCGGAGGGACTCTCCACTCCGGCCCAGTCGCAGATCGTCGGAAACAGGTCGTATCCGGCGACGTTCTCGCGGCAGAAGGTCCCGGGCTCGATGCCGGGGCCGCGCACGACCAGCGGCACGCGGATGCCTCCCTCGTAGAAGGTGCCCTTTCCGCGCCTGAGCGGCGTGTTCTGCGAGCGGCGCCGCGGACTGGCGGCGCCATTGTCCGACATCAGGACGACGAAGGTACTCTCGGTCAGCTCGAGTCGGTCGATCGCCGACAGCAGCAGACCGACGCCGCTGTCGAGATCGTAGGTCATGGCGGCAAACTCCACGTTGTCGTGCCGGTCGCCGGAAGGAAGGTCCTCGAACTTGTTCCTCGACGTCTCGAGTGCCTCGACCGGCACGTGGACGGCGTAGTGCGACAGCTGGAGATAGAACGGCGTCCCCGTCCCGGACTGCTCCTCCATGAAGGCAATGGCACGTTCCGTCAGGCCGAAGATGTCCTTGGGGTTGGGGTCCTGGTACGCGCCGGGCCCGCCGTTGGCCGTGGAGCCGTCGTGAACGTCGAATCCGTGCTCACCCGGGTCGCTGCGTCCGAGGTGCCACTTGCCGAGGTGGGCGGAAGTGTAGCCCACCTCCTCGAGCGCCTCGGCGATCGTCGTCTCCGCGGCGGGGAGTTTCCTGAGCTGTGCCGGGGCGACGAGCCTCATGTACGGCTGCACCTTGCCGCGGCCGCCACCCGGCGTGGTGATGTGGAGCCGGGCCGGAGTCTTGCCGGTCAGGATGGAAGCCCTGCTGGGAGTACAGAGGGCTCCCGGCGAGTAGGCCCTGGAGAAGCGCATCCCCTCCTCGGCCAGCTTCGCGATGTTCGGGGTCTGGTAGAAGTCACTCCGGGAGTCCTCGATCCGATCGTCGATCTGGACGGAGAGTCCCGTCCAGCCCATGTCGTCGGTGAGGATCAGGACGAAGTTGGGGGAGGTGGTGGTGGTCGTCGATCCGGGGACGGCGGGAGCCTCCCCGGCTTTCCGCGGGGGATCGGGGGCCTCTCCGGTCGGTGTGGCGGGACGATCCTCCGGCGGCGGACCTCGCCGGCCTGGAGGAGCAGCCGCCGCCTCCTCCGCAGTGACGACCCCGTCGCCATCCCGGTCGAGGCGATCGAAGCGCCGTGACGGCCCGTCGAACTCCTCCCTGGTCACCCGTCCATCCCCATTCTTGTCGAACCGGCGGAGGAATCGACTGCCGTCTTCTCCTCGGCGTTCCGGACGATCGCCGGGACGCCGGTCTCTCGGAGGCGAATCCTGCTCGACGGGTTTCGGTCCGGTGGCGACCGTCTCCACTCCGCCGCCGCGGACGCAGCGCACCATGTTCTCGATCCGGATGACGTCGCCCTGCGGGCCGCGGCCCTGCGGAAACCTGGAAGCGTCGCCGGACTTGGGATCGCTGCGCTGTGCTCCCGCACCGTGCACGTCGAGCAGCCGGTGGTTCTCGGAACCCCGTCCCTTCATGAATCCGAGCGCACGACCGAAAGCCACGTAAACGGCCGACCGGGCACCGGCACCCCTGCGGTGCGAGCTGCTGGTCCAGTAGCTCCCGAAGTCTCTCTCGCCTCCCTCGTTCTCGATCGCGGTGGCCTGGAAGACCGGATCGATGGCGGCCGAGTCAGTGGTGTCCGGCGAGCGGGAGTAGTCCACGATGCTCTGCAGCTCCTTGGCGGAGGGCAGCCTCCAGTCGTCGTGTCCCGCGAGCTCGAGGCTCTCCGCGTACTCGAGCGCGTCCCGCCAGTTCAGGCCCTTGCCGCTGTCGTCCTGCATCCAGGTCAGGCCGGTGGCCTGGTCCGTGATCGTGCCGTCCCCGTTGTCCACGAACTCGTTCTTCCCGTACTCCGGATTCCCCCGGACGTAGAGCACGTAGTACCGACTCTCGCCGCGCCGGCCCTTGATGGGATAGCCCTTGATTCGACCGTCGGCGAAGTTGACGCCGAACATGGTCTCGTTGCGCTGCATGGTGGTGCTGACGTACCTGGTGCAGGTGGCGTACTGCGCGTCGATGACTCGCTGACCCTGGGCGGGGTCCGCGTACTCGAAGTCGGTGAAGACCGAGGTGTCGATGAACGGAACCAGTCCGGAGTCACCGGCGGCCGAGGGGTCGGGATCGGTGCCGCTGAACAGGATCAGGGAGTACAGCTCCTTGATCGTCGGCAGTCTCCAGTCCTCGTGCCTGCCGACCCTGCACCGCGGCGCCCCCTCCAGCGCCCGCGCGAGAGTCTGCTTCTCCCCCGGATCCCGCGTCCACATCAGTCCGGTGACGAGATCACTGACGGTGCCGTCCCCGTTGTCCCGGTAGCTCGGCGGGTTGGCGGCGTACTGCGCATCCTGTCCGTAGAACGGTTCCCCCGACTTCGGGTACTCGATGGCGACGGTTTCGTCGTAGCAGTGCTTCTGCCCCGTGTCGACGATCGGATACGGCAACTTCTCCTGCGGGAGGCCGATGGCGAACGCGGCAGCGATCGCGGCAGAGGTCAGCGTGCTCATGAGGGGGTTCCAGGTTCGATGTTCGAGAAGCAGACCGGCGAATGGGAATTGTACTGCGACCGCAGACCTCGCCTCAGGATCGCCCTCTCTTCAGCGGCTGCACCTTCCAGTAGGTCAGTGTTCGCCACAACCACTCGGCGGGGCCGTAGACGAAGCGCTTCATCCAGAGGGTGCTGAAGGCGACCTGGATCGTGCAGATCCCCAGGACGACGAGGGTCAGCTCGACCCGATCGAGCCGATTGAACAGGCCGAATCCGTAGAAGAGGAGGGCGGCGATCAGTGACTGTGTCAGGTAGTTGGTCAAGGTCATCTTGCCGGCGGCCGCGAGCCAGCGCCCGGGGGTCGCCATCGGCTTCCACCGGAACAGGAGCACGATGAGGCCGGCGTAGCCCAGCACCATCGGAAAGCGCCCCAGGTCGAAGAAGATCAGGTACCAGAGCGAGCCGACGGGATCGGTGAACTCGTCGTAGAAGGCCAGGTGCAGATAGATCTGGAGAGCACCTCCGATCAGCAGCCCGAAGAGCGTGGTGCGGACCAGCTTCCCGCGCGGATAGTCCACCCGGAAGAAGCCCCTCTTGAAGAGGGAGATGCCGAGGAGCATGTAGAGGAGGATCTCCCAGGAGTACCACTTGAACAGGTCGATGGTCTCCATCTTGATGACCTCGTACCGGTTGTAGTCGAAGATCTCCCAGTACCCTCCCTGCTTCGCCTCGAGCTCGTCCGCGTAGTCCTCCTCGGAAGGGGTGATGTAGTTCGTCATCCCTTCCCACTCCTCGACGATCTCCAGGTCCCAGTCGGAGAGCTCCTCCTCCGGCGTCCCGCTCGCCATGATCTCGCTGTACTCGTCGTACAGCTCGGCGGTGTAGACGTAGTCGTTGTGCGGCGTCCAGGTCAGGACTCCCAGGCAGGCCACCATGACCAGCGTCCGGAGCCGGGACGAGGCCCGGAAGAAGGCGAAGGCGATCATCCCCATGATCGCGTACTGGAACAGGATGTCGCCGTAGTACAGGAAGACGAAGCCGTGCAGCCACCCGAAGCCCAGCAGCCAGAGCAGGCGCCGGAAGTAGAGGTTCGTCGCCACGGTTCCACCCTCCCGCTGCGTGAGCCGCTCGATGATCAGCACGGAGCTGATCCCGAACAGCATGGCGAAGAGGCTGCGCATCTTCCCCGAGAGGAAGATCTCGGTGAGCATTCCCAGGTCGTAGCCGAGCCCGTGATCGGGATCGGTCACCGGGAACCCCGAGGCCAGGATCTCCGGGAAGGCGTAGTAGTGGATGTTCACCGCGAGGATGCCTAGCACCGCGATGCCGCGGATGATGTCCAGGATCTGGATGCGGGACTTGTTTTCGGAAGCGGGGCTCATGCTCTCCTGAAATGGCTGTTGCGCGACTTCTTCCGCACGGGGATGCCTTCCCACGGCGTGGCGGGCGGGAGTGACTCGCCCTTCATCAAGAGGGAGAGGCTCCCGATCGAGGAGCCCGCGCCCATCCGGGAGTCGTAGAGGATCACGGACATGTTGCCGGCGTGGCAGTTGTCCCCGATCACCAGGTGGGAGGACTTGAAGATGCGATCCTCGAACAGGTGGTTCTGCACCACGACGTCGTGGTTCAGCTGGGCGTGGTCACCGATCTCGACCAGGTCGAACTCGCCGAAGAGAGTCGTATCGAGGTAGACGTGCTTCCCGATCTTGCAGCCCATCAATCGCAGGTACGGAGCGAAGAAAGGAGTGCCGAGCATCGGGGTCAGCACGGGAGCGGCGACCGACTCGTGCACTCCGTTGACCACTTCGTTGAACCAGACGTACGGCGACCACAGCGGCTTGATCACCGGCTCGTAGGTCTCGAACAGCGCGCGCTTGACCAGCACCACGCACAGGACCTCGATTCCCACGATGGCGAGGCTCGCGAGGGGTGCCAGGGCCAGCGCAACCGGGAGAGTGACGCTGCCATGAGTCCAGATGATGAAGAGTGCCAGGGCGATGACGCCGATGATCTCGATCACGCTGGGGGTCGCGATCCGCAGCGCGTCCACGAAGAGCCGCGCGACGAATAGTCGTGCCGGCGGCGAGAAGGTCTCCGACTCGGTGAATCCCCCCACCTTCTTGCGGTGGGGGAGGGCGAACGGTGGAGAACCGAGCCACTCGGTCCCGTCGGGAACCGAGCCCCGGTCCCTCGGCGGCGAGGAGAGCACGCCGAGCAGGCTGCCCCCTCCCACCTCGTATCCGACGGGGAGGATCGCGCTGTTGCCGATGAAGCTCCGGCGCCCGATTCGGTTCACGGCCAGCTCGAAGTGACCGCGATGGCAGCGGACGCCGCCGATGATCGAGCCGTCGGCGAAGAAGCTCTCCTCCTCCATCACCACCAGGTCGGGGGACAGCCCGACGATCACCGAGAGCTCCGCGCGCGCGCCGATCTTCGCGCCCAGCCGGCGCAGGAGCGGGGGCAGGTACAGGGTCGTGTAGATGGGCAGCGTGACCAGGCGGCTCAGACCGAGGAGGGAGTCGACGAACCACTTGCGGAGGAAGTAGACGCTGTCGATCGGGTAGACGCCGGGTCGAGCCCGGTGGAGGACGAGCGCCTTGACCAGGATCTGCAGCCCCCAGAAGCAGAGCTCGAAGAGCGGGATCGCGGCGAGGAGGACCAGCGCCCAGAGCCAGTAGCTGCCCACCGTGTAGGCGACGTACAGGAGCGCCAGGCTGGGGAGCGACGCCGCCAGCATGAAGAGCTGCACCGCGTAGACACCGAGAATCGAGAGTGCTCCGAACAGGAAGGAGCGGCGCCGTCTCATCGTTCCTTCGGGGATCTCCGGCACCGGGACCGCACCTCGTTGCGATGGAGAGCCGTGCCGTTGCTCCTCGGGCTCCAGCGCCTCGCCGTCAGCCAGGAGGGAGAGATCGTCCAGCCGCGCGCGATCCCCCATCGCCGTATCGATGCCGATCGCCGACTGGATGCCGACGTAGCAGTCCTCTCCCAGGTCTATCGAACCGATCGTGAGCAGACCGTCCGCGACGCGATAGCCGAGGAGCTGGGACTCGTTGCCGATGCTCGTGCCGTCCCCGATGGTGACGAGATCGAAGCAGGCGCAGTGCGCCGTGTAGATCACGCAGCCCCGACCGACCCGAGCCCCCATCAGCCGGTAGTAGAGGTTGATCAGTGGCGTGCCGGCCAGGAGCCCCGCGCCGCTCATCCGCTGGACGCGCGTCGCCAGCCACCAGCGGAAGTAGTAGAGCCCCCAGAGTGGATACGAACCCGCGCGGTACCGCCCGATGACGGTCCACTTGATCACCAGGCCGAGGCAGAGGAGCAGCGGATAGCCACCGATCAGAAGAGCGACGAGCACCAGGATGGCGGTCGAGAGCGCGACCGTCCCCTCGGCCACGCCGAAGTAGAGCTCGCCCAGCCCCACCAGCACCATCATCGGGAGACCGTAGAGAAGCAGCAGCGACAATGCCTGCAGGGCGACGCAGAGCCAGCGCGTCCACTTCGGCTGCGCGGCGAAGACCTCCTGAGCATTCGGTCGATCGGCCGGTTCGGGGCGGCGCGACTCCTCGGCGCCAACACAGGCGACGTACTCCGCCAGCCGGCGAACCGTGGGGAAGCGGTACAGCTCGCGTACCGCCATGTCTTCCCGGAGCCTCTCGCGCAAGAGGATCGACGCTTCCACCGCCAGCAAGGAGTCGCCTCCGAGATCGAGGAAGAAGTCCTCATCGATGGAGATGGCCGCCAGCTGGAAGACCTCCTGCCAGGCTTCCGCGATGATCCGCTCCGTCTCCGTCTCCGGAGGGACGATCTCGCGCTCCGCCGCCAGGAATCGTCCGATCGGCGCCGGCAGGGACTTCCGATCGACCTTGCCGCTCACCAGGCGGGGCAGGACCTCGATCTCGTCGAGGAAGACGGGGATCATGTACGCCGGCAGGCGCTTGCGGAGGAGGTCGAGGAGCTCGCCTCGCGGCAGACCCGTCTCCACTCCGGCCGCCGGCACGACGTACGCCGCCAGCTCCCGGAGCCCCTTGCGTTTCACCACCGTGACCACGGCGGTCTCGACGGCTGGGTGCTCGCGCAGCACGCACTCGATTTCGTCCAGCTCGATGCGATAGCCGCGCACCTTGACCTGGCCATCGATCCGGCCGTGGAAGAGCAGGTCGCCGTCGTCCGCCTGGCTGACGAGATCGCCGGTACGGTAGAGTCGCGAGCTCGTCCCATTGCCGTCGAAGGGATCGGTGATGAAGTGCTTCTCGGTCAGCTCGGGTTGATTGAGGTAGCCTCGCGCGACGCCGATGCCACCGATGAAGAGCTCGCCCGCTTCTCCGGGGGACACCGGCCGCAGCTTCTCGTCGAGAATGAACGTGGTGTAGCCGGGCAGGGGGCGTCCGATGGTGACGGGAGCGTCCGGCACGCACTCCCAGGCCGTCGTGTTGACGGTCGTCTCCGTGGGGCCGTAGACGTTCAGCATCCGGCGACCGTCGCGCACCCAGGTCTTCACCAGCTCGGGTGGGCACGACTCGCCGCTCAGGATGACGAGGCGCAAGGAGGGAACGTCCTCGCGGAACATGGTGAGGAACGTCGGCACCGTCGAGAAAACGGTCACGCCGTGCTCCACCATGAAGCGCGCGGTCTCGTCGCCGAGTCCGGCCACTTCAGGAGGGCCGACGACCAGCGTCGCCCCGGCGGAGAAGGCCAGCCACATCTCCTCCACGGAACCGTCGAAACCCAGCGAGAAGCCCTGGTAGACGCGATCGGAGGGATCGAGCGCGCACACCCCGGCGAAGGAGCGCGTGAACTCGACGACGTTGCGATGTTCGGTGAGGATGCCCTTGGGCCGTCCCGTCGTCCCCGACGTGTAGATGATGTAGCTGAGGTCCTCCGGCGACACGCCGCTCTCCGCGGCCTCGAGGCGCGTCGCCGGCTGCCGTTCGATCTCGCGCTGCTCCTCGGGGTCGTCCAGCACGATCCGCCGCGCCTCGGAGTGCGCGGCGGCCCTTCCGGCCAGCGAGGCCTCGGTGACGAGCACCTTCACCTCGGCGTCGGCGAGGATGTGCCCGATGCGCTCCTCGGGGAACGCCGGGTCCAGCGGGATGTAGGCGGCCCCGGCCTTGAGGATGGCCAGGATGGCGACGATCGGCTTCTCGGAGCGCTCCAGGTAGAGGCCGACCAGGCGACCGGGGGCCGCACCGTAGGCGCGGAGGTGTCGCGCCAGGCGGTTGGCCCGCTCCTCGAGCTCCAGGTAGGTCAGCCGCTTCTCGCCGTGGATCAGTGCCGTCGCCGTCGGCCGCTCTTCGACCTGCGCCTCGAAGATCTCATGCAGACAGGTCATTCGCGGTCTGGACGGGTTGATCGGCGGGGTGGCTGGGGTATCGGTACAGCTCACCCTCGTAGTTGCGAATGACGATCTCCTCGTCGTCGAAGGTCACGACCGCGTCGGGCGTGATCGGGATCTTTCCACCGCCGCCGGGGGCGTCGATCACCAGGGTTGGTACCGCCATCCCCGAGGTGAAGCCGCGCAGCGCCTGGATGATGTCGAGTCCGTCCTGGACGGAGGTGCGGAAGTGTTCGGCCCCCTGCACCAGATCCATGAGGTAGATGAGGTAGGGCTTGACGCGAATCGCGAGGAGCTTCTGCACCAGCTCCTTCATCACCTCGGGATCGTCGTTCACCCCTTTCAAGAGGACCGACTGGTTGCCGAGGGGAATGCCGGCGTCGGCTAGCACCGCGCAGGCTCGCGACGATTCCTCGGTGATCTCGCCCGGGTGATTGAAGTGCACGTTGATGTAGAGGGGGTGGTGGCGCTGCAGGACCCGGGCCAGCTCCGGGGTGATCCGCTGGGGGAGCGCGACCGGTACCCGGCTCCCGATCCGGATGATCTCGACGTGGGGGATCGCCCGGAGACCGCCGAGGATGTGATCGAGTCGATCGTCGAGCAGCATGAGCGGGTCACCCCCGGAGACGATCACGTCCCGCACTTCGGGATGAGCCCGGATGTAGTCGATTCCCTGTTCGATCTGCGCCTGGCTCACCGAGTGGGGGTCGGAGACCTTCCGCTTGCGCGTGCAGAAGCGGCAATACACCGGACACAGGTGGTTCACGTAGAACAGCACGCGGTCGGGATAACGGTGCGAGATTCCGGGCACGGGGCTGTCCCCCTCCTCGCCCAGCGGGTCTTCCAGTCCAGTCTCTTCCAGCTCGCGAGCGTCGGGGACGACCTGATTGGCGATCTGGGCACCCACCCTACGAATCAAGTCGAGGTAGTAGGTGCTCACGCGAAGTGGAAAGCGGGCGTGGACCTGTTCGAGCATCTCGCGGTCCACCTCGAGAACCTCGGCGAGCGCCAGGGGCGTCGTGATGCTCTGTCGGATGTGCCGGGTCCAGGGGGTGATCGGATCGATACGAGTCATGAGTGGTGAGTCTTCGAGAACGAGGATACTTCGGGGCTCGAGGGCTTTCTCGGCGGATCCCGCAGCGTGATCGCGACGATCGTCGATCGCCTCCGGCCGCGCCTGCCGCGCCGGAGGGATGCTGCGCGAGAGAAGACCGGGTTCAGATCACGTCCGGGGCGAGGGGGTTCGCCCCCGAGTACTTCCCGAGGTTCGATCGATGAACAGCCGCCGGGTCACCCCTTCGGGTGCCCGGCGCTCCGCTGCCTGCTGGTTTCCGATTGCGTGTATTGTCAGGGCTTGTCCCTCGCGCATGGTTCCTCTTCGAGTTCGCCAGCAGGGGGAGAGGCCGTCGTGCCTCACCCAAGGTTGCAGCAGTACCTCCGCCCGGGGACAGGAAAACCGTCTTTTGTGATCGATTGACGATCCCGGTAGCGGTGCTGTCGCTGGTGGGTTGAGACGGCGACAACGCGGCGGGTCTCGGTCTCGTCGACGTCGATACCGGTTCGATGCCGGCGGTTCTAATGCTCGCTTAATGTTCGCAGCGGGGTCCGACCTCGAGCGTGGAAGGAGGATCTCCCGGCGATGCCGGTCGCAACATCCAGGAGCACGTTCACAACACCCCACAGAGGCCTGGTAGGCCCGACCCGAATCGTCGGTATAAGGGTATGATGAAGGATGCGGTAGCGCCCTGTTGGCGCAGAGCGAATATCCAGTGAAGGGGCGGTGACCGGCTGCGTCGCCGCCGCCGACCGCATCCCCGGCGCGACCTGTCCACCGTCATCCCCGAGTTGTTCCACCCCGAGAAACCCCAATGATGCACTCACGCTTCCTACTCGTGTTCCTGGCGACCCTGGCCCCGACCGCCTCCGCTCAGGACCTGTACGACACCACGGTGCTCCGCACGATCGACCTGGCGTTTCACGACACGAACTGGTGGCAACTCCTGCTGCAGAACTACCCCTCTCAGACGGAGATCCTCGCCGACCTCACGTTCGAAGGCACCGTCTACCCCGACGTTGGTGTCCGCATCCGGGGCAACACGTCGTTCACGACGCTGCCACCGGGTTCGCAGAAGGTGTCCTTCAACATCGCGATGGACCACGTTCACGACGGGCAGGACCTGGTCGGCTACGACACCCTCAACCTGAACAACGCGCACCGCGACCCGACGTTCTGCCGCGAGGTGGCGTACAACAACTTCCTCACGCGGTACATCCCGAACGGGCGCTCGAACCACGTCCTCCTCACCCTCAACTCGCAGAACTGGGGAGTCTACGCCAACGTCCAGCAGTTCAACAAGGACATGCTGCGGGAGTTCTTCGACGACGAGGACGGGATGCGCATCAAGTGCGCGAACAACCCGAACGGCCCGGGCTTGCAGTACGTGGGGACCAACCACAACAACTACGACGGCTACGAGGTCAAGGACGACGGCGGCCTGGCGGATCCGATCGGCACGCTGATCGACGTGTGCTACGCGGTGACCCATACGCCGCTGGCGAACTGGGAGCAGATCGACACCGTGTTCGCAATCGATCCGTCGATCCGGTCGGTGACCCTCGAGAACCTGTTCACGGATGACGACAGCTACGTCAACAAGGGCGCCGACTTCGTGACGTATCGCGACCCGGTGGACGGTCGCATGCACCTGCTCCAGACCGACGGCAACGAGTGCTTCACGAAGAGCTGGTCTCCGACCTACCACTTCGGCGACAGCAAGAAGCCCGTCCTCAGCCACATGCTCGACGTGCCCGAGCTGCGGCAGCGGTACATGGCGCACCTGCGCGCCGCGCTCGAGGAGTTCGACTGGGCCCAGCTGGAGCCGATCATCTACGCACACCGGGATCTGATCGACGCCGCGGTGCAGGCGGATCCCAAGAAGCTCTACTCGTATCAGAAGTTCCTGGACAACTTCACCCAGACCGTGAACCTCGGCGGCGGTGGACCCGGAGGTGGCTCGGTGCCCGGCCTCCGCCCGTTCGTCAATCAGCGCAAGGCCCTGATGGACAACAACTCGGAGGTGTCGGCCCCGGCCCCAGAGATCCTGTGGGTCGACGCCAGCTCCGATTCCCCCTCGACGACGGATACCGTGTACATCACCGCGGAGGTCGACGGCCCGGTCGTTCCGGTCGCGCAGGTGGAGCTGTTCTACCTCCCCGCGCCGGGAAGCTACCTGCGGACTCCGATGCTGGACAACGGCCTGTCCGGCGACGGTGCGGCGGGTGACGGCGTCTACGGCGCCGTGCTCCCGATCGTGGCCTACCCCGGCCAGGTGGTCAGCTACTACGTGGGCGCCGAGTCGGCGAACAGCTACGGCTCCCTGAGCTTCCATCCCAAGTACACGGAGTTCCAGCCGCTCGAGCTCGGCTACACTTTCGGAACGACCGGGATGCGCATCACCGAGTACATGTACTCCGGCTCCGACGGTGAGTTCTTCGAGCTCACCAACCTGTCGGGCGCGCCCATCGACCTCACGGGCTGGAGCTACGACGACCAGAGCGCGGTTCCCGGGACCTTCGACCTCTCGGCGGCGGGCATCGTGGCGGCCGGCGAGTCGGTGATCATCACCGAATCGACCCCCTCGGCCTTCGTTACCGCCTGGGGGCTCTCGGGAGTCACGGTCCTGGGCTCCAGCACGGCGCCCCTGGGACGCAACGACCAGATCAACGTGTTCAACGACCTGGGCGAGGTCGTGGATCGGCTGACCTACGGGGACGAGGACTTCCCCGGCAGCGTGCGTGCCAGGGATGCGAGCGCGTCGGTCTGCTCGGGCGGTCTCGGGCAGGAGGATCCCTACAGCTGGTTCCTCGCCTACCCCGGCGACGCCCAGAACTCGGTCGCTTCCGCAGGAGGAGACCTCGGTAGCCCGGGCAGCTGGAGTGCCTCGACGGAGTGCAACATCGGCACGAACTACTGCATCGGGGCGGTCAACTCCTCCGGTGCTGGAGCCGCCATCAGCGCCACGGGTAGCGCGAGTCTCCAGGTCAACGACCTGACCCTCTTGACGACCTCGGCGCCGGCCAGCCAGTTCGGCCTGTTCTTCTTCGGCCCGAACCAGATCCAGATCGCCTTCGGCGACGGCTACCGGTGCGCCGGCGGAGGGATCGTCCGGATCTCCCCCGCGCAGGTTTCCACTCCGGCCGGCGAGTTCAGCGTGGCCCTCGACTTCGAGACGATGTCCTTCCTCGACAGCATCGATGCCGGGGAGACGCACAACTTCCAGTGCTGGTTCCGCGATCCACCCGCGGGAGGGGCTGGCTTCAACCTCTCGGACGGTCTATCCTTGACCTTCGTGCCGTAGTCGATCGAAGACCTGGACACGCTGTGCTGGATTCCGACAAGACTCTCGCTTCGAGGTTCGAATGCAAGTACCTCGTGGAACCGGAGACCATCCCCGTCATCCGTGGAATGGTCCGGCAGTACATGCGGCCGGATCGCTACGCGATCCACCGAAGGGGCCACCGGTACACGATCTCGAGCCTGTACTACGACAGTCCGACCCTGGATCTGTTCCAGTCGACGTGCGAAGGCCGGCGCAATCGGTACAAGCTGCGGGTGCGCTCGTATTCGGACGACCCGGACACGCCGCTGTACTTCGAGATTAAGAAGCGCTCCGACCAGGTGGTGCTCAAGAACCGCTGCGCGATCAACCGCGCGGCGGCCTCGAGAGTCCTGGCGGGCCGTGAGCTCACGGAGAACCTGCCCGAGGACCTGGTGAGGTTCCGCTGGCGGATGCGACAGATTTTGGCCGAGCCGGTCGTTCGGGTAAGATATGAACGCGAGGCCTACGAGTCCCGCGCGCACGATCCCGTACGCCTGACCTTTGATTACGACATCCAGCACGCGGTCACCCGATCGCCCGACTGTTCGCTCGGAGGTGCGAACTGGCACAGAACCCCGATCGACGGGGTCGTGGTGGAGATCAAGTTCACGAACACCTGTCCCCTGTGGGTCTCCCATCTGGTCGACCGACTGCAGCTGATGCGCGAGTCCATCCCCAAGTACGTCAGTTCACTCAAGGCTGCGCTGCTGCGCACGCAGCACACTCGGAGTGGCCCCCCGCTGTACCGCCTGGATGCGATCGCGAATTCCCCTCCTGAAAGGAATGAGGTGGTGACTTGATCGAGTTTCAGCACCTCGTCGACACGATGTTCCCCGATCCATCCGGAAACAACGGGGGACTGGCCCTGCTGGTGGCGTCCCTGATGCTGGCGGTCTTCCTCGGTCAGACGACTGCCTGGGTTTACCAGCGCACGCATCACGGGCTCTCCTATTCCAGGGGCTTCACCCAGTCGCTGGTCATCCTGGCCTTCGTCTCGTCCCTGCTCGTCCACGTGATCGGCGACAGCCTGATCACCGCGTTCGGGCTCCTGGGTGCCCTGGCGATCGTGCGCTTCCGCAACGTCCTCAAGGACACGCGGGACACGACCTACGTCCTGGCCGTGCTCATCCTGGGCATGGCCACCGGTACGAAGCGCTTCGGCGTCGCGCTGATCGGCGCCTTCGTGCTGCTCAGCCTCCTCATCTACCTGCACCTGATGTCCTTCGGCACCAAGACGCGTTTCGACGGGCATCTCACGTACAACCTGGAGGACGACGAGGAAGGTGCGACCCGAGCGGGAGTCGAGGCGATCCTCGACGCCTTCTGCGGGCGGGTGCACCAGGAATCGCGGCACGAGCTCGGCGATACGCTCGAGGTCGTGAACGCCGTTCGGTTGCGGGACCCCGGGCGCAGCTCCGAGCTGGTGCGCCTGCTGCGGGGGACCCCCGGCGTGGTCAGCGCGCAGCTGGTCCTGCACGACATCAACGTGGAGATGTGATCGAAGATGTCGGTCGAATCCAGCCCCACATTGCCCCCGATCAAGCGGGTCAGGACTCCGATCGGACTCCGGATCAAGCAGTTCCTGCGCGGTCCCGTTCAGGTACTCATCTGGCTCGGGACGGGGGCCGTCGCCTTCTGGATGGCCGGTTTGTCCGAAGCCCCGAATCGCGTGCCCGGAACGGTAATGCCCGTCGAGGCCAGGCTCGGCTTCGCCCGGGATGGAACGGTCGCGGAGGTGTTCGTCGAGCCCGGGACCCTCGTGACCCGCGGGACCCTGCTCGGCGTCCTGGACGGCACCGAGATCGACGCGAGGCTCGCGGTGGCCGAACGCCAGGCCGCGGCCGTGGCGTCCGAGCTCTCCGCCGTGGCGCGACGCCACGAGGTGCTCACGGCCGAACGGGTGCTCGAGTATCGGATTTCCGACGTGACGCTCTCCGTCGACGAGGAGGCGAACGATTCGCGTCGGTTCGACTCGCTGCTCCGGATGGAGATGGAGGCACACGACCGCCGCCTGGCGGTGATCGCCCTCGAGGGTGAGCTGGAGACGGAGCGTCTCGCCGCGGACCTGGTCACGCTCAGGCTCGCGCGGGCACGAAACCTCTCGGACCTGAACGTCGGTCAGCTCGCCGATACCGAGGATCTCGAGCTGCAGGAGCAGGAGGCCCGTCGAGAGATCGCGGCGCTGGAGGCGTCGCTGGAGGCGACTCGCGCGGGGGCGATCGAGCTCGAGGGGCGCCTCGAGGAGGTCCGGCAGTCGCTCGGCGAGCCCTCCACCGCCCCCGGGCCGGCTCGCGAGCGGGCGAGCCTGGAGGAAGCGGCCCACGCCGCCGCCCTGGCGGACGTGCGCGTGATCGAGCGACGCCTCGAGCTCCGGCGATCCGAGGTCGAGGCGCTGCGCATCGACCTCGAGGCGCTCGAGCTCAAGAGCACGATCGACGGGCGTGTGACCTCGGTCCGGGCCTTGCCGGGGCAGGTGGTCCTGGCCGGCACGCCGGTGGTCAGCGTTCACTCCCAGAAGGCCGAGTTCGTCGTCGTCTACCTGTCGGAGCCCGTGGTGCGAGACGACGACCTGCCGTCCACGCTGCTGGTCGCGCGAGCCTCGGCTCCCCGGATCACCTCCGAGGCGCGCGTGCTCGGCTTCGGTGGTGGGGTCGAGATGCTTCCCGAGCGTCTGTGGCCGCAGCCCGATCGCCCGCTCTACGGACGCACGCTGCTCGTGGCTCCTCCCGAGGCGCTGCGCCTCGTTCCCGGCGAGATCGTCCAGGCCGAGCTACCCTGAATTCCGATGGCCCGGAGAATCAAGCCCCTGCTGCTCGTCCTCGTCGCCGCGGCTCTTCTGCTGCGCCCCGCGGTATCCCAGATCTCGCCATGGCCGGCGGAGAGCGAGGGCGCCGCGACCTCCCTGGCGAGCCTCGACCCGGAGCTGCACTACGATCTGAGCGGCGCCATGTGGAACCCCCTCACGCGCACCTTGTGGGTGTGTCGTAACGGTCCCGGCTCGGCGAACTCGAGGCTCTGGGCCATCGTCGAGGACGGCAACGGAGGGTTCGTCATCGATACGCGGCTGGGTCAGCCGGGTATCTGGTCCGGCTTCGGGGACTTCGAGGGAGTCACTCAGGCCGACCTCTCGGAGGACACCATCTACGCGATCCTCGAAGGCGACGAGGTCATCCGGGAGTACGACGTCTCCGCATACGGCTCGAAGGTCATCACCAACTCCTGGGATACCAGTCCCTTCCTTCCGTTGAGCGGGAACCTGGGATCCGAGGGGATCACGTTCGTCCCCGACGACGCGCTGACCGCCGCCGGCTTCGTCGACGCCGATGGCGCCGCCTACACGAGCCAGGGCGGCATGGGGGGCCTGATGCTCGTCGGACATCAGAACGGTGGAGGGATCTTCGCCTTCGATCTCGATCGGACGTCCGGGACCTTCGATTTCGTCGGCGAGTACCGCGTCTTCGTCGGCAATGACCCCGATGGCTTCGCGCTCTCCTTCGTGAACGGGCTGGAGTTCGATCGCTCGACGAACCGGCTCTACGCGTGGCACGGCTTCGGCGGAAACTACCTGAGCGCGCTGGAGCTCTCCTCGAGCCCGGTCGCCGGGCACGAATACCGCATGCTGCATGCGCGGGGAGTCTACAACGGACCCAGCGGAGCGCAGTACGAGGGCCTCGCGCTCGTCTCCCGCGAAGACTGTGACGGTGGGCGTCACCTGTTCCTGACCATCGATGACGGCGGGCCGCTGTCCCTCCTCCAGTACCGGCAATTCTCCGTCGGCTGCGGTGATTTTCAGGGCTACTGCACGTCGACGGTGAACTCGTCGGGTGCCGCCGCCACGATCAACGCGACGGGAACGGCGAGCATCTCGGCCAACGACCTGACCCTGATCGCACAGTCGGTCCCGCAGGCGCCCGGGATCGGGATCTTCATCGCGGGACCGGCCGCGAGGCGGAGGCCCTTCTTCAGCGGCTTCCTGTGCCTCGCCGGAGCCGGCCTGCAACGGATCAGCCAGGTGACCCCGCCCGTCGGCAATACGGTGACGCAGGCGATCGACTACACCGGAGTGACCACCGGCACCGCCAGCCTGGCGGTCGTCGCGGGTGAGCCCTTCCACTTCCAGTATTGGTTCCGGGATCCGAGCGGCCCCGGCGGTGTTGCGAATCTCACCGACGGCCTGGTCGTGTACATGCAGCCCTGACCCGGCGCCGGACGCTACCGCTCGCTCAGCAGCTCGATCTCGGCGAGCCCGGCGAGGCCCGACCACGTGATCCCCGGCTCGCGCTCGACGATCTCGATCCTCAGGAGGCGGATGCTCTGCCGCTTCGACAGGCGGTGTACCGTCTTGCGTCGCTCGTCGGGATCCAGCTCGAGCTCGATCGGCTCCTTGGAGCGGTTGATCCACATCCGCACCCGGGTCACCCGGTCGTGCGCCTCGCTCATCTTGGCGTGGGCGTTCACCTGGCTCAACAGGATCAGATTGGCCCGGGCCGGCTTGCCGAGCTCGATGGTCAGCGTCGGATTCGCCTCGTCCTTGGCGCAGAGCCAGTGCGTCCCGTGGAAGCCGTCGACCGCCTTCGCCGCGCCCTGTCCGTCGTTGTTCTCCGAGCTGGCGGTGGCCTTCGGCTTGGCGCCGCGCAGGAGGTTCTGCTTTCCCTGCACCGGGTAGTCCAGCATCCACTCCTCGAAGGTAGTGGTCAGGTTCACCACGAGCTCCTCGCCGACGAGTACCTCGTTGAAGTTGCCCGCCTGGACGTAGGGGTCGATGATCGTGACCTGCACCTCGAACCAGTACTCACCCGGCGCCGGCAGGGTGTACCGTGCGGCAAAGCGATCGTTGTCCCAGGCGCGGGTGGGGTCGCCCTCGATCGACGCGACGACCTCCTTGTCGCAGAGGTACTCGACCTTGACCACCCGGAGGCCCTTCACCTCGCCATCGGGATCGACGAAGTCGTTCAGCACCTCGTCGTTGAACCCGGTGATCCACATGGAGAGCTCCTGGTCGCCGATCAGGCGCCAGTGCACGTCGGAGTGGACGCTTTCGACGATGCGGGCGTTCGCCTTCTTCGACTGGTTGGGGCCGGTGGCCGACGCCGTGGCCTTGGCCAGGAACAGCAGCCCGAAGCAAGTGCCCTCGTCGGAGTGCCAGCCGTCGTCCCGCTGGTCCTTGATCAGGAAGCGCGCGCCTTCCCAGTACCAGTCGTGGCTGCCAATGTAGTCCATTCCGAGCAGCGCGCCCACCCGCTCCAGGCCGTACAGGTAGTAGTGGAGGCGCCCACCCATCCCCGGGTTCTTGTCGACCGCGAAGTTGTAGTCGAGCCAGTTCACCCCGCGCTGCATCGCCTGCTCCGCCTCGCGGCGTGGGCCCCTGCCGAGCTTGTCGCCGAGGCCTTGCAGGCAGATCTGCACGATCGAGACGCCGGCCGTGGTCATCGAGCCGGTCGCGTTGGCATAGTTGTCGGACCGCCGGTAGCGGAACCCCGCGATCTCCATTCCCGTGGTGGTTCGGCCCTCGCCCGTGGTGCTCTCGACCCGTTCGGAATCGGTCTGGTACTGCAGGGTGTTGTCCAGGAGCCGCTGCCAGGCGCGGGTCGGAATCTCCAGCCCCGCCTTGTGCGCGGCGCGCAACCCCAGCGCTGCGTACTGCGTGTTGGAGAGATCGGCCACGCTGTCCGGGTAGGCCCACATCCCCGGCTCCTGCCGCTTCGGACCGGGGGCGCCCTGCCAGTCGAGGAGCTGCTCGAGCTGCTCCTCCATCCACGGCCGGTGTTCGGGATTGCCGAGCGCCTCGAGCGCCATCAGGAGGCAGCTCACCGCGTAGGTCTTGACGGGCGGGTTGTGCTGGATGTAGAGCAGCGCGCGCTCGACCGCCGGATGCGTCCGCGGCACACCGCACTTGAGCAGCGCGTACATCGAGAGGGCCGTCTGTCCCGAGCGGAACGAATCCGCGTGCCCCGCCCACGAGCCGTCGCGCAGCTGGCGATCCAGGAGCCAGTCCACCCCTCGATCGATCGCTTCGTTGATCGCCTCCTGCCGCTCGTTCCGCTCCTCGATCGAGATCTTCGGCTGAATCAGCGGCGCCCCCCACAGGCTGTAGTCGACGCGCTCCGAGGGCGCCCGCTGCTTCTCCACCGACCAGACCACTTCGCGCTTCTCGTTCAGGAGGGCGAGCCGGAAACCCTCGAGCCGATCGCTACAGCAGTCGGTGCGATTCCAGATGGTGATCTGGTCGACGATCTGCTCGGTGCCGAGGTCTAGCTCCCACCAGGGTTCGGTCGTCTCCGTGGTGTGGGTCACCGAGCCGCGGTTGAAGTCGCCGTCCCAGTTGCCGTCGATGGCGCGACCCGCTGGAGCGAAGTTCTCGACGTCGATCTGGGTCGCCGAGCCGTTCACCGCGAGATTGCGGCCGTTGCGGAAGACCTGCACCTCGGCGAGGGAGAGGAAGCGTTTCTCGCCGGTGAGCTCGACGCGGACGTAGCGCACGGGAGCGGGGTCCTTCTGGGGCGCGGCGGTCACCGCGGATACGAGGCCGAGAAGCAGGATCGAGAGCGTTGCAGCGATGCGCAGGGGGGAGCTGGAGGATCTCATCGCGGAACATTCTAAGGGGATAGTCGCCCCACGTGGGCGTCCCGGCCCGGCGGCGGAGTCAGGCTCTGGCGGTGCGCTTTCGCTCGCTGCCGTAGCGTAGCAGCGCCTGCTCGAGCGGTCCATGTCGCTCGAAGTGCTCGAGGTAGTCCGATTCGCAGCGGCCTCGGTGGAATGGCCTGGGCGGGATCGTCAGCACCGCCGCGGACAGCGTGCTTCGGGGTGGGCTCGTCGACCAAATCGAGGTCAACCCCGCCAAATGCCCTGAATCAGGTCTACAATTGAGGACTCCGGGAGCATTGGCGCGTGTTTTGCGCGGACCCGCGTCTCCCGCCGATCCCAAGAGGGGACTTCGATGCCCGATCTGAGATTGTGTCTACTCGCCCTGGCCCTGCTCGCCAATCCAGCCCCACTGGGCCATCGACATCTCGGAGCCGAACCGGCCGACACCGGCCAGCCGCACAACCTGATCCTGGTGCTGATGGACGACGTCGGAGTCGACCTGGTCGGCTGCTACGAAGTGGAATACGCGAATCACCCGGCGCCCGGGTACGCGAACGACACGCCATGCATCGACTCGATTGGAAGCGAGGGAATGATCTTCACGGATTGCAACGTGAACTCCGCTTGCTCGCCGACCAGGGCTCAGCTGATGACGGGGATACCAGCCTCGAGGAACGGGATCGGGAAGCACGTCTCCCCGCCCGGCACCGTCGACTACGAGGTTGGGTTGAGTCGCTTCTATGTGCCACTCCCCGGCGTGCTGAGAAGCTCCATTCTCGGAGACTACTACACGGGCATCATGGGCAAGTGGCACCTGGCCAGCAGTGAGCAGTTTCCTCCGCCTGCCGGCGGCACTGTTCATCCGCTCGGGACGATCGGTAATCCGTGGTTCCACTACTGGGCAGGGCCCAAGGGGAATGTCCCGGATCATTGCAACTGGCAGAAGTTCTTCGCATCCAGCGACGGCCTCATCCATGGCGGAGACGAAAACCCCGGTGCTGGAGAGTACGTGAGGGTAGCCACGACCGAGCATACAGCCGTCAATACCACGAGGAACGCGATCTCGTTCCTGGAGTCGAGGGAGGGCATTGATGAGCCAGTCTTCCTGTATGTCGCCTACAATCTCGCCCATGGACCGTTGGACGAACCAGTTCCGCCGATAGTGGATGTGGCGAGTTGCGTGCTCCCTGGTGGAAGCGTCATTCGTGGAAGCGACAGATACACCTTCAATGGAGACCCAGCCCGGGAGACGAGGTCTCTGGTTACCATCCTGGATAATGAGATTGGAAGGCTGTACTGCGCCTTGATGGAGTTCGACGCGCAGTCGACATACCCGACCACAATCGTTCTTCTCGGTGACAATGGCACGCATTCCGAAGCAACTGTGCCGCCATTCGATTTCACTCATGCGAAGGGATCGCCCTACCAAGGTGGAATCCACGTTCCGCTGATCGTCACTAGCCCGGCGATACCGCCGCGCCTGAAGGGGACGCGGTCCTCGGCCCTGATCAGCGGGACTGACTTCCTGGCGACTTTCGCCGAGCTCGGAGGTGCCGCGCTGCCTGATGACCCCTATGTCCTGCGCGACTCGATCAGCTTCGTGCCCGTGCTCACGGGGATCTCCTGTGGCGAACGAGACCATCTGGTGAGCGAGCGGTTCAAGCACAACTTCTACCCGGACCGGTTTGGCAGGCCTCCGGTCGACTATCCGGACTCCGTCGTGCTCACTCAGGCAATCGTCGATCGGGCGGGCTTCAAGCTCATCAGAACCACACGGAAGATCGCCGGCAACATCATCGAGGATGACGAACTCTACTACCTGCCGACCGACCCCCACGAGCAGTCCGACCGAATCGGCTGGACGACGAGCAACAGGCTCTACCACGAGAGGTGGGTAGAGCTGGGCGGAGTCTTGGACGACGACTACCCGTCCTGGCTTCAGTGAGGGCAGCGCCGTCCGTGAGCTCTGGAGAGTCTGGCGGCCAGCTTCCGAAAGACCCGATGGAATGACGAGGGCGGCGGGATCTCCAGGCGTGCTGCCAGGATGTCGCTGCGAAGCCTCGCGGGCCGACCCCGACGAGCTGGTCCGGGAGGCGTTCCGGCCCAGCCGCGGAGTCAGGGGCGGCCGGTGCGCTGTCGCTTGCTGCCGTACCGCAGCAACGCCCGCTTGAGCGGTCCGTGCCGCTCGAAGCGTTCGAGGTAGTCCGATTCGCACCGGCCGCCCTTGGCGCGCACCACGCGGGCCAGGTCGGCGCGCTGCTTCGCGCTCCAGCCCTCGAGGCCGGGGAGCACCAGGAGGAGTGGGCTCCACCGTTCCCACGCCCCCCGCTCGCCGGGCGGCCAGCCGCGCCAGCCGCGTACTCCGAGGCGGGCGGCGGCCTCCTCGCTCATCACTCGCCGACCGCGGGCGCGTGCCGAGCCGAAGCGGCCGCTGACGTATTCACAGACCCCGAGGCTGATCTGCTCCAGGGGGATCAGACCGATGACGTCCTCGCGTGGCTCGCCCTCGAACCAGTAGACGTACTTCGCGCAGAGCTTCTTCAGGATCCAGCGCCCGGTGCGGTGGGCCGGGTCCCGGCGCATCGCGGCGAGCTCGGCCTTCATCAGCGCCAGCACCTCCGGATCGCGCGCCCGGAAGCCGAGCTTCTGGTAGAACCACCACGCGCCCGAGGCGAGCCCCTCCTCGTTCTGGTGCCCCAGCTGGTACGGCGTCACGCACAGCGCGTCGGAGCCGAAGAGCGCGCGGACGGCGCCGAGGATCCGGCCGTAGACGTGGCCCGCCTCGGCGCCGCGGAAGGTCTCGAAGACGTTGTAGGCGACGTCGGAGGAGCGGTAGAGCGCGCTGCACATCGTGTAGCCGCTCGGCACGCCGCTCTGCAGGATGAGGAACGCGTACAGCGCCTCGACCACGA
The DNA here is from genome assembly GCA_964496575.1 of uncultured Planctomycetaceae bacterium. Lineage (GTDB taxonomy): Bacteria > Planctomycetota > UBA1135 > UBA1135 > CAZCAC01. The sequence continues at coordinate 3,380 of CAZCAC010000060.1, read as the reverse complement.
TCCGCTGCTCGGGGACCAGGCCGATGCAGGCGAGCTGCAGCCCGTCGCCAAGCTCGACCATCCGGACGTCGTGCTCGTTGCCGTAGGAGAAGGAGTCGAGGTCGCGGCTGCGCGTCGCCATCGCGTCGTCCGCCAGCTCGATCAGGGCGCGCCCCTCGGTGGGGGAGACGCGTCGGATCGCGAGGGGCGGCGTGCGCAGCGCCGTGGCGAGAACGGGGCGACTGCGGTCGAGCGGCTTCGTGCGGTACACCACCGGAGATCCCGCGTGGCGCGCCCGCGTCCGGTTCGGACCGTTCTCGAGCCCGTCGATCCGAAAGGGGATCTCCAGCGAGTCGAGGATCGCGCGGCGCACGCCGGTCGCGCGCGAGAGCCGCTCCAGGCTCCGGACCACGAACTGCCCGTCGGTCTCGTCGTCGCTCCGCATCCGCTCGACCCACTGCTCCACCGACCCGGGCACGTCGTAGAGCGCGGGCACCTCCGTCTCTTGCATCACCGCCTCGAGCCAGCCGCGCAGGCGCTCCTTCCCCTCGAACTCCTTCCAGTCGACGTGCAGCGCCTGCCCGTGCCGCTTCGCGAGCCAGCTCGCCTGCGGGTGGAAGAAGGGGAAGTGGATGTGTGTTCCGGCGATGCCGCTGTCGGCGAGCTCCCGGCGAAAGCGCCGCAGGTCGGAGCGCTGGTGAAAGCTCTCCAGCATCGCCTCGACGACCGCGAGGAGCGCGGGGTCGTCGGGATAGGCGCGCAGGAAGCAGAGCCCCTCGTGCAGCCGCAGCACCTCGCGGGCGCTGCCGAGGCGCGTGGACTCCAGCGCTTCCAGGCACCGCTGCTTGTGCTCCGAGGCTCCCTCACCGAACTCGGCGATGCCCCGCTCGAGCTCCCGTAACCACGCTCTTCCCGGCCGCTTGCTGCTCATCGGCGGCGATGATACGGAACCGGATTGGCTCAGGGCCAGAGCTCGATTCGCGCGGTCTGCTTCGCGGTGACCACGACGGAGACTCGCGGGCCGAGCTCCTCGAAGCGGTCCATGAACTCGTAGCCGTCGGGGTAGCGGCGCACCACCGCCTCGTAGCGGCCGGGAATGACGCCGGGAAAGGTGGTGGGCTCGGCGCCTCCCTCGACGATCCAGGCGTAGCGCTCCTGGAGCCCCGAGTCGGCGGCGGGCACCAGGCAGACCAGCGTCTTGTCGTCGAGCTCCACGTCGGCGGGGACGTGCAACCGGACCTCCACCTCGCCGGTCGCGGGAACGCGGATGACCAGCTCCGGATCGGCGGGGTGGTGCGTCTGCCGGTAGGGGACACCGAACACGTACGCCAGGATGGTGACCTCCTCGTCGGGCAGGTCGTGCAGGATGTAGGCGCCGGGATCGTCGTCGACCTCCCGGCCGAAGACCAGGGCTCCCGTTGCGAGCTCGACGCGCACGCTCGAGGCGGAGAGAGGCTGCCCCGACTCGTCCTCGATCCGCACCGTGACGGTGTGCGGCGCGGGATCGAGGTGCAACACGATCTCCGAACCGTCCTGCGGAACCTCGAGCTCCGTGTCCCGGAAACCGACGTACCCCTCGGCGCGCACCGAGAAGCTCACCCGGGCGGCGTAGACGTTCTCGAAGGTGAAGCGCCCCTCCGCGTCGACCCCGTGGCTGCGGGAGTTGCTCTGATTCGAGGGCATGTCGGAGTGCTCGTAGCTCACGCTCGCCCGGGCCTCCGAGAGGGGACGACCTTCGTGATCGAGCACGCGGCCGTGCAGCGTCGCGGGGCCACGCGGGAGCTCCACGACGAGGCTCCGTTGCTCCCCGGGCTGCAGCGGCGCGATCTCCTCCAGGTGCACCACCGTGCCGAACACGCCGTCGACGCGCAGTTCGAACGGCAGGCCGGGCTTGAGGTCGTTGAGGGTGACGCGCCCTTCACGGAGGGTGTAGAGACGGACCACGACGCCGCCCTCGACGTCGTCGTACGTCTGGTAGTAGCTGCAACCTGCGCCGGTGTACGCGTGATACGAGCGGATGTGCGCGTCACTGCTGTAGGGGTGTTCGGGAGCCCAGAGTCTCGCGACCACGCTGCTCGCGGCCTCGCCGCCCGGCTTCTCGAACTGGATCTTCAGGAGCGTTCCCCGTCGCAGCGTCACCACCAGCTCCTCGGGCAGCTCCACCGGCACCACCACCTCGGCCGGCTCGAACCCCGCGGCGTACACTGCGATCGAGGAGAGCCCGGCGACCACCGCGCTCAGAGTGGTCCGCCCCGCTTCGTCGGTCGGAGCGCTGATCGGCGAGGAGGAATCCGTCCCGGCGATCGCCCCCGAGATCGGCGAGCCGTCGATCTCCAGCACGCGCAGCGGAATCGTGATCGTCGACTCTCGATCGCTCAGGGCCAGATCCCCCAGGTCGTGGTCCCCGGTCAGGCTCATCGGCTCGATCTCGATCTCCCGCCGGATCTCGCGGTCCGGCGACTGGAGCGTCAGCGTTCCGCCGAGGATCGTCGGGCTGCGCAGGGCGAGCTCGAAGCGCCCCGTCTCGTCGGCCATCGTGCCGAGCTGGAACTGCTGCCGGACGATCGTCTCCGGGTAGACGAGGTTCGGTTCGACCCACGCCCGCGCCACTCCCTGCGGATCGCGCTTTCGAAAGTCGATCACCCGGCCGGTCAGACGGATCAGCTTCACCGCGTCCACCACCACGTCGACTCGCGGCTCGACGAGCAGCAGCCGGTGGGCGTCCCAGTGCCCGACCGCCTGCGTCTGGTCGACCAATCGGTAGTCGCGCGGCAGGTCGATCGAACCGCGCCAGTCGTCGGGCAGGCCGTAGAAGAGGAAGGAGCCGTCGGACTCAGAGCGGCACCGGACGCTCGTCGCGTCGCGGACCTCGACCCCGAGACCGCCCCAGTCGCCCGCGGCTTCTTTCCGGCCGTGCAGCAGCGGGGTGTCGGCGCGCAGCACCAGCGGGATCAGCTCCGACGGCCTGGCCCCGTCGACCAGGACCCAGCCCGAGACCACCGCGCCGCGTTCGAGGTGCACTTCGTGCAGCCCCGGCTCGAGCGACACCTCGAGGATCTGCGGCGCCGAGCGGCGAGCGAGGACCAGGAGCTCACTGTCGCCCTCCCCGCCTTCCTCACAGACGATCTCGCCATTCTCGCCGGTCGTCCCCTCGAGCAGCAAGCGGCCCTCTCGCCGCAACGCCACGTTCGCTCCGCCAGCGGGTGCGCCGAAGGGATCCGCGAGCGCGTAGGTCACCCGCGCCACGGAAGCCTCCGGGTCGACGACGGGCAGCCGGCTCGCCTCGTCGGGCTCGGGCGCCTCCGGCTCCAGCTCCGCGGCGGTCTCGGGCCCCTCGCGGAGGGGGTGTGCAACCCGGCACATGGGTAACAGATCTGTCCGGGGACATAGGTAACACATTC
>CAZCAC010000059.1:0-51102 GCA_964496575.1 uncultured Planctomycetaceae bacterium | reverse complement strand
GCATTCGGCCAATGCCGCCACTCCACGCACCTATGTCAGGAGCCCTGCAATGATGGAACTGTACCCGGTGCGGGGTGCGCGAACGGGGCATTCACCTCCGGAGCCCACCTCGTCCACGCGGGCCTGCCGAGCGTCGGTGCCGATACCCTGACTCTCGCGACGACCGGACTGGATCCGAACAACATCTGCCTCTACTTCCAGGGCAACAACGCGATCGACAACGGGAACGGCATTCCCTTCGGAGACGGCCTTCGCTGCGTGGGTGGAAGCGTGATCAGACTGGAGAGTCGGCTCTCCGACGGATCGGGCACTTCGACCACGTCGGTCTCGATCGGTGCGATCGGCGGAGCAATCGCTGGAGATCTCAAGCGCTACCAGTGCTGGTACCGCGATGATTCGGGCAACCAGCCCTGCGGCGTTGGCGTGAACGACTTCAACCTCTCCAATGGTTACGAGATCTGCTGGCTGCCCTGATATGGAGCCGCACACCCTTCAGCGCGTTTCCGGCAGACTCGTGTGCCACTCCGAATCATGATCAAGTCCACGATCACCCTCGCCCTGCTCGCCGTCCTCGCGGTCGTCGTGCTCTTGCTGCTCAACCTGCCATCGGACGAATCTTCACGCGAGCCCGCGCCCGCGGCGCCACACGTCGCCGGGTCGTCCGGGCGACCCGCGGCGGAGGACACGGCCATCGCTCTCGATGAGGCCGAGTCACCGCGCCTCGAGGTGGAGCTCGGCGACCTCGCGCCAGCGGCCGGTGCGGTAGAGTTCGAGCTCCACGTCGTGCGGGCAAGCGACGAGCCGGCAGCGGGGGCACGGGTCTGGTTCTTCGAGATCAGCACCGACGAACGACGCGAACGGTTCATGACCGTGCTGGCGGAAAACGCCGACTACTACGCCGACGCCGTCCTGTCGCTGGGAGAGGAGGTGACGGCCGATGAGCAGGGGGTGGTTCGCCACCACTTCCGGGTGGACGGCCTCCTGGCCCTGGCGAAGCTCGAGGACGAACGGGGCAACCTCGAGTGGGAGCCCGGCGACACGACCCCGGCGACGATCCGCCTGCGAGAGGTCAGCGAACTGTCAGTGCGAGTCCTCGATGCGGCGAGCCAATCGCGGGGCGAAATCCCCATCCATTTCGGTTTCCGTCGCAGCAGTTTCTACTCCGGCGGAACTCGCCGCGCCGTGTCGCGAGAGTCCGACGGGATAGCCCACTTCCCGACCCTTCCCCGAGCGCGGCGCGAAGGCGACGTACCGGCGACCGAGGCGTTCCTCGCCGCCGGGATCGTGCAACTGGAACCGGACTGGCAACCGATCTCCCTCGATCCGTGGCCGAGCGAGCCGGTGAAGCTCACCCTGCCGGCGACCGGTGAGGTGCTGATCGAGGTCGCCGGACTCCCCCCCGAGGCCCGCAGCTGGTGCGAGCTCGGCATCCGAAAACCGGGACGCAGCAGGGGCCGCATGATCACCGGTGCTTCGGTCACGATGCCGCTGGAGGAGGGCGAGGCGCTCTTCCCCCTGGTCGGGCTCGGCCTGGAGCTCCAGGTGGAAGTGAACCTTCCGGGATCGGGCAGCGGTCACAGCGGCCAGCTGACCGGCCCCGTCCGTTCCGGCGAACGGCGCACGCTGCGGATCGACCTCGGCTCGAACACCGTGCTGGTGGGACGCCTTCTCGGCCAAGGCGGCGAGCCGGTCGGGAAGGGCCGGTGGCGCATCAAGGTCCTGAGCGAAGGCCTCAGCTCCGGAATGACTCTCGAGACCGACGCTGACGGGAGATTTCGCTTCGTCCTCTCCGACAAGATGCAGCGCAGCGAGCTGAAGTCGTTGAGTATCGAGCCGCGACGTGCGCCGGAGACCGAGGAGCCGGGCGTGCCCCTGGAGGCCGCCGCCGATCTTCCTCCCACGCTGGGCCCCGGCACCTACGATCTCGGCGACCTCTACATGAAGGAGCCTCCCGTGCTCGCGGCGGGGCGCGTCCAGGATCACACCGGGGCCCCGGTCGCTGGCGCGAGGGTATACCTGATGCAGCTCATGTATCGGCCGCCGACCGATGGCCAGGAGCACTGGACCAACGCTCGCACGATCGAGGAGTCGATCCGCACCGGCGAAGACGGGGAGTTCCGGTGCCACGGCAGGGTTCGCGGCGACTCGCCCGAGCTGCGCGTCCACGCCGAGCGGGAGGGGTACTTCCAGCCCGAGCCGCTGCCGTGCGGCCTCGGGAGCGAGGGTCTGATCGTCGTGCTCCAGCAGAGTGGCGCGATCGCGTACGAGCTGCTCCCCCCCGAGGGGATGGGTCTGCGCCAGTTGCCGGAGATGAAGCTGATCCCGACCGGTGGAGACGGCGGTGCGCTGCGGCGGGCTCCGAGTCGGCGCGAGCTGAAGGGTGAGCTCTGGGATTCGATCCCTCCCGGCACGTATACGCTGAGCCTGCACCACGACTGCGCCCTCGATCCGCTGCTGGAGATCCCCGAGATCGTCGTCTCACCGAACCAGACGACGAGGGATCCCCGGCTCTTGCCGCTCGACTTCGGCACCACCCTGCGCATGGTGCGGATCCTCGTCCTCGACTCGGCGGGGGCTCCGTTCGAGGAGAGCCTGTCGTTCATCCACGTGCACGAGATGAGCAGTGGCGGTGGTGGCCAGCCGCGGCAGGCGGATGGAAGCTATCTGATATCCTCCTGCATCGCCGATCCCGCCGCGCTGCTGGTCTGCTCGGACGGGTATCGCTCCGTCCACCTCGAGAAGCTGGACCGCGACCGCGAGGTGGTGATGACCGACCGGATCGGCGTCACACTGAGCCTCACCGCCCTGCCGCCCCGGCAGCCCGAGGGTGGCTTCGTGGGCCTCGAGCTCCGCCGCTCCCGGACCGGAAGCTCCCTCGACCATCACCTGAAGCCGGAGGTCGAGGGCGATCCCGGCACGACGCAGGAGCTCCGCGCGTTCTTCCACGCTCCAGGCACCTACGATGTGGTCTGGAAGGTGGGAGAGCGACAGGAATCCGGGAGTCGCCAGTACTCGACTCACAAGGGCGGCGAGGTAGAGATCTCCGAGCTCGACGATGGCGGGGTGGTCGAGCTGACTCCGCCGGCGGAGATCATGAACGGCGACGGATAGCGATACGGAGTCGCACACCTTTCAGCGTTTCCGGCAGAATCGTGTGCGGCACCATCTCGTCGCAAAACAGCGGCAAGGTGTGCGACTCCGTATCATGTGTCGAACTGAAGATCTCGGAGGCCTGGTATGTCCGACCGGCCTCCTTCGACCCCAAGCGCTTCACTCGTGGCGTGGGGCCAACGCGATTCTTCGAGCTCCGACGGCACCATGCGGCGGAGACCGAATAAGGGCATCCAAGAGAGGCGGTGATGGCGTCGTCGTTCAAGACCTCTCGTCTGGCATACAGCCTCCACTGAGACCCGGCCCTTTGTTGAAGATCATCTGCAGGCCGTGGCCGAGGAATGGCGCGGACTGGAGACCATGATGCGATGCTCACCATCCCGTCCTGTCCGATTATTCGGCCGCAACAGATCGCCCGAGATGGCGGGCATTCTGGAGGGAGTAGAATGGCCCGATGGTGCGTCCTGACGACGAGTTCCAACTCCTCCTTCCATTTGAGGACGGGGAGGAATCAGGCTGCACTTCTCCAGCGGGTGCAAGTCCCGCCCCGGTAGGCGTCGGAGCGCCGGGTAGCAGGCCCCAGGCGCCGGGGGAGACCCCGGTGGCCCACGCGGGGTGTCGAAAGCCTCCTCGGAGGGAGCAAGCACGCGGGCCGCAATATCAAGTGAACGTTGCAGCCTCGACAGATTTACAGCGGGAGAGTCGAGCCGCTCATTTCACGGCGAAGACCACGCCCGACGCGCCAGGTCCGAAGCGCGCGTCGGGTCTCCCCGGGGTAGGGACGGTGGCACGTGTGCAAGGAGAGGTGCGGAACAGGAGAGGCCCGTCTGCGCGGCCCGAGTCGGGGCAAGGCGCGTCGAATAAGCCGAAGGTGAAATCGACCGCTGCGCAGCGGGAGCCCGTGCCTACGCCGCGTCAGGCTCCGAACTGCAATGCGTACGCTGAGCGGCCCGTCCTGTCGATCAAGTCCGAGTGCCTGCGGAAGATGGTCTTCTTCGGGGAGGCATCGTTCCGCCGGGCTGTCTTTGAGTTCGTCGCTCACTACCATGGAGAGCGCGCGCGCCAAGGGCTCGGGAATGAGCGGATCCAACGAGTCGAGCAGCAGGTCAAGGGGCAAGTCCAGTGTACAGAGCGCCTGGGCGGGATCCTCAAGCACTACTCCCGAGCGGCGTAGGCCAGATCGGAGGGACATGGCACCGGAATGCTGTGGGGGAGGCGCCCCTTTGATCCTCGGCCTGAGCATGATCGATGCCCTCGTAGGAGATCGCCGGAAACCTCGGCCGGAATCCGAGGGCAGGACTGGTCGCAAGCTCAGACACTGGCCCGTGTTGAGGTTCGACCGAGTTTCTGGATACGACGGGCGAGATCGGAACGAAGACCGTTGACGTCCGGCGGGATCGCCCTCACCCTGGAGCGGCTCCGGGTCAACAGCGCGATCCGATGAGGGAGAAGACGTGAAGAGAATCCTCTGCTACCTGCTGATCGTGGTCCTCGCCGTCCTGCCCACCGGCGCTCGTCTCGAAGCGCAGGTGGGCGGCCCGGATCTCCAGGGATACGAGTTCCAGGAAGCGTTCAAGGAGATCGCCAAGGACCGCGACGAGGTCTCCTGGTTCTGGCCGTACCTGCTCGCTTGCCGCGGGAACGAGGACGACTTCTCGACCTTCAAGAAGGCGATGCGCCTCTTGAAGAAGGCCTCGGTGATCGAGCGGTCGTACAGCTGGCTCTCCGCTCACCACGACGCGCCCAGTCGTGACGCGGCCCTGGAGTTCCTCGAGAAGGAGGCGCTCCGCGCGCCGCGCCTTCCCCTGCGCGTCGCCGCGGCGAAGACCTGCCTCTTCTTCCGAGAGATCGACCCGCTGCTGGAACGGCTGCTCACCGGGTCGAAGGACTCCGAGGTGCGGACGGTCGCGATCACGCCGCTCCTCTCCAAGATCGCCGCGCGGGGTGACCTGGAGTCCCTCGTGACGATCCTGAACAACGCCAACCCCGAGAACCAGGAACAGGGTCCGGCCATCGGTCGCGCCCTGGCCAGGTTCTCCGGCGTCGAGGCGGTGGAAGAGCTGAAGGGGAGGCTCGTCAGTCACAAGGCCTCCGATGCCTGGCGCCTGGTCCTGATGGACCGACTGCGGGACGAGCCGGGGGAAGACGTGACCGGGATGATGGTCGACCTCCTGCGGCGCAAGAAGCCCGGGATCCAGATCCTGGCCCTGGAGATCCTCGAAGAGAGAGGGCGCGCCGCATACCTGCGCAAGGACGTGCTCGGGCTGATCGAGTCGAAGGACGACGCGCTCTGCTTCGCGGCGATCGCCACCGCCGGCCGCGTGCTGACCGGCGACCCGCGGTGGGCCACCAAGCTCTTTCGCCTGGCCAAGCACCGGGACGCGGTGCGGCGAACGGCCGCAGCAGGGGCACTGGCCGACCTGCGCACGCCCGAGGCGATCGAGCTCCTCTACTCGATGCTCGGCGACGAGGACTGGCGCGTTCGCGTGGCAGTGATGCGCGCGTCCGCCAGCCTCCGGCGCAAGGACTCGCTCCCCCACCTCGTCGCGCGCCTCGACCTGGAGACAGGGCGCGTTCACTGGGAGCTGATCAGCACGCTGGAGTACCTGACCGGGATGAAGCTCGGTCGCCAGACCGGCCGCTGGAAGCGGTGGTGGGAGGCGGAGGGCGAGACCTTCACCCTGCCGACGGCGCGCGAGGTGGAAGCCAAGCTCGCGGCCTTCGCGAAGCACAAGGAGGAGCTGCGCACCGTCGCGACCTTCTACGGCATACCTGTGCTCAGCGAGCGTGTTTGCTTCGTGCTCGACGTCAGCGGCTCGATGATGGAGCCGGCGGTGGTCGAGGGACGCACGAGGACCGAGGAGAGCGGGCCGACGCGGCTCGACGTCGCCAAGGAGCAGCTGACCAAGATGTTGAAGGCGCTCTCCGACGATCGCCGCTGCAACATCGTCTTCTTCTCTTCGGACGTGCACGCCTGGCAGGACGAGGTCGTCCCGCTGGAGAAACGGATGCGGGAAGACGCACTGCGGTTCGTCGCGAGGCAGCGGGCCTCGGGAGCGACCAATCTCTACGACGCAGTGGCGCTCGCCTTCGACGATCCGTTGGTCGACACCGTTTACGTGCTGAGTGACGGCCAGCCGAACGCCGGCTCGGTGGTGGGCACCGAACCGATCCGCCGCGCGGTGAAGCGAATCAACTCCTTCCGCGGGATCCAGGTGCACTGCATCGCCATCGGTGATGACTCCGAGGTCCTGCGGCTCCTGGCCGAGGACTCGGGCGGCGTGTACCGCAACGTCGGAAAGCCGCCGAAACCGGAAGAAGAAGAGTGATCGGCGGGCACGGTGAAGTGGTCTCCAGGGGATCAACCGGATACCTCGTGACCACGGGACCTCGAACGGGTAGAGCTTGATGAGTTGGAGATGATCGAGGAGACGCCTGAGGGCCGGTGGTCCAGGGGGGAACCGATGTTGATCGCGATGCTTGCGCTGCTGTCACCGTGTCTCGCTCAGGGGGATCTGGAGCTCTCGCTCGCGGACGACTTCCTGACCGTGTACCCCGACGATCAGGTCGTTCTGAAGACCGGCCACTACGAGCTCCACCTGCAAGGCACCGCGGCGGAGGCAGAGGGGTATGGCGATCTGCTGGAGACGGCCTGGAAGCGGTACAAGGAGTTTCTGAAGGGAGCTCCGAAGAAGGCCAAGACGCCGGTGTACGTGAGGCTCTTCGAGGATCGCGACAAGTGGATCGAAGGGATGGAGCGAGAGCAGGTGATTCCACCGAGCGGCACCGACTTCATGCACTACTCGCCCGATCGCGAGACGATCTTCCTCTACCGCGGCCGGGATGAGTACTGGACCTGCAAGATGATGCTCTACGGCGCATTTCAGCAGTTCCACTACCGGCGCAAGTCCAAGAACGAGGACCTGGCCAAGAGCTGGTTCGTCCACGGCATCGCGGATGCGCTCTCGACACATCTCTGGGACGGCCACGAGCTCCTGCTCAACGTCGACCACACCTTCGAGCACAACAACCGAGGGCGCGCAGCGCTGGGCCGGGGCGTACTGAAGCTGTTCGAGGATGGCGAGCTGGACCTGGAGGATCTGCAGAACATCGACCTGCGCTGGGCAATGGTCGCCTACCTCCTGAAGGGTGACGGGGGCAAGCACCGAAAGAAGTTCGAGAAGCTGGCGCTGGGATCGCGGGGCAGCATGTTGCTCGGCCGCGACTACGCCAAGCTGCTCGGGGGTGAGAAGAAGCTCCACGCCGGCCTCTTCGAGTGGCTGCAGAACGGAAGCCGGGTCATGATCGGCACCTGGGGTACCTGGACCGAGACGCCCGGCGCGCTCCACGGCCTGAAGCCCGTCGACCTCGTCCACGCTCTCTCCCTGACCGAGCGACGCGCCGAGTATCTCGAAGTGCGCGTGCAGCCCGGCGGAGAGTCGATCGGCGGAGTGCTGCTCGACTGGAACGGGCCGGAGGACTACGTCGTCGCCAGCCTGGACAGCACCCTGCTTCGCGTCGAGCGGGTCATCAAGCAGAGGGGAAAGTTGCTGGCCGAGTTCCTCATGCCCTGGCCGAAGGACGGCGTCTTTCTCTTCCAGCTGGAGCGCAAGGGTGACGAGGTCAAGCTGACGATCAACGGGGACGAACCGGGGAGCTTTCCCGTGCTCGGAGATCAGATGGGGCTGTTCATTGAGAAGGGGCAGGTTCAGTACGAGGACCTGAGCTGGCGATGACTCGCGAGGAAAGCGACCTCGGAAAGAGAGACGCGAGGGGCAGCATGAACTGCCCCTCGCGTCTCTCGAGGTAGCGGGCTCGGTGCTTCGAACCTACTCGGCGAGCAGGCCCTCGAGCTCCGCCAGGAGCTCGCCGAACAGCTCCATCGTGGCCTGGATCGGCTCGGGCGTGTTCATGTCGACTCCCGCGGCCTGCAGGATCTCGATCGGGTAGGCGCTGCTGCCCGCCTTGAGGAAGTCCCGGTAGGCCGTGATCTTCTCCGGATCGCCACTCAGCACACGCTTGGCCAGGGCGACCGACGCGCAGTAGCTGGTCGCGTACTTGTACACGTAGAAGCCGCGGTAGAAGTGCGGGATGCGGGTCCAGTAGCCGTCGACCTCATCGTCGTGCTCGTAGGCGGGGCCGAAGTACTTCTGCACCAGCCCGCGGTAGATCTCGGCCAATGAATCGTAGGTCAGCGGTTTGCCTTCCTCGGCGTACGCGTGCGTGAGCATCTCGAACTCGGCCCACATCGTTTGGTTGATGACCGTGCCGCGAATGCTCTCGAGGTCGAGGTTCACGAGGTATAGCTTCTCTTCCTTGTCCTTCGCGTGCTTGCGGAGGTGGTCCGACAGGATGACCTCGTTGCAGGTCGATGCGACCTCGGCCAGGAAGATCGGGTAGTCGCCGTAGACGGGCGGCTGGTTGTGGGTGGTGAACCAGCTGTGCATCGAGTGGCCCATCTCATGAGCCACGGTGAACATCTCGTTGTAGGTGTCGTTGTAGTTGAGCAGGATGTTCGGATGCCTCGAGTAGATGCCGAGGCTGTAGGCACCGCTGCGCTTGCCCTTCGTCTCGTACACGTCGATCCAGCGGCTCGCGAACCCCTTCTTCATCGGGTTCAGATACTCGGTACCCAGCGGCTCCAGGGCGGTGATGATCAGAGCCACTGCGTCGTCGTATGCGATCTGCGGCGGCTCGGTGTTGACCAGCGGCAGGAAGGTGTCGTAGAGGTGCACTTTGTCGATGCCGAGCTGCTTGCGCCGGATCTCCATGTAGCGGTGCAACTTGGGCAGGTGTTCGTGGATCGTGCCGATCAGGTTCTTGTAGACGGCGACCGGGACGTTGTCCGGCACGAGCGCGGCGTGCAGGGCACTGTCGTAGCCGCGGACACGGGCGTAGAAGACGTCCTTCTCGATCGATCCGGCGAGGAGCGCGGCGATCGTGGTCTTGTACTCCAGGTACGCGCCGAGTGTCCCCTTGAAGGCGTCCTTTCGTACTCGGCGGTCCTTCGACTGCATGAACTTCGAGTAGCGCCCTTCGCTGAGCTCGACCTCGTTCCCCTCCTCGTCCAGGATGGTGGGGAAGCTCATGTCGGTGTTCGTCAGCGCGCCGAACGCTCCTCTCGGCACCCCGGACATCTTGCCGGTCATCGCCAGGATCTCCTCCTCGCGAGCGCTGAGCACGTACTTCTGCTGGCGCAGCATGTTCTCGAAGGAGTGCTCGTAGATCTGGAGCTCGGGAGTCTCCTTGCACCACTTCATCAGCTGGCCATCGGGCATGCCGAGGAGCTCGGGTTCGGCCCAGGCGAGCGACTCGCCGAGCTTGACGGAGAGGTTTCGCGCCTCCTGGAGCAGCCCCTGCGGCTCCGACTGGCGGGTGTCCTGGTCATTCATCAGCATCGCGTAGGCGAACACGCGCTCCAGCTGCTGGACCAGATCTTCCTGCTGCTTCAGGAAGGCCGCCAGCTGCGCGGGCGACTCGGTGATCTTGCCACGCCAGTCGACCATCTTCTCGACCACGGCTGCACAGGCATCCCGTTCGGCCTTCCACTCGTCGGTCGACGAGTAGAAGTGGGTGAGGTCCCACGTGTAAGGCTCCGCGATCTCGGTGCGCTCGGGAAGACCACCACTCTCCTGAGCGGTGACCGGGGCGGCGAGAAGACAGAGAGTGGCCAGTGAGAACAGTGTGGAACAGAGCCTGATTCGTGACATTGGTCGTTCACCTCGGGGGAGGGGTCTGAAGTGATGATCCGCGATGCGCCCCACCTACCGCACACGGCTCGAAAGCGTCCCGCAGCCTATCCCGAAGTGGTCGTCCACGACAACCCACCCTCCGGCGTGCACCTGCCCCGTACGACCGGGAAGGAATACAACGTGGTACGACTACGTATCCCGTCCTGTCCTCGAGGTCGGCTCCCTCCCGGCATCGTGCGGTCGCACGGTGCCCTGGCTGGGATGCCACCGATGCAGAACCGGGGGGTTCTGCCGCTGATCCCGCTTCAAATGCATTTTTCGCCCCGTCACCGTACGGCCGGGAACGGGGGACCGGTACAGTTTGGCTGGACGAATACCCCTGAGGAGCAATCCCGTGGTTGACAACCCGCAGACCGTCGATCGGATCCTCGAGGCCCTCCAGGCGGCCGTGGAGGAAGGTCGTTCGACCACTGAGGTGCTGGGGTTGATCGAACGCCTTCGAGAGCCGGCCAGCGAGCCCGCGAGATCGAGCTCCGATGATGATCGTCATCTCTTCGGGGCGATCCAGGACTTCCTCTTCATCCTCGACGAGCGCGGCTGCATCGTGGATGTGAATCAGGTCGTGGAGGAGCGGCTCGGCTACACGGCTCACGAGCTCCTCGGCCAGAGCGTCCTCGAGGTGCATCCCCCCGAGCGTCACCAGGAGGCGGCGGAGATCGTCGCCGAGCTCCTCGCCGGCACTCGCGCGTTCTGCCCCATCCCGCTGATCACCCGGGACGGCCAGATGATCCCCGTGGAAACCTCTGTGTCGAGAAGCACCTGGCGAGGCGAGCCGTGCTTGATCGGCGTCTCCCGGGACATCACCTCGCGCGAGAGGGTCGCCCGGGAACGCCTCGGGGCGCTCGAAACGGCGGAGCGAGCTCGGCGCCGGCTATCGCTGCTCCTGGAGGCCGCGACCCGGATCCAGGGGGCAACGACCGAGCGCGAGGTGCTCGAGGTAGTCGCTCCCGCGGTTCGCGACACCGGCTGGGAGGCGGTGGGAGCTCACCTGTTCCGCAACTGGGTGGCGACCGACGCCGTCTACGTCGGTCTCTCGGAGCAGGAGATCGCCACTCTCGAGGCCGCACGTCCCGATCCGGCGGAGCGGGCCTCCTGGTACGGGCCGGAGCGGGAGCAGTTCAAGGTGAGTCGCTCCTACTTCATTCCCACCGAGGGAGGCGTCGCGGCCGGACTGCCGGAGCCTCCCCGTAAGTCCCGCAGACCCAGGACGGAGGGCCGGACCTGGGATCCCTGCGACATCACCTACGCGCCGATGTACGGCCCGGACGGTGAGGTGATCGGAGCGATCGCGATGGACGATCCGGTCGACGGGCAGCGACCGGACGAGGAGACGTTCCGGTACCTGGAGTTCTTCGCCGAGCTCGCCGCGGCGGCGATCGCCAAGCTCCGGCTGGCGGACGATCGCCAGCGCGCGGAGCAGGCCGTGCAGGATTCGGAGCGGCGGATGAGAGCGCTTTCCGACGCCTCCTTCGAGGCGCTCTTCTTCTCCGAGAAGGGGATCTGCCTGGATCAGAACAGCACTGCCGAGCGGATGTTCGGCTACACCCTGGAGGAGGCGGTCGGCCGGCCCGGTGTCGAGTGGATCGCCCCCCAAGATCGCGAAATGGTGATCGAGAACATGCTCGCCGGCCGGGAGGTTTCTTACGAGGCACTGGCACAGCGCAAGGACGGCAGCACCTTTCCCGCGCAGATCCAGGCGCGGATGATCGATGACGAGGGTCGGAGGATCCGGGTGACCTCCCTGACCGACATCACCGCTCGCAAGCGCGCCGAGGAGGCTCTGCGCAAGAGCGAGGAGCGGCTCGCTTTCGCCCTCGACGCCACCTCGGATGGAGTCTGGGACCTCCGCCTGCCCACGGATACCTGGATCAGAAACGACTCGTGGTACGGGCTGACCGGGTACGCTCGCGGTGAGCTGGAGGCTTTCGAGGAGGAGCACGGCTCGATCCTGCACCCCGACGATGTCCCGAGGCTGGCCGAGTCGATGACGGCCCACTTGCGGGGAGAATCTCCCGAGTACCGGGTGGAGTTCCGGCTCCGCCACAAGTCGGGAGAGTGGCGCTGGCTCATGGGGCGGGGACGCATCATGGCTCGCGACGAGGAAGGCAACCCGCTGCGCCTCATCGGCACCGACACCGACATAACCCGCCAGAAGCACGCCGAAGAGGAGTTGCGAAGGAGCGAGCAGAGGTACCGCGGTCTCTTCGACGAGTCGATCGCCGCGGTCTACGTCTTCGACGGCGAGAAACGGTTCGTCGATTCCAACCAGGCGGGGCTCGACCTCCTGGGGTACTCACGGGAAGAGCTCCTCTCCATGAGCATTCCCGACGTCGACGCGGACCCCGTGGCAGTCCTTCCGGCACACGAGCGGCTTCTCGGCGGCGCGCCGATCGTCAACTACCGGCACCGGCTACGTCGCAAGGATGGCAGCTTGATCACCGTGCTGAACAACTCCTGTCCCCTCACCGACTCCCAGGGAGAGGTGACCGGAATGCAGAGCACGCTGATCGACATCACCCAGGAAGCCCACTTGGAGGAGGAGCTCCGGCAGCTGCAACGGCTGGAAGCGATCGGCACCCTGGCCGCGGGCGTCACCCACGACTTCAACAACCTCCTGACCGCCATCATCGGCCATGCGGAGCTGGCGCGGCTCGCCATGGAGGAGAAGGCCGTTCCCACGGTGGAGATCGATGGAATCGTCTCCGCGGCGAGACGGGGTTCGGCCATCTCGAAGTCTCTGCTCACCTTCTGCCGCAGGACACCTTCCCGGCTGGAGGTCGTCGACTTCGGCGGCCTCGTCTCGGACTCGATCGCCATGCTGCGGCGGGTGCTTCCAGCGATCATCGAGATCGAGGCCGAGGGCCTCGAGTCCGATCGCTGGTGGATCGAGGCGGACGCCGTGCAGATGAACCAGGTGCTGATGAACCTCGTGGTCAATTCCCGCGACGCGATGCCTGAAGGCGGAACCCTGCGAGTCCGGATTTCCAGTGGAACGCTCGACGTGTCCGAGGACCTGGTCGCCGCCGATGCCCCGAGTCGAGAGGCCATCGTGCTGACCGTCGAGGACACCGGGCAGGGCATCGATTCCGACGATCTGCCGCGCGTCTACGATCCCTTCTTCACGACGAAGCCCCGCGGCCGGGGGACGGGTCTGGGGCTGTCCGTGGTCCACGGGATCGTCGAGACGCACGGGGCCCAGATGAGCCTGCGCTCCGAGCTGGGGTCGGGAACGTCGATCTCGATTTCCTTCCCGTTGGCGTCCCGGGAGGATGCGGGCAGCGCTCCCGTGGTGGAAGAGCCGGTCGGAGTGACCACCGAGGGCACGGTGCTGCTCGCCGACGACGACGTGCACGTCCGACGCGTGCTGGCCAACGGGCTGCGAGAGGCTGGGTGCCGGGTCCTGGAGGCCGCCGATGGTCGGGAGGCGCTGATGATCTTCGAGGAACTCGGCGTGGGAATCGACCTGGTGGTACTCGACGTCGACATGCCGCAGATGACGGGTACGGCCTGCCTCGAGAAGATGCGTATCAACTACGAAGACCTGGCGGCGATCCTCATCAGCGGGTTCCCCCAGTCGCTTCCCGAGGTCAGCTCGCCAGGAACGGTCCGGGTGATCTGCAAGCCCCTGTCCGTGTCGGACCTCGTCCGAATCGCCAGCGAGGTGCTGGCGGATCGAGTCGGCCGGTAGCCCGGGGCAGGAGTGTTTCGGCGCCGCCCCGCTCAGGGCTGCACGTCGAATCCGTCCGGCGCAGTTACGTACGCGGGCAGGAGCGCGCAGAAGTTGAAGCGCCGTCCCACGAATGGCACGAGGTGTCCCGGCGGAAAGGTGAGCACCGACGAGGCCCGACCCTGGGTGTCGAGATTCCCGTGGTTCCCCGGCCAGATCGGAGTGTCCGGCGCCAGGAGCGACCAGCGCAGGAAGCGATCGCTGTTGAGTGGGATCGTCAAGCCCCCGTAGGGCGTCCCGGGCTGTGTACCCGAGGCGCCGAGCAGGAGGAGATAGGGCTGGGCCGCCGAGATGGCTCCGAGATCGACCGTCAAGGGCACCTCTGCCCCGACCGAGGCGGAGACCTCGGCGTGTCCCACGTGAAACTCGGCGGCGGGGTCAACCCCGATTTCGAGATCCGGGAACAGCTGAACGGTCTCCGCTCCCTGGGTGATCACGATCTGGAAACGCGCCATACCTGGCGTGGTGGCCGCTGTGATGGTGAACCCGAACGTTCCGTCTCCGTTGTCGACGAGGTTGCCGACAGTCGCGTGCCCACCGACGGTGGAGACGTCGGTGATCGCGACGGTCTGCCCGCCCTGAGTCAGCGGCACGCCGTCGAGGTCGACGAGACGGAGCTGGACTTCGGTGCTGGTCTGGCCGTCCGCCGGCAGTCGCGTCGCCTGAGGATCGACCTCGGTGAGGATGTGGTCGGGAACTCCGCGCAGGCTCTTGCGCCAGACCTCGACCATCCGCGTCAGGGTGATCACCGGGTCGGGATCGGAGGGGCCGCCCTTGAGCTTCTCTTTCAGGTAGTAGGTTCCCTTTCCGCAGCCGGTCGCGGTACACGGTCCGTCGGTATCCCCCACTCGCGCCAGGAAGATGCAGGCGGTGTACGCCGAATGCGTGAATGACGGCGGCGGGCTGCCGCAGATCGTCGGGTGGAACGGGTCGCAGGAACAGCGACCGTCTCCCCCGAAGCTGCGAGCGGTTTCCATCGCGGCCATGATGCGAGTCGCCAGGTCCCCCTCGGTGTCGAGGAAGGTCTGCTCGGTCTCGAGGATCACCGGGTCTCCGGTGAGAACGTTGCCCTGGATGGCGTAGCGGATCGTGCCGACCTGGCCGACCACGCCGAGCGCGGCTGCCCCGGCTCCGCTCCCGGTGAAGCTCACCGGGTCGCCTGCGTAGAGCGAGACGATCCCGTACTGCCGGTTCTGGTGCATCGAATCGGTCGCCGCGAGATCGGCGAGGATCTGCGCCGGAGAATCCTCCGCCCGGAAGCTGTCGCGGATCAGCAGGCGATTCACCCCGGTCGCATCGACGCTGGACTGCGCGGCGGCGGCACCCTGGCCGACGACGATCACCGGCACGTACCGGGCGATCTGCAGGTTGTTGATACAGGTCGCGGTCGCGACGCAGACCTCACCGGTGGAAGAATCAGTGACGACGATCGACCAGGTCGCTCGCGCCGTCGTCGCGAGCAGGGTCAGGAGGCCGAGAGGGGCGAGAAGGAAGCGGACCAGCGGCCGCGGGCAGGCGGGGATCTTCATACCTCGGAGGATAGCCCGGATCGTCCGTTCCGGGGTCCCCGACCCTGTTTCGAGAGCGTATTCGCAGACCTCCCGCTCGGAATGATCTCCGGCGGGCGCGCGCTCAGGGAAGCACCTTGAAGCCGGCCGGGGCCGTCACGTACCCGGGTAGGAGCACGCAGAAGTTGAACCGCCTCCCCTCGTAGGGCGTGAAGGCCCCCGGCTGGATGGTGAACAGCGAAGAGGCCCGCCCCTGGGCGTCGAGGTTGCCGTGATTCCCGGTCCAGCCCGAAGTGTCCGGCGCCGCGAACGACCAGCGGAAGAAGCGATCGACATTCAGCGGGATCGTCAGACTTCCGAATGGCGTCCCCGGCTGCGTCCCGGAAGCTCCGACCAGCACGACGTACGGCTGAGCCGCCGAGGCCGAGCCGAGGTCGATGACCAGGGGCACCTCCGCTCCGGCCGAGGCCGAGATCTCGGCGTGTCCCACGTGCAGCTCGGCGGGTGGATCGACCCGGATCTCGAGGTCGGGGAACAGCTGAACCGTCTTCGTCCCCTGGGTGATCACGATCTGGAAGCGCGCGACCCCCGGCGTGGTATTCGCGGTGACCGTGAAGCCGTGCGTCCCATCTCCATGGTCGACCGGGTTGCTGGCGCTCGCGTGGCCCCCGGCAGCGGACACGTCGGTGATGACGATGGTCTGTCCACCGGCGGTCAGAGGAACGCCGTCGACATCGACCAGGACCAGCTCGACGTCGGTCGAGGTGAGGCCGTCGGCGGGCAGCCTCGTCGCCTGCGGATTGACCTCGGTGAGAATGTGGTCGGGCACTCCGCGCAGGTTCTTGCGCCAGACGTCGACCATCCGCGTCAAGGTGATCACGGGGTCCGGGTCGGCCGACGTGCCCTTGAGCTTCTGGGTCAGGTAGTAGGCTCCTTTCGCGCACCCCTTGGGATGACAGCCCCCGTCGGGGTCCCCCACCCGCGCCAGCATGATGCAGGCGGTGTACGCCGAGTGAGTGAATGACGGCGGCGGGCTGCCGCAGCCGGGCGGGTTGCTGTGGTTGCAGGAGCAGCGCCCATCTCCACCGAAGAAGCGGGCGGTCTCCATCGCGGCCATGACCCGCGTCACCAGATCGCCCTCGATATTGCGGAGGGTCTGTTCGGTCTCGAGAATCACCGGATTCCCGGCGAGGACGTTCCCCTGGATGGCGTAGCGGATCGTGCCGATCTCGCCGACCAGGTCGAGTGCGGCGGCTCCCGCGGCACTGCCGGTATAACTCACCGGATCGCCTTCGTAGAGCGAGACGATGCCGTACTGCTTGTTGTAGTGGAAGGCATCGAACGCGGCGAGATCGGCCAGGATCTGCGCCGGGGCATCCCCGCCCCGGAACCCGTCGCGGATCAGGAGACGATTGAGCCCGCTAGTGTCACCGCTCGACTGCGCGGCGGCGGCGCCCTGTCCGACCACGATCACCGGGACGTAGTTGGCGACGTGCGTGTTGTTGAGACAGGTCGCCGTCGCCACGCAGACCTCCCCGGTGGAGGTATCGGTGACGACGATCGACCAGGTCGCTCGCGCCGTCGCGGTGAGGAGAACCAGGAGCCCGAGAGGGGCCAGGAGTCGGTGGGCCAGGAGCCGTAGGCAGGCGGGGATCTTCATGCAATGAAGAATAGCCCGGATCCACCGATCCGGGGCCCCCCCTGCCGTTTCGGGTGCGTATTCGAGGATCTCCTGCCCGGGAGAGTCCGGAATCGGCTCGGCCCTGGGAGAGCCGGCGAAGCCGCTCTCTTCCGGAATCCCTGCCCCACGAGCGGGGCGCCACGGTCATCCATGTCGGCCTTGACCTCTCCACCATCGGCGAGGTCCACTACGGCGGTCCCATGACCGTTGAAACCACCCACCCCGGACCAGTGAGAATCGTGATGAAGATCCTGCCCGCCCTGCTCGCGATGTGCCTCGGCCTGCTTCTGTTCCCCGCCTGCAAGTCCGTGGACGACGACTGCTGCGGATGCCAGGAGACGACGAACGCCGTCGAGGATGTCAGCTGCCCGAGCTGCGCCGAACTGATGGAAGGCAAGACTGGCTGGTGCGACGACTGCGGCACCGGCTTCCATCAGGGCCAGGAGGTGAACTGCAAGGGCCAGTGCGCCGGCGACCCTGGCGGCCCGCCCTGCGCGGCTTGCGTGAAGTAGGCGCCGCCGCGGTATCCTGGTGAGTCATGAGCTCACCGGGAGACCTCGTCCGACCGTCCAAGACCACCCGGCCCGGTGCGATCGCCGGGCTGGTGATGTTCCTGGTCACGGCGTGCAGCTCGGGAGAGCCCGATCCCGAGGCTGTCGTCCTCGCCGGGGACACGATGGGCACCCGCTACCGCGTGGTCCTGGGAGTGGAGCTCGGCCACCGCGAGTCGGCGAAGCTCTCGGAGATGATCGCAGCGAGCCTCGACGAGGTGGACCGGGCGATGTCCACCTGGCGGAGTGACTCGGAAGTCTCTTCCTTCAACCGATCGACCTCGACCGATTGGTTCGCCGTCTCGCCCGCGACCGTCGAGGTCGTCGGGAAGGCGCTCGAGATCAGCCGCCTCACCGATGGCGCCTTCGACGTCACCGTCGCCCCGCTGGTCGATCTCTGGGAGTTCGGACCACACGGGGAAGCGCCGCGAGTTCCCGATCCGGAGCTCATCGCCGAGACCATGAGGAACGTCGGCTGGCGACACCTCGAGGCGCGCGAGGCCCCACCCGCCCTGCGCAAGGCGATCCCCCAGCTGACCATCGACCTCTCGGCGATCGCCAAGGGTTACGCCGTCGACGTCGTCGCCGGAGCGCTCTCCGACACCGGGATCGCGCACTACCTGGTCGAGGTCGGCGGCGAGATCCGCGGAGCCGGGCGACGCCTGGACGGCCGCCCCTGGCGGGTCGGGGTGGAGGTGCCGGGATCGGGGCTCGACGTTCGCGAGGTGCTCGAGCTCCAGGACCGCGCGCTGGCCACCTCGGGTGACTACCGTGACTACTTCGTCGTCGATGGCCAGCGCTACTCGCACGTCATCGATCCCCGCACGGGGATGCCGGTCCTGGAGGCGCCGGCTTCGGTTTCGGTGGTCATGCCGACGTGCATGGAAGCGGACGCCCTCGCCACCGCCTTGATGGTGATGGGAGGTGAAGCGGGGCTGGAGCTCGCGGAGCGGCTCCACCTGCCGGTGCAGATCCTCTCCCGGGGCGAGGGTGACCTCTCGCGCGGCGCGACGGAGGCTTTCGAGAGGATGATCGCGGATCGGCCCGAGGGCGAGTAGCCGTCTACCGGAAGATCACCTGGCCGTTGTCGAGCTCCAGGACGGAGCCGAGCACGGTGGTGCGCAGGAAGCCGATCAGGGCATTCTCCGCAGCGGTGACATTCCCGGTCACCTCGCCGTCGACCATGGCCAGCACGCCGTTCCCGTCGCAGACGATGTTGCAGCGCAGCTCGCTGTCGAAGACGAAGATGCGGCCATCCTCGCGTGCGCCGATGTACCCGCCCGAGCCATCACAGACCGAATCGTGGATCCTCACCGTGCCCTGGCCGAACGCCAGGGCCTCGCCGAAGAGGCTGTTGCGGATCGCCACCTCGGTGTCGTCGAAGGCGTAGAAGTTCCACGTGTCCAGGTCGACGTTCTCGAAACGGACGTCGTGTCGCGGCCAGTCGAAGGTCTGTGCCGGGTAGCTCGTGCGGTTCCGGTAGCCGTCGAGATCGACGTCCTCCGTCTCGAAGACGATCCCCGCCACGCGAAGGCGGCCGTTGCGGACGAGGACGTCGCAGCCTTCATAGGCGATGAGGCTCGGCCAGAGCTGTTTGATGTCGGTGAGCGAGATGCGGCGATTCCAGTCGACCGGTACCTCCCAGGTGACGTCGTGCCACTCGGGCAGATCGAACACCGCCTGGGTCTCCTCGGTGGCGATCAGCCACAGGATCAGCTGGTTCAGACTCGAGGCCACGAGCTCCGAGCGCGGGTAGATCAGGAACTCCCCGGGATTCTCGGCGTGGTGGAGCTCGATGCGACCGCCGTCCATCGCGCTGCCGGTGATGCTCCCGCCGGCGAAGACGGTGTGACGAGCCTCAAAGATCCCCATGCGCGTGATCGCCATCGAGATCCAGTACGGCGAGTGGAAGAGCAGCTCGTCGAAGATCACGTCTCCGCCCAGCGCGGCGATGATCTCCTGCTGGTAGCGATACTGCTGCGGGAAGCGAAGCGTGCCGTTCTCGAAACGAGCCTCGCTCTGGGCGCCGAGCACGTACAGGTTTCCGGTCAGGACCAGGCGCGTCGTGGTGCTGTGCACGAAGCCACCCGAGAACACCTTCAGGTCGCCGTCGATCTTGGTCGGCTGGGTGATCAGCAGGAGCTCTCCCGGGTTGACGATCGTCTCGCCGCTGATCAACGCGAGCGGCGGGCGCTCGACCTCCACCGTGTCTACCCACACCGTGTTCGGGCCGGCGGGCCCGGTGATCGTGTTCAGGTCCAGCGCCAGCAGGTACACGCCGTTGCGCTCTGGCTCCATCGCGGGCTTGTACACGTCCGAGTCCTCGCCGAGCTCGAAGTCCGCGGGAGAGAGGTCGATCGAGGTCCACTGCCCCGCCGGCAGCGCAACCGTGCTGAAGAAGCTGGCTCCGTCGCGATCCTCGTGCCCGAGCACCCAGGTCGCGTCCTTCTCCGAGAGCACCCACATCCGCACCGCGGTCAGGTCGGTGAGCATCACCGGCAGCACGATCGCCTGGGGGGAGCCCACCATCCGCTCGTACTGGAACTCGAGGCTCTTCGTGCCGTCGTGGACGTGCGCGGGATCCTCGGTCAGCGCGAGACTGCCCGCGGCGGGAGTGCCGTCGAAGGTGACCAGGAGGAACGGCTGCTGCCCGTCTTCGAAGCCGAAGCGATCGGTGTCCTCGGCGGTCTGGGCGAAGGAGGGGCTCGCGGCGCTGGCGAGCAGGCCGAGCGAGAGGAGCGTGGTGAGGATGCTGGTCTTCATGGCCGTTCGGGCAGGGGTCGGAGGGAGCGCCCCCTTGTGGCGGAGACCTCGGCGGGATATTTCGCCTCGCTCGAGATTCCCCGGGGCGGGCCCCGGTCGCCCCTGGAGCCGCCCCGAACGCCCCCAGGACGCCCGAAATGGCGCCGTTCCCGCTGCGCATTCAGGAACCTGCACCGTGATCAGTCCCCAGACCTCCTCCGACCCCACCCGACGGCGCGGTCCTGTCACCTCCGCATGAAGCTCTCGATCTCGATCCTGCTCGGCATCCTCGCCGTGGCCGGGCTCGCCACGCTCTTCTTCCTGTTCCGCGACGGCGGCCCCACCGCCGAGCGGGACGAGCTGATGCCCTCGGGGCCGGTCGCGGAGGAGGAGCTCGGTGACGGGCTCATGCCCGGGCTCCCGGCGCTCGCGGAGGAGGCGGAGGAGAGCTCGCCAGAGGTCGCTCGCACCGCGATCTCGTCCGAGGAGGATGAGCCCGAGGTCGCCGCCACGCCGAAGGCCAGGCCGAAGGGGCCGAAGCTGCGCGGCCGGGTGGTCGACCCCAACGGGTTTCCCATCGCCGGCGCCGAGGTGAGCGTCTCCTCGGAATCGCTCGACCGCAACATGAATCTCTTCGGTGCGAAGGCGCCCGCCACCGAGACGCAGACTCGCGCCAACGGCAGCTTCGAGGTCGTCCGCGGTAAGCTGACCGAGCGTGGAGTTCGAGTCGTCGTCAAGGCGCGTGGTTACCTGGCCCTCGCGGAGAGTCGCACACCCGACGTCTCGAAGGGAGACACCGAGGTCGGCACCTTCGTGCTCGAGCCGGGCGTGATCCTCGCCGGCACGGTCGTCGACGCCGATGGCAACCCGGTGCCCGAGGTGAAGCTGCGACGGACGACGGTCGAGAACGAGGGGATGTTCGAGGGCATGATGGCGTTCGCCGACGCCCTCGACGAGACCGGCTCCGGTCGCACGGTGACCGATGAGCAGGGGCGGTTCGAGCTGCCGCACGAACCGACGGGGGACTACGTTCTCGTCGCCAAGCACGACTACTACCCCAAGGCGCGACTGGAACGGACGACTCCTCCGGCGGGAGGAGAGGATTGTTCCCTGGTCCTGCGCTTCGCACCGACAGCGCGGATCGCAGGACGGATCGTCGACTTCCCCCAGGGGCGCAAGCACATCTCGGTGCAGGCCCGCCCGAACGAGGGCCGTTCGGGCGAGGACGTGGCGCCGATGGACGCCTTCTTCCAGCAGACCGGTATCATCGGCGGAGAATACTCCGCCAAGGTGGCCCCCGACGGCACCTTCTCGATCGAGGGGCTCGTCGTGGACGTCGAGTACGAGGTGCAAGCGTTCGAGAAGGACGGCATTCTCGACCGCCGGCCGTGCAGCGACGAGAAGAAGACGGAGTCGGGCGTGGCCGACCTCTTGCTCACCTGGGACGCCGGTGCGAGCGTCGTGTTCGACGTGGAAGACGCGAGCACGAAGAAGCCGGTTCGCGATGTCACGGTGGTGTACCGCTGGACGACGGAGGGGATGAATGAGATGAAGAAGATGCCGAAGCGGCGCTCCTTCCCCTCCAGCCACATCGTTCTCGACGAGCTGCGCCCCTCGCCCACTCCGGGTACGATGGAGCTCTCGGCGTTTGCGGACGGCTACTTCGAGTTCGACTACGGGGAGGTCGAGGTCGAGGAAGGCGAGTCGGTCGACATCGGGAAGCTCTCGCTGGAGAAGGCGCCGATCGTGCGCGTCCGCGTGCTCGATGCGGCCACGCAGAAGCCGCTGTCGCGAGCGAGGGTGACCTTGCGTGCCGAGGGTGGCGGTGGCGAACAGCGACGCCGCGGGCCGTTCGGCGGCGGTGGGGAAGCGAGGAATGCCCTGGCCAAGACCGATCGCCAGGGGTGGTGCGAGCTCCCCGCGTGCTCCTCGCGGACGGCGACGCTCACCGTGATCAAGACCGGTTACGCGAAGTACCGCCGCGAGGAGGTCCTGATGCCGGGCCCGGGCGGGAGCGAGGAGCTCGTCTCGATGACTCGCGGCGGCGTGGTGGAGGTGCTCGTCGTCGACACCAACGATGTACCGGTCGCGAAGGCGAAGGTCCATCACCAGCTGCCCGACGGCTCGACCGATTCGCGGGAGACCGACCGAGAGGGCGTGGCCCGCCTGCGCAATCTGGCGGTGGGCTCGCACGGCTTCCGCGCGTCGCGCCCGACGACCGGCGGCGGAGGCGGAGGCGGCCGGAGGGGAAACCGGGGAAATGACAGCTCCGACTCCGAAGGTGTCCCCTGGCAGACGGTCGCGGTGGTCGGCGGCGCGACCACTTCGATCGTGCTGGAGGTCCCCACCAGCGCGTCGGTACGTGGCATCGTCACCGTTCGCGGCAGCGTTGTCGCGCAGGCCGAGGTCGAGTTTCTGCAGGGGGAGAAGGGTTCCGACGGCGAGGCGTTCCGCTCGATGGTCCCCGACCGGATGGCTGCGTTCATGGGGGGAACGCGGAAGACGCGGAGCGACGACCACGGACGCTTCCGCTTTGCGGACGTCCCTCAGGGTCGACACCGCGTGCGCGTGCGTCGCTCCGGCGGTGCGTTGCCTCACGAGGTGCTGGTCGACATCTTCGAAGGCGAGAACCAGGTCGAGATCGAGCTCCCGAGCGCGCGTATCGAGGGCCGCGTCGTCGACTCCCGGGGCGACGCGATCCAGGGCGCGTCGGTGCGTGCGCTGCACAGCGGCAGCACCGGCGGTGACCGCGATGCCATGGCCGCCGCCGCGGCGATCTTCGGCACTCGTCCGAAGGGGGGCGGTTCCACCGACTACGGCGGTGACTTCACCATAGAGGACGTCCCCCGCGACGTCCCGCTGGTGGTCGAGGCATCGGCGAGCGGCTACGTCACCAACCAATCGGAGGAGGTGACGGTCAAGGAGGGCGACGTCGAGCGTGGCGTTCGCGTCGTCCTCACCCAGGCCGGCTCGATCCGTGTCGAGTTCCAGAACGAGGTCGGTTTCTTCCAGATGGTCACGGCGACCTACCAGGGCGACGTCGAACCAGAGCCGGGTCTCAAGATGGCCGTGGCCCGCGGGAAGGAGGCGATCCTGCGCGACCTCGCACCCGGAGAGTGGCGCGTGACCGTGGCCGGACGGGAGTCCGACGACGGTGATGTCCTGGAGGTGCGAGAAGGCGAGGAGTCGGTTCTCTCTTGGAGCCGTTGAAGTAGTCCAACGACTCTCGGGCCGCTCCGTGGCCTCCCGGGAGGGGCTGGCTCGATCAGAAGGCCAGCGCCTGCACCTCGGACTCTTCGAGCTTCCGGTCGTAGAACCGCAGGTCGTCGAGCCGCCCGTCCAGGCCGTTGTTGGAGTTGTCGTTCAAGCCGCCGATCTGCAGCTTCTGATCGGGCGAGATGCTGCCCGACAGTGTCGAGATGTCGACCGGGGGATCGGCGACGCCGTCGACGTAGATCACGGCCTGATCGTTGCCTCGATCGACGGTCAGCGCGTAGTGATGGAACTCGGTCGTATCCGGCATCGGGTTCTGCGCCTTGATCAGGACGTAGGAACCCCCGCTGTCATCGAGACGGAACGCGATGATGTTCGGGTCGATGCCGTCCCTGAAGTTGCACTGATAGCCGACCCCGGTGCTCGCGAGGGCGTCGAACACGCCGTCCGCGTCGGTCGTGTCCGCCTGGTCGCGCTTCACCCAGAAAGCGATGGTGAAATCTTCCTGACCCGGGTCGAACGCGTTCGAGTGCGGCACCTCGATGAGGTTCGCGCTTCCCGCGGCGCTGACACCGAACACCGCTGCCTGGCCGATCTCGCCGGCAGCGAACGTGACGTTGCCGCCGAGGGTCCCGTTCGCGTCACCACCGGCGCTGTCGAGGCCGTTGTTCTCGAGCTCGTACCAGTCGACCGGTGCGCCGGGCCCCTCGGCCAGGTTCGCCACGTCCGACGCGTCCAGCGCGAGGTCGTAGAACCTCAGCTCGTCGATCAGGCCGTCCAGGCCGTACGTGGGGTCATCGTCCAGACCGCCGATCTGGAGGTCCTGGTCGGGGAAGATGCCGCCTGTCAGGGCGGAGATGTCGATCGGAGGTTCGGCGACGCCGTCGACGTAGACCACGGCCTCACCCGCGGCGCGGTCGACGGTCAGGGCGATGTGGTGGAACTCAGTGGTGTCGGCCACCGGAGTCTGGGCGAGGACCAAGACGCCGGCCCCGGAGTCGTCCTCGAGCTGGAACCGGATCCTGTTCGCGGTGTCGCCGGTCCCGAAGAACGCCTGGTAGCCGATCCCCCCGCCGGCCAGGGGATCGAACACCCCATCCGCGGTGTTCGTGTCCGCCTGATCCCGCCTCACCCAGAAGGCGAAGCTGAAGTCGCTCGTGCCCGGGGCGAAGGCGACCGCCTGGGGCACGTCGATGCGACGGTCGCTGCCCACGGCACCGACGCCGAAAACCGCCGCCTGGCCGACCACGCCGGTGGTGAAGGTGACGTTCGCCCCGACGATCCCGTCGGCGTCTCCGCCCTGGCTGTCGGTGCCGTCGTTCTCGAAGCGATAGTGGTCGACGAGATCCCCGGCGCCCGGGCCGTCGTCGGTGATCCAGATCGGTGAGGACCAGGCCTGGTGGCCGTCGGCCTGCTCCATGAGGATGTAGTAGTAGTGCTCGGCGCCGTCGCTCGGCACGGTCACCTGGTAGTAGGTATCGAGGGTCCGCTGGTGGCCTCCCGGGATCGTGTGGAGGATCGATCCGTCTGCGTACAGGTGGACGTGGTCGATCGGCCCGGTGCCGATGATGCGGAGGTCGAGCTCGACCTGCCCGGAAGCGGAGATGCGCTCGCCCATCCAGGCGTCACCGGCGCGGAAGGCGACTGCAATCTTGTCGGTCGCTCCGTAGGTCCGGCGGGCCTGCATGGCGCGGAAGATCGCCTCGCGATCGGCGCTCGGTGACCACACGCAGGCGAAGCTGCAGTGATTGGACAGGTGGTCGCTCGAGGCGATGAAGCCGAGGTGGTAACCGTGGTTGAGTCCGTTGTGGGCTGCGACCTGCGCGTCCAGGTCCCGGCAGGCCTGGTAGATCTCCAGCAGCGGCCGCTTTTCGTCGTCCTGGTAGTTCCAGACGTCGCCCGTGAAACCACCTCCGGAATTGCTGGTGCGGTGGGGGATCGTGAACGTGTCCTGGTCGATGAGCGCCCAGAAGCTGGTCAGCGGCGGGGTGTGGCTCCGGAGCATGTCGTCACGGAGCGAGATGACGTTGTGGTCGGTGTTCCCGCTGCTGCGCTCGTAGGAGTAATAGGTGAAGAAGGTCCCGGCGAGCCGGTGTCGAGTGGCGGCCTTGACCGTCCGCCACCAGACCTGGCTCAACGCGTCGCCGAGGTCGAGATCGCGGGAGTGATCGGTCACGCCCAGGAAGTCCAGGCCGACCGCGTCGATCGACGCGCGGTAGTTGTCCTCGAGCGATCCGTCGAAGAAGGGGAAGCACAGCGAGAGGTCGGTGTGGCGGTGCAGGTCACCGAAGAAGAGCTGGTAACCGTCGAGCTCCCTGCTGGCGGGGCCGGAGTCTGACGGGCGGGGTCGCCCGTCTTGATCGCCCCGGGGCCGGACCGGATGGAGCTTCGGAGGACCGGCGTCGAGCGGGCCGCCGCCGCCCCGGAAGGCACCGCGGGTGCTCACCTCGGCGAGGTACACGCCGCGCGCCGAGGAAGGCGAGCCCCGGTCGGTCCGCCCGGTGGTCCAGGCGGCGACGACTCCGTCGCTCGTGCCAGCGAGGCCGAGCCTCTGCATGCCGTCGCGCTGGAGGATGTCGAAGGCGTAGAGCTGGGACCATCCGGTCCCGGTCAGCTGCCGGCCGTAGACCACCCAGCCCTCCTCCTCATGGTGCTCGACGGGCTCGTTCAGCCCGATCTGCGGCGCGTAGAAGTGCCGGTAGAAGACCCAGGGCGCACCGCTCCCGTCGACGACCAGCTCGCCGCGCTCGTAGTACAGACCCGTGAGCGTGACCCCCGGACGGATGTTCGGCCGGCTGCTCGCCACGGGGATCATGGGCATCGGTAGCGGATCCGTGGCGAGGATCTGCCCGTCGTCGACGAGCTTGACGACCGACAGCGTCCGGAAGCGGTGCACCGGACCGTAGTGATCGGTGATGTTGTTCCAGTCGCCGGCGATTCCGAAGTAGTCCTTGCCCCAGTTCTCTCCACCTTCTTCCCAGACGCACCAGGCGCTGTCCGGATCGGCGGTGGCCAGCGAGACGAACCCCTGGAACGCGGGGCCCTCCGCCACGACCACGCGCGGGAGCCACTGGTCATTGACTCGCCAGCGGGCCACGACGTCGTAGCTCTCGCCGTCGTAGCGATCCCAGGCGACGCATACGGAGCCGCCGGACGTGACGGTGATCGCCGGTCGCCAGTCACCCCACCAGGAACGGCTGAGTCGCCGGACCGCTCCGTGTCCGGATCCCGAGCTCATCCAACGCACGACGACATCGAACTGCCGGCCCGGATCTTCCGGCCCGGGGACCCAGCCGCCGTTCAGGAGGAAGGGGGAGCGGGGGGTCGGGCCGGCGATCGGCAGATCCTCCTGCCAGGCGAACCAGAGCCCGCCGTCAGGATCCGAGGCCACACTGTGGTTGATCGCGTTGTGGTCGCCGGTGTTGACCCGAACCGAGGTCTGGAAGATGTTGACGGACTCGTGGTAGCGGAGCTGGATGTCCCACCGCTGCAGCACCGGGTCCCATTCCTCGTAGCTGAGCCAGAGGCCTTCGGCGGCGTCGATGGTGAGCGTCGGGGTGGCGTACGTGCCGGCCGTCGGGGTCACCGGCAGCTTGAACGCCCAGCCGGTGGGCTCGAGGCGACCGATCCAGATGTGATCACCCTGGCCCGCGACGAACTGGAGCCAGGTGACCCACGTTCCGTCCGAGCGGATGACGACGGACGGTTCGTACGACTCGGTGTCCCCGAGCGCCTGGGAGTTGATGGTGACGTCGGGCTGGTCGTATTCGAAGAACTGCTGGCCCACGGCCGCTTCGCAGAGAAGCGCGCTCAACGTCAAACAGGCCATGAGGGTGCGGAGACGCCTGCCCGATGCCGGGGAGACGCGAGGTTTGTATTCCATTGTCACCGTGTTCTGCCGACCGAGTGATTCCCAGTCCGGCGCGGACTCGGGAGTGTGCTGCTCGACGGTCCCATGATGCCCCGAGCAGCCCGTTCCCACCACCTGGGGAATCTCCCAGGTCTCACCTGCAGACCTCCCAAGGCGTCGCCCCTGCTCTCTCGGTGGTGTCGAAGATGGCGGAGACTGCGCGGGCTCCGCATCACGGGCTCTCCCAGTCGAATTCGGCGACGACCGCCGGGTGATCGGAGTTTTTCAGGAGGTCCGGCGCGGCCAACCAGCGGGCGCCAGTGCTTCGCTCCGCGAGGTCTGGAGAGGCCAGGATGAAATCGATGCGAGGCACCGGCATCTTCTCGGGTAGAGCCCCCTGGCGCTCGCACACATCGACGAGGCCGGCGGTGAGGCAGGCGTCGATCACGTCCGTACGCGGCAGGCCGTCTTCGCGGATCTCCCACTTCCACTTCGCATAGCGCTCTCGAGCCGCGACGTCGTAGGTCGGTACGTCCCGCGCCGAAACGGCGTTGAAGTCGCCCAGCATGAGGCAGGGGCGCCCTTCCGCGCGGGCGTTCTCGTACATCGCCAGAGCCGCGCCCACCTCGTTCAACCGCGCCGCGTCCTTGAAGGGCCACAGGTGGACGACCACGAAGTCGATGCCGCCGGTACGCACGCGCAGCAACCCGTGGTGCAGGCCCTCGAGTCGACGCTCCATCACCACGATCGGATAGCGGGACGTTACCGCCGTCGGATAACCGCCCGCCTTCAGCAGCTCGACGTGCTCGTGGCCCCAGGCTGCGGCTTCGGTTTGCAGGCGTGCCGGGTCGTAGCCGTTCATCTCCTGAAACGCGACGACGTCGGGTTGCTCCTCAACCAGGAACTCGGTGATGTTGCGCTTGCGTTCCGCCCCGGGAAGATAGGGGTCACCGACGCGGTGATCGGCGAACCCGACCAGGATGTTGTAGCTGATCACGCGAAACCGCGGCGTCTGTGGCTCGGGCTGCTCCGGGCCGCAGGATCCGAGGAAGAGGGCCAGCATGACGATCCAGGCGCGGTGCGAGGTGGGCATCGTCGGAGCATACCACCCCTCCAGACACTCGCGCATCACTGCAGTTGCGGTGCCCGCGCCGGCCATGGAATGCCCACGGGCCCCACGCCGGGGGATTCCTGGAGGCGTGGCGCCCGGGTTCTGTCCCAGCCGCTACAGTGACTCGATGAACAGCGCTCATCTCCGCCGCACCCTCGGCCTCGCCCTGGCTCTCCTCTTTCTCACTCCGTCGCTTCCCGCACGAAGCGCAACCGGCGTTGCCAGACCGTTCTCGCCCCAAGAGCTCGTCCTGGTCGAGCTCGAGATCACTCCGGAGTTGCTGGAGCAGGTCAGCGCCGAGGCGACCGCAGCGGTGAAGGAAGCGACCGGAGTGACCCTCGACGACGTCTCCATCCGCCTGGTGTCCGAGCGCGAGCTGGAACAGCTTCTGAACACCGAGCTCGTCCACTGGTCCCACCTGCAGTACGAGGACGGCGAGACCGCCGATATGCAGCGAGCCCGCGCCGCCCAGCTCTATTCGGAAACTATGCTCGCCAAGTTCGCCAGGGCGGATGGCGAGGTGCTGGTCTGCGAGCAGAACTTCAACGACCTGGCCGAGCTCCTCGAGCGTCCCAGGCTGGCCACGCCGGAGGTGCTGCGAGCGGTGCTCTGCCACGAGTTCGTCCACGCGGCCGATGACCGGACCTTCCACTGGGACGATATCTGCAAGAGCCGGGAGACCACCGATGCCCTCCAGGCCTACGCGGCCGTCATCGAAGGTCACGCCCAGCTGCTCACGCGCAGTATCTGCGCGGCGCGAGGTTGGAGCGACGCGTTCGAGACGTTCACCGAAGCGATTGGACTCACCCCGCTCACCGGCGACCCCGCGGTGGACTACTTCAATCGAATCCTCACCGTGAGCTCCGCGTTCGCCTACTACGACGGGGAGCGCTTCGTGGAGGCGCTCCACCGATCAGGCGGCGCGGAGGCCGTGGCGAGAGCCTTTTCCGACCCACCCCTGGAGACGGCACTCATCCTGGAGCCCGGTTGGTACCTGGACCCCTCCACCCGTCCCGCGCTGGAGTTCGACATCGAAGGGACTCTCACGGCATTCGGCAAGGAGTGGGACGAAGAGGACTGGGACTGCATGCACACTCCCCTCCTGCGGCCTCAGCTCGAAGCGTCCTTCGCGTTGTTGCCCAAGGACAGGATCGACCGGTTCATGGACCACTCGCGCCAGTGCCGGGTGCTGGTCGTGGCCCGCAATGGCGCTCCTCCGGGCACTCGGATGGTGGTGGTGGCGCTCTTCGAGCTCGACACCACGTCGGCTGCCGCCGAGCTCCTCGTTCTCGAGGAGGACCTGATGCGGTTGAAGGACGAGCAGCTCACCAAGGGAATGGTGAGGATCGAGAATGCCAACTACGAGCAGGTAGCGAAGGGGCCGGTCCGGGGACTGTTCGCCTCGAAGCGAGTCATCGCGGGCGACTTCGAACTGGATGCATTCGTCCTCGCTGCGAGCCGCGGTCGCCTGGTCGTCGAGATCAACTACCTCGGCGAGGAGACGGATCGCGAGGCGATGCTCACCCTGGCCACCCGGCTTCTCGAGGCCGGCTGTGCGAACGGTCAGTACACTTCCGGCGCCAGGCTCGCCGCCAGCGGTCTGGCCAGTATTAGCAACGACACCGTGGTCCTGATCGGTGAGCACACCGAACACAGCCAGAGCGGGCTGTACTTCCAGGCGAACAACGACTTGTCGCCCGGCAACATCTGGGGGGATGGCCTGCAGTGCGCCGGGGGCCAGCTGAAGCGGCTCGGCGTGCGTTTCTCCGACGGGACTGGATACTCCGATACCTCGGCGTGGACGACGCCGATCTCGGTCAAGGCGGGTAACGTCAACGCCGGCGATACGAAGTACTACCAGCTCTGGTATCGCAACCCGTTCAACTCGCCCTGTGGGAGCGAGTTCAACGCTTCCAATGGGTACATGATCACCTGGGTTCCCTGAGAGCCGGGCTAGAGCGTCACCTCGTAGATCCGAACGTCCGGATGCTGGTCGGTGGTCTCCGGCTTGCGTGGCCGGTCGGCGAAGCTCGTGGCGACGGGCCCTACTCTGATTCCGAACCTTCCCGCGCCTCCCTCTCCTCCAGCGCGTCGTCGCGCCGGTGCGGACCGAGGGGGCAGTAGGAGCAGAGCGGGAGCTCGCGTCTCTGGAAGCGCTCGAGCAGTCGCTTGCGCTCGGGGCCGGTCCAGATCTCCTTCAGGCTCTGCTGGGAGAGGTCGCCGATCACCTCTTTCCCCGTGTGGTCCGAGCAGCAACCGACGACCCGCCCGTCGCTCAACACGTTGAGCTGCTCGAACTGCGGGCAGATGCGCTGGTTGCGGAAGAGCGTCGGTGCGTTCGTGTCTTCCGCTCGCTGGTACTTGCGGGCCTGCTGCTCGGGGTGGACGCCGTCCAGGAACTCGCGCGCCGCGGCCTTCTGCTCGGGGCTCACGTCGACGTCCACGTCCGGCCCGGGGTCGAACAGGAAGAAGTAGGAAGGCGGCTTGAGGGCGACGCGATCCGCCCCGAGCTCGTTCAGGAACTCGAGGATCTCCTTCTCCTTCGGCTCGTTGTAGCTGAACATCACCGTCTGCACCTCGATCACCGGCCGATCGGAGCCGAGGCGGCGTTTCTCCGCCACGAGCTTCCGCACGTTGGCCACGACCTGATCGAAGTCGCCGTTCTTCCGGTAACGCGAGTAGCTCTCGGCATCATAGCCGTCGAGGGCGATGACGATCGCCGATAACCGTGACTCGAAGAGCTCGTCCATGCGGCGGTCGAGCAGCATGCCGTTGGTGAACATGTGCGTGTTGGCGCCGGCGTCCTCGCACATCTTGACCAGCTTGAAGATGCGAGGGTGCATCAGTGCGTCCCCCTGCATGTTCAGCGTCACCGACTTCAACACCCCGCCACAGCTCTCGAGCACGTCCCGCAGGTAGTCTTCTCGCAACCACTGCGTGCGCCGCCGCACCTGGTGAGTGATGCACAACGGGCACTTCAGGTTGCAGGCCGAAGTCACCTCGATCTGGCTCCGGTGGGGCATCCGACCGAGGAAGAAGCGGACCAGGAGCGGATCGGGCAAGAGGCGGTACAGGACCTGTTTTCCCTTCGCTTTGACGTTGTCGAGTATCGCGGCGCGCATGCAGTGGACTCCGAGGGGGATCTCCTGTCGGCCAATGATACTCGGTCCCGCCGATCCTGCCCGCTTTCTTCTGCGGGCGCAGCTCCAACGACTAGGCCGTGACGATCTCGCGGGTCTCGTGATCGAAGTGCGCCGTCCTCCCGGCTCGATTCGCCAGCATCGCCATCTGCAGCACTGACTGCGTCCGGAAGGCGAGGTCCATCGGGCTGTTGGTCGCCTGACTGCGCGCCTGGATGCACTCGAAGAGATTCCGCCAGTGCTCGACCAGGTTCTCGCCGCGCTCGATCGGCCAGCGCCGCGGTTCCCTGGCACCCTTCTGGCGGATCGGCGTGAAGACGATCTCCTTGTTCTCGTGAATCGTCAGCGTGCCGTCCCAACCGCGAATCACCGGCTGGCGCTGTCCCGAGCCGCGCTGGTCGGTGGTCTGGTGGTCGTTGCCCTGCGTGCCGATCACGGTGATAGTGACCTGCTCGGGGTACTGGGCGATCAGGTTGAAGGTGTCGGGCACCTCGCGCAGCTCATACTCGTAGCGGTGCACGCCACCGAGCGCGACGACGCTGTCGGGGAGGCCGACGCCGAGAATGTCGACCACCTGCGTCAGGCTGTGCGGGTAGAGATCGGTGACCGGCCCACCGGCGTAGTCCTCGAAGAGGCGCCAGCGAAAGAAGCGGTCGACGCTGAAGGGCTGCTCCGGCGCGTCGCCGAGGAACGCCTTCCAGTCGAGGTCGGGGCCCGGCTCGGCGTTCGCGTCGAGGATCGGCATCCCCCGCTCGCCCCAGTCCCCGATGCGGAAGAACCCAGTCTCGCCGAAGATCGGCTGGCCGATCACGCCCTCGGCGACCAGCTGCTTCATCTGGTGCCAGACCGAATCGCTCATCGCCTGGGTGCCGAGCTGGAAGACGCGATCCGAGGCCGCGACCGCGTCGGCCAGCTCGCGGGTCAGTTCGAACTGGCGCCAGTGCGTCACCGGCTTCTCGCAGTAGACGTCCTTGCCCGCGCGGATGGCAGCGAGCGCGTGGTGGCCGTGGTGGTGGTCGGGCGAGGCGATCGCGACCACGTCGACGTTCGGGTCGGAGAGCAGCTCGCGGTAGTCCATGTAGCCGCCAGGGAAGCCGTGGACGCGCTGTGCCTCGAGCACTCGCGGCTTGTAGACGTCGCAGACGGCGACGAGGTCGAGCGGGAATCCGTGTTGCTCGGCCACGGCCTTCACCTCGCGCATGTGGCCGGCGCCGCGGCTGCCGGCGCCGATGAATCCGACGCCGAGGCGCTCGTTGGGGCCGGGCGCGATGTCGGCGGCGCGACCGAGGCGCCAGGAGACGCCGGCGGCGCCGACCGCGGCGGTGGATTTGAGGAAGTGACGACGGGAGGATTTGGAGCTCATGACTGGATTCCTCGGAGGTGTGGCGGTGTTCAGCGACCCTTCTTCGCGGCGTAGACCTCGACCTCGGCGATGCGGCCGTAGTCGTTGCCGCCGTCCTGCTCGGCGGTCTCCAGCAGGATGCGTAAGTAGCGGGTCTCGGTCGGCTCGAAGCGATGCGTGGTCACGTCGTCGGTATTGTCGCGGATCGGCGGGACGAGATCGGTCCAGGACCCCCAGCGCTTCGGCGAGGCCTGGACGCGGAAGTCGCTCGCGTTGAAGACGTGAGCGCCTGGGAGCGGCAGCGCGCCCTCGTGACGGATCACGATGGTGTCGATGCGGCGCTCCTGGCCGAGGTCGATCGCCAGGTAGTGCGGCGTGATCGCGCGCGCGGAGTTCCACTTGTCGGTCTCGCGAACCTCGGCGCGACCGTTGATCGCCTTGGTCGCGGCGTAGTCGGGGCCGTACTCGCTGGAGGCGTAGGCGGTGGCGCCCCGAAAGAAAAGGGCGAGGTCCTGGCGACCGCCGCGGGTCACCGCCGTCCACGACTTCCAGGTCGTCTCGATCTGCTCGCGGCTCTTGTGCCCATCCCACGCTGCCACGTAGTACTTGAGCTCCAGCACCTCGCCGGGTCGCAGCACACGTTCGCGCTCGTGCAGGTCGAGCGTCGCCGAGAGGAAGGCGAAGGGCTCGGCCATGGTGAAGAAGCTCGCCGGATAACGCGGGTTGAGTGGATGGTCGAGGAGCGCGACCGTGACCGGTTTTCCGCCCACCGACGAGCGCCAGGCCATCCAGCGCGCCCGGGTCATCCGTTCGTCGCCCCGCACCACGACGCCCTCGCGATCGGCGTCGGCGAGGAACTCGCCGTTGCCTTTCATGTCGGGGTGGAAGCGCAGGCCGAGGCCGAAGTAGTGCTGGCCCCACAGGCGTGCTGGACCCCGTCCTTCGGGCAGCGTGAGACGGCTCGTCCACGACAGCGCATTGGCGCCATACCGGTTGTCGGCTCCGACGATGCGCTCCTCGTCGAGCAGCGGTGTTCCCTCCCCGCTGGTCCACTGGAGCTCATGCCAGAGTGCGCCAACCGTCGCACTCCCCAGCGACGACGTGCTCACGCGGTTGCCTGCTTGCTTCCCACACTTCTCCGGATCCGCTTCCCCCCAGAAGTCGGTCTCGTCGACCCCGATCCCGAACATCAGCGCGTGGTGATGGACGTGATCGGCGGGGGAGTCCTCCAGCACCTCGATTCCCGCCGGCGTCCGCAACGAGGCGACGTAGGCCTTGAACGGCGCCGGCCCCGGTCGGTAGCGCGCGTGCCTCAGCGCGACGTCCCCATGGGGCGTCGCAACCGCTGCAACCGCCGCGCAGCTGATCAACAGCGGGATCGCCAGCATCCACCACCCACCACGCAGTCTCATCATGAGCTGACGATACGGAGTCGCAGCAATCTCCGCCACTGACGAGGGGCAGGCCGCTGAGAACAGCGGCCTACCCCTCGTCAGTGGCGGAGAATGTTCCGACTCCGTATCAGCTCGACCAGGTCACCTCGAGCCCGTTGCTGGCATTGAACTCGCTGTTGCAGGGGCTGGAACCCGGGTCGCGGTACCACAGCTGGTAGTAGCGCACGTCACCGGGCGCGACATCGCCCTTCGTGGCGATGTCGATCGTGGTACTGCCCGATCCGGCGCCGTCGAAGAAGCGCACCTGCAGGCGTTTCACGGAGCCACCGGCGCAGCGGAGGCCGTCGCCGAAGATCGTCCCCGAACCACCGTTGACCGCGTTGATTCCCTGGAAGAAGAGGCCCGCCTGGTTCGGAGTGGCGCTGGTGCCGTGAAGGACGAAAGCTCCACCCGAGATCGAGGAATCGCCTGTGGCGTGGAGTCTCGCACCCCAGGAGAAGGTGCTGTTCGCGCACCCGTGCCCGGACTCCCCGATGTTCCCGCACGGCGAGGCAGTACCGCTGCCGTCACAGAAGCAATAGGCACTTCCCGCGCCGATGTCCACGATCGCCGGGCCGGAGTAGGCGTCGGCGAAAGGGTAGAGCTCGTAGGTCACGCACTCGCAGTAACCCGGGGACAGCCCCCCGAAGGAGCTGGGGTTGGCCGGTCCGAGGGTGAGCTGCAATCCCGTGGCGGTCCCCAGCCCCATGCAGGTGATCTCCGCCAGGATGATCGGTCCCGGGCCGTTCAGGCACTGTCCGCACCCGACGATGAACCCCTCGTTCGTGGAGTCGATGTCGATCGAGTAGCCGATCGGGTGCGTGGCGGTGGCGGTGATGATGAGCTCCGGCGGCACGTTCACGGTGAACTCGTATCCGGCCACGCCGGAGGGCACGTTCTGCGCGATGAAGTAGACCTGGAAGAACTCCATCGGCTCCACCTGGATGGTGGTCTGAGTGGCTGCCGGGTCGAAGTAGATGCCGATGGTCTCGCCTTGGGGCAGGGCGGCGGCGAAGGACGAGGACAGACAGAGCGCGGCGGCGCAGAGGAGCTGCTTCATGAACGAGCCTGGGTTCGAGAACGTGAATTCCTGGGATCGCGCCCTCATCCGTAGGCGGCCGGCGGACTCCATCACGGATTCCCGGCTTTTCCCGCGGGCTCGCCACCTGGACCCCCCGCAGCGCATCGAAAACGGGGCCGTGGCGGTCCACGCTGGAGCGGACCGCCGCGACAGGCGCCCTGGCTCGGACTACTTCTTCGCCGGGGCGATCTTCCCGAGGTTTTCGGCCGCCATCGAATCGGCCCAGGTGGTATGCCCCTTCAGCGCGCTCCAGCTGCCATCGGGCCGCTGATCCTGGCCGAGGTAGACCTCCTGCAGGAGGACCTCCCCGCTCGCCGCCTTCAGCGAGATCTGCGCGCGCACGCTGCGCGTCACCCGGCGACGCAGGGCGGTCCGCGAGGTGTCGGTGAACTCGACGACGTCCTCGATCGCCCAGTCCGCACTGGGGACGGTTATGTGGTGGAGCTTCGCTCCGGGATGCGCCTCGCTGGTGACGGCCTTCGCCTTCTCCTTCAGCGCCGCGAGGTCCGCGCCGGTGTAGCCGTCGCCCAGCTGGAAGGTGCGCTTCGCGCAGATCTCGCGGAACTCCGCGTTGCGGGCGTCGATCGTCGCCAGCTTCTTTCGCAGCAGGGCGAGCTTGGAGTCGCTCGCGTCGACCGTCGAGGCGTAGTCCGCGACCGCCTTGCGCAGCGGCTCGATGGTCCGCTCCATCATCACCGGCGGCTTCACCGTCTCGTCGCTCTTCCAGCCGTTGTCCCGCTCCATGTGCTTCAGCAGCTGGTCGAGGCGCTCGCCGGCGTCGCCGGAGATCATCGCCTGGCTCTGGGCCATCGCCTCGGGGAACTCTTTCAGCTTCTTGGCCAGCCCCTCCTCGAGGGTCTGCAATCGGAACGACTTGCCGTGGGGGAACTCCGCCTTCTGGTAGATGGCGAAGACCGCTTTTGCCTCCTCGTAGATCTCCGTCCGCTCGGCGATCTGCTGCGGGTCGACGGTCGCGCCCACGATCAGGTGCCGGCGGCTGTTCCGGCCGACGTCGGCGTAGGCGGCGAGCCGGTCGACCCACTCGCGGCACGAGGCCTCCTGGGCGTCCTTCGCCTCCATCTCGTCGTAGAACCGCAGCGCGCGCTTCACGTTGTCCTCGACGTTCTTGAGGAACCCCGTCTTCTCCTGCGGGAACTTCACCTTCTGGTACTCGGCGAACACCTTCCTGGCCCGCAGGTACGCGGCCTTGCACTGCTCCTGGCGCTCCGCTGACTCCCGGTTGAAGTCGGCGTTGGTCAGGAGGCAGGAGTCGCTCTTGCGATCGACGAACGGCTCGAGCTTGTCGATCCACTCGTGGCAGAGCGCCTCGTTGGCCGCCTTCGCCGCCTCCCCGGCGGCCTCGCCCTTCTCCTTCTCCTCCTCGGCCGCCTTCACCCGGGCAGTGACGGTCTCGAGTCGCTTCAACATCGCCTGGTAGACGGCGTCCTTCTCGTCGAACTTGCCGGTGTAGCGGTCCCTGATCTCCTTCAGGGGCCGTTGCGTGTCCTTGAGCTTGCGCTGAGCCGTCTGGAGCCGGTCCAGATCGAGAGCCTGGTCCGCCGCCTCCAGGCAGGTGTTGATCTTCTTGACCCGCGAGGCCACCGAGCTGGGCAGGTCCGCGGCCGCCACCGAGGACAGGACCAAGCCCGCCAGCAGGCAGACCCCGAGCCGGAAGAAGATGAGAGATGTGCTCCGTCGCAGGATTTCGAACATGGCGTGCCTCCTCGTATGGACTGTTTCCATCGCCATCCTCGACGGCGCCCTTCCGGGCCCGGAGGCGCCACGATTCTCGGGAAATGTCGGAGATTTCCCGCCGTGATCAGTCGCGAGCCCTCTTCTCGAGCAGCCCGCTCGCCCGCATCCACTCCTTCAGCCGCAAATGCCAGGTCGAGACGGGCAGCTCGGAGGGGCGGATGCCGTAGCCGTGCCCGCCGACCGCGTAGATGTGCGCCTCGGCCGGCACGCCGACCCGCTTGTACTCCGCCAGGAGCAGCCCCGCCTGCACACCGCGGTACTTGTCGTCGAGGGTCACCGCCATGAAGGTGGGCGGCGTGCGTTCGGTGATCTCGACCAGTGATCCGATCGTGGCGGAGTCATCCCGGTAGTCCTCGCCCAGGTAGGCCGCGTAGATGGGGCAGAGGAAGTCCGGCCGGGCGCTCAGCTCATCCGCGGCGTCCACCGGGTCGTAGGTCTTCTCGTCGAAGTGCGTCCCCGCCATGAACGTCAGGTGGCCTCCCGCGGAGAAGCCGAGGACCCCGATGCGCCGCGGATCCACCCCCCAGCGGCTCGCGTTCTTCCGCACCACGCGAATGGCGCGCTGGGCGTCCTGCAATGGCTCCCAGTGGGGACGCTCCGGATCCCGCCGGGGCACCCGGTACTTCAGCACGGCGGCGGTGACGCCCAGCGAGTTGAACCACTCCGCCAGCTCCAGACCTTCCTTGGGCCAGGCGAGGATGTTGTAGCCGCCTCCCGGGCACACCACGACGCAGCAGCCGTTCGCCGTTTCCGGATCCGCCGCGTAGATCGTCAGGCTCGGCGTGGCGACGTAGCTGATCCGCTCCTCGGTCTGCTTGGCCTCGAGCTCGGCGATGCGCTCCGGGGCGATCGGCTTCGCGTCCTTGGGGAGTCCCTCCGGCCACAGCTCGATGACCGGCTTCTCGACCTGTATCGGCGCGCCGATCAGTGTCAGGGCGAGGAGGGCTGCTAGTACGCTCTTCATGATGCTCCTCGAATCAGATTCTCGTAGTGCGGCTGGCGATCTTTCACTCTGGCCAATCCCGAGCTCTCGCCGACTTGGTTGACAATCCGGCTCGACCACGACATCACGTCGTGCGGCACTCGCATGTCGAGGAGATTGGGGAACCGCACTCGGTTCATTCCCCTTGGAAGTCCTCCTCCGTGAGCCAGGTGGGCATTTCGCCGGAAACGCGACGATACTCCACATGTCCGAGATGGTGTCTCTCCTCGCCGTCCCACCAGACACCGGTCAGCGAGTTTCCATCCCTGGAGATCTCCATTCTGCCTGAGCCCGCGCGGGGCCCTTCGAGCCACCTCCATCGGTAGTTGAATACACCGTCACGAAACGTGCCTCTGTAGCGCCCCACCTTGCTGCGGCGACCGTCCAGGTCATAGAAACCGGTCACCTGGTCTCCATCTTGCCGGAAGTAGGCCGTGTCCTGATCCGCGGGATCGAACCACTGACCGGTGAGGTCATGAATCGATCGCGAGTCGGAGGGACTCACGGTTCCTGGTGACGTGGCGGTCCTGGCGACCCGAAGGTCGTCGGGAAGCCGGTAGACTTCCTTCTGGAGATCCCCCGCCAATTCGACCTCCCTTGCCGTTCCCCTCCGACCACCGATAGCTATGAAGAAGCTCCCCAGCTCGGCTAGCTGTGCTCGCAGCTGCTCCAGTCCCTCGAAGTAGACCATCGTTCCGAAACCAGGACGCTTCCTGCCTTTCGGCGAAAGGTTGAGTAGGTAGTCTGGATCCGGATTCACGCGGGCGAATGATTGTGCCACCGCCATACAGACATCGCCTCCGCCGTGGACGAGCCGGTGACCGCTGGTGCCCAGGCATTCTCCAAGAGCGTGGCAGCAATCCAGTCTATGGGTATTGTCGTGGATGCCGCTCCCGATCACAGCGACGGCTCCGGGGGTCTCGTTCCCATGCGCGATCCTCCAGAAACACTCGGCGAGCCGGCGGTGATCGGACGGCAATCGCCGCAGATCGAAGCCCACGCCGACCAGCCATTCCCACAAGGGGTGAAAGAGGCTCGCATACTCTCGAAACGCATCGTGTGTTGCTGTCGTGACCGAACCTGGTGGGATGGTGTCGATGTCCATGAACACCGAATCACGTCCGTAGCGAGCCACGAGGCGATCGTAGATCCGGCCGACGAAAGCCTGTTCGTCCTCGCGTCGGTAGCACACGAAGATTCTCGACATGGCGCAAGTCTAAGCCATCAGGTCCAGGTTTGCCTACTGGAGGGTGGGACTGCGACCAGGCAAGTGGGGCTCAGCCGCGGTATTGGCTGGCGCGGCCTCGCATCCCTAGTGCT
The DNA here is from genome assembly GCA_964496575.1 of uncultured Planctomycetaceae bacterium. GTDB lineage: Bacteria > Planctomycetota > UBA1135 > UBA1135 > CAZCAC01. Next base: position 11,803 of record CAZCAC010000059.1, on the reverse strand, counting down.
CGCACTCGCAACCCGAGCCGCAGGATCCTCCGTCACCCTGGATCTTGGCGAGCTCTTCGGGCGTCGCTTCCCGGACGTCGCAAATGGTGACGTTGAAGTTGAGCGTGGTGCCCGCCAGCGGGTGGTTGCCGTCGATGCGCACCTGGTCGCCCTCGATGGCCACGACGGTGACCATGCGCGCCCCGGTGGGACTCTGGGCCTGGAAGGTCATGCCCACCTCGAGCGGCATGTCGTCGGGGAAACGATCGCGCGGGACATCCTGGACCATCGCCTCGTTGCGCTCGCCGTAGCCCTTGGAGGGAGGAATGACCGCCTCCACGACGTCGCCCTTCGCCTTGCCTTCGAGCTCCGCCTCGAGTCCGGGAACCAGCTGCCCCACGCCGTGGAGGTAGACCAGGGGCTCCTTGCCCTTCGAGGAATCGAGCTCCTCCCCGCGGTCGTTGGTGAGGACGTAGTCAATGGCGACGATCGAGTGCTGCGTGATGTTCATGCCGGCTGGGGTGTGGGGGGTGCTTTCGATTCCATGTGGATACTCGCCGAGAGTCTAGGCCTTCCCGGAACACACCTGCTCATCCGGCGCGAGATTGATTGCCCAGGGCCGGCGAATTCCATCTGCCCCGCGCCCCGGCCGCCGTCGGACGACGCGGCTCCGAGCTCACTCTTCGTTGAGCGCGCGAATGCAGACGTCGAGGTCGAATAGCTCTCGATCGCAGACCCAGAGCCGCTGGACCCCCACCGGCATCCGGGCGAGCACTTCGGGCGAGTCCTCGATCATCAGCTCGACGCCCAGCTCCGCCACCACCCGAGCCTTCCACTCGGGGGCCGGACCGGGACCGGTCGGCAGGTGGAGCCCCGTGTACCTGATCCCGAGCTCGGCGAGCTCCGTGCGCACCCAGTCCTCGGTGCCCGGGGCGCGGTAGGTGATGACGTGGACCTCGTGGCCGGCATCGATCAGGGCCGAGGTCAAGAGGGAGAAGAGCTCGGGGAGCGCCGAGATGGTGTCGTCGAGGTCGATTCCGATGATCATCGAACGAGTGTAGCGGCTCTCACTCACTGACGACCGCGGATCCCGAGCCCGGGCGATCACTGCCGGGTCAGTTCGGACAGAGCGGCCCGCGCTCCCCTCGCTCTCCGTGATGGCCGGTTCCGCTGCCCTTCGGCCCCAGGTGGAGGTACGAGCCGCCCTGCTCTCCGGCTCTCGCGGTGAAGTGCCCGCCGGCCCCGCCCCGGCCACCGCCGTGGCCCATGCCGCCGTCGCCGCCGTCGCCGCCCTCGGCTCGGGCTGCGCCGCCGGCGCCGCCGCGGTAGTTGGCAAAGCCGCCCGCACCGCCGGTCGCCTCCGCCTCGCCGCCATCGGAACCGTCCTGGCCGCGACCGGGACAACGGCTGGCCCCGAAGCGGCCCATCATGGCGATCGCCGTCGCCTCGCCACCGTCGCCGCCGGCGCTGAAGATCGAGATCGGCATCGTGAGGCCGGAACCGCCCGCGCCGGCCCTCGCCGTGGCCGCGCCGCCATCTCCCGGTCCCATCGTCCCGCCCGCGCCGGCGCGGCCACCCGTCGCTTCGGCCGAGCCTCCACTCCCGCCGGCGGGCAAGCCACCGAAGACCCACTGGAACGCCCCGGCGGAGATCCCGATGCGGCTCACGTCGCCACCCGGCGCGGCGCGAGCGGTCGCCTTGCCGCCGTCGCCGGTACCCAGCCCCTCGCCGCCGCGAGCGATCGTCGACTGGCCGTCGCCACCCCGGAACCATCCGCGACCGCCGGCAAGCGTGCACTCGATCGCGTGGTCGCGCCCTTCGCGCGATCGCCCCCCGTCGGCCTGGCCCGGGGAGCCGTACGTCGGCCGCGCGTCGCCCGCCGCACCGGCGACTCCACCGCGCACCGGAAAACTCTCGTCGGCGAGCGCCACGTAGCCGTCGCGGCGCAGGTTCCAGTCGCTGAGCCAGATGTCGCCCGAGTCGCCACCCACGCCGGGCAAGACCGTGGAGAGCCCCGCCTGGAGATCGAGCGCACCGTCCCCGCCACGGGCGTGCGCGTCCCCGCCGTCTCCTCCGGCACCACAGTGCGCGATGCCCGGGCGATCGGCGAACTGCAGGATCGAGGCGTGCACCAGCAAATGGCCCCCTCGGCCACCGTGGCCCCCCTCCGCCAGCGCGTCCTTCCCCTCGGGAGCTTGCGCCCGCGCCTCGCCACCGTCGCCGCCCGCTCCGGAGGAGACTCGAGCCTCGCGACCGATCGCGACCGTGCCCAGTGCAGCGATCACGACATCGCCGCCCGCTAGCCCCGAGGTCGCCTTGGCCACCTGCGGTTTTGCACCTTCTACGCCGACGTCGTCGCCCTTCGCCCCCGCTCCGGCGGTGACCGGCCCCATGGCGAGGAGATCGCCGGCGGTGAGGATCACCACGCTCGCCCCCGGCGTCTTCTCCTCACCGGGTTCTTCCAGCTCACCCGACTCGCCCACGATGCTCGCCAGTCGATCGATCGTCACGTCCTCGGTCGCGACCAGGTACAGGGTGTCGCCCGCGGGAACGATCACCTTGGCGCCCTCGAAGAGCTCGATGGTGGAGCCGAGGTGCACCCCTGACAGCGTGATCTCCTCGCGGATCTCGATCGGCGTCGGCTCCTTCTCCTCGAAGAGCCGCAGGGTGGCGCGAGCGGCGCCGCCGACCAGGCGATCGGGCGCCTCGTACCAGCCCTGGATCTCGACCACGTACTCGCCGGGACCCCAGCCGCCGGGCGGCACCCAGCGCACCGCGACCGCCTCGCCGATCAGGATCTCGCCGTCGGCGAAGTCGAAGTCCCAGGTCCGCTCCGTCCGCCCCGACGCCGAGTGCACGCGCACGCGGTAACCGGTCGCCCCCGGCACGGCCTGGAAGCAGAGCTCGAGGGGCGGGGTCGCGCCCTTCACCACCACCGGGAAGGCGAGCTTCTCGTCGTCGGAAGGCGGCCAGATCAGCACCGGCGTCGCCTCGGTGCGCGGCGGACCCAGCAAGGGACCCGCGCCGACCCAGCCGGCCAGTCCGTCGTACACCCCGTCCTCGGCGGTATCGCTCTTCTCCCAGTCGAGGCGCGCGGGCTCCTCGAGCCCGTCGGGCACGGCGTCGTAGTCGCGATCGGGCAGCTCCTCGAGCTTGATGCCGCTCTCGCGAAGTGCGAGCTCGAGATCGGCGAGGCGGAAGTCCTCGAGGTGCGGCGCCCGGGTGTTCAGATCGAGCTCCCGTGCAAAACTCGCGATGTACCGCGACTCGCCGGGCAGCACGCGCAGGTCGTAGAAACCGGTCGGAACCACGAGCTCGTACCGACCTTGCTCGTCGGTGAAGGTGCTCCCGCGTAGAAAGACCCCCTCCTCCAGCGCGTCGACCCGCGCGCCTCGGTGCGGCTCGGCGTCCTCGCCGACGGTGACGACGCCGGAGATCCGCACCTCGTCCTCGATCGCGGGAAGCGCCACCGCGCCGGCCGAGAGCGGGGCCACGAACGAGACGAGCGTCAGGAATCCCGAGGTGCAGGTCCGCGACATGGGAGGTCTCCTCTGATCAGGGTCTGGCCACGCGAGGTGGGACTGCCGGCCGCCGATTCTATTCCAGCTCGATCTCGAAGTACTCGTGGCCGGAGCTTTCCGGTCGCCGGCGCGTATCCAGATCGGCGGTCCGCCATTCGGGGTGCCGGGACGAGCGGGCGAAGCCGGGTTTCCGTCTTTTCCACGACCCCGTTTCGGGGGCGGTGGACACTGTACGTCGAGCTCATGGCCCCTTCCTCTCGCGACCTCACCCGGCACGCCGACGCCCTGCGGCGCTTCACCCGAGCCCTTTGCTGCGGGGAAGCCGAGGCCGAGGACGTGAGCCAGGACGTCCTCCTCGCGGCGCTTCAGGGGGCGAGCGAGGTGAGATCCGGCTGGCCCAGGTGGTTGCGCGGCGCGGCGCGCAACATGGCGCGCTCGCAGGCGCGTCGCGCCGGCCGCCGCCGCCGGCGGGAAGGGAGGTGCGCGCGTCCGGAGGCGCTGCCGTCCACGGCCGAGCGCGCGGCGCGGCTCGAGCTCGAGATGCGTCTGATCGGATACGTGCGCGATCTGCCCGAAGGCCAGAGCGAGGTCGTGTACCTGCGCTTCTGGGAAGGTCTTCCGCCGCGAACGATCGCTGCACGGCTGTGCCTCCCGGTCGAGGCCGTCAAGACCCGGCTGAAGCGGGCGCTCGCCAGCCTGCGCGCGCGCCTGACCGAGGAGACGCCCGGTGGCCGAGAGAAGTGGCTGGGCGCGCTCGGATTCGCGCCGCTCTCCGGATCGTTGGCGAAGAGCTCCGTGCTGGGAACCGTCGTTGGAGGTATCGTCGTGAAGAAGATCGTCGCGCTGGTCGTGCTCGCCATCGTCTCGGCCGGGGTGTGGTGGGCCTGGCCAGAGCGCGAGTCGCTCTCTCCCGCGGTGCCGGAGCAAGCGACGCCCACCGTCGCTGCGAGCACGCCGCGCGAGGACCCGGGCTCGGCTCCCGTCGCCGGGCCGGCCGCCGAAGAACCGGTGCGAGTTCCGCTCGTCGGCAACACCACGGTGGTCACCGGGCGGGTGCTCGACCGAGCCACCGGTGACGTCACCGGAGCGGGAACCCCGGTAGCCGGCGTGCGCCTCCACCTGAGGCCGGCGTTCCACGGGCTGGGCTCGTCCCGCCCCGAGACGGAGACGACCAGCGACGAGGACGGGTCGTTTCAACTCGAGCTGACGCACGACTGGGACGAGTCGCAGCTCTACGCCGTGGAGACGGAGAACGTCGAGGAGTACACCTGGGCTCGGCAGGAGATCCGCATCGGAGGGGACGAACCTCGCGCCGCGGAGGTGATCCTCTACCGGTACGCCAACGGCGACCTCCTCGGCACGACGGTCGACCTCGAAGGCGCCCCCGTGGCGGGGGTCGAGGTCCGGGCGCCCGGATCCGGGGGCGCCGTGACGGTCTCCGACGTGAACGGAGTCTTCCTGCTCGAAGGATACCGTCCGGGGAGGATCTTCGACCGACAGCTCGCCGCCCACAAGAGCGGCTGGTCGCTCGTGAAGACCGCGGAGCCGACGCGGTCAAGCGACGGATCCTGGCCAGAGGTGCGACTGGTCCTGGCGCGAACCGGCACGCTGCTGGTGCGGGTCGAGGATTCGGACGGTCGTCCCGTGGAAGGCGCCGCGCTGTCGATCGAGCCCTCCCCCGCCGAGGAGTACGGGAACGAACGGGCCCTGAGATCGATGGGCTCGCACGTCTCGCTGGGCCCCGACGAGCAGCTGGGCGGCGAGGCGTTCTTCGCCGATGTCTGGTGCGGCATGAAGCTGCGCATCAACCTCCAGACCGAGACGAGGTGGTTCACCTTCGAACGCGAGCTGGACGGCGTGGCCCTCCCCATCCACCAGCGGGACCTCGGCCGCCCGATCGTCGTCGCCCCCGAGGCCGAGCACTCCGTGATCCTCCGGATGGCGCCGACCCGGCGGGTCAGCGGGCGAGTCGTCCACCACGATCTCACGCCCGTCGCGGAGGCGTACGTGAAGCTCCGATCGGCAGAGCACCGCTTTCACGCCCCCGACTTCGTCGACGTGACCGAGCCCACCGACGAGGAAGGGCGATTCGAGATCGAGGTGCTGACCACCGCTCCCCCGGGTCTGGTCTTGCTGAGTGCGAGCACGTCGGATGACGACTCCATCGCGCGGGACGACGAGGCCGCCCCCCAGGCCGCCTCGATGATCCTGGACCTCGAGAGGGACCACCCGGGGCTGACCCTCGTTCTCCAGCCCACCTTCGCCATCAGCGGCCGGGTCGTCGGCCCCGACGGTGAGGGGCTTTCGGCAAAGGTGTCGGTGACTCCCTCCCGGGCCGGTCCGGTGCCCGGCTACCTCTCCACGGGCTTCCGCAGCAGCGCCTCCATCGGGAAGGACGGCGTGTTCCACCTGGCGGGTCTGCCGGAGGGAACCTTCGACCTCTGCGTGCGGAACGAGGACTACGCCCCCGCCCTGCTCACGGGAATCGCGACGGGGACGAGCGGCCTGGTGGTCGAGCTCGAGGGCCGACCCACCTGCGTCGTCGAGATCGAGGTCGTCGCTCCTGGCTGCGAGCTTGAACAGGTGATCGTGCTCAACGGCACGCTCTACCCGGTCGACGCGGACGCGGTCGTCGCGCCCGACCTGCCGGCGAGCGCGAGTCACGACGAGCCCTTCGGCTGGCCCGAGTCGGCGCTCGGGCTCTGGTACGGCTCGGAGGGCGATTCGATCGACCTCGGGCGCTGCCTGTACCAGTACTGGCCGATCTCGGGCACGGAGACGACCATTGCCGTGAGCGACGGCTTCCGCTGGTTCGGCGCCAAGGCGCGTACGGTGGACGGAAACGACATGTTCCCGATCGGAACGGGCCTGGTCCGCGTCACGCCGGGGACGCATCGCCTCCGCTTCGAGTTGCGGCCGACCGAGCGCGTCACCGGCCGCGTGGTCGGCGTCCCCGAGGGGACCGATCCGCACGTCGCCATCACCACGCTCGACGGCCGTCTCGTGCCGATCGACGTGCGGCGCGACCACCTGGGGCCGACGCTCGAGCTGGGAGCGAACGGCTCGTTCCTGTTCAAGAGGGTGCCGGTGGGCAGGTACGAGCTGCGCGTCGGAACCCGGTCGGCGCTCCTGGCCGGCGAGAGTCGCCTGCGCCGGGAGATCGAGGTGCGGCGCGACAAGCCGCTCCACCTGGAGCTCGAGCTCTGATCCTCGATCGGCGCTCCGGGCCGCAGGGATAGGGACTGCCGGCCGCCGATTCCATTCCGGTTCGATGGCGGTGGCGCGAGGTGACCGGCCGATCCGGTATGCTCCCCCGCCTCATGCGCCCCGATTTCCGACTGAGCCTTCTCGGCCTCGCGTCCTTCCTCTCCGGGGTGGCCGCGGTCGGCTACGAGCTGCTCTGGATCCGGCGGCTGGGGGAGCTCTTCGGGCACGCGGTGCTCTCGATCCAGGTGGTGCTGGCGATCTTCTTCCTCGGGCTGGGCGTCGGGGCCTGGGTCGGGGGACGCGTCGCGGACCGTTACCGGGGGACGATCGCGCTCTACGCGCTGCTCGAGGGGGTGATCGCGATCGCCGGCCTGCTCTTCCTGCCGGCGTGCCTCCTGCTCGAGCGGGTGTACTTCGCGATGGGGCCCGCCGAGTGGTCGCTCGGGAGAGCGGTCGCCGTGAAGGGAATCGCCAGTGCCGTGCTGCTCGCCGTGCCGACCCTGGCGATGGGGGCGACGCTGCCCGCGTTGACCCGGCACGTCGTCCATCGCTCGGCGCAGCTCGCGCCTCGGCTCGGGTGGCTCTACGGGACGAACACCCTCGGCGCGGCGGCGGCGGCGCTGGGGACGGTGACCTGGCTCCTGCCTTCGCTGGGCGTGGTCGGATCGATCCGGGTGCTGGTGGGAGTGAACGTCGCGGCGCTGCTGCTGGCGCTCGCCGCGAGGCTTCCGGCGGGCGAGGTCGCCACGGCTCGGCCGGAGGGTCGCGAAGAGGCTGCGGCCCCCTCTGGCTCCCGCGACCGCTTCATCCTCCTCGCCACCGCCGCGATCTCTGGCTTCGTCGCCGTCGGTCTCGAGGTCGGTTGGACGCGTGCACTCGCCTCGCGTTTCTCCAGCACCGTCTACAGCTTCGCCGCCTTCCTGTGCGCCTTCCTCCTCGCACTCGGTCTCGGCGCGCTGATCGTCGCCGCGCTGGATCGGCTGAAGTGGATCGGTCGCCGCACCCTGGTCGTCGCGGTGTGTGGCTCTGGTATCGCCGCTCTCGTCTCGGTGATGCTGCTGGCCCGCGTGCCCGACCTCGCCGCGTTGACCGCGACCGAAGGGCTCGACTGGAAAGCGGTGGAGCGCCGCGAGCTCCTCTTCGCCCTGCTGGTGATGGCACCGGCGCTGCTCTTCTTCGGAATCAATCTCCCGCTGCTCGTGCACCTCGTCCATCGCGAAGTGCGCTCCGTCGGGCGCGAGCTCGGCCGCGTCTGGATGGCCAACACCGTCGGGTCGGTCGCCGCGCCGCTGATCATCGGTTTTCTCGTGCTGCCGCTGTTCGGGATCAGGTGGACGATCGTCGCGCTGGCCTGGATCGCCATCGCCTTCGCCGCGTTCGTCCTGCTGCCCTGGGCGCGGGTGCGTACTGCGGCGGGCACCTGGGTTGCGGTCGTGCTGGGGCTCTTCGTGACCTGGCTGCAACCCGCCGACGTTCGCCTGTGGAGCGAATCGGGCGAGGATCGGCTCGTCGCCTACCGAGAGGGATTGATGGCCAGCGTCGCTGTCGTCGACACGAAGGATGGCGACCGCAAGCTCCGGGTCAACAACAGCTATGAACTGGGGAATCGCCGGACTCGCTTTGCGCAGGCTCGCCAGGGTCTGATCCCGCTCCTCCTGCACGGCGCGCCCGAGCGCGTGCTGATGATCGGCATGGGCACCGGCTCTTCGGCGGGCGCGGTCGCCGCGTACGGTGGGCACGAGCTCGACATCGTCGAGATCGTGCCGGAGCTGCGCGAGCTGCTGCCGCTGTTCGCCGACGTCAACGAGGACCTCGCCTTGCGCCTCGAGCGCGACTCGTCGATCGAGGTGTTCGCCAGCGACGCGAGACAGTTCGTGCGCGCCACGGACGAGGTCTACGACGTGGTGGTCGGCGACCTCTTCGTGCCGTGGCGCGCCGGTGAGGGCGCGATGTACACGCGCGAGCACTTCGCCGCGGTCCGCGAGGCGCTCGGCGACGGAGGCCTATTCTGCCAGTGGCTTCCGCTCTACCAGCTGCGCGAGGAAGGGCTGCGAACGATCGTCGCGACCTTCCTCGACGTTTTCCCGCAGGCCTCGATGTGGTGGCTCTACTTCAATGTCGAGCAGCCGGTGATCGGGCTTTGCGGGCTCGAGGGGAAGGAGAGCTTCGAGTTCGACGCCCTGCGTGCGCGCCTCGAGAACCCGCCCGACGCCGACCTCTTGCAGCGGAATGGCCTCGAGCAACCGGGACCGCTGCTGGGCAGCCGGATCGCCGGTGCGGAACGCCTCCGCGCCTGGGTCGGTGACGAGCCGGTGGAGACCGCAGCGCGACCGCGGATCGAGTTCCTCGCCCCACGACACAACTTCGCGCGCGCGACCGCTGCGGCGGACGAGAACGTGCCGCTGATTCTCGAGCTCACGGCGCCGCTCGAGGACGGCTCGGCCGACGGAGCGACGCTCGAGCTCGCGCGAAACCATCAGCGCGCCCTCGCCCTGCTGCTCGGTGGGCTCCATCAGTCCCGCTGGCGTGACGATGCTCTCGGCTCGCTCTCCTCGATCGCCCTGGCGATCGAGGCGACCCCCGACTGGGGCTTTCTCTGGTGGAACCTCGAGCAACGCGCCATCGAGGCGCTGCGGCGCGGGGAGCGAGATGGCGTGAAAGCGCTGCTAGAACGCACGCTCGAGCTCGATCCGGACCAAGAGGCGATCCGGCGCCTGCTCGAGGGGCTCTGAGCAGGCGCCGTGGCTGTGACCGAGCAGATGGTTCGCAGCACGCGCCACCAAGCGATTCAACGCCTGCGTCGCTTCTTCGAGGGGGAGGTCGCCGAGAGGTCTGGCAGCGGCGGGAATGATCTTCCGGCGTACTGTGTATCCGGTATGCAGCGTTCGAGAGCGGAAACCCAGAGGAGCGCGATGGGGCCGACGCCGCCGAGAGGTGGCAGCGGTACCGCAACGCCGAGAACGCGGCGGGACCCTGTCCCCGGTTCGACCAGCTCGCGGCTCATCATCAGGCGATCAGCGGCTGAGACGGCGGAACTTCGCCACCTCGCTGCGGATGACTCTCAGGTTGTTCTGAGCGTTGAAGTACTCTTGCGGTTCTTCGGAAACGTCCTTCACGGAGTAGATCTTCCCGTGTCTGTATTCGACCTCCAGCAACATTTGAAGATCTGTCTGATCCTCGCCTAGCGATCCGAAGTGCTCCCAACGCCTATCCAGAAACCATGCAGCTCCCCACGTACCGAGCCCTCGCAATCCAGCAAGGAAATAGTCGTGCAACTCCCCCTCGTTCATTGCGATACCGCCACTTGTGTCCTGGAACCTCGCCAGGATTGCGTAGTCCTTCGCGATGATCATGTCCATCTCGCGATGCCATTCGCCATCCACATTCATCCCCTCTCGCTGCAATCGAAGGTACTTCGACAATGGCGACCGGACTGTGATCGAGTCTTGCTGAGCACTCCTCCACTTGAGGAAACACGAGTCGCCCGGCGGCTTGCGAACAACGTCGAAGCGGGAGGAGTCCTCGTATAGTTTGGCTTGCTCCAGCCCCCTTGGGTTCCTGGGTAGGCAGATCCAGAACCGATTCATGTATATCAAGTCTGTTGGCATACTGCCGCTGTTGAAGACCCGGAACTCACGGAACCCGATTACACGCAGTGACTTCTCGATTTTCTGTAGGGCCTTGTAGTCTTCGAACACGATGTTCGGCTCAAGCCGATTGCACCACAGGTCACGCTTCTTGGAGGGGCCCATGAACGAACGACCCATTGCAGGGCTCCTGACATAGGTGCGTGGAGTGGCGGCATTGGCCGAATGCCGTTCATTCACGATGAGGGGGTGCGTCATAAGGTATGCAACGCTTTGACGGGGGCCGCGATCGACACCGACCAGGGAGCGAGCCCGACACGCCGTTTCCCTGCTGAGCCATGAGCGGATGGTTGCATGAATCGGGGCGCATGTGTCAGGAGCCCTGCATTGACTTCTTGCTCCAAGTGCGAGCGTCGGGCCCCCTGGGACTTGGAACCGTATCGCCGGTGCAGAATGAGTACGAATACGTGACAGCTTCGTACCAGCTCGTTGAGCTTATCCTGGATCTTCACGCGGGGGATACCCGGAGTCTTCGGGGGCTCTTCCTCCCACTGCTTGACTTCCAATGCGATTCCAAGAGTCTCTCTGGTTGTGGTGCTGACGGCATCAATGATCTTCTTCGCCAGTCGTCGCTCGGCCTTCACATCTCCAGGGGATGACAGGAAGACGCGCAGTGATTCGTATGTGTCAGGCATCGGGGATCTCCGTGGTTCAGCTGAGAGAAAGGCACTGTCACAGCGAACATTCGTCCGATGAGGATAGCGGGTTCAAAGCGCTTCGCCAACCGCCGCAGCCGGGGGCCGGACTGTCATCTGCCTTGTAGCTTCACCTCGTGCGAAGTTGTCGGGGCGAGACTCCGAATCGCCAACGGTCTCGGGCCTGGCACGGACTTTCCCCCGCATCTTCTCGCCGGCCTGAAACACTTCTCTCAGGTAGGCAGACTCGGGCTCCGGCGGCGCTGCCGCCGGAGAGTGGTGCAAAGGGCGCACGATCCGGCCTCGGATCGAGGCAGTCGGCAAGCCCACACCCGTCGCCGAATCACGGCCCCCATTGGATGGCATAGCCGTTGGAGGCGTTGAAGTCGTTCACCCCCGGTCCGCACGGCGGATTGTCCGTGGTGCGGTACCAGCACTGGTAGTACTTGGTGTCGCCGGGCGAGATGTTCCCCGCCCTGACCGAAATCGGCGTCGTCCAGGCGGCGGTGTCCGAGTAGCCGCCGGCATCGGAGAAGCGGACGCCGAGGCGTTTCAGTGCACCACCCGCGCAGCGCATACCGTCTCCCCAGACGATCCCTGGAGAGAGATCGTTGTTCGCCTGAAAGTAGAGGCCGCTGTTGTTCGGCTCGAGTCCGGTCGTGATCAAGACCACGTCGTCGGCGCTCAGGCTCGCGGCGCCAAGCGCGCTGAGCCGCGCGCCCGAAACGAACACACCATTGGCGCAGCCGGCGCCGGGCAAGTGTCAAGGCTCGCCTGGAAGGAGCCACCAAAAGTACGGCCAAGCGGATCCACT
>CAZCAC010000058.1:0-51210 GCA_964496575.1 uncultured Planctomycetaceae bacterium | reverse complement strand
TCTGTGTCCTCTGTGACCTCTGTGGTTAAATCTCTGGTTCTGGTTCTGGGCTCTGTGTTCTCTGTGGTTTGGTTCTGGTTCTGATCTCTGCGCCCTCCGTGGTCAGCCCTCCCCCCGCCGCCACTCCTCGAGGCTCTCGGCCAGATAGCGGTACTCCGGCGTCAGCTCCCCGTGGTGTGCGATCACCGCCCGCTTGAACGCGTCCGGCATCGAGAGGTCGTTGAACTCCACGCCGTAGTCGGTCCGCGCCACGTCGCCGATGAACGGCTCGAGGAAGGCGCTGAACGCCATCGACGACTCCCGCGGCAGCTCCGACGGCAGGATGTCGACCGCCATCACCGCCATCCCCTCGCCCTCGAATCCGCTCGTGATCGAACCGTCACGGTAGTCGTAGACGTAGCTCGGGTCGTCGGGCATCGTCGCCTTCACGGTGCTCTCGATCCCGCCGCCGGGGTCGCAGGTGATGTCGCCGATCACCCGCAGGCGCGGAGTGCCGCCCGCCTCGAAGAGGGACTCGAGGTGCTCGCGGGTGACCCAGCGCGGGTAGCGCGAGTCCCAGTAGGTCGCGTTGACCAGCACGGTCAGGTCCCCGAGGTAGCCGGCGAAGCGGGACTGGAACCGCTCGGGGTTCCCGTAGTACTCCTGCAGGTCGAACGCCGACACTCCCTCGGTGCGCTCGACCATGTCCTCCTCGCGGAAGACAACCTTCCAGGGAGTGTTCGGGTCGAGCTCGCCGGCCGCGAGGAGGCGGCCGAGGTCGGCGGGCGGGAGCTCCTCGCCGCCGAGCAGGTCGTAGATCTCCTGCGCACCCTGCGAGACGTTGCCGTAGCCGGCGATCCCGGTGACGAGCGGGGTGGTCTCCGCCGGCATCGCGCCGCTCCGGATCACCTCCCCCACTGCGGTGACCGCCGCCTTGGCCTCGTCGAGGGAGTCGTACTCGCGCGACTGCTTCAAGGCGGCGAAGGGGCTGTCGATTCCCTGGGCGGCGAGGCGGCAGCCGAGGGTCCAGAGGGTGTTGATCATCCCCGCCTGTCCCGCCTGCACGCCGAAGAAGATCAGGCGCCGGCCCTCCGCGTCCATCACCCGCTCGTAGTCGATCAGCGTGCTGCCCGCCTCGAGCACGCGGGCGAGCAGGGGCATGTTGTAGACCTGCCCCTTGATGGTGTGGGAGAAGAACAGGTGCGGCTTCTCCGGCACGATCAGCTCGGGCGCGATCTCCTTGATCCCGACGATCAGATCGCACTCGCCGAGCCCCTCCTGGATCGTCGCTCCCGCGGAGGTGTACTCGTCCTCGGAGAAGACGCGGTGGGGCGACGACTCGACGCGGAAGTCGAGTCGCTCCCGCTCGATCAGCCCCCGGACCGTATCGGGAGTCAGCGGGGCACGCCGCTCCAGGTCGGTCTTGGTCTCGCGGCGAATCCCGATGCAGGGGGTCTTCTCGTCGGTCATGTCCTCTCCTCCAGCGCGTCCAAAAAAGGGCCCGACGGCCCGCTCACAACCCGGAGAGGTTACCGATTGCGCTGCTCGGGCTCCACGGAAAGCGCCGGAAGCGGGGCTCCTTGCGCGAGTGGCCGCCCATCTGGTAGGGAACACGCCGTGAACCACGACCCTCGAGAGCTGCGCGACCGCCTGATCGCGGCGCGCCTGATGTTGATCTTCACCCCCGAGCTGTGCGCCGGCCGGGAGCCGCTCTCCGTGCTGGAAGGGCTGTTCGAGGTGGTCGACGTGATCGAGATCCGGGCCAAGGCGCGCCCGGGCACCTCGAGCGCGACGATCGCCACCGACCCTCCCGCCGAGGCGCGCGCGACGTTCGAGCTCGCCCGCGACGTGCTCGGCGCCCTCGCCGGCCGCGAGGACGCCCCGCTGGTCCTGGTCAACGATCGGGTCGACGTGGCCATGGCGCTCGCGGGCGAGGGGTGCGCCGGTGTGCACCTGGGCCAGGGCGACCTGCCCCCGGCTCACGCCCGCGAGCTGCTCGGCGAGGTTCCCCTGATCGGGCTCTCGACCCACGACGTGGTCCAGGTGGTCCGCGCCGCCGAGAAGCCGATCGACTACGTCGGTTTCGGCCCGATCTACCCGACCTCCAGCAAGGGCTACGAGCGGGGGCTGGGACCGGAGGCCGCGTGGGTCGCTGGCTCGGGGTGCTCCCTGCCACTCTTCCCCATCGGCGGGATCGATCGCGCTCGCGCCGAGGAGCTGGAGAACGTCGGCCGCGCCGCGGTCGGCGCGGGAATCCTGGCCGACGACGACCCGGTGGACGCGGCGCGGGAGATCCTCGCTACACTGCGCCGGTGAAGTGCCCCGGAAGGAACGGCTGGATCCTGCTCCTCTCGCTCGTCGCCAGCTCCTGCGTCGGCCAGTCGATCGCCGTGGAGGGGTTCTACGACCAGCGGGTCCCGGCGGAGATCGAGATGCAGCCCCGGGAGGGCCCGCGGAACGTCATCCACGACACCGAGCTGGATCGCGCGGGAATCCAGGGCGCGTTCGCCCACCCCTACGGCTTCTACCGGGTGTGGCTCCAGTTCCACTTCGAGAAGGTCGCCGCGGCGATGCCCGAGGGCCCGGCCGACTTCTCCGGGGTCGGAGCGGGTTTCGGCGTCTCGGGACGCCGGATCATGGGGCTGGTCGACGAGGACTCGACGCTCCTGACCCCCTACCTCTTCGAGTTCAACGTGACCGACGCGTTCGGCAGCAGCCGCCCGGAACCCGACCTCGAGTACGATCGCTTCTTCTACCGCGAGGCGCTCTTCCACCTCGGTCTGGGGGCCGAGCTCTCTCCCCTCATCCTCACCGGCGGGTGGGCGGTCCAGTTCATCTCGGGCGACACCGCCGCGAGGGACACGAGCGGTGTCGTCCCCGCCGATCGGCGCAGCACCTTCGACGATCTCAACCACGGGCCGTTCGTCACCGTCGGCCTCCTGCTCCCCGACGAGCGGCCGGTGCGCGTCGAGCTGCGACTCGGCGGCGGCGACCTCGAGGAGATTCGCCTCGGGATCGGCCTCGGTTTCTAGAGCGCGACTACGCCGGATCGAGCGAGCGAAAGGCGTCCTGGCCGACCTTGCACTCGGGGCAGACCCACTTCTCGGGGAGGTCCTCGAAGGCCGTGCACCGGGGAACCCCGTTCTCCGGATCACCGTGGGCGGGGTCGTAGATCCAGCCGCAGGCGCCGCAGATGTAGATCTTCTTCTCGCTCTCTTCCATGATTCGAGCGCGCGCCCGGGGCGCGCGGGTTTCGAGCGATCGCGGCCCGATCAGTTGTGGCGTAGCTCTTGATCGTCGTACTCGATCTCGAAGTGCAGCTTGTGCTTGGCTTCTTCCTGGGCCAGGCCGAGCAGGACCTGCTTGAGATCCTGATCGCGGCAGGCGGCGGCCATGTCCTTGTACAGCTTGAAGGCGGCCTTCTCCCGCTTCATGGCCAGGATCAGGACATCCTGATACTCCATCGAATCGCTGACCTCGACGTCGACCAGGTAGTCGCTCATCTTCAGGTCGAGGATCTGTTCCTTGGAGGGCTCGAGCGAGCCGGACTCCTTGAACGCCTGCAGTTTCTTCTTGTGACCGATCTCTTCCCGGGCCATGTCCTCGAAGGTGGCCTTCATGGCCGCATCGGTCGCCTTCTTGGAGAGATCACCGTAGAACTTCGCGGCCAGTTCTTCGTTTTCGATGGCGAAGTCGAGGATCTCCTCGGTGGTACTCCATTGATTCATCGCGTCTGTTCCTCTTATTGGTCGGGGCGATTCGCAGGGCGCGGGAGTGTAGCGAAAAGGCCCGGACCTTTCACCGGGCAGCGAGGCCCAATCGACCCGCCGCGGGTAGGAAATCGAAGACGTACGACGACCGGGAAGGAGAAGTACGAAACAGGGAGAAGGCGGCGCGCGTCAGCGACAGAGGAGCATCGCGTCCCCATAGCTGTAGAACCGGTACTCCTCCACGACCGCTTCCTCGTACAGTCGCAGGATCCGCTCCCGCCCGGCGAAGGCGGCGACCAGCATCAGGAGGGTGCTCCGCGGGAGGTGGAAGTTGGTGAGGAGGACGTCGACGGCGCCGAAGGAGAAGCCGGGGGTGATGAAGAGCTCCGTGCGCCCCTCCCCCGCCTCGAGGCTGCCGTCGGGGCGAACCCTCGATTCGAGCACGCGCACGCAGGTGGTGCCGACCGCGACGACCCGACCGCCCCGGCGGCGGCAGGCCTCGATCGCCTCCACCGTCGCCACCGGGAGGTGGAAGCGCTCGGAGTGCATCCGGTGCTCGCCGACCTCCTCTCCGTCGACCGGCCGGAAGGTCCCCGGCCCCACGTGCAGCGTGACGGTGGCGCGCTCGACCCCGCGCCGCTCGAGTCTCTCGAGCAAGCCCTCGGTGAAGTGCAGCCCGGCGGTGGGCGCTGCGATCGCTCCCGCCTCGCGGGCGTAGACGGTCTGGTAGCGCTCGGAGTCCTCCGGCGCATCGCCCCCCTCGCGGTGGATGTACGGCGGTAGCGGGACGTGACCGAACGCCTCGAGCAGCGGCACCGCCTCGGCGGACGCCCCGCCGCGGCCGGTGAGCTCGACCTCCCAGTAGGGGCTGGGCTTGCCGCTCGCCTCGACCACCCGCTCCCCGACGTGCACCTCGAGCTCACCCTCCGCCGCGGCGACCACCTCGCCGGCGTGGAGCTTGCGCGCCGGGTTGACCATCGCCTGCCAGCGGCCGGAGGCGAGCGGTTCGACGAGGAGGAACTCCACTCGCCCCCCCGAGGCGCGCCGCCCGAAGAGGCGGGCGGGCAGCACCTTGGTGTCGTTCAGCACCAGGAGGTCCCCCTCGCGCAACAGCTCGGGCAGCTCGGCGAAGCGCGCGTGCCGGGTGCGGTCGTGCTCGATCTCGTGGGCCAAGAGACGCGAGGCGTCGCGCCGCTCGGCGGGGGCCTGGGCGATTCGCTCCTCGGGGAGCTCGTAGTCGAAGTCGGAGACCTTCAAGGGACCGGGCGTCGCGGTGCCGACACGCGGGTCAGGGACAGAAGGTCACCTCCAGGCCGTCGGAGAGGTTGAATCCATTGCCCAGCGGGCCGGCGGGGTCGCGGTACCACAGCTGGAAGTTCCAGACCGAGCCGGGGGTGATCTGCCCCGCGCCGGACGAGGCGGGGGGCTGGGTGAAGTCGACGCGCCGGTTGTAGCTCCCCAGGCCGTCGGAGAGCTGCGCCGGGCCGAGGCGGTAGATCCCGCCACCGACGCAGCGGTAGCCGTCGCCGAAAGGGACCAGGATCTGGTTGGGGCCGTAGAAGAAGAGGCCGAACTGGGTGGGGATCGCTCCGGTGCCGGTGACGTAGAAGAGGTTGGTCGACATCTCGACCGTGCCGGCCCAGGAGATCGACGCGCCGTTGCCCACCGAGTTCGGCTCGCCCACGCAGTAGTTCTCCGGTCCCGGGCAGCCGATGGCCACGATGAAGTCCGCGATCACCGGCCGGTGGTCGGAGGCGACGGTGCTGATCTGACCGGGGCTGGGGAAGCCGAGCACCTCCGGGGGCAGGGAGCCCGTCGGGGTCCCGCCGCTCGCGAAGACGGTCTGCAAGCGGTAGTTCGTGATGCTGTCCTGCCAGGCGAGGTAGTCGTACTTCCTCGAGCCGTAGGTGTCGTCGCTGCCGGTGAAGAAGTGCTGGGCGGTATCCCAGGTCATGTCGCTCCGGTCGCGGTCGGTCCCGTCGGATCCGCCGGTGAACTGCGCGCGACAGAGCCACTCGGTCGGCCCCTTCGTGCCGTTGCTCCCCTCGTCCTCGTTCCAGTCGCCGCCGAGGATCACCGGGGTGTCGGGGCCGAGGATGCTGGTCGCCGGCGGACTGTCGAGGATCTTGCCGTTCGGATCGGGGGTGCCGGTACCGGCGCCGTTCAGCCAGTAGTCGAGGACGTACGCGACGTTCTGGGCCGCCTCGATCCGCTGGTCGTGCTCGGGAGTGTCCTGCCCCGCCTTCAGGTGCGCGTTGCCCACCACCAGGTCGCCGACGTACTCGACGTCGGGCAGGTTGATCTCGGCGAACATGAAGCCGCGGATCCCGCCGTCGCCGCCGGGCGCGTACTGGTCCGAGCTGACCAGCGGAATGTCGCTGATTGCGCTCTTGCCGTCGCCGTTCAGGTCGGTCAGCGGGAAGCGCGAGAGGATGACGTTCCGGTTGTAGTAGTCGGTGTCGCCGCTGACGTAGCGATGATCGAGATGGTAGCCGGGGGCGTACAGCTGCAGGTACGAGGTGACCGCGCCGCCCAGGTAGGGGTCGGTGCCCCCGTCGACGAAGAGCTCCAGCACGTTCAGCAAGGTCGACACCGAGTCGACCCCGCTGCCGGTCCCGTTCCCGCTGTTGTCGCCGCACTCCTGCAGGAGCAGCACGTCGGGCTGGAACGAGGCGATGATCCGCGCCGCCGCGCACCAGTTGTTCTGCCCCTCCACCTTGGGGTTGGTGGAGCAGAGGCTGTCCTTGACGTTCCAGGTCATGACCCGGATGTCGTACGGATCGACCTTGCCCCACTCGGCATTGGGCGGATCCCACTGCGCCACGGCGGGGGTGGCGAAGGAGAGGGCGAGGAGCGACGGCAGGGCGGCGCTCCGGAGCGATCGGAGGAGGGGGATCATGGCGTGTGTGGTCCTCGGGTGTGGTGGGCGATTCCAGGCTCGATCGTACCCGCTCTCCGGCGGAAACGGGAGGCGACTCCCGATCCCCGCGCGAGTCACATCCCCCAGGCGCGAGGCTCGTTCCGAATCGTCTCCTCGTCGATACCCGCCTCCTCGAGACGCGCGACCAGGGTGTCCGTGTCCCAGCCGAGATACATCGCCGCCCGGCGCTTGTTGAAGCGAGTGCCCGCCTTGATCAGGGTCGTGCGCAGGGCCGCGACCAGGTCGGCGCGGCGTGGCCGGCGCGTGGGGATCTTGGGCTCCAGGACGAAGCGGAAGCGATGGGCGACCTCGTCGACCTGATCGGCGTCCAGCTCCTCGTCGGGGAAGAGCAGCACCAGCTTGAAGACCAGGCTCTCCAGCTCGCGCAGGTTCCCCGCCCAGCCCTGCCGCCACAGGAGGGCGGCGGCCTCGTCGGTGAAGCGCGGCGGCCGGCCCCCTTCTTCGCGGGCGAAGCGCGCGGCGAGGAAGCGGGCCAGGGTGGGGATCTCCCCCCGGCGATCGCGGAGCGGCGGGACGAAGACCTGCAGCCGATCGAGGCGCGCGACCAGGTCGGCGCGCAGCTCCTGCTCCTCTCCGCCGCGCCCGAGCGGCCGGGAGGAGGTGGCGATCAGCCGGGGCTCCCCCGAGGAGTCGCGGCCGCTCCGCCGCTCGCCCCGATCGAAACCCTCGAGGTGGCGCAGGAGGTCCACCTGCCCCGCCACGGAGAGGGAGCCGATCTCCGGGAGGATCAGGCTCCCGCCCCGGCGCTCGCGGAGCGCTTCCCGAAGGGTCCGGCTCGGCGCGCCGCCGAGCACCTCCAGGGAGGCTCGCGCCCGGCCGCCCAGCCAGTGGATCCAGCGGGCGAGGACCATGCGGCCGCTGCCCGGAGGCCCGCTGAGCACCACCGGCGAGGGCGAACGCCCGACGCGCTCGAGCTGCTCGGCGTAGGCGCGGAACTCCGGCGAGGTCGTATCGAAGAAGAGGTCGAAGCCGAAGCGCTCCAGGTGCCAGGCGCGAAAGCCCGCCAGGGAGAGGGGCAGGGTGAACGCCGCGGCGGTCTCGAGGTGACGGTCGAGCCGCCCCGGGGGGAAGGAGCGGCGCCGCCGCGATTCGATCGCCAGCACGCCGACCAGCTCCCCGCCGCGGTCGAGGGGCAGGACCAGGCCGGAAGCGGCCTCGGCGTGGATCGACAGGCGTCGATCCGGTTCCTCGAAGGAGACCGCACCGCGCGTCGCCAGGCAGCGGTCGAGCGCGCGGGCCCCGCCGGGGTCCCGTCTCGCGTCGCCGAGCCCCTCGCCTCCCCCACCGGCGAAGCGGAGCTCGCCTCGCTCCGCGACGAAACCCCACCAGGCGCGCTGGGCAGTGTCCAGGCCGAGCGCCCGGGTCAGCCCGGCGAACACCTCGGTGGCCATCTCCCGCCCCTGCTCGGAAGCGGTGGCCTCCAACCGGCTCTTCGCGTCGCTCTGTCCCCACCGGCTGCAATCGGGTTGCGCCTCGAAGACGCGGTCGGCGCGGCGCGCCTCGCTCACCTCGGCCCGCCGCCCACGGCGGATCAGCGGCAGCCTCCAGCCGCGCGCCAGCTCCGCCAGGCGGGCCCTCGCGGGGAGCAGGTGGTGCTCGCACTCGACGTGCAACCAGCCGGCGACCTCGCCCTCGTCGTCGAGTACCGGCGCGTGCGCGAGGGCGAGGGACTCCTCCCCCAGCGCGCCGACCGGCCGCGGCCCGTGCGCGTGACAGGGGGCGGCCTCGATCACCAGCCGGTGCTCCGGCTGCGAGGGTACGCAGCAGGCGTCCTCGCGCTCGAAGAGCCAGCCGCGCACGCGCGGGCGCAGCGCCGGCGCGACGTCGAGCAGGAGCGGCTCGACCTGCCGCCCCGGGCCGAAGGCGAAGACCCCGAAGGCGGAGGCGCCGAGCGGGCGGCGCGAGCGCAGCGGGGACTCGTCGGTGAGAGGAGCCGGCGCGGTGACGGCGGCCGGTGCGGCCACACCGCCGAGAGCCGGCAGCGCCTCGGGCCAGCGATCGCGCAGCTCGACCAGCGCGTCGGGCAGCGTCCCGTCCCACGGCCGGCCCTTCGCACCGAGGCGCAGCGCCCCCTCCAGGTCGCCGAGGACGAGGCGCGTCCAGATCGAGAGCTGCACGAGGCGCCGGTCGCGACGCAGCGCGGAGAGGGCGTGCTCCTCGAGCACCACCTGCGCGTCCCGCACCGCGCCACGGTCGAGGAGGCTCTCGACCCAGCCCGCGACCAGCTCGGCGCGGACCCGCTCCGCGGCGGCACTCTCCTCCTCGTCGTCGAGCCGCTCGCGGAAGGCGGCCTCGCCCCGCTCGGCGCCGCCCGCCGCGTGCTCGAGGCGGGCGCGCCACAGCTCCAGCCGGTGCGCTTCCCAGCCGAGGCGAAAGAGCCCCTCGAGCAACCGACCGGCGACGGCCAGCGGCGACTCGCCGGGAGCGGGCACCCCGGGCAGCTCGCGCAGCTCGTCGCGAAACTCGTCGAGGGTTCGCCACGCCTGCTGCAGGCCACCCCGCGCCCGGCCGAACCAGGCGAAGCCGGTGCCGCCGACCTGGGCGGAGAGGTGGTGGACGAGCAGGTCCTCCAGCGCGATCCCGATCCGGAGGGTCCGCTGCGTCTCGAGCTCCCCGCGCGCGCGCTGCGGATCCGCGGCGGGCGGCGAGGCGGTCGCGCCACCGAGCGTCCGCACGAGCTCCGCGACGTCGCGGGCCCGGCGGAGGAGCTCCCCTCCTTCGGGCACGAGGAGCTCGAGGGTCTCCCGGTTCCGGCCGCCGAGTGAATCGCCGCTCACGCGAACAGACCTCCTAACGGACGCGCGACGCAGGCGTCCAGGATCCCCTTCACCCGCCGGTCGAGCTTCTCGTCCCAGGGGCGACCGAGGAGGGCACGACGCTCGATCGCCTCGCGCCAGATGCGCTGGAGCGCCGCGGGGGCGAGGCACTGCTCCTCGAGGCGCTCGACCGCGCGCTGGACTTGATCCTCCAGGACGAGCTCGAGGGCGACGATCCCCGCGGCGAGGGGTGCGCGCGCGCCGCTGCCCAGGGCGGCGGCGCGCTCGTAGTGATCGAGCGCCCGCGGCAGGTCGAGGGCCGCCTCGCAGGCGATTCCCTGCGCCTCGTGCAACTGGATGCGCCGGCGGAGCGGAAGGAACTCCGCGGCGAGCCGCTCGTAGCCGATCCGCGCCTCGTCGCGCCGCCCGGCGGCGAAGAGGATCCTCGCCCGGCCGAGGCGGTTGAGGCGGATGGAGTCCAGGCGGCAGGCGCCGCGGATCAGCTCCAGCGGGGTGGGCCAGCCGCGCGGTTCGCTGAGGCCGCAGGCGAGCAGCGTGCCGTCGACGGAGACGCGATCGCGGATGGCCCGGTCGACCTCCTCCGCCCACCGCGCGCTCCAGTCGGCGGCCCGGGGGAGAGGCGCGAGGGGCGCGGTCAGGAGGCGCCCTTCGAGGGTGAACGCGAGCGTGATCTCCGCCGCCTCGCGCAGGAGACGGCTCTGCTCGCGAGCGTGCAGACGGTCGAGCTCGACCTCGGCGTCGAGGACGCCCGGGAACCCGGCGCGCTGGACGAACAGGAGCGCATCGCAGTACTGCGAGAACATCGCACGGAGCGCGGTCAGCGGGACGCCGTGCGCCTGCCCGGCGAGCTCCCCGAGGATCTCGTGGGAGCGCCGGTCGAGGGAATCGCGGTCGTGGCGGTCGTCGGGTCGGTTCATCGAAGGGCCTCCTCCGGCGGGTGATCGAGGAAGATCTGAAGGGCTCGACGGGCCCGGCGGGCCAGGTCGGGAGCGGAGTGGGGAGAGGTGCGGGCGAGCTCGTCGAGGGAGCGTCCCTCCAGGACCAGCTGGAAGAAGCTCTCGCGCGTGACACGAGGGAGTCGGTTGAACTCGGCGCAGGCGCGAGCCGACGGGACCGTTCGAACGGGGGACCCCGGGACCCCCGGCTCGGCCTCGTCGAGCAGGGAGTCGATCGCCTCGTCGACCCGCTCGCGCAGCCAGCGGTCGGTGGGGTTCCGCGCGAGGCCGCGGCCGCGCTTCCGGGCGAGGCGCTGGGCGATCCGGGCGAGGGTGCGCAGGTGTGCCGCCTCGGCGTCGATCAGGAGGCGCCGCTGCCCGAGTCGCTCGCCGACCCGGGATCGCAGGCCGAGCGGGTCCCCGTCGAGCAGCCGGGCGAGCACCGCTCGCGGCGAGTCGTAGAAGCGGTGCGGGCACTCTCGCCGCGCCCTCTCCCCCCGGACGGGGATCGGGGGCGCGCCGGCGGCGGTGGACGCGGCACGGAGCTCCATCGGGGTCATCGTCTCTCCTCTCTCGGTGCGGCGCGGGCTTCTCTCGGTTCGGGGGGATCCGGTGGACGCGCCGGTCGAGCCGGCGCCTCCACCCGGTTTCAGTCTAGGAACGAGCCCCGATCTCGCGACCGGTCGGAACGACCCCGCGGTGAGATTGACCCCGATCGGAGACAAAAACGGGCCTCCATGGGTCGCCAGGCGGGTTTTCACGGATCACGGTTCTCGAAGCTCGGGAAGAGGGACCGAGCGCGCTGAGGCCGGTACCGCTGTTTTCCCCACTTTTGAAAGTGCTTTTTCCCACCGAGCCCCCCGCCTCCTGGACTCCACCTCGATCGACGCTAGGATTCCGCCCCTCGCTGCCCCTTCCCGGTCCCTCTTCTATTCCGTCCCAGGAGTCCCCGTGCTCGAGTCTCTCGAAGGCCGTACCGGCATCATCCTCGGCGTGGCCAACAAGCGCTCGATCGCCTGGGCCTGCGCCCGCTCCCTCTCCCGCTCCGGCATGCGCCTCTGCTTCACCTACATGGGCGAGCGCATGGAGGCCCGCGTCAAGGAGCTCGCCTCCGAGTGCGAGGGGGCGGTGGTCCTGCCCTGCGACGTGACCGAGCCCGACGAGATCGAGGCGGTGATGCAGAACCTCAAGACCGAGTTCGGCGGCCTCGACACGATCGTGCACGCGGTCGCCTTCGCGCGCCGCGAGGAGTTGCAGGGCGACTTCTACCACACCACCCGCGAGGGCTACATGCTCGCGCACGAGGTGTCCTCGTACAGCCTGACCGCGGTGGTGCGCCACGCGCTGCCGCTGATGGAGGGCCGGGAGGGATCGGTGGTGACGCTCTCCTACATCGGCGCCGAGCGGGTGGTGAAGAACTACAACGTGATGGGGATCGCCAAGGCCGCGCTGGAGGCGAGCGTGCGCTACCTCGCCGCGGACCTCGGCCCGCGCGGGATCCGGGTCAACGCGATCAGCGCCGGCCCGATCCGCACCCTCTCCGCTTCGGGAGTCACCGGCTTCAACTCGATCCTCGACACCATCGCCGAGAAGGCCCCGCTGCGGCGCAACGTCACCGCCGAGGAGGTGGGCGACACGGCCCTCTTCCTGTGCGGCCCGCACAGCCGCGGGATCACCGGTACGACGATTCACGTCGATGCGGGGTATCACATCATGGGGGTTTGAGCGGATGGGCGGGGTTGAGCACCGACCGTCGCACCAGCGCCCGCCACCTGATTGCGCTGGCTCGGGATCGGCTTTTTTCGACTATGTGCTTGCCGTATCGGCAATTTGCGCCGCAAACTGCCGACATGGCCGACACCCATATCCCACGGCTGTTCCAGCCACCCAAGGGGTCGTACTTCCTCTTCGGCCCGCGAGGAAGCGGCAAGAGCACCTGGCTCCGGGTGCTCCATCCGGAGGCGGAGTGGATCGATCTGCTCGACGAGGGTGTCTACCAGCGCTATCTCGTCGATCCCGGGCTCTTCGGTGCCCAGCTCGAAGTGCTCCCCGACGAAGCGACCGTCGTGGTCGATGAGGTCCAACGTCTTCCGAACCTCCTCAACGTCGTACATCAGAAGATCGAGTCGAAGCGACTGCGCTTCGCGCTGTCGGGGTCTAGTGCCCGCAAGCTGCGTCGTTCCGGTGTGAACCTGCTCGCGGGCCGAGCCGTGCGCCGCACCCTGCACCCCTTCGTCCCCGAGGAGCTCGGAGGGGCGTTCGACATCGATCGTACGTTGCGGGAGGGCTCGCTCCCCCTCGTCTGGACGAGCGAGGACCCGGTGGATACGCTCCGCTCCTACGTGCAGATGTACTTGAAGGAGGAGATCCAGGCGGAGGCCGCCACCCGCAACCTCTCCGGCTTCGCTCGCTTTCTCCCGATCGCGGGCCTCTTCCACTCCCAGACCCTGAACGTCTCCTCCCTGGCCCGGGACGCCGGCGTCGCGCGGACGACGGTTCAGGGCTACTTGCAGATCCTCGAGGACACCCTGTTCACGTTCCAGGTTCCCGCGTTCCAGTCGCGGCTGCGTGCTCGTGAGCGCCGGCACCCCAAGCTCTACTGGGTCGATCCAGGCCTCGTACGCGTCGTCGTGGGATCGGCGACCGAGGAGCTGGCCACGACACGGGGTGCTCTCTTCGAGGGCTGGATCGCTCAGCTCCTGCGCGCGTACGACCAGTATCGAGGGCTGTACGATCAGCTCTCCTACTGGTCGCCCGCAGGAGCCAGGACCACGGAGGTGGACTTCGTGCTCTCCCGTGGGAAGGAGGTGATCGCCATCGAGGTCAAGGCGTCGAAGCGCTGGCGACGAGAGTACCTCTCCGGCATGCGGGCGATCAGTGACCTCCCCGGCCTCCGACGTCGCATTGTCGTCTACCTCGGTGACGAGGAGTTGCGACCCGAGCCGGGTATCGAGGTGCTTCCCCTGGCGCGCTTCCTTCGCGAGGTGGAGCAGGGTCTTGGATGACGGACGTGACCGCCGCTACTCACCCAGCTCGCTCAGATCCAACCTCGCCTCGCCATCTGCCGGCACGACGACGTGGCGCACGGCGAGCTCTTCTGATCCCACTGTCACGCTGACGCGGTAATCGCCGGGCTCGCAGGCCAGGGCCCAGGAGTCCTGGTCTCCGACGGTGAGAAAGGTACCCCCCGCGTAGATCTCCCCCTGGCCTGTCTTCTCGATGGTCAGCCAGGCATTCCGGAGAAGGTCGGGCGGAAGGTCGACCCTGATCGAGGATCTCCGCGTATTGTCGAACCCCAAGGTCACGGTCGATTCCTCGAACGCCCGAACCTCGACGCGGGAGTAGCGGTTCACCGCGCGGCTCGAGTACTCCCGGACTCCGTACCAGCCGGGGGGGAGTGACAGGGTCGTTCCCGGGGCGACGTCGGTGTCCTCGAATCGTCCGGCGCTGTTGACGATCGCAACTCGGGGTCCGACCGAAAAGCCTGCATCGATCCCGGACACCAGATGTAGCCGTCCTCGGTCCGCGGCCCGAATCTCTCCCAGGTCGACCACTGCCTCGGTGAGCACGCCGAGATCGCGAGCGGCCACCGACCAACCGTCGGGGTGGGAGATCTCGATCATCCACTGTCCCCGGCGCGGCAGACGAATCGAAAAACTGCCGTCTACCAGGGAGGAGCGAGTCGGGAGGGTCTGCCTGCACCCCGGAGCGAGCGCACCGACGATGTAGCGGGTCAACTCGCCCTCGGTGCCTCCGACGATGCGCCCGGTCACCGTGGTGCCGAGGGCTCGTTCCGGATCCACTCGCAGGATCAGGGGTCCCTCCTCGGGGATCGTCACTCGCTGGCGCAGGGCGACGTAGTAGAAGTACCCGGTGGCGTACACGGTCACTTCGGCCATCGGGGCCGTCCACGACGCGACGGTGAACTCACCGTCGGTGACGCGGGGTCCCATCTTCTCACCATCCGCCTCGAACAGAACGCTCCACTGCCCGCCGAGCGGGCTCTCCGGCGGTTCGATCCGACCCTTCACGGGTCTTCCCTTCCGGTCTGACAGGACCAGTACGATCCCTTGCCGCGCTTCCCCCAGACTGAGCCGCAGCTCCACTTCCTTCGACTCATACCCGGCCTTGAAGGCGAGCACGCGAAGGTCCCCCCGACCCAGCGTGTCGAGTGCAAACCTCCCTTCCTCATCCGAGCGCACCCAGCGCGAACCGGGGGACCCCATGCTCCCCACGCCCACGTTCGCCCCGAGGACCGGCTCGCCGTACTGATCGGTCACGGTGCCTTCCACCGTCGCCTCCGGCTCGATGACCAGCAGGATCTCCTTGCCCGAGTCGCTCAACGTATTCGAGGAGTACACCAGCTGGGCATAGGTGGGACAGGTCACCCAGAGCTCGAAACCGGCCAGGGGAAGTCCGGCGAATCGGAAGCGTCCCTCGGAATCGGTGTCGACGATGCTCGGGGCGCGGCGACGCCACCTGCTCGCCGACTCACCGATTCTCGTCGCCGTGGTGCTGTGTGGCCGCATCTGAACCTTCGCCGCCGCCACCGCTCGGCCGCCGGAATCGACGACTCTGCCGGCCACGACCCTCCCTCCCGACGGCAACGAGAACTCAAGCGTGACCCCTCCCGATGAATCCACGTCCCCGGGCTCGATCGGCTCGATCGGCGATGATTCGAAGCCTTCGGCCGCCGCGGAAATGTAGCGCTTCGCCTCGAGCTTGGTCCGAAAGGCGAAGGACCCCGACGCGTCGGTGCTCGCCAGAAGGACCCCATCGTTCACGAAGGTGTACTCGGAGATCCGGATCACCGCGTTCTCGATCGGATGGCCGACCTCGTCGTGCACGAATCCCCGTACGTCGACCAGGCCCGAGATCACCCAGGTGACCTCCAGATCCCGGCTCTCGAGGATGTCCACGTACCTCAAGGCGACTCCCCTCAGGCTCAGGTAGTAGCGACCGATCGGCACTCTCTCCCAACTCGCCCGGCCGTCCTCGTCCGTCCGCTGCTCGGGGGGCGTGGGTGCCACGACGTCCGCGTCGATGCGACGAAGGCGCAGCACGCCGTTCGGGAATGAAGAAGCGCTCTCCTCGCTCGCACCGGCCAGTACCTGGACGGTCAGGGCGCCATGCCCGGAATCCCCTTCGGGCGTATCGTCCCCATCCGACGCTCCCCCGGGCTCGACAGGCAGTTCGAGTCGTGCACCTTCCGGCTCGGCCGAGGCCTGAGCCGGAAGGCAGGGGGACCCGAGAGGTTGCGCCTTCTCCTCCACATCGGGCAGCGACAGGTCGCCTTCCGACCGATCCCGATCGAAAGCCCACCACCCCACAGCCAAGAGGCAGGGCAGCAGCGCACCGACGACGAGTAGCAACGACGATTGCCTCGAGGTCACGTCCTACCAACCCCCCAGGTGCTTCACGAGTTCCTCGGGCCAGGTCGCCACGTCGGGTCCGTAGCCGCGTGGCTGGTTCTCGTCCCGTCGGTCCCGTAGCTTGGTGCGCTCGGACCACCTCACCGGCAGAGTCAGCGGGACTCGTGGTTCGAGAGGCAAGACACGACAGTCGCAGACGATGATCCTCTGCAGGCAAAGGGTCGACTCCTCCCCCAGCGAGTCGAACTGCAAGACTTCGTACACGCCTAGTGCCTGCCCCGTTCGCGCGTAGTCCGGAATGGGCCTGTAGAGAGTCAGGACGTATTCGACCTGGTCATCCGCATCCCCGACGGGAACACGGACAACCGCAGTGTCTGGCATCACCGCACCGGAGGTGAAACACAGCGCGATCCCTTCGCCGGTGTCGGCCAGTCCGGACTCGAGAAAGGCCTGCACTTCGCTTCCTCCCACGGCGAGCCACTCCCTGGAGCACCGCAGCTCGCGAGAGGCGCGACTCACCCCGAGGGGGTATACGATTCTCCCAGGAGTGAGGAAGTAGCTCCCATCCTGGGGCGTTCGCTCCTTGACCAGGACCCGGTCCCCGGATGTCGAGTAGGTGAGCTTGAGATCACCGGCCAACAGGGTCGTGGCAGTCACCTCGTCCGAGACGTTCATGCAGTGCAAGACGTCCCCACCGACCCGTCGGTACTCCACCCACTGGTGGATC
This sequence comes from uncultured Planctomycetaceae bacterium, assembly GCA_964496575.1. Lineage (GTDB taxonomy): Bacteria > Planctomycetota > UBA1135 > UBA1135 > CAZCAC01. The sequence continues at coordinate 34,769 of CAZCAC010000058.1, read as the reverse complement.
TGTGTGAACTCCTCTCCGTCGGCCGGCTGCCGGCCCGCTGCGCGAGCGAAGAGGTCGAGGCCCTCCGAGTAGGTCGGTGGCTGTCCACGCAACGCACCCGCCACCCAGCCTCGGAAGGTGGTGTCGATGGCCTTGGGCTCACCGCCATCGACCACTCTGAATGAGATCTTGTCGATGGTTACCGAGTACCTTATCGGTCCTTCGAGAGCAGAGAGGTGCTCGGAGAGGGTCACGATCTGAGGCGGAGCTGGATGTTGAGATTGCCCCGACATCCGGACCCCGTCCAGGCCAAACAGAAGCGGTAGAACGAGAGTACCGAGTGCTTGATGTATCATTGGGAAGTGGGTTGTTACATGAACTCGCCCCATAGGCTCTTACGTTTGTGGGGCTTTCCAACCAATGCCCTGCCCAGCCCGATTATGGGCTATGGGGTGGGTGGGCTCGTGATCGAGAATCGCTCACGGCCTCGTGTCCTGCGACTGACTCGAGGGCGAGCCCCCCACCGTAGCAGGCGAACTCAGTGAACTACTACTTGTTGCATGCGGGACCCGTCTGGCCACTTCCGTAGCAAGCGTCGCCTTGGCAATCCGTGTATTCGATCTTCTTTGTATCGAAGACCTCCCATTGGCACATTCCCTTGCCAGGGTAACCATCGCAGTAGTGCCACCTGCAAACGTAGTAGGGTTCCACCTGCTCGCAATCGTAGTCTGCGCACTCGAGTTCCGGGTCGGTACTGACTTCGCATCCGCCTTGGTGGATGTAGGGACTGGACTTCTCACCCACCCTGAAACAAGCAGCATCCCCCCTCGGAACGGGGTTCTCGCAGGTGGCGTGGCATCCCCACTGCTCGGGCCCGTCCTCGACGTCTGCGGGTGTACAACACCCCGGTGCCGGAACCGGGGGCGGAGGGTCGTCGGCGATGAGTGGGTTGAGCAGTGTCAGGAGCGCGAACGGGACCAGAATCCTGGCAAACATGAGATCTCCTCTTGGACGTTGTGGTAAGCGCCCACACCCGGCTCGAGAGGACGGCAGTCCCAGTGCCCTCGTGGTCCTGCAAGGCAGGAAGATCACCCTGCGTGATCGTGGGCCTGTGACGAGCTAGACGCGAGCATCGAAGAAGCCAATGGAGCCTTGGCTCTTTGCTGATGGGAACCAGGGATGCACCCTTTCGCAAGTGAATAGTCCCGCCGTCCCCGGGGGGGGGGAGGGGGGGCAAAAGACGATAAGCTCCTGTGTCATCGACGGTTACGCCGACATCTCGATATCAAGAAGCAAAGATGGCGAGCGCGATCCCCAGAGCCCGCGGCCCGACGACTCCGCATCGTACCTGGGGAAGATCCAAACCGAATCGCACCACGTCCCCGCGGCTCACTCCGCTCTCGCCCAGCTTCCCCCCGAGCGGGTGAGCCGCCTTACCAACGCCCGGTACCCGGTGGCCAGGATCAGCAGCCCGAGCAGCGCCGCGTACAGCTGCCCGACCCACGCCCCGACCTCGCCGTGCTCCTCCCCCGCCCGCGCGGACGGCGTGATCTCCAGGGCGTCGTAGATCCCGTCCACCGCGAAGCCGAGGGCGAGGGTGACCGCGGCGAGGATCACGAGGTGCACCACCACCGCCCGCTTGCCCAGGTAGCGCATCATCACCGACAGCGTCGCGAGGTTGGTCGCCGGCCCCGCCAGCAGGAAGACCAGCGCGGCGCCGGGAGAGAGCCCCTTCAGGATCAGGACCGCGGCGATCGGCGTCGACGCGGCGGCGCAGACGTAGACCGGGATGCCGATCACCAGCATCAGGAGGATCCCCCCGCCTCCCGAGAGCACCGACTCGGTGAAGAGCTCCTCGGGCAGGATCGCCGCCACGGCGCCGGAGAGGATCACGCCGAGCACCAGCGCCCCGGCGAGATCGTCGAACATCTCGACGAAGGCGTAGTGCAGCGCGCGGCGCAGGAATCCGCCGGTCACCCCCGCCTCCTCCGCGATCCCCTCGTCGGGTCCGGGTCCACACGACTTCGCCTCGTCGGACGAGGAGCAGCACTCGGCTGAGGTCTTCGCGGACTCGAGTCCCGCGTCCGGCTCGTCGTCACCCCCGCTGCGCGCGAACCAGCTCACCCCGAGCCCGGTCAGGAGCGCCGAGAGGATCGAGGCCAGCGGACGCGCCACGGTCAGGAGCGGATCGAGCAGCCCCCACGTCACGCTGACCGAGTCGACCCCGGTCTCGGGGGTCGAGACCAGGAAGGCGCTGGTCGCCCCCTTGCTCGCCCCGGCGCGGCGCAGCGAGGCGGCGACGGGCAGGACCGAGCAGGAGCACAGGGGGAGTGGCGCGCCGATCACCGACGCGGTGCCCACCGAGCGCACGTTCTCGCCGGAGAGGAAGCGGGAGAGCCAGCGCGGCTTCAGCCACTGGCTGAGCAGTCCAGCGACGGCGAAGCCGAAGAGCAGGTACGGCGCCATCGCGGTGAAGACGTGCCAGGACGACAGGAGGGTGACGACGAGGAAGCTGTCCTCGACGTGACCCCCGTGCGGCACGATGGCCACCGCGACGATGCCGGCGACGAGCGCGACGATGCGCGGCGTGCGGCGGCCGCCGAGGTGGTGGAAGACCTCGGGCAGGAGGTCGCACGCGGCGACGTACAGGAAGGTCCCGCAGGCGAGCCCGGTCAGCACCTGCGCGCCGCCGAACTCCGCGGAGAGGACCTCGCGGCCGAGCAGGAACCCCGCCGGCGTCACCAGCGAGAAGAGCCCGATCAACCCCCAGCTGGAGCCGCGCCGGACCCCGGCGAGGCTCATCACCGCGGTCAGGGAGAAGGACTCGGTCAGCTTGTGCCAGAGCAGCGGCACCAGGATCAGCGCGCGCATCTCCAGCGCGGCGAAGCCGAGCCCGGCGACGAAGGCGTGGAAGCTGATGCCGATGTAGGTCGACAGCCAGATCACCGTGTGCGGGTCGACCTTCTCGCGCTCCTCGTTGCCGCGCAGCCAGACCTTCTCGAGCAGGAACAGCCCGAGGAACCCGACCAGCGCGGCGAGCCAGGGCGCCGTGGAAGGGTGCGGCTCGTGGCCGTGCCCCTCGTGCCCCTCCTCCACCGCCGCCGCCGAGCCGAGCTCGGGCAGGAGCTCGAGGAAGACCGTGCCGAGCAGGACCCCGGCCGAGACGGCGATGAAGAGGTGCAGTCCCTTCTCGCTCCAGCGCCGGATCACCGGCGGCAACGCGCCGATCAGCGTGGCGGCGATGAACGCCAGGATGGTGCTGGTGGTGGAGAAGTCCAAGGCGGGGCGGGAGGGTCAGAACTTCAGGCCGAGGGTGAGCACCAGGTACTGATCGGTGCGCTCGCGCTCCTCGGCGGGGGCGTTGACCCACTCGTGCCGCCATTCGGCCTGGCCGAAGACCGCTCGACCGAAGTCGTAGCGCAGCTGACTGACCAGGCGGGACTGGAGGTGGTCGCCGTGGCGCAGGCCGGGGAAGAGCTCCCCGCGCTGCTCCAGGCCCAGCGGGGAGTCGCCGCGCCACCGCCAGTGGTAGCCGAGGCGGGCGCGGCCGAGCTCGTCGGGGGGGCCGCCGCCGAAGTCCTCGTAGAACCACCCTCCGCCGATCTCCGCCGAGACGGTCCACCGCTCGCCCTCGGCGAACTGGCGGCCGTACCCGACCCCGGAGGTGAGGCGCAGGTCGAGGTCCGCCTTGAGGTTGCGCTCGCCGCTGGTATTGAAGAGGAAGTAGTCCTTGGCGGCGAAGAAGTAGTCGAGCTGGAGCGAGCCGCCGAAGTGGCGCTGGGTGGTCCGGTGCTCGCCGGTGGAGTCTCGCTGCCCGGCGTGGTACCAGAACCCGGCGAGGCGGGCCCGGTGGCGGTCCCCCCGCCGGGTCACCGAGCCCGAGGCGGTGAGGGTCTGCGGCCGGCCGGCCCCGGTGGAGCGGCTGGCCCCGGCGCTCAGGGACCCCGACCAGTCCTCGCCCGCGTTCTCCCCGAGGAGGGGATCGGGGGGGACGTCGCGCAGGACCTTCTCGGAGGTCTTCTCGAGGCTCTCCTGGTCGGGAAGGGGCGCGGAGGAGGCCCCGGCCAGGACGAGAGGTAGCGGGAGGAGGAGCGCCGAAAGCATGGGGAAGGGGGAGTCGGTCGGATGGAGTCGGTGAGACCCTAGCCGAGGGCCGCGTCCATTTCCTCGGGTGAGCCGCGGGAATCTCCGCCAACGGACGGGCCGCCAGCCCGTAGCGAACCCCTCACCGATCCGTTACGGGCGCCATCCGCTCCAGTGCGTAGAACTCTTGCCCTCGACGAATCGGTGCTTAAGATCTCCCCCCCGTTTCGTGCAGACACGGCCCCGCTGGAGCCGTGGCGCCGGAACGATCGCGCCAACCCGGTTCACTCCTCGCCCCTCTCGTCCTGATGATCGAGATACGGAACCTCAGCAAGCAGTTCGGTCCCCTGACCGCGGTGGAGAACATCAGCTTTTCCGTCGCCAAGGGGGAAGTCCTCGGTTTCCTCGGCCCCAACGGTGCCGGGAAGTCCACGACCATGAAGATGGTCACCGGCTTCCTGACCCCGTCGGCGGGGACCGCCGTGGTCTGCGGCCACGACATCCTCACCGCTCCCATCGAGGTCAAGAAGCGGGTCGGCTACCTGCCGGAGGGCGCACCCCTCTACGGCGACATGACCCCGGCGAGCTTCCTGCGCTTCATCGCGGAGGTGCGGGCGATCCCCGCGGGCGAGCGGACGGCGCGGATCGAGAAGGTGGTCAGGATGGTCCACCTGACCGGCGTGTTGCACCAGCGCATCGACACCCTCTCCAAGGGCTACAAGCGCCGGGTCGGCATCGCCCAGGCGATCCTGCACGACCCCGAGGTGCTGATCCTCGACGAGCCGACCGACGGGCTCGATCCCAACCAGAAGCACGAAGTGCGCGCGCTGATCCGCGAGATGGCGAAGGACAAGTGCATCGTGCTCTCGACGCACATCCTCGAGGAGGTCCCCGCGGTCTGCAGCCGGGCGATCATCATCGACGCCGGCAAGCTGGTCTTCGACGGCACTCCCGAGGAGATGCAGAAGATGTCGAAGCTGCACAACGCGATCTCGCTGAAGGTCCGGGCCGGCACCGCCGGCGACATCGAGGCGCTGCGCAGCCTCGACAACGTGCACATGGTCGAGGAGTGCGACGCCGACGAGGGCTTCGAGAGCTTCCTGATCTACCCTGACGACGGGGCGGCGATCCTCGGCCCGTTGAGCAAGGTCGCGCACGAGAAGGACTGGGAGGTGGATCACCTCAGCGTCGAGGGAGGTCGCCTCGACGAGGTCTTCCGCAACATCACCGGCAACCGGGCCTGAGCCGAAGGAGGAGATCGAAGTGAGCAATACCATCACCATCTTCAAGCGCGAGCTCGGCGGCTACTTCGCCACCCCGGTCGCCTACGTGTTCATCGTCGTGTTCCTCGGCCTGACCGGGTTCATGGCCTTCTACTTCGGGGACTTCTACCCCGACGACGGCGCCGGGCAGGCGGACCTGCAGCGCTTCTTCACCTTCCACCCCTGGCTGTACCTCTTCCTGATCCCGGCGATCTCGATGCGCGTGTGGTCGGAGGAGCGGCGCTCAGGAACGATCGAGCTCCTGATGACCCTGCCGATCTCGACCACCCAGGCGGTGACGGGCAAGTTCCTCGCGGCGTGGTGCTTCGCGGGGATCTCGCTGGTGCTGACCTTCCCGATGTGGCTGACGGTCAACTACCTCGGCGATCCCGACAACGGGGTGATCTTCGCCAGCTACCTCGGCAGCCTGTTCATGTCGGGCGCCTACCTGGCGATCGGGGTGTTCATCTCCGGGTTGACGCGCAACCAGGTGATCTCCTTCGTGATCAGCGCCTGCGTCTGCCTCCTGTTCATCCTGGCCGGCTTCCCGGCCGTGCTGGACTTCTTCAGCGGCTGGGCGCCCGACAGCGTGCTCGACACGGTGCGCTCGTTCAGCTTCCTGACTCACTTCGACAGCATCACCCGCGGCCTGATCGATCTGCGCGACGTGATCTTCTTCGGATCGCTGATCGTCTGCTTCCTCCTGGCCAACGCCCTGGTCATCGACGCCAAGAAAGCCGACTAGTCAAGGAGAGATACCGATGAACAAGAGAACCTACGCCCTGGTCGGCCTGGCCATCCTGATCCTGCTCTTCTTCGGCGTGAACCTCGCCGGCGGAGCGATCTTCACCTCCACGCAGCTCGACCTGACCGAGGCCAAGCTGTTCACGCTGTCCGATGGCACGAAGAACGTCCTGGCCAAGATGGAGGAGCCGGTGACACTCCGCCTCTACTACTCCAAGAAGGCGGCGACCAAGAAGGCGCCGGGGCTCCTCGGCTACGCCCAGCGCGTCACCGAGCTGCTCGAGGAGTACGAGAAGCAGGCGGACGGTCAGCTGAAGCTCCTGGTGATCGACCCCGAGCGCTTCTCGGAAGAAGAGGAGGAGGCGCGTTCCTACGGACTCTCGCCGACTCCGGTGAGCCAGGCGGGCGACCTCGTCTACTTCGGCCTCGCCGGCAGCAATGACGTCGGTGACGAGGACCGGATCCCCCTCTTCATCCCCTCGCGGGAGAACTTCCTCGAGTACGACATCACCAAGCTGGTCTACGGCCTGACCAACCTCGAGCGGTACACGGTCGGCGTGCTGAGCGCGCTGCCGATCCAGGGGACGCCCCCCAACCCGATGGACCCGCGGTCGCGCGGTGGCGAGCCGTGGTACTTCCTGACCAAGCTGCGCAACACCTTCGACGTGGTGACGATCGAGCGCCGGGCGACCGAGCTGCCCGAGGAGATCGACATCCTGCTGCTGGTCCACCCGAAGGAGCTCCCGGACGAGCTGCTCTTCGAGATCGACCAGTTCGCGCTGGGCGGCGGCAAGATCATCGCCTTCCTCGACCCGCACTGCGACCTCGACTCCGAGGGGATCAACCCGCAGGACCGGATGAGCGCCTTCAGCGCCAACCGCACCTCCGACCTCGGACCGCTGCTGAAGGCCTGGGGCTTCGAGCTGACGCCCGAGAAGCTGGCCGCCGACCGCGGCAATGCGCGCGTCGTCGCGCTGGCTCCCGGCGAGCAGACCCCGTACGTGGTCTGGACGGACCTGCCCTCGGACAACGTCAGCCCCGACGACCCGATCGCCCGCGACCTGAAGAAGATCAGCCTGCTGGCGGCGGGGATCCTGAGCCCCACTCCCGACGCGACCACGAGCTTCTCCCGGCTTCTCTGGACCAGCGAGGACTCGATGGAGATGGAGCGGATCAAGATCGCCATGGGGCCCGATCCCGCCGGCCTCCTGAAGGACTTCGTCGAGAGCGGCGAGGAGCTGACCGTCGGTGCGCGCATCAGCGGCCCGGCCAAGACCGCCTACCCCGACGGCCCGCCGGAGAAGCCGGTCGCCGAGGGCGAAGAGCCGCCGCCCCCGCCGACGCCGCCCGAGGACGGGTGGAAGACCGAAGGCGACATCCAGGTCGTCGCCATCGCCGACGCGGACATGCTGTACCACAAAATCTGGGTCCAGCTGGCGCGCCTCGGGAACATGCAGCTCGAGGTGCAGACCAAGGCCAACAACTACGATCTTCTCGTCAACACCATCGACAACCTGACCGGTGACGAGGACATGATCAGCCTCCGCAGCCGGCCCGGCTTCGCCCGCCCCTTCACCCGGGTGGAGGAGATGCTCGAGGAGGCCAACAACCGCTTCCAGACCGAGAAACAGGCGCTGGAGGACAAGCTGGCGGAGACCGAACGTCGCATCAACGAGCTACAGAGCCAGAAGGAGGGCGGCGTCAGCTCGATGATCCTCACGCCTGAACAGCGGGAGGAGATCGAGAACTACCGCGCCGAGCAGCTGGAGACCAACCGCAAGCTGCGCGACGTGAACCACTCGCTGATGAAGGACATCGAGCGGCTGGGAAGCTGGGTCAAGTTCTTCAACATCGTCGCCCTGCCCCTGGTGATCGCGATCCTCGCCGCCGCCATGGGGCTGTACCGCGTGAATCGAAAGAGGAGCTGACAGATGAACGCCAAGACGCTCATCGGTGCGGCCGTCGCGGCCGCGATCCTGATCCTGATCGGACTGCTCGCCTACAACTCCGGCTCGCCGGAGGCCGAGGTCGAGGAGAAGGGCGGCGCGCTCTTCCCCGAGCTGATCGACCAGATCAACGACGTGGCGACCCTGGAGCTGACCACCTCCGAGGGGCTCTTCACCTTCGAGCAGGGGGATCCCTCCTGGAAGCTCGTCGACCGCGGGGGCTACCCGGTCCTGATGGACAAGGTGCGCCCGGCGTTGATCGGCCTCGCCGAGCTGGAGAAGCTCGAGCAGAAGACCTCGAACCCCGCGTCGTACGAGCGGCTCGGAGTGCAGGCGGTCAACTCCGACCTGGAGGCCGAGTTCCAGTCGAAGCAGCTCACGCTGAAGGACTCCGCGGGGGCCGTGGTCGCTTCGCTGATCGTCGGCAAGCCTCGCGAGGGAACCCGCGGCGAGAACTTCTACTGCCGCCGGGCCTCCGACCCCGAGTCCTGGCTGGTCGAGGGCAGCCTGCCGCCTCTCCCCGAGAAGGCGGACGAGTGGCTGGACAAGAAGATCCTGGAGATCCAGCGCAACGACGTGCGCGCCGCCCGGGTCACGCACACCGACGGCGAGGTGCTGACGATCTCGAAGAAGGACTCCGAGGACGACTACACCCTGCACGAGCTGCCGGTGGATCGCGAGCTGAAGTACACCTCCGCGGCCAACGTGCTGGCGGGCTCGATGCAGTACCTCAACTTCGAGGACGTGCTGCAGGCCGCCGAGTTCACCGCGCCGGAGGAACCCCTCTCGATCGCCAGCCTGTGGACCAGGGACGGCATGCGGGTGACGGTCGAGGTGTGGCAGAAGGACGAGAAGCACTACGCCGCCTTCTCCGCCGCCTACGACCCGACCGGCGCCCCCACGCTGGACGTCGGCCCCGCCCCGCCTCCCGAGGAGGTGCCCACCGAAGGCGAGGAGGGCGAGATCCCCGAGCCGATCGTCGAGGCCGAGGCCACCCCGCGCCCCGCCGAGGAGGTGGAGCCGGAGGTCGAGGCGCTGAACGCCCGCCTCACCCCGTGGGTCTACGTCATCCCCGAGTACAGCAAGAACAACTTCGCCAAGCGGATGGAGGAGCTGCTCAAGCCGTTGCCGGAGGAAGAGCCCGAGGAGGAGGGAACCGAGGAACCCTCGATCGACAACCTCGGTGGGGATCCTCCGGTCGAGGAGGCCGGTGGTGCCGAGGACGGTGCCGGGGCCGGAACCGAGACCGAGGACGGCACCGGAGCCGCCGACGAGGAGACCGGCGAGCAGAAGAAGGAAAAGGAAGAGACGGGGGACGGAACCGAGGGGTGAGCCGCCCTGGCGTGCTCAACGCCTCGACACCCATCGGCTGCCCGACACGCAGAATCGCAAGGGCAGGTCGGCGCCCTCCCGGATGCCGATTCGCGGACCCACCTCGATCGAGAGGGGGTCCGCCGTCTCACCGGCCCGCAACGTCAGCTCCCCCCGTCGCAGATCCACCCCGTCGTGCGCCAGGGTGATCCCCATCGCCTGCACCAGCTTGCCGGGGCCGCTGCACAGGTTCTTCGGCGTCTCGGTGCCGCGGCGAGCCGCCATCAGCTCCAGCCCCTTCAGCGGCTCGAGCGCCCGGATCAGGACCGCCTCCCCCACTCCGCGTGGCGCGGTGACGACGTTCAGGCAGTGGTGGATCCCGTAGATCAGGTACACGTACGCCGTCCCCGGGGGCCCGAACATCGAGCGGTTGCGTTTCGTCTCGCCGCGCGCGGCGTGGCACGCGGGGTCGCCCTCGGAGAGGTACGCCTCGGTCTCGACGATGCGACCGGCGGTGCGTCCCCCCGGGGAGTCGTGGACCAGGACGGTGCCGAGCAGCGCGCGCGCGACCTCCACCGTCGGCGCGCGAAGGAAGCGGGCGGAGAGCTTCCGGCGGCGCGTCACGACCGGGAGCGCTGCCGCTCCTTCTTGAAGATCAGGAGGTGGTTGAAGCCGCGCAGGAAGAAGTTCCCCTCCGCCGCCGTCTTGTGGAAGCGACTCGACTCGAGCTTGCGGTTGCCGCGCACCACGGAGATCTGATCGACCGCGCGAAAGCGCTGCTCGAGCATCACGCTGAAACGGGCACCGATCGGCACGAAGCCGCGCTTCTTCTTGAAGGTGTCGCTGACGTACACCGCCAGGTAGCGGCGGTCGCGCAGGACCCGGTCACACTCGGCGAAGACCTTCTCCATCGCCTCGAAGTACGCCGGCTCGAAGGCGTCCAGCTTGCCGATGCAGTCCTTGTTCCCCGAGTACTCGATGTGCGTCGAGTACGGCGGGTCGACGAAGACGAAGTCCGCCTTCTCGTTCTCCAGCGGCAACGCTCGCGCGTCCGCGCGGTGGATGTCCTCGCGTACCGGCGCGATATCGTAGCCGAGTGCGCGCCGCCCGATCGAGCGAGCGACATCGAGCGTGGTCCCGCCCCCGCAGCAGGGATCGACCACGAGGTCCTTCTCCCGGGTGTACCGCTGCAGCAGATTCCAGATCACCCACGCAGGCGTGCGCCCCTCGAAGCCGGGGATGCCCATCGGCTCGTCGGAGTACTGCTGCGAGGGGTAGTACCACAGCGAGGTGGTCTGGAGCTTGAGCTTGGGGCACTGCATCGGTCTCGCGCGGAGTGTATCCGGGAGAGAGGCGCGCGTAGCACGCCAAGGGGGCAAAGCACGCCACGCCGGAGCTCTGCGCGAGAGCTCCGGCGTGGCGTGATTTGTCCCCTTGGCGTGCTACGCAGCCGCCTGGTCGGTGTCCTGGTCGGGCTCCACGGACGGGGTCAGCCGGTCCGGGTGTTCCATCTCGCTTCTCTCCGGGTGGTCGACCGCCACCGGGTCGCGCGGGACGGGGCGCCGGCTCTCGACGTACGAGAGGACCGCGGCAGTGGTGCCGCCGATCAGAAGGGCCACGACGAGGATCAGTCGGGGGAGAGACATGGAGCGTGAGGATGGGCCAGCGCACCCGCAGGGGAATGGGGCCCTCGGGGCGACGCGTATTCCTATGCCCGGGCGTACGGGCGAGCTACCCGGATCTCCCCGATAACCCTGGGAGTTTTACGAGGGGCGCTCCAGGCGGGCCAGGAAGAAGCCCTCCAGGGTGCCGTCGGGGAGAACGCGCCGGGTTCGCCCCAGGTCGGGGCTCCGGTAGGGGCGCCCGCGCCACTCGCTCCGACCGGGGATCATCCCCGAAAGCTCCACCGGCGGCTCCCCCAGCACCACCGCCCCCTCGAAGTGACGCAGCACCTTGTCGATCACCGCCTCGTTCTCCTCGGGGGCGAAGGTGCAGGTCGAGTACATCAGCACGCCTCCCGGGCGCAGGGCGTACAGCCCCGAGATCAGGAGGCGCCGCTGCTGCGAGGCGAGGCGCTTGATCTTCTTGACGCGCCAGTCCGACCAGGAGTCGGGATCGTCCCGGGAGAAGCGCCCCTCCCCCGAGCAGGGGGCGTCGACCAGCACCCGATCGAACGCCCCCGCCCGCACGCGGCCGAACACCTCGCCGGAGCGATTGGAGACCTCCGCCGAGGAGACCCCCTGCTCGGCGAGCACGCGCTCCAGCTTGAAGCAGCGGCGGCGGCTGCGGTCGTTGGCCACGATCTTCCCCTCGTCCCCCATCAGGCAGGCGAGCTGCGTCGTCTTGCTCCCCGGGGCGGCGCAGAGGTCGAGCACCCGCTCACCCGGCCGGGGCCCCAGCCAGAGCGGCGGCAGCATCGAGCTCGGGTTCTGCACCCACACCTCGCCGCGCTGGAACGCCCCGGTGCCCTGCAGCCGCTCGAGCTCCCCGGGGGCGAGCGTGAAGGCGCCCTCGTACCACGGCAGGGGCTCGGGGACGAGGCCCACCCCTTCCAGCTCGGCGAGCACCGGTCCCACCGTGGCCTTCAGCGTGTTGACGCGGAAGGCGGGGCGGCGCGGCGCGCCGAAGCTCGCCAGCACTCCGCCCAGCCGCTCGGCGGGCAGGATCCGCTCCAGGCGCTCGAGGAACTCCGCGGGGAGCGACGGCCCGTCGGCGTCCATCACGGCTACCGCTCAGGGCTTGCGCCGGGCGTAGGCGATCAACCTGCGGTACTGGGCCTGGAAGTCGTGCGTGCCGCCACCCAGCGGGGCCTTGAAGAAGCAGGCGAGGTGCTTGAGCGCCCCGCCCTCGCCCCGCTCGGCCGCCAGCGCGGTCATCCGGGCGAGGTCGATCACCAGCGGCGCGGCGAGCGCCGAGTCGCTGCCCTGCCAGGTGAACTGCAGGCTCATCCGCGCCCCGAGGAACCCCTCGAAGTGCACGAAGTCCATCGCCGTCTTCCAGTCGGCGAGGGAGGGCACGAAGTCGATCCCCACGCCGCTGTCGACCTCGGAGTCGTCGAGGATCGCCCGCAGGGCCGCGTCCTTGTTGACCAGCTTGCTGTGCCGGTGGGCGGACTCGTTGAGCACCTCGCCGTCGCGGTTGCCGAGCATGTTGTAGCCGCGCCACGAGAGCACCTTGAGCGCGCGCGCGGTGAACATCGGGGCGAGCACCGTCTTCAGGAGCGTCTCCCCCGTCTTGCCGTCGGCGCCGCAGTGGGGCACGCCGCGCTTCTGGGCCAGCTCGATCAGCGCCGGGAGCGACGCGCCGCGGCTCGGGGTGAAGTTGACGTAGGGGTAGCCCCCCTCGAGCGCCGCGTAGGCGTAGACGATCGACGCCGGCTGCGGTCCACCGCGGTCGAGCTCGGCCTCGAAGGCCTCGAGGTTCCGCCACTCGCTCCGCTCCTCGCGAAACGCCTCGGTGCTGGCGACGTTGATCACGATCACGCGGCGGCACTCGTGGTCCTCGGCGAAGCTCTTGAAGTCCTGCTGCACGCGCGCGATCTGCTCCCGCGGCGGGGCGCTGCCCAGCTCCGCGGCGCGCGGGTCGAGGTCGGCCAGGCCGACGTCGGGTCCGTCGAGGATCCCGGGCGCGATCGAGGATTCGTAGGCGGCGGCGCGATTGGCGACCGCCTCGACCAGCCCCGGCGGCAGCACCCCGGTGCGCAAGAGCTCGGAGGCGGCATCGGTCAGGCTGCGCGTGCAGACGTCGTGCCCGCCGAGCACCAGATCCTCGATCGGGACCAGCGGCAGCCGGGCCAGGTCCTCGGTCTCGGTGACCAGCCCGACCGGCTCCAGCAGACCCTCGACGAGGCCGGCGAGGCCGTAGGCCACGCAGGTGGAGATCGCGCCACGCGCGCCGATCAGCCACAACCCGACCGGACCCTGACTCTGATTCGTTTCCGACACTGCTCTTCTCGCTCCTCCGTTCGCCCTCACCTCGGTTCCCGACGGGAAGCGATCCAGCGGGCGACGATGGCGTCGTAGGCTTCGGACCAGGCCGGTCCGGAGAGGACGCCTCGCTCGGAGGTTCGGGCCTCGGCCGAGGGGTGAGATTCCAGGCTCGACATTGTGACGTCCGGGACATCGGACGCCAGCCCCGATCCGGGTCGGCTTCCGGAGGTGTCCGGGTCCCCGCCCCTCTCCCCGGCGATCCCCGAGCCCTCCTCGCCCTCTCGATCCTCCTCCGGGCGGGCCCGCTCGAGAGCCATCAGGGCAGAATCGAGCGTATCCTCGGCCTTCTCGAGTCGCTTGCGGAGCTCGCTCTCCGCCGGCAGGCGTTCCTCGAGCGCCTCGATCCGATCCCGCAGCTCCTGGAGCTCCTCGCCCTCTTCCGGATCTCGAGCCGCGAGACTCCCCGCCGCGCGCGCCAGCCCGGCCAGCTCGGAGAGCTCCTGCTGGGACAGGTCCTCCGCCCCTTCGGGCGGCGCGCCGCGACCCACCCGGGACAGGTCGGAGAGCTGGTCGCCGACGTGCGCGGACAGGAGCTGGAGGTCGTCTTCGATCGGCCGCGAGCGCACGTCCTCCAGCGCGAGGAAGAGTAGCGTCGCGCCGGCGAAGGGCAAGGCGAACAGCGGCGCCGAGACCGGGAGGACCGCGCGCAGCATCCGTCGCGCCGGGATCTTCTCGGCGATCGAGCGCGCGAGCAGTCCACCGATGCGGCCGACGCTCGCCCCGCCCTCGACCTCCCAGGCGGTGAGCAGGGCGCCGCCCTGCCCCAGCGCGCGGTCGATTCGCGCGGCCAGCGCCCGGCCACCGAGGTGGAGCTCGATTCCCCAGGTCGCGCCGGTGAGCAGTGCGCACAGGGCCGCCGCCCACCAGGGGCCGCCTCGCTCGAGGCTCGCGCCGGAGACCACCGCCGCGGCGAGCGCCGTGGTCGCAGCGGCGAGGGCGACGGCACAGCTCTCCAGGAGGCGCACCGAGGCGAGCCCGCGGTGCGCGTAGCGCACCCGGCTGCGCACCAGCTGCGGGAGGTCGAGCTCGGCCATCGGCGAGGGGCCCGCCTACTGCCCCGATCCCGCGTCGACCAGCGCCGCTTCGATCGCCTCTGGAACGCTCCTCAGCCGCTCGCGGGTGAAGATCAGGGTCACCGGCGCGCCGCGCGGCGGAACCAGCGCGGAGTTGGGCAGCCAGATCGTCTGGTGGATGCAGTCGTCGAGCGCGGCGGTGAGCAGGGTGTTGCCCGCGCGGAAGAAGCTGAGGTTGATCAGGTTCCCCTCCAGCTCGGCGGCGAGCACCTCCTGCGGCTCGTCCGGCCTCGGCTGCACCATCCGCGAGCCGAGGTAGACCCAGCCGTGCCGCCGCATCGAGCGGCCGGTGACCAGGTTGGTGATGAGGTCCTCGAGGCGGAAGAAGTAGACCTCCTCGCCCTCGCGCCAGGCGCAGTACATCAGGAACGCGTCGCCGCTCGGCGGGATGACGTCGTGGGTCGGCGCGCCGTCGCGAATCTCCTCCGCGGTGGGCCGCGGGTCCTTCTCGACCCACTGCACGTTCTCGCCTCCCTTGGCGCCGAGGGTGACCAGGGCGGTGTTGACCACGGTGGCGCTGATCTCGGTGGCGAGCAGGCTCTCGTGCGCGGCGCCGAAGGCGGCGACGAGCACGTACTCGAGCAGGTCCTCGCGGATGCAGATGGTGGTCGGCACGGCGAGGGTGCCCGCCTCGAGGTCGAGGGCCAGCCCCTGGGCGGCGAAGGCCGCCTCGAGCTCCTCGGCGGGGGTCTCCTGGGCCTCCTCCTGGCCGGTGGGAGCCGCGGAGAGGGCCACGAGGAGGGGCAACGGGGCACAGAGGAGCAGCAGGAGGAGCTTCATGGGCGGGGAAACGGTCGAGGTGGGTGAACGTTCAATGGGAGCGGTGCAAACCGTCCGCTCACTCGGTGACGATCGATTCCTCGGTGATCCCGATCTGCTCGAGGTCGCCCTTGACCAGCTCGAAGATCGCTTTCGCGCACCTACGGATCTCGTACTGCGCGTGCGGCGCGAGGCGCTGGCCGAGGAAGTGCATCACGCCCTGCAGCGACACGGTCCAGTACGCCTGCGTGTAGAGGTTCTGCGGCAGGCACATCCGGGCGATCTCCTTGGCCACGCCGCGCTCGATCCGCGCCTCGTAGCGTGCGAAGCTCGCCCGGCACTCCTCGATCATCGCGGTGCGCTCGCCCTCGTGGTCGAAGCCCTCGGGCAGATCGACCGCCGCCTGCTTGTCGCCGTGGCCGGGGTTGGAGCGCATCACCGCGGGCACGTAGAACTCCGGCTCCCACTGCACGTAGCGCCCGGAGATCTCGTTCCAGGAGCAGCCCTTGTCGGTGTCGAAGAAGATGTCGAAGACCTCGAGGCTGACCGACTGCCCGGCGACCTCGTACTCGCGCCAGCCGCTGCCGACCTGGTACTTGAACGCCTGGCGGTAGACGAAGAGCGGCGCCTTCCAGTGGAAGGTGTAGAAGGAGTGCCGGAACGGCGAGGTGTGCCCCTTCTCCCACAGGAAAGTCGTGAGCACCCGGTCGCGCTCGTCGAACGCGGGGCGGCTCTTGTCGTAGGAGATGCGCGCGGCGTTGACCACCTTCTTGGCGTGGTCGACCTGCATCTTGTCGACCAGGGCGACGAAGCCGATGCCGTCGTCGAGGCATTGGATCGCGCCGTCGGGCATCTCGATCTTGGTGAGGCTCATGCGGTGGGTCCGGAGGGAATCGAGGGAGAAGCGAGACCGGCCATTATCGCGAGCCGCGTCGCCGCTCCAAGGCCGGGCCGAGATCACTCTCTCTCGATCGCCGCCTCCAGTTCTTCCTGCTGCGCCGCCGCGAGCCGCGAGACGTGCGGGGTGCGCAGGGCGCGCTTCGCCAGGCGCCTCGCCCACTCGAGCTGCCCCGCCTCCAGCGCCTGCCAGGCCCGCGCCTGGAGCTGGCACGCGATCAGCCACTCGGTCGGGTCGCGCTCCAGCTCGACGTCGCGGGCGCCGAAAGCGGCCTCGAAACCGCTGCGGGTGGTTCGCCCGCTGCGCCAGTCCTCGAGGATCGCGCCGGCCCACCCCTCCGCCTCGCGCCAGTTCCGCTGGCGCCAGGCGATCCGCAGGAGCCGGGCGCGCGCCTTGGCGACGAGGCCCTCGCGGTCGGGGGCCTCGCCCTCGCCGACGAGACCGATCAGCGCGGCGAGGTTGAGGCGGCGGGCGATGGGATCGGCCGCCGGGCCACCGGTCTCGGTGGCGGTCGCGCCCAGCTCCATCAGGAGTCGCGCGTCGAAGCGCCACCACGCCCCGGCGAGCGCGAGCGCGGCCTCGAGCACCCCGGCGCGCACGAAGGTCTCGGTCGCGCCGATCAGCCCGCTGTAGGCGAAGGCGCGGCTGGAGAGGCGCTCGCCGCGGAAGCGGACCTCGAGCTCATGCCCCGCGCTCAGCTGCGCCTCCTCGGCCCAGATCGCCACCAGCCGGGGGGTGGGCGCGACTCCCCGCCGCACCTCGATCCCGGCGAGCGCGGGGAGGATGACGTCGCGCAGGTAGGGCGCGGAATCGGGATCGGCGAGGGCTGCGTAGAGCCTGGTGGCGGACGCCTCGCTCCCCGCCGAGGCCAGCTCGGCGACGGCGGCGCGCGCGAGATCGAGGTCCCCGGCCTCGTCGATGATCCGCAGGAGCAGCGGCTCGACCTCCGCCGGCGTGCCCGCCGCGGCGAGGGAGTCGATCGCCAGTCCCCGCTCGCCGGGCCCCGCCTCGGCGTCGAGCGCCACGCGGAGCAGCAGCTCGCGCGAGCGTGGGTCCTCGAAGTCGGCGAGGCGCAGGGCGATACGCAGGCGCAGCTCCTGGTCGCACCTGTCGTAGCGCTCGACCAGGAGCTCGAACGCGGCGGAAGAGTCGATCGTTTCGTCGACCAGCACGATCTCGATGCGCAGGCGCCGCGAGAGCTTCGGGCTCTCCAGTAACGACCGCAGCGCGACGCGCCCGCCGGGACGCTTCTCGAGGTCGGTGATCAGGATCTTGCCGAGCTCCTTGCCGAGGTGTCCGACGCGCCTCAGCAGCTCCATGCGCCCCTGGATCTCGTTCGCGCCGGTCGCGTGCAGCCACGCCCTGGTGAGCCACAACGCGCTCGTCTCCGCCTCGCGCCAGGGCCCACGCGTCGTCTCCTCGTCGGGGACCGGGCTCGCCTCGAGGACGGCGATCGCTTCGTCGACCCAGCGCCGGAGCAGCGCCTCGACCTCCTCGTCCCCGCGGTGGGCGCCGAGCAGCTCGGTCACCGAGACGGTGCGCCCCTCGCCGCTCGCCCACAGGCGAACGAGCTCCTCGCGCCAGGGGGTGTCGAGCGGCACCTCGCGGTTCACCTCGCGCAACGCTTCGAGCTTCGCCTCGAGAGCCTGTTCCGACCACCAGGTGTGGAGCGGACGGCGAAACCTGCGGACCCCTTCGTCGGTCCGCGCCAGCGCCAGCCAGGCGCCGTGGGCGAGGTCGGGAAGCGGATCACCGAGCGCTTCGACCAGGAGGTCGCCGCTCGCTCCATCGAGCGTGCGCGTCCAGGTGTCCGCGAAGGCGTCGATCACCGCGGCTCGAACCTCGGAGTCGAGCTCGACGTCGAGCCAGGCCTCGTCCGCCGGATTCCAACCCGTCGCACGTCCCAGCACGGCATCCCAGAACTCGATGGCGAAGTCGGCGCTCCAGTACAGTGTTCTCTCGCCGGTGGGCGCGTAGTTCTCCCCCCCGGGTTTCAGGCCTCGAGGGGCGCCCTCGCTCACGGCTCGTGCACCGGCGAGCGCAACGGCGGCGCCCATCAGGAGATCCGACGCACGCTCCGCCGCGTCCGCCGCCCCGGCTCCGCCCAGCTGGGCCTCCGCATCGAGGGAGCCGGCGGCCTGAAGAAGCTGCAGGCCGACATCGGAGCCGAGACTCTCCGCCCATTCGAGCAGCCGGGCCTGGCGACGACGCTCCACCGACGAGTGCTCCGGCCCCAGGGGCTGCAGCCAGACGGCCGACCACGGGCAGGGCAACACCGGAAGGTAGCGTTGGCGTATCAGGCTGTACCAGAGGCACGCCTTGCGCTTCTGCTCGGGGGAGAGCGGATCCCCCCTGATACCGAGGTCCCGACTCCAGATCTCGCTGCGGATCCAGTCCCCGAATGCATGTCCATTCGCCGATCGGTCGAGGGCGTCGAGGACGTGGAGAAAAGTCTCGGGGTCGTGATCGAGTCGTCCGCTTCGCCACAGCTCCCGCTGCGAGTCCCCTACCCCGCCGATGTGCGCGAGCAGCTGGTCAGTCGCCTCGCGGGCGACGCGCGGGTCCTCGTCCTCGGTCAACGTGAACAGGATCTCGCCCGCCGTATCGAGTGCGGACAAGGCGAGCGCACGCGCCAGCTCGCGCCGCACCTCGGGGAGGGAGTCCTCGACGAGGCGCTCGGCGAGCTCACCGACCTCCGCCCCGTGCGTCGCCAGCGCGGCCAGCGCCTGCGCGCGCACGTTGGGGTGTTCATCGGTGAGCGCCACGCGCGCGAGCTGTTCCTGTTCAGCGGTGATCGAACGGGGTGCCGCTCGCGCCAACGCGTCGAAGGCCCCGTGTCTGCGTTTCCAGTCGGCGTCGCGAGCCGCCTGCACGATCGACTCCGCCTCGGCCGCGGGGTCCAGCGCCCACTCGCGCACGCTCCATTCCAGCTCGACCGCCGGCGATCCCTGCTGCGGGGCGGAGAGGCCACCGCACAGCGAGAGGGTGCAGATCAGCGCCAGAATCATCCTTCGGCGCCCTAGACCGGCCCTCGAACGAGCAGCCGGAGCTGCGCCGCGGGCAGGAAGTCGATCATCGACGAGGCGATCACCGCCCGCTCCCCGAGCATCTTCTCGGCGAGGTCCCCGGCGAGGCCGTGGAGGTGCACCGCGGTCGCGGTCGCCTCGAAGATCCCCCACCCCTCCGTCGACTGCCCCACCGCGCTGCACAGATACGCGCCGAGGATCCCGACGAGCACGTCCCCCGAGCCCGCGGTCCCCATCCCCGGGTTCCCGGTCTCGTTGACGTGGGTCCGCGTCCCGTCGGTGACGATCGTCCGGTGTCCCTTGAGCACGCAGATCGACTCGGCGGAGTGAGCGATCTCCAGCGCGCACTCCACCCGCCCGTCGTCGTCGTTCGGGATCCGGTTCACACCGAGCAGGCGGGCCGCCTCGCCGGGGTGGGGGGTCAGGATCGTCGGGGCGCTCCGCCGCGCGAAGGCGCCGGTGTCGGTGCCGACGGCGTGCAGGGCGTCGGCGTCGAAGACGGTCGGCCCGGCGAAGTCGTCCTCGATCAGCTGCCAGACGAGGTCCGCGGTGCGCGGCGTGCGCCCGAGCCCCGGCCCGACGACGCGCACCTGGTCGTCGCGCCCCTCGAGCGCGGCGGGGAGGCCCTTCACGAGGTTCTCCTCGCTGACTCCGGACAGGTCGAGGTAGATCGTCTCCGGCGAGGCGGGCGCCACGATGCGCACCAGCTCCCGACCGAAGGTGGCCAGCGTCACCAGCCCCGCGCCGCCGCGCTGCGCCGCGCGCACGATCAGGATCGCCGCGCCGGGCATCATCTCCGAACCGGCGAAGCACAGAACGTGTCCCGCCCGACCCTTGTGGGCCGTCTCCTCCAGGCGTGGCGCCGGTCGGATCGGCCGCATCTTCTCTTCAGCTGCACTCATTCTCGCACTCCAGCTACCCCTCGGCCCCGAGCTCGTCACCGGTGGAGCGACGCGGACGGAGAATAGCGAACCGCGACCCTCGAGGACGAAATGGGTGTTGGAAACCGCCGCGGGCGGTCCATAAAGGGTCTCAGGCCTCCTTTCCTCCCTCCGGCCAACCCGTACACTGCTCCGATGCCCGAAGACCCCAGCGAAAACCCGGTGATGGTCGAGATCGAGCTGGGGCGCGTGATCCTGCGCGAGCACTCGATCAACGCGCCGCAGTACATCTACCTGCGCGAGGTCGGCGGGCAGCGCAGCTTCCCGATCGTGATCGGCTACCCGGAGGCGGCGGAGATCCAGCGGA
This sequence comes from uncultured Planctomycetaceae bacterium, assembly GCA_964496575.1. Lineage (GTDB taxonomy): Bacteria > Planctomycetota > UBA1135 > UBA1135 > CAZCAC01. Next base: position 14,451 of record CAZCAC010000058.1, on the reverse strand, counting down.
TCGTCACCGGCGTGCAGACCGAGCGGCCGCTCACGCACCAGCTGCTGTTCAACGTGATCCGCTCGCTCGGCGCCCACCTCGCCTGCGTCGACGTCGTCGACATCCGCCACAACACCTTCTTCGCCCAGCTGGTCCTGACCGACGAGGAGGGCCAGACGGTCGCGGTGGTCGACTCGCGCCCCTCCGACTCGATCGCCCTCGCCCTGCGCGCGGGGTGCCCGCTGCGGGTCAACGAGGTGGTCCTGGAGCAGGTGCGCACCGACGAGTCGGGGGACGACCTCGGCGGCGGTCCCGGCCCCGGTGCCCCTCCCGGCGGCCCCGAAGCCGATCCGACGGGGGGCGAGGCACCCGATTTCTAGGGGGAGGTTGCGGGAGCGCGCCAGCCCCGCGCAGCATCTCGGGGGGCTCCAGGCGCGTCCACGGCCACCGCACTGGTTTTCCAGGCTCCCGGTGGCCCGGGATTCCCGGTTGCGGCATCCGGTCTGATGAGGTCCATTGAACTCCACGCTCGAGGAGGCCGAACGATGACGACCAAGCCGCTCCTGCTCTTCCCGCTGACTCTCGCCCTGCCGCTCCCCCTCGCGGGCGCCGAAGTGCTCGACGTGGGGGGGCCGAACCCCGACCACGACCAGATCGAGGACGCCGTGGTCGCCGCTCAGGACGGCGATGTGCTCCGCATCTGGCCCGGCCATTACGAGTCCTTCTGGATCGACGACAAGACGCTCTCGCTGGTGAGCGCCGACGACTCGGGCGCGGTCGTCGTCGACGGCACCTTCCGGGTGAAGAACCTCGCCCCCCACCGCTCGGTCGAGATCTCCGGGGTCAGCGCCACCGCGCTCGAGGGGCACGCGCTGGTGGTCAGTGACTGCCAGGGATCGGTCCGGGTCCGCGAGGGAGTCTTCGTGGGAGGAGATATCGACGCGGGCTACTGGAACACGACGAGCGGAGTCTTCGTGACCCAGTGCAGTGACGTCGAACTGGTGTTCTGTACGGCGCGAGGGGCCGCGCGCCTGGATCACCACCCCTACTACGTCGGTGCCGAGGGTGACCCGGGCCTGACGGTGGAGAGCAGCCAGGTGTCGCTCTTCTCGTCGACCTTCGAAGGCTGCCCGGGTGGACCGGGATTGGTCGACGGAGCCGACGGTGGCAGCGGTGGCGGCGGGATCGAGGCCTGGGACGGGGGACGCCTCTACATCTCCGGCTGTACCCTCATCGGTGGGGGCGGCGGGGACGCGGGCGGACCGGAGAGCTGGGAGTGCCCCGATGGAGGGCACGGAGGTTCGGGCTACGCGGGACTCGATCCCCAGCCGGAAGCGTGGCTGCTCGACAATGTCTACCTACCCGGCGAGGGCGGCGCGGACTGCTATGCCTCCTCGACCGGGGACGCGCCGGACGGTCAGGAGACCAAGGGTGACTGCCTCCGCCTTCCCGGCGCGGCGCGCCTCCTGCGCGCGAGCCGGTTGATCGACGACACCTCCTCGATCGGCTTGATCTTCACCGGCACGCCGGGGGATCTCGTCTGCTTGCAGGCCTGCGGCTCGCCCGCGTACACCTTCGATGCGGAGCGCGGTCCCTTCCTCCTCGCCACGCGACCGCTGCCGGAGCTGCGGCCCTGGAAGATCCTGGGCACGATCGGCGCCGGCGGGACCTTCTCGACCTCGATCGGGGTCGCGGACCTGCCGGCCCTCGGCCACCACACGAGGCACCTGCAGGGCAACCTGGTCGGGGCGCAGAACTACTTCACGTCCTCTTCCTGGACGGTGATCCTCGACGGCGCGTGGTAGCACTCGATCGGGCCCGCCTTGGCGACGTCCCGTGGGGAGTGAAGAAAGAAGCCGGAATCCCTGTGCGCGTGGTCGGGGAGGGGGACTTCTTCAGAATGAGGTCAAGACCCGTCTTGGGGTAAGGACCGAGCGCGGTCACCGTATTGCGCGTTTCGCCCGAACCATCAACACTGAATGCAGCCCGAAGGGCCTGCCTGGACGAAACACGAACCCGTTTCACTTCGAGAGGTGAGGTCCGATTGAGTTGCCCCTCCCGGGCAGGCCCTCGCCAGAGGAGATTCTCACCGGAGGTCGATCCATGAACGCGAAACCGCTGCTGCTCCCCCTCTTCCTCGTCGCCATGCCGCTCTCGCCGGCGACCGCCGACGTGTTGAACGTGAGGGGTCCGAACCCCGACTACAACCAGATCAACGACGCCGTGGTCGCCGCACAGGACGGAGACGTGATCCGGGTCTGGCCCGGCAGCTACGGCGCCTTCTGGATCGACGACAAGTCGCTCTCGCTGGTGAAGGCCACCCCCACCGGCACGGTCACCGTCGACGGGACCTATCGCGTCCGCTACCTGGCGTCGCACCGCTCGGTGCAGATCTCCGGGATCGGCGCGGATGGCATCGACGGCAACGGGCTGGTCGTGGACGGCTGTCAGGGATCGGTACGGATCCAGGAGTCGACCTTCACCGGCGGTCAGGAGGTCTACGTTCCCTACGTCGGCAAGAGCGCCGTCTACATCATCGACTCCGACGACGTCGAGATGACCCACTGCACCGCCCGCGGCGGCTGGGGCGGCGACGGCGGCGAGTACGGTGCCCCGGGTGGCAACGGCATGATGGTGGAGGCGAGCGACGTGTCCCTCTACGCCTCGCTCTTCGAGGGTGCGCACGGCAGCACGGACGACGATCCCGGGGCGTACGGCCACTCCGGTGGACACGGTATCTACGCCTGGGGAGGAGGACGGACGTACCTCTCCGGTTGCACGCTGATCGGGGGGGACGGCGGCGACGGTGACTGGATGCCCGACATCTGGACCAATCAGTACGGTGCGGGCGGCGACGGTGGATGGGGCTACCGGGGCACGGGCACCGAAGCCTGGTACCTGGACAACGACTTCCAGCCCGGCGTCGGGGGCTGGAGCGGTGACCCGGGGAGCTACGGCATCGACGGCCAGGACGCCTCGGCCGGCACGTATCTGCCGGGGGACGCTCGTCTCCTGAGCGCGAGCCAGCTGATCGACGACACCGCGTCGATCGCCCTGGTCTTCACCGGCACACCGGGAGATCTCGTCTTCCTTCACGTCTCGGGCTCGCCGGCGTACGACTTCGACGACGATCGCGGCCCGTTTCTGCTGGCCGCGCGTCCATTTCCCGATCTGCGGCCGTGGAAGTTCCTCGGCGTGATCGGCAGCTCCGGCACCTTCACGACCACGCTCGGGGTCGCTGATCGACCCGCGTTCGGACACCACACCAGGCACTTGCAGGGCAACCTGATCGGAGCGGAGAACTACTTCACCTCGTCCTCCTGCACGGTGATCCTCGACAGCGCCTGGTAGCGACACCGCCCGTCGCCGAGGGCGCGGTCGCGCTTTTCCGCTGCCTCGGGGAGAGCTCGCCTGCTACCGTCTCGACCGTCATGCTGGCGAGCCGAAGAGAGCGGATGCAACGACGGTGGGAGGAGGGCCTGGGCTACCACGTCCTGCTGGTCGCCCTGCTCCTGGGACTGCTCCTCGCCCTCCTGGTCGAGAATCTCGGCTGGAGCGCCGTTCTACTGCGCGGCGCCTACCTCTTGATCTTCCTCGAGGCCCTGTCGGCCGCGGCTCGAAGGCGAGCCGAGCTGCTGCTCGGAGTGATCCTGCTCCTGCCCGAGCTCTCGAGCTTCCTCTTCTTCGGCGAGAAGTCGCTGCTGGACCTCTTCCCAGCGATCGAGTCGCAGGTCGTCTCGACCGCGTTCGTGGGAGGCTGCACGGCGCTCTTCCACTTCTACCTGGTCGGCCTGACGGTGCGCCGGATCTTCCAGCAGACGACGATCACCTGGAGCCAGGTCTCCGCCGCGGCTTCGGCCTACCTGCTCCTCGGCTACGCCTGGCGCGGCATCTACATCTATCTCGAGCAGGCCGAGGCCGGCGCCTCCTTCGAGGGCGTCACGGCGGGTGGGGAGGAAGGCGACTTCATCTACTACAGCTTCGTCACCCTGACCACCCTCGGCTACGGCGACATCACCCCGGTCACGATGGCGGCCAAGTTCCTGAGCATCCTCGAGGCGATCATCGGCCAGCTCTTCCTGGTGATCCTGCTGGCGAGGTTGGTGGGAATGGTCAGGGTTCGCGGCGGGGAGTCTACGGACAGAACGTGACCGCCAGCGCGTCCGAGGCGTTGAACCCGGTCCCGCCGGGACCGCTCGGGTCGCGGTACCAGTACTGGAAGTTCCAGCTGCCGCCGGCGACGATCTTGCCGGCCCCCGCGTCCATCGGGGGTTTCGTGTAGTCGAGCGGATCGGTGGAGTTGCCGCTCCCGTCGCTCAGCACCGTGCCGAGGCGGTACACCCCCCCACCCGCGCAGCGGAAGCCGTCGCCCCAGGGGAGCTGGACCTGGTTCGGACCGTAGTAGAAGAGCCCGAACTGACTCGGCGGGACGCCGGCGGCGTGCAGCACGGCGTCGCCCGCGGCGAGGCTGATCGTACCGGTCAACGAGATCGTCGCTCCGGAGCCGACGGAGTTCGGCGCGCCGGTGCAGTAGCTGGTGGGCTGCGCACAGGCGATCTGCAACACGCCGGCGGGCGAGCCGAGGATCGTGTCCCCCGTCGCACTGACGACGTACATCTGCCGGAACTCGACCTCCCCGCCGTTGCCGCCCGTGGGCCCGTTCGACGGCAACGGCACCTGGATCTGGCCGGAGGCGGGAATCACCGCGATAGGGGTCGGCGGAATCGTCGGCGGCTGGGGGAGCACCCAGGTACCCTTGACTCCGGCGTCGAAGGTGAAGTCGGTTCCCCAGTCGACGGGCAGGAAGACCTGGTCGCCGGGCTGGCCCTTGAACGTGGCCAGCACGGTGGTGCCTTCGAGCTGGTGATACGCGTGCACCCTCATGCGCCGCTTGGCACCGGCGAGGTTGACGATCTGGGAGCTGCCGTGGCGGAAGAAGTCCGGGCCTTCGTTTCCGTAGCCCCACTCCCCTTCGCCGGCAGCCCCTCCCACGACCGCGCTGCCCAGGAGCTGCAGCGTGGAGGCCTGGTTCAGGAGATCCATGCCGGGGCCGCCGTCGCCGCCGAGGCCGAAGGTCCCCGGGGTATAGGCGGGACCACCCATGCCTCCCTCGATCCACGTGCCCGAAAGCTGCAGGAACGAGAGAAGAACGATGGCACCGGCTCCGCCATCCGTCCCTCCGAAGTCCAGCTTCGGCTCCCAGTCTCCCTGCCCCCCTCTGAGCACGCAGTCGTAGAGAGCGATCGTGGAGTCGGCGATGACCGCTCCGGGCTCTCCGTCGTGGGAGACCCACCAGCACCCGTAGTCGCAGATCTCGTCCCAGTATCCCCGTCCCCCTTCGAACTCGCAGCCGACCAGGACGAGGTCAGCGCAACCGTTCAGCTCGGCGGCGGTCGTGCCGAGCGTGGTTCCCGCTCCGGAGGACCAGTGAGGCTGGGTCCCCTCGAAGATGCAGGATTGCACCCGGAGCGAGCCGAGGTTCGCGGTGGCGTGCAGCCGCAGGCCGAGCGGGGGGTAGGCGCCCGGATCCACGGAGAGGCTGGACAGGACGGCGACCTGCCCGGCCGCCAGGTTCTTCACCTGGATGATCCCTTCGACGAACGTGGCCCCGGCCGTACCGACGATGGTGACCCCGCGGGCGTTGAGGGTGAAGGCGAAGTAGTCACCGGGCCGGACGAGGATCGCGTCTCCATCGGACGAGGCGTCGATCGCCGACTGGATGTCCCAGAAATCGGCGGGGGCGTCATCGTCGACGGTCCAGATCCGGGACTGGGCGGAGCCGAGGGTGGTCAGCAGGAGCGGCAGGATCGAGTAGCGGAGCAGGCGGGCGGGGCGCATGAGCGATCTCCTGAAGCGAATGAGCGGTGGGCGGAGCGAGGTGCCGAGACGGCCGGGGAGCTTCCGTCCGGCCCACTCTATTCTACAGCACCTCCGCCGATCCGCAAGCCCCGGAGGATTCGGAGTGACCGATGGGTGTCCGCCCGGCGTCACCCCTTCAGCGAGTCGAGAATGCGCCGGTACGCCTCGTAGCGCGCCCGCGGCAGCTCGCCGCTCTCCGCGGAGGTCAGGGCGATCGGCAGGCCGAGCTCGCGGTAGGGCAGGAGCTCGCGCTCCAGGGCGACGCGCGCCTCGTGCCCCTCGAGCCGGTCGAGCAGGTCGAGCTTGTTGACGCACAGAACCGGTTCGACGCCGCCGCGCGAGAGGGCGACGAGGAAGCGGTCGATGAGGCGCGGTCGAAGCGGCGGGGTGACGACCGACAGCACCAGGATGGCGAGGTCGACGTTGGCCGCGAGGAGCAGCGCCTTCGAGGCGTTTCCGGGGTCGGGGCGCACCAGCTCGGTGCGTCGAGGGGCGAGAGCGCTGACGTACGGGAGCTCCTTCTCGAAGCCGGCGACGCGCACGTCGTCCCCGACGGCGAGGCGCAGGCCGCGGGGCACGCGGGCCATGAGCTCGCGCTGTGCCACGCGCACCAGCGCGCCGGTGCGACGCACCGAGAGCACGAGCCCCGGGACGCCGACCGCCTCGGTCTCCGCCCCGGGCACGACTTCCACGCCGGGCGCCCGGCGAGCTTCTCCGGCGTCGCGTCCGAGCACGCGATCGCCTCCGGTGCGGATCTTCTCGAAGGCCTCCTCGTCCTCGTCGTCGCTCCAGTCGCGACGTCGCTTTCGGTTTCTCTGCGGGTCGTTGCGACGAGCCCGCGACTTCTCCTTGATCTTCTTGCGCTCCTCCAGGGAGTAGCGCCCGAACATGTGTTGTTGCTTGCGTTTGCGCTTCGCCGAGCGCTTGTGGAACTCTTCCAAGGCTTCTGTACCTGCAGGGAGAACGTCCGGGTGGTCGATTCGGGACGCGCTCTCCCACCCGGGCGGTCCGCTTCCCCGCGCACGAGCGCGGGCAGACCGGGAGCGCGTCGCTGTTGCGATTCGCGCTCCGCCCGGAGCTGCTGCCGGGAGCCGGGAGCCGGCTACCCGTCGATCAGTCGCGGGCGGAGGCGCGCACGACCCTGACGGACTTCGAGAGTCTCATAAGCCAAGCGTCTCCTGTGAACTGGGTGAAGAGTCCGCGGGGTCACGACGACCCCGCTGCCCCGAGACTAGCGCACCGGGCTCAGTCCGCAAGCCCTCTCTCGGGACTGGCCCCCTTGGTTGGACTCTCATTCTCCACGGACCTCGAGCTCGATCCTGCCGGCCCCGGCTCGCTCGAGCAGCTCGACGTACCACTCGGCGGCGGCGCGGGTACGCCCCGGTTGCGCCTTCGTCCCCCAGAGCAGCGTCAGGGTGCGCCTCGTCGTCTCGCCGGTCTTGGTGCGCTGGGAGTCCTTCACCCCGCTCCCGCAGGGCCCGTCGGCGTCGAAGAGGCAGAGCAGCCCGTCGACGCGGATCTCCTGCCCCGAGGGGTTGAAGACGTAGGTGGTCCGCTCGCCGGCGATCGCCACGGAGAGGGGCGGGGTGGTCCGATCGAGGTCGACGACGCTGATGGGCAGGCTCGAGTGCAGGCTGACCGCGTTGCAGACGTCGACGGCGAGGTTGATCGAGGAGAGCTGCTCTTCGCCCGCCGCGCGGACGAGGTACTCGGAGGCGGGCTTGCCGCGGCCGGTCGGCTTGTAGCCGCCGTGGCGGAGGAGCTTGCGCACGTCGGTGCGGCACGATTCGTCGCGCTGGAGGGGCGCGGCGGCCTCGAGGACGAGCAGCTCCCGGAGCCAGTCGGGCGAGGGGAGCTCGGCGAGGGGGACGGGGAAGACGGTCTCGATGAGGCCGAGGACGAGCAGCGGGTGGTCGGGGACGGCGATCGGTTGCATGGCGAGGAGGCGGTTTCGGGCGGCGCAGTCTACGGAGCGGGTGCGGCTGGTGGAACCGGAGTCGGCGATCCGGCCGTCCCCAGTGGCGAGACCGGGCCGACCCCGGTTGTGGCGGGCCGCGGGAAGGCTCACAATCCTCGCCCCATGAGCTCCTGGTCCACTCTCGGCGACGTGCTGCTCCTCCTGACCGGAGGCTTCTTGCTCGGCGCGCTCGCCGAGCGGTTGCGGCAGAGCGCGATCCTGGGTTATCTCGTCGCCGGGATGTTGCTCGGCCCGCACGTCCTGCACTGGGTGCGGACGCAGGAGGAGGTGACGCTGCTCGCCGAGCTGGGCGTGGGGCTCCTGCTCTTCTCGATCGGCCTGGAGTTCTCGTGGGAGCGCTTGCGGCGCACGGGCGCGGCGGGGCTGCTCGTCGGTTCGTTGCAGGTGGTGCTGACGATCGCGATCACGACCGGTGCGCTGGTGCTCTTCGGGATGTACTCGAGGCCGGCGCTGGCGATGGGCGCGATCCTGGCGCTCTCCAGCACGGCGTACGTGTTGCGCGTCCTGGGGAATCGTGGCGAGATCGACAGCCCGCACGGCCGGCTGGCGGTGGGCGTGCTGCTGGCGCAGGACGTGGCGGTGGTGCCCCTGGTGATGGGGGTCAGTCTGCTGGGCGGAGGTGGAAGCGGCGGGGAGATGCTGGTGGAGCTCTTGAAGCTCCTCGGGTACGCGCTGCTCCTGGTGCTGGCGATCTGGCTCCTGTTCACGCACGTGGTGCCGCGGCTCCTGGGTGCGGAGGTGTTGCGGCGCAACCGCGAGCTGCCGCTGTTGCTCGCGGTCGCGTCGGGGCTGGGATCGGCGCTGGGGGCGCACGCGCTGGGCCTGTCGCCGGCGCTCGGCGCATTCCTGACCGGGATGATGCTGGCGAGCACTCCGTTCGCGACGCAGGTGCGGGCTGACGTCGGGTCGTTGAAGACCCTGCTGCTGGTCCTGTTCTTCGGTTCGATCGGGATGCTCGGCGACCCGGCGTGGATCGCGTCGCACGTGCCGCTCGTGTTGCTGTTCGTCGCCGGCGTGGTGCTCGGCAAGGGACTCCTGGTCACGGTGTTGTTGCGGCTGATCCGGGTACCGCTGCCGACGGCGCTGGCGGCGGGACTGGCGCTGGCGCAGGTGGGCGAGTTCTCGTTCGTGCTGGCGGACCTCTCGCGGGGGAGCTTGCTCGACGACGAGATCTTTCAGCTGGTGGTGTCGGTGACGATCGTGACGCTGGCGCTGACGCCGTACCTGGTCGCCGTCGGCCCGCGCCTGGTGGGGTGGTGGACGCACCGGCACGACGTCACGGTGCCGGTGGCGGAGCCGCCTGGCGAGGAGAGCCCGCGCGGCCACGCGCTGGTGATCGGTTTCGGCCCGGCGGGTCAGTCGGTCGCGTTCACACTGGCCGGATGTCTTCCCGAGGTCGAGGTGATCGACCTCAACCCGCACCTGCTCGCGGAGGCACGCCGTCACGGCTTCCGGACCCACCTCGGTGACGCGACGCACCCCGAGGTCCTCGAGCACGCCGCGATCCACCGGGCCCTGGCGATCGCGGTGACCCTGCCCGACCTGGAGGCGGTACGCCGGGTGGTCGAGCAAGCGCGGGCCCTCGCCCCCGGCGCGCGGGTCTTCGCGCGATCGCGCTACCGCGTCCACTGCGCTTCCCTGGAGCAGGCCGGCGCTCACGCGGTGGTCGACGAGGAGGAGCAGGTCGGCCTGGCGCTGGCGGCGAAGCTGGTGGAGGAGCTGGAGCGGGCGGGGTGCGGTTTGGAGTCCGGGGGCGACGAGTAGCACGAAATACCGAACCAGGTTCACTTTCACGCAGTTGGGGCTCTTGCGAGGGGTACCTCGCAAGAGCCGCAAGTGCGTGAAAGTGAACCTGGTTCGGTATCGGTAGGGGTCCTGACGATCAAGGGCGGCAAGGCGAAGAAGCGCGTGGACCAGCTTCCCATACACCCGGAGCTGGCCGATGAGATCCGCAGTGTGAAGCCGACCAACGTCCTGCCGTCGGCCCGGGTCTTCCCCCACCTCGTCGCGAACAAGACGCGGCAGGATGACTTCGACGACGCCAAGATCGCCCGCGAGAACGACCGGGGCGAGGTGGCCGACCTCCACTCCCTCAGGGTCACGTTCGGCACGCGCCTGGCCTTGAAGAACGTCCCCCCCGCCGTCCACAGGCAACTGATGCGGCACTCGACGATCGAGCTGACGATGAAGTACTACACGAAGCTCGGCATTGGCGACCTGGAGAGCCACGGCCTCAACCTCCTCCCAGGAGTCGAGGAAGCCGCCCAAGTGGAGGTCGGAAAGGGATCCTGAGGGCAGCGCAAGAATCCTCTTCTGAGGTGCTGCCGGCTACCTGCGAAGCATCTGCAGCACCTTCGAAACGGTTCTCGCAAGCAGTCCTGGTCGTCGCGATCTGATGCGTTGACATACACAGACCGCATACAGGACATCCTCCTGGCAGTCAGGCAACCCCTTCGACTCGAGAGCCTCCACTGCTGCCGCCCGTTCACTTGCGGAGGGTTTTTTCAGGAGACCACGAGCTCCCTTGGGGGGGACTAGCTTCTCTTCCCTCCAGGAGAAGTCTGCGTATCCGGTTTGTAGTAGGCCATCGATGCCTTGGATTCCCATATCCCTTGCTTCTGCCCAAAAACGTTCTGGGAGTCCAGCCCGTGCAAGTGGCTCGACAGACCACGACGCAGCTCGTTCTGCTAAGCGGTCCATCGGTTCTTGGAGGTCGATGCAGAATCCACAGGCTGAGCAAGGATGCATATTGTCAATAGGGAAGCCTGTGTCCCAAACCTGCCCGCCACAACAGGGGCACTCGTCAAAGAACTCGTGGAAGTACGGCTGACCCTGTTCATCCCAAGCCTTGGGAAACACCCGCAGCTTTCCGTCCTTGACGATGCGCTGCTCCTTCATGTTGCCGTTGGCATACCATTCGGTGAGACTGCCTACTAGTTCACCGTCTATCGCCTCAGCCTGCCTGAAGGGCTCTCCGTTCGAATGCCAGTACCGGACAATGCCAGTGAACTCGCCCCCGGACATTTGGAACCGCGATCGCAGTGTTCCATTCGCATGCCATGACTCTGCCACCCCTTCTTCAAGTCCTCCTACGTACGTACAACGCGAAGCCAGCTGGCCGTTCTCGTGCCATGTCTCCGCCAGCCCGTGTGCTTGCCCATCAACGTATTCACCCCGCGAAGCCAGCTGGCCATTTTCGTGCCATTCCAGCCACTCGCCCACTTCCCTCCCTGATTTGCACCTTCCCTTCTTCTTCAGTTGGCCATTCTCGTGCCAGGCACTCCACTCGCCATCCACTGCTGACCCCATGACTGCGCCTTGTACGTGCTTAAGCCCCCGGTCTGTCAACGCACCATGGTACACATCAGGGGCCTGGTTCCGACCACGGCGGGTTGCGATCGGGCATACAGAATCCCTGAGCACCATCCACAGCTCGCCACTTCACGCGCCAGGAGGGTCGACGAGGGTGGGCTTGAGATTCAACGGGCACTCGAATGCCTCCCGGCGACTTGCTCCGCAGCCTCGCAGAGGGAGAAGACCCGAGCCAGAAGAAAGTCGCAAAGGGCTCCTGAGAGCGTTGTACCCTCTGGTGTACCCTCGCAGAGGTCACAACAGCTCATTCGGTTGCATCTCCCCGCACCGCTCCGAGTCGAGTGTGACCACGACTTCGCGACGCTGAGCACGGCCCGAAACTGCTTCTCTACAAGCACTTGCAGCGTCGTGCACCAGCTCGCTATGCTCCGCGCCACGAAGCGGAGGCGTGGCAGAGCGGCCGAATGCAGCGGTTTTGAAAACCGCCGTCCTGAAAGGGACCAGGGGTTCGAATCCTCTCGCCTCCGCCAGTCCCCGGGATGGATACGAAGATGGGAGTTGCGACGTCTGATGGGAGTCGGTCGGACCGATCGTGAGCCAGGAACCGCGCCCCGCCCGTCGTCTGACGGGCGGGGCGCGTCCTTCGCCGTGACGGATCACGGCCGGAGTCAGAAGCAGGGGATCAGCGAACGCCGATGATCTCGATGTCGTCGACCCAGAAGTAGTCGCCGCGACCACTCATCTCCGCATCGAAGGCGATGTGGAAGGTCGAGGTCATCGCGAAGCCCGACAGGTCGATCGAGTAGTAGTGGTACGCGCCGTCGCTGTCACCGGGGTCGAGAACCTGAACCTGCGTCCAGCTCGAGCCATCCGGGCTCACCAGCACGTGGAGCTGATCCGTGTCCTCGAACGAGTAGACCTTGCCCCAGAAATCGAGGCTGGCCTGCGTCACTCCCGACAGGTCGACGACGCGATGCATGTAACCAGTAACCTGGCGCAGACGCGCGTGGCCCAACCCGGTGTGCGGGTAGTCCTTCTTCCACCGGATCTTCGTATCGCCGGAGATCACCCAGGTGCCGGTCCAGCCGATTCCACCCCGGAAGTTCCTCGACTCGAAGCCGTCGAATGCGATCTGCTCAGGATCGCCGCCGCCGCCGGGATCGATCGCCGTGATCAGGAACGAGGCCGTATCGGTCTCGTCGCCGTCGTCGGTCACCCGGACGGTGACGTCGTAGTTACCAGCCGCCGTGTAGGTGTACTGCGCGTATGGCGAGGAGCCGGTCGAGGTCTCGAACGAGCCGTTTCCGTCGAGGTCCCACTCGTAGCCCGTGATGTAACCGTCGGGGTCGTAGCTTCCCGAAGCATCGAAGTCCACGGTCAGCGGGATGTCACCACTCTGCGGCGTCCCGGTGAGGGCCGCCTGCGGCGGTTCGTTGACGGGATCGGTGACGGTGACCAGCACGGAAGCCGTATCGGTCGCGTCGAGGTCGTCGGTCACCCGGACCACCACGAGGTAGTTGCCGGAGGCCGTGTAGGTGTAGGAGGTGAACGCCGTGCCACCGGTGGAGGTCTCGAAGGAGCCGTTGCCGTCGAGGTCCCACTCGTAGCCGGTGATGTAGCCGTCGAGGTCGAAGCTCGCCGAGGCGTCGAAGTCGACGTACAGCGGCACGAGGCCCGACTCGGGGTTGGCCGAGATGGCGGCCTGCGGCGGCTGGTTCACCGGATCGGTCACGCTGACCAGCACCGAAGCCGTATCGGTCGCGTCATCGTCGTCGGTGACCCGCACCGAGACGTCGTAGTCACCCGCGGCGGCGTAGGTGTACTGCGTCGTCGGCGTGGTGCCCGTGGAGGTCTCGAAGGAGCCGTTGCCGTCGAGGTCCCACTCGAATTCGACGATCGTACCGTCGCTGTCGAAGCTCGCCGAGGCGTCGAAGTCGACGTCGAGCACCACCACGCCACTCTCGGGCGAGGCGCTGATCGCGGCGGAGGGCGGCTGGTTCGGCGGCGGGCCGCCCTGCGAGAGCGAACCGTAGACATCGACGCGACCGTAGCCGTAGGTGTTGTCGACGCCGCCGGAGCCGAGGTCGTCGCAGCCGTCCTTCAGACGCTGCTCCACCTGATCGGGGGTCAGGCTCGGGTCGGCCGACCAGATCAGCGCGATCAGACCGGCGGTGAGCGGCGTGGAGAAGCTCGTGCCGCTGACCGAGGCGTAGTCGCTGTCGTGTCCCGCGTCGGTGGTGTGAATGCTGACGCCGGGTGCCGTGACGTCGACGAACTGACCGTACGCCGAGAAGTAGGCGAGCCCGTCACCGGAGTCGGTGGCGCCCACGACGATGAGGTCGTCGTTGTCGCGGTTGCCGTAGGTCAGGTTGCGACCGTCGTTGCCCGCGGCATACACCATGAGACCACCGATCGACTTGATGTAGGTCGCCGTGGTCAGGTTCGACGAACTGTCCGGGCCGCTGTAGCTGATGCTCGCCACCCGGTCGCCGTTCTCGACCGCGGTGCGCGCCGCGTGCTGCAGGTCGGAGGAGTACGCTCCTCCACCCGAGCTGTTGCTCACACGCATCATCCGGTGGCTGAGGTCCCAGCCCACGCCGGCGACGCCCACGCCGTTGTTGCCGTTGGCCGCGGCGGAGTCGGTGCAGTTCGTCCCGTGCGGGTGCACCGGACCGATGTTGCCGCCCTGCGACTCCCACTCGCGGTCGACGGCGTTGTAGCCCTCCAGCCGGTGCAGCTGCAGGTCCTCGTGCGTGGTGCGAACACCGGTGTCGCAGATGGCGACGGCGACGGAGGGATTGCCGGTGTGGATGTCCCAGCCGTCCTCGGATTGCATCCTGTTCGGCGCGTGGTGCCACTGGTTTCCGAAGCGCGAGTCGTTCGGCGTGGCCAGCGGATAGAGGATCCAGTCGGGCTCGGCGTACTGGAAGAGCCCCGTCGCCATCAGCAGGCGCGCGGCTTCATTCTCGGTGCGCCCTTCCGGCAGCTCGATGATGTACTCGTCGGTCTGCCCGACGTACTCGACGATCGGTGCTTCGGCGAGGGCGGCGTGAGCCGCCTTCACGCGGGCGCCCGCGGCCGGCTCGGACAGGCCGGCGGCGGTCCACGCTTCGAACTGCCGTGGACGCACGATCATCCGGCCGGAGAACTCCTGCTGGCCGGGAGTCTCCTGATAGGTCGGGGTCACCTGCCGGATCGGGATTCCGGCGTCACCGGCGGTCGCCGGGACGGAGAGCCCGGTGAGTACCAGGGCAGCGGGGGCCACGCAGGCAATGCAGGGCTCCTGACATAGGTGCGTGGAGTGGCGGCATTGGCCGAATGCC
>CAZCAC010000057.1:32199-51237 GCA_964496575.1 uncultured Planctomycetaceae bacterium | reverse complement strand
TGAGCGGATGGTTGCATGAATCGGGGCGCATGTGTCAGGAGCCCTGCAATGGGGGTCTTCCACATAGTCGCTCTTCTCGTTGGGGTCGGGGGGCGGTCGTCGGGGCGGTGGGATCGACACCGGCACCCGACGAAGGGGTACAGAACAGTACTTGGACGAACCACCCCCCCTCGGAGATCCGTCGATACGGTGCTTGTCGCGCCCTTCATTCCCACCGATCGGCCTGAATCGCGGGGATTTTTCCGGAGAATACCCCTTGCGCCGGGAGGCTCGATCCGCGTCCTCCGGGCGAACGGCCAGAGCCTACTCGTCCAGCTCCTCGAGGCTGAGGTCGAGATCGAGGTACCCCTCGAGGTCCAGGCCCAGGTCGACCGAGGTCCTGGTTCGCAGACGGAGCTCGAGAGAATCGAGGCGGCCCCGTTCGACGTTCCAGTAGAGGAGGCCCTTGCCGTGCAACCGGCAATCGACCTCGATCTTCTCGCCGAAGACACCGCGTCTCCAGCCCCACGCGGGCGCGGCGATGCGACCGAGGGGGCTGCCCAGCTCGCCCGAGCGATCGACGGTGATCTCGAGCTCGATCATCGCGAGCCGCTCGTCGTCGCGGTAGGCCTCCCCACTCCAGCAGGCCCAGACCGTCCCCTCGAAGTCGCCGTCCAGGAAGGCGGCGTCGCGGCCGAGATCGCCGAAGACGGCGCAGGTGAGCAGGATCTCGTCGATCCCCCCGAGGTCGACCTCGCGAACTCGCGCATCGCCGCCGGGCAACAGCGTGTGCACGAACGCCTCGGGATCCACCCGCCAGCGCTCGCCGAGCTGCACGCGCTTCTTCGGGAGCAAGGCGAGCGGCTCGGGGTCGGGCCAGAGGTCGCCGAGGAGCCACTTCTCACCCGGCTCGCCGTCGGCGAAGGCGACCACCGGATCCGCGTCCGGTTCGGCCGGATCCTCGTCCGATCCGGAAGGGCGGAAGGAGACGGTGCGGCCCTCCAGATCGCTGGTGAGGACCTTGCGCTCGTGCAGGAGCTCGCCCTCCGAGTTCGCCGAGAAGGAGACCTCGCCCGCGAGCTCCTCGAAGGTCCGCCGCCGTTCACCGGGCTCACCACCCTTCCCGGGCACGAGCTGATCGACGCAGTTGATCTTCCGATCCCAGAAGAAGCGCACGCCCGTGATCGGGCCGGAGCGTCCGAGGAGGGATTCGAGACCGCTCCAGTCATCCCCCCCCCGGGCGAGCGAGATCCCCGTGCAGGTGCAACGTCCACCGCACCGCGCCCTCCAGCGGCTGCGGAGCGATCTCCTCCTCGGCGCCGGGAACGGCGAGGAAACACACCAGGGCGAAGGTGAGCCAGGGGCCAGTCGAAGGGGTCTCGGGCACGAGGTGGGAATGCGGGTTGCGGCCGCGTCGGAGTCTACGCGCTCCTCCCGGTGGGTTCCTCTACTCCTGGTGATGGTGACGGAAAGCGGGGCTTATCGGCGGGACGGGTGCCGGGGAATCCAGAAAACCACACCGCGTCCTCCGCCTCCTCCGCGTCAAGACGACGGTCGTGGCCATACCGCCACCACCTCACCGTCCGAGGACATCGCCTCGCGGTCACTGTCACCGGAGCCCGCAAGCTGTCCTCAGGTCAGCTCCAGAAAGCACGTACAGGCGCCTGAGATCTTCGCGGCTTGCGAAGAATCTGATGGTCAGTAGTACAGAGGCACAGAGACACGGAGCCTCTGTGGTTTATCTGGATTCCCCAGTACCCGCACCCCCTACCAGAAGATCACGTACAGCACGATCGTCAGCAGGATCGCCAACCAGCCGAGGTTCTTCGCCCCTCTCGACTCCTGGAGCGAGATCTTGCCCTGCACCGGCAGCACGACCGGCTCGGGCAGTGGCTTCAGAACGGTCACGATCGCCAGCACCAGGCTGATCCCGCCGACCGTGATCGCCATCCGATTGAGGAAGGCCATGTCGTTCCAGAAGACGTAGAGCACGCCGTAGATCACCGGGGAGAGTAGCAGCCCCAGCCAGCCGCACACCCGCGGCGAGCGCTTGATGAACAGACCGAAGAGGAAGACGGTCAGAACCCCCGGCGAGATGAAGCCCTGGAACTCCTGGATGTAGGCGAAGGCCCCCTGGAACCTCGGGTTGGCGAGCTGCGGGGCGATCAGGCAGCCGATGATGACGAAGATCGGCACGCAGGTGCGGCCGAACCAGACCAACCTCTCCTGCGAAGCGTTCTTGTTGATCCACTCGCGGTAGATGTCCATCGTCAGGATCGTCGACGCCGCGTTGAGCATCGAGGCGAGCGAGCTGATCACCGCCCCCATCAGCGCGGCCAGCACGAAGCCGCGGATCCCCTTCGGGGTCAGGTACTTGATCAGCAGGGGGAACGCGCCGTCGTAGTCGTAGCCGACCAACTCCTGCTGGATCCAGTCCTCGCGTCCATCCGCGCCATCCTTGACCTGCTGCAGCAGCTTTCCGTTCGCCGCCACCAGGTCTCCCTCGAGAGCGACGGAAATGCCGGTCACCCGGCTGTTGGCCTTGAACATCTCATCGGCGAGCCCCGGCTGCAGCTCCGCGAAGTCACCGTCGAAGGCGAAGAGCAGCTCGGAGCCCTTCGCGGGGTCGGCCTTCGCCTCCTCCCACTTCGCCAGCACTCGGGCGTTCAACAGGTCCTCCGTTCTGGCGCTCTCCGCCATCGCGTCGCTGTAGACGGTGAAGGCGATGATCCCGGGGACGCAGACGATGAAGGGGATGATCAGCTTGAGGAAGGCCGCGAAGACCACGCCCTTCTGCCCCTCGGACAGCGCGCTCGCGCCGAGCGTGCGCTGCATGATGTACTGGTTCAGCCCCCAGTAGTAGAAGTTCGGGATCCAGATGCCGAGCAGGAGCGCCGTCCAGGGGAGGAAGGTGCTCTCCGCCGGCAACACCATGTGCATCTTCGCCTCCTTGAGCGCGCCGAGCTTGTCGGTCAGCGAGGCTCCCTCGGGAAGTCCCAGCGAGGCGGCGACCGAGCCGGGGTTGGTGCCCTCGAAGGCGGTCGGGTCGTCGAGCACCAGCAGCGAGTAGACGGCGATGACCGCGCCCCCCACGATCAGCGCCGAGCCCTGGATCAGGTCCGCCCAGGCGCACGCCTTAAGGCCCCCCGCCGCGACGTACACCGCGGCGAGGATGCCGATGATCCACGACAGCGTGGTGATGTTCATCGGCACGCCGAGCAGCGGCTCCGAGAAGAGCGGGTTCAGCGCCTTCGCCCCCAGGTAGATCACCGTCGCGATGGTTACCCCGACGTAGATCACCACCATGAACAGCGACATCATGCTTCGCGCGTGGTGGCTGAAGCGGTACTCCAGGTACTCCGGGATGGTGTAGATCACGCTGCTCACCAAATAATTAAAAAAAAAAAACGCCACGACCACCAGCGTGATCGCAGCGCACCACTCGTAGCTGGCCACCGCCAGGCCGATCGAGTCCTTGGCCGCCTGACCGGACATGCCGACGAACTGCTCCGCCGAGATGTTCGCGGCGATAAGGGAGAACCCGATCAACCACCAGGTCAACCCGCGCCCGGCGAGGAAGTAGTCCTCGCTGGTTCCGGCGCGCCGGCTCTTCATCAAGCCGATCGTCACCACGCCGGCGACGAAGACCAGGAAGACGATGATGTCGAGAGTGGTCAGGATCATTCGATCTCCTCTGCGTCGGACCCGCGCCGATCGGGCGGGGTCGAGTCCTTCGATGCCGAGCGCGCGCGGATCATGCGCGCACTCCCGATTCCTGAGCCTGGACCACCTCGATGGCGGCCAGGATGTTCTCCAGCGGTACGTCTCCCCCGACGGCGTGCGCGGGCGCGAAGACGTAGCCGCCCTCGCGGCCGAGCTCCAGCAAGCGGCGTGTCTCGTCGCGCACCTCGTCCGGCGTCCCGTGGGGCAGAGTCCGCTGCGTCGACAGCCCGCCGCGGAACGCGAGCCTGCCTCGGTACCGCGGCAGCAGGGTCCAGACGTCCATCACCTCGGGCTGGAGGGGATTGAAGCAAGTGAAACCCATCGACCACGGCACGTACGGCGGCTTCTCGCCTTCCAGCACCTGGCGGACGACCGCCCGTTTCTCGTGGCCCCGACTCTCCATGGGATCGGGCGGGATGATACCAGGAGGGGGGAGTGATCCCGCGCGCCGGGGCAGTGAATCCGACGACCGGGTCTCCAGTTCGAGGCGGAACGCTGTCCGTTCGGATTCGAACGGACGGTGACGTCGGGCCGGTGCGTCGCTATCGAGTTCGCCGAGCTCGTGCTAGGCTCGGGTTCCTATCCCTACCTTCGAATCGACGATGAACCAACGGCATCTCTCCTTCGGCGTCTGCGCCGCCTTTTTCCTGCTCGCTCTCGCGCCCGACGCCGACGCCCAGCGAGGCGCGAGCGGACAGCGGGTGAAGCGCCTGCCCACCCCCCAGGACAACCTCTACCCGGTGGGGATCGGGCTCGGCGCCCGCGGCGAGCGGGTCTCGCGCGGGGAGCGACCCACGATCCTGCTGACCGGCTACTGGCCGCCGACCAACAACATGATCCGGCGCTTCAGCACCGATCCAGTGCAGAACCCCGACGGCTGGATCGGCTCCAACTGGGAGGGGCGGGGTTACGACGTCCACGCCTTCTTCCCCGAGTTCCCGCACGGTCTCGGGCAGGGGGTGGGCGACCTCGAGGTGGACTACCAGGACACCTCGAACGACTTCTGGCCGATCGCCGACTCGATACAGCCGATCGCGGTGATCACCTTCAGTCGCGGCAGCATCAGTCAGGACTGGGAGCTGGAGTGGAACAACCGCAACCTGCTCCAGTGGATCGACGACTACACGGCTCCCTTCCAGCCGACGCCGGCTCCGCCCGATGGCTCCTATCCGACGAATGGCGTGCGGAACTCGACGCTTCCCGTGCACACCATCGTCGACGCGGTGGACGTGGCGAGCATTCCGGGGCTCAGTGCCTGGATCGACATCAACGCGAACGGCGGTGGGTTCCTCTCCGAGTTCATCGCCTACCACGGCGTCTGGTACCAGGCGCTGCACGCCGACCCCGCCGATCCCGCCTGGTGTGTGGCGGGTGGACACGTGCACGTCGGGGCGACCGTCGGCCTGATCAAGGCGGAGAAGGCGACCCATCAGACGCTGCGCGCGGTGATGCGCTACGTCGACGAGGTGACCGGGTTGAGCGGTGGACTGACCGAGTGGTTCTGCGAGGTGAACTCCAACTCGGAGACCTTCGGATCGATCCTCACGCCGCGCGGCACCAACTCCGTCGCGAACGGTGACCTCGAGCTGCTCGTGGTGGAGACTATCGCGAACCAGTTCGGGCTGGCGTTCTACTCCGCGGGGACGAAGCCGAACGCGCCCTTCGGAGAGGGCAACCTCTGCCTCTCCGCGCCACTCTACCGGCTGCCGCCGCCGGCCCTGTCGGACGGGGACGGTTTCGCGACCTACGCCATCGACTTCGGCGCGCCCCCGGTCTCCGCGGGCGCGGGTCAGATCACGGCGGGTTCGACGTGGCACTTTCAATACTGGCTACGCGATCCGCTGGGTGGTCCGGCGGGCTTCAACACGAGCAGCGGATTGTCGATCACCTTTGCGCCGTGACGGTCGGCGCCCGGCCGCACACCGAACACACACCGAACACACGTGGGCGGCGCGAGTGATCCGCGGCGCCTGGTGGTCTCAGCAGGACCACGCGGCCCGAGCTCGTCGGTTTGAACGCTCGAAAGGTCGGCGTCATCATAGCGCCGTTCCCTCCTTCCCCCTCTCAACGCGTTCCATCGCCGATCCCCCATGCACGCGCTCGACTGGCTGATCATCGCCGGCTACTTCGCCCTCATCCTCGGTGTCGCCTGGTGGGTGATCCGCAAGCGACGCAACACCGCCGACGACTACTTCCTCGCCGGCCGCAACCTCGGCTGGGTGATCGTCGGCGCGTCGATCTTCGCCTCGAACATCGGCTCGGAGCACCTGGTCGGCCTCGCGGGCTCGGGCGCGACCGACGGCGTGGCGATGGCGCACTACGAGCTGCACGCGTGGTGCCTCCTGGTGCTCGCCTGGGTGATGGTGCCCTTCTACATCCGCTCTCGGGTATTCACCATGCCCGAGTTCCTCGAGCGGCGCTTCTCCCCCGCCTCGCGCTACGTGCTGTCGGTGATCTCGCTGGTCGCCTACGTGATGACCAAGGTCGCGGTCGGGGTCTTCGCCGGCGGCGTGGTCTTCGGCACGCTCTTGCCGGAGCTGCAGATCGAGCTCGGTGACACGACGATCAACAGCTTCTGGATCGGCTCGTTCCTGGTGATCATCCTGACCGGGTGCTACACGGTGCTCGGCGGCCTGCGCGCGGTCGCCTACACCGAGGCGCTGCAGACCGGCGTCCTGGTTCTGGGTTCGGTGCTGGTCACCCTCTTCGGCCTCTCGGCCCTGGGCGGCTGGGACGCGCTGCGCGAGATCTGCGGTTCGGAGATGTTCAATCTCTGGAAGCCGCTGGTCCCCTCTGGCGTGGAGGGCACCTGGTCACCGGTTCTAGAAACCGACGCGGCGGGCACGGTGGTCCGCCAGGCGTGGTACTTCAACGGCGACTTCCCGTGGCTGGGGATGCTCTTCTGCGCGCCGATCATCGGCTTGTGGTACTGGTGTACCGACCAGTACATCGTGCAGCGCGCGCTGGCCGCGCCGAACGAGACCGAGGCCCGCCGCGGCAGCATCTTCGCCGCGCTGCTGAAGCTGCTTCCGGTCTTCATCTTCATCATCCCGGGGATGATCTGCTTCGCGCTGGCGGAGAGCGGAAAGCTCCCGGGGTTGCGCGATGCCTTGTACGAGGACGGCGAGCTGGTGACCGAGAACGCCCAGGCCGCGTTCCCGTTGATGGTCCAGCACGTCCTCCCCACGGGCGTGCGCGGCATCGTCGTGGCGGGCCTGCTCTCCGCGCTGATGAGCTCCCTGGCCGGTGTGTTCAACGCCTGCTCGACGTTGTTCACGATGGACTTCTACCAGCACTTCCGGGAGCGCGCCTCGCAGGTCGAGCTGGTGTGGGTCGGCCGGATCGCGACGACGATCATGGTGATCCTCGGTCTCGCGTGGGTCCCGGTGATCCAGGGCTCGTCGGGCCTGTACTACTACCTGCAGAGCGTGCAGGGCTATCTCGCGCCGCCGATCTTCGTCGTCTTCTTCTTCGGGGTGATGATGAAGCGCCTGAACGGCAAGGGCTGCCTGGCCGCCTTGATCGTCGGCTTCGCGCTGGGCCTCTTCCGCCTGGCGGTGGACACCCCGGTCGCGCTGGGGCTCGAGGGCTTCGAGTCCGGCTACGAGACCGGCTCGTTCCTGTGGATCATCAATACGATCTACTTCCAGTACTACAGCTTGCTGATCTTCATCGTCAGCACGGTGGTGATGATCCTCGTGAGCTACGCGACGGAGGCGCCGTCGGCGGCACGGATCGAGGGCCTGACCTTCGGCACCCTGACCGCGGAACATCGCGAGAAGAGCCGCCGGAGCTGGATGAAGGGTGACGTGGTCACGTCGATCGTGGTACTGGTGCTCATCGCGGCTGCCTACCTCTACTTCCAGGGGTAGGTCGGCGGGGACACGGAGGGAACGGAGGGCACTCACTTCCCCCCGCTGAACCCCGCGAAGTTCAGCCCGAAGCGCGCGAGGTACTTGCGCAGCCGATCGGCGTCGTTGGAGCTCTTCTTCCTGCGGCGTGACGCGGCAAAGAGGACCCGACCCGCCTCCGACATGGACCGGGACGCGCGGCAGACCCGAACGACGTCGGCGAGTTGCACGCGATCGAAGCGATCCAGGTCCACAGCAGGCTCGCCGAGGAGCTCGTCGAGGTTGTCGGTGTCCGGAGTCGCGGGCATTCCCCCATCGGCGTGGCGCCAGGCGAGGCGCAGGCGGGTCAGCTCCTCCTCGACGACTTCCGCGGTGATCCGCCCCCCGCTCGCCAGGGTCGCCATCCGCGTCACGCTCGAGTTCAGGTCCCGAAAGTTGCCGCTCCACGAAGCCTCCGGGGAAGTCGCGAAGGTGAGATAGCGCTGGCGGGCCTCCTGGTTGAAGCGGACGCGGACACCCGTCCTCGTCGTGAACTGCTCCAGCTCGTACTCGAGGTTCGGCTCGAGGTCCTCCAGCCGCTCGCGAAGGCCAGGGAGGCGAAAGGTCCACAGGTTGATCCGCGCCAGGAGGTCCTCGCGGAAGCGACCCTCCGCGACGTCCTTCTCCAGGTCGCAGTTGGTGCCGGCGATCAGCTCGAAGTCGCTCTCCACCTCGGTGTCGGAGCCCAGCGGCAGGAAGCGCTTCTCCTCCAGCGCGCGCAACAGCATCGTCTGCTCGTCGAGGCCGAGCTCGCCGATCTCGTCGAGGAAGAGCAGCCCCTGGTCCGCGCGGCGCAGGAGGCCGGTGCGGTCGGTCACGGCGCCCGTGAACGCGCCCTTCTCGTGGCCGAACAGCGTCGACATCGCCGAGTCGCCGCGCAACGTCGCGCAGTTCACCTCGACGAACGGGCCCTCGAGCTGGCGGCGAGCGCGCCTCAGCGCCTCGACGCGCCGCGCCAGCTGCGACTTGCCCGACCCCGTCGGACCCATCAGGAGAATCGGCGCCGGGGACGAGAGCGCGACTCGCTCGAGCAGCTCGATCTGGCGATTGAACTCGACGTTGCGCGTCTCGATCCCCGACTTCAGGAGCGAGACCCCCTCGGTGCGTTCCACCGCGAAGCGCGACGCGAGCTGGTCATAGCGGGAGAGGTCGAGGTCGACCACTTGATAGGAGCCAACCGACTCCCGCTTGCGGCGGCGTGGCGGGCTGGTCTGCAGGAGCCGCGCCGGCAAGTGCCGGCTCTCGGTCAGGAGGAACAGGCAGATCTGCGAGACGTGGGTCCCGGTGGTGATGTGCACCAGGTAGTCCTCGCGATCGGGATCGAAAGGGTAGCCTCGCGCGAACTCGTGCAGCGCCCCGAAGACCTGCTCCAGGTCCCAGGGGTCCTCGAAGTCGAGCTCGTGACAGCGCACCAGCGTCTCCGGGGAGACGAGCTCGATGTCGCCCCGGATCTCCCTCGCGAGTCTCGCGTGCTTCGCCTGGTGGAGCAGCTCCAGCCGCTCGACCAGGAGATCCTCCTGCTGGCACAGGGAGACCGTCGGCCGCCACTCCGACCAGCGGTCCCCGCCGCGGTCGTCGAGGGTGGCGCCGAGGAAGCCGATCACCACGGTCGCTCCAGAGGGGTGAGCCATTTGGATACAAGTCTATCCGGCAGGATACAGAACCGACAGACCCCCTCCACCGGCGACGCGACCATCGAGACCTGGAGTCAGCCTTAAGTTCTTTTCATATAATCTTTTACGCCTCTTCTGAACCTCGCGTCGCCAGGCTGGCACGTCCTCTGCTCTACCCCGGCCAGACAGGAAAAAGGAGAAAGACAGAGATGGCGAACAAGACCTCATTCCGCAGCCTCATCGGCA
The DNA here is from genome assembly GCA_964496575.1 of uncultured Planctomycetaceae bacterium. Classification (GTDB taxonomy): domain Bacteria; phylum Planctomycetota; class UBA1135; order UBA1135; genus CAZCAC01. Next base: position 41,786 of record CAZCAC010000057.1, on the reverse strand, counting down.
AGCTGATTCCCGAAGCGAGCGCTCGGAACGAGGCCGGTGGACGCGCCTACGAGCTCGGCCCGCGCCACGCGCTGGCCCAGGTCGCGGCCACCGGGTGCTTCAACGGCACCTTCTAGGTCGGGGCGGTGGACCAGATCGTGGCGGTCCTCCGCCCGGGGCGGGAGGTCGAACCGGAGTTCCTGGCCAGGACGGCCCTCTGGACCCGCCAGCACGGCTACATGAAGGACACGCCCGCCTTCCTCTGCGCGCTGCTCAGCGTGCGCGACGGCGAGCTGCTCGAGCGGATCTTCCACCGGGTGATCGACAACGGCCGGATGGTCCGGACCTTCGTGCAGATCCTGCGCTCGGGGGTCGTCGGGCGGAAGTCGCTCGGCAGCCGCCCCAGGCGCCTGGTCCGCCGCTGGCTGGAGCTGCGCTCCAACGACGAGATCTTCCGCGCCTCGGTCGGTCAGAGCCCCTCGCTCGCCGACATCGTGCGGATGGTCCACCCGAAGCCCGAGGACGCCGAACGAGACGCGCTCTACGGCTACCTGCTCGGGCGCGAGCACGACGACGCCCTGCTGCCGGAGGCGGTGCGCGCTTACGAGGCCTACAAGAGCGGAGCGACCACCGAGGTGCCCGACGTGCCCTTCCTGTTCCTGACCGCACTCGGCCTCGACGGCGAGGCGTGGAAGCAGATCGCACGCCGCGCCCCCTGGCACACGACCCGGATGAACCTGAACACCTTCCAGCGCCACGGCGTGCTCGAGGACTTCGAGCTCGCGCACGTAGTCGCGGCCCGCCTGCGTGACCCGGAGCTGATTCGCCGCGCGCGGGCCTTCCCCTACCAGCTGCTGGCCGCCTGGAAGAACGCTGGAAAGCAGATGCCCAACCTGATCCGCAACGCCCTGCAAGACGCCATGGAGATCTCGATCGAGAACGTGCCGGAACTCGACGGAAAGGTGTACGTCTTCCCCGACGTCTCGGGGTCGATGCACAGCCCGGTCACCGGTTACCGCCGGGGCTCCTCGAGCAAGGTGCAGTGCCTCGACGTCGCCGCGCTGGTCGCCGCCGCGATCCTGCGCCGCAACCCCGAAACGGAGGTGATTCCCTTCCACGACAAGGCGGTCGAGGTCCGACTGAACGGGCGCGACTCGGTCACCACCAACGCCCAGCGGCTGGCCGCCATCCCCGCCGGGGCCACTCGGTGCAGTGCGCCGCTGCGGCTCCTGAACCAGCGGAAGGCGAAGGGCGACCTCGTCATCTTCGTCTCCGACAACGAATCCTGGGTCGGCCCGCGGATGCGGCAGGCGACCGAGACGATGGTCCAGTGGCGACTGTTCCAGCAGCGCAACCGCCAGGTGAAGATGGTCTGCATCGACATCCAGCCGTACCTGACCACGCAGGCCTGCGAGTCCGCGGAGGTCCTCAACATCGGGGGCTTCTCCGACCAGGTCTTCGACGTGATCGGCGCCTTCGCCAGGGGCGAGCTCGGCCCCGGCCACTGGGTCGGACGGATCGAGGCGGTCGAGCTTTGACACCCATGAACAGGGGCGAATGCAGTCGGAAGTACATCCACTCGAAATGGCCGACACCTCTCGACGATCCTCATCGCCCCCCCTACTCCATGAAAAAGGCGCGAATGCCCGGGGGACTACATTTAGATGGTGAGGTTGCGGGTTCGAATCCCGTCGGCCCCATTCACGGGGCCGTAGCTCAAAGGCAGAGCGCATTCGTCTCCCAGATCCTTGTCGCGCCCCTTCCAATCCGCAGAATCGGTTGTTGAATCCGGAGACCACCATGTCCAGCTACATCCGCTACAAGAGCGAAGGCTCGCCGATCAAGGCCTGGGTCCGGGGCGTGCCCGTCGAGGACGCCGCGCTCGGCCAGCTCAAGAACGTCGCGCAGCTGCCCTTCATCTTCCGCTGGGTGGCGGCGATGCCGGACGTGCACTTCGGGATCGGCGCGACCGTCGGAAGCGTCATTCCCACGCAGCGTGCGATCATCCCCGCCGCGGTCGGAGTCGACATCGGCTGCGGGATGATGGCCGCGCGCACCTCGCTGCGCGCGGAGGACCTGCCCGACGACCTCGCCGGCGTGCGCCGGGAGATCGAGCGCGCCGTGCCGCACGGCCTCACCAAGAGCCGGAAAGGGCGCGACCGGGGGTCGTGGGAGGATCCGCCCGAGGCCGCGCGGAAGGTATGGGCGGAGCTCGAACCGGGCTACCGGCGCATCACCTCTCGCTTCAGCAGAATCGACCGCGGCAAGCACGTCCAGCAGCTGGGCACGCTCGGCACCGGCAACCACTTCATCGAGGTCTGCCTCGACGAGGGGAACCGGGTTTGGGTGGTGCTGCACAGCGGCTCGCGCGGCGCGGGGAACCGCATCGGGACCTTCTTCATCCAGCTGGCCAAGAAGGACATGAAGCCGGTGCTGGGTGACCTGCCCGACCAGAATCTCGCCTACTTCCAGGAGGGGACCGAGCACTTCGACGATTACGTGTTCGCCGTCGACTGGGCGCAGCGCTACGCGCGACTGAACCGCGAGCTGATGATGGCCGCGGTGCTAGGCGTGCTGAGCGCCGACCCGAAGCTCCGTCCCTTCGAGATCGACGGGACGGTGGTCAACTGCCACCACAACTACGTTCAGCGCGAGACGCACTACGGCGAGGAGGTCTTCATCACCCGCAAGGGCGCGGTGAGCGCTCGCGAGGGTGAGCTCGGGATCATCCCCGGCTCGATGGGCGCGCGCTCCTACATCGTCCGCGGTCTCGGTCAGCCCGAGAGCTTCACCAGCTGCAGCCACGGCGCGGGCCGGGCGATGTCACGCACGGCGGCGAAGAAGCGCTTCAGCGTCGACGAGCACATCCGTGCCACCGAAGGCGTCGAGTGCCGCAAGGACGGGGGCGTGCTCGACGAGACGCCGATGGCCTACAAGGACATCGACAAGGTGATGGAGGCGCAGAGCGACCTGGTGGAGATCGAGCACACGCTGCGCCAGGTCGTCTGCGTCAAGGGCTAGGAGGAACGATGAGCGAACTGATCCACCTGGACGGCACCCGAGGCGAGGGCGGAGGGCAGATCCTGCGCTCCGCGCTGTGCCTGTCGCTGTGTACGGGTCGCCCGTTCCGCATCGACGGCATCCGCGCGCGGCGCCGGAAGCCGGGGCTCTTGCGCCAGCACCTGACCGCCGTGCAGGCGGCGACCCGGATCGGCGAGGCGGAGGTCGAGGGCGACGCGATGGGCTCGTCGAGCCTGACCTTCCGGCCGCGGGCGATCCGCGCCGGCGCCTACCGCCTCGCCGTCGGCACCGCCGGCAGCACGATGCTGGTGTTGCAGACGGTGCTGCCGGCGCTCCTGCGCGCGGACGGTCCTTCGACGCTCGAGCTGTCGGGGGGCACGCACAATCCCTTCGCGCCACCGTTCGGTTTCCTCTTGGGAGCCTTCCTGCCCCAGCTGGCGCGGATGGGCGCGCAGGTGCAGGCGGAGCTCATCCGCCCGGGCTTCTACCCGGCGGGCGGGGGAATCGCCCGGGTGACGGTCGAGCCGTGCGGGGCGCTCGAGCCGCTGGAGTTGCTCGAGCGCGGCGAGATCGTCGCGCGCCGGGCGCGGGCGCTGGTCGCCAACCTCCCTCGGGAGATCGGCGAGCGGGAGAACGCCGTGGTTCGCCGGAAGCTGGGCTGGTCCGAATCCGAGACCGAGGTCGTGGAGGTGGAGGACTCGGTCGGCCCGGGCAACCTCCTCTCCCTGGAGCTCGAGTCGGAGCACGTGACCGAGGTCTTCACGGGATTCGGCGAGCGCAAGCGCCGCGCGGAGAAGGTCGCGGGGATGGCGGTGCAGGAGGTCCAGCGGTACCTCGGCGCGAACGTGCCGGTCGGTGAGCACCTCGCCGACCAGCTCTTGATCCCGATGGCTCTGGCCGGGGGTGGACGCTTCCGGTCGGTGCCGGCGAGCCTGCATACGCGGACCAATGCCGAGGTGATCGAGACGTTCCTGCCGGTGCGGATCGACGTGGTGAACGAGGGGCGTGTGTGCACGGTGGAGGTGCGGGGGTGTGCGTCCGGGGTTTGAGCTCGGCGAGCGCGGCAACCCGTCTCACTCCCCCATCACGGTGACCATCACCCGCCGCCGGCGCGCCTTGTTGTCGCAATCGAGGTGAAAGACCTGCTGCCAGGTACCGAGGACGAGCTCGCCGCCGCGCACCGGTACGGTCAGCTCCGGCCCCAGCGTCGTCGCCTGCAGGTGCGAGTGGCCGTTCCCGTCGTGCCACATCCGCTCGTGGCCGTACTCGCGGCTCGGGGGCATCAGCCGGTTCAGCACCGCCGGCAGGTCCTCGACCAGCCCCGGCTCGAACTCGATCGTGCCGATCGCTCCGGTGCTGCCGACGTTGAAGACGTGAACCAGCCCCGCGGTCACGCCGGAGTCGCGCACGATCGCCCCGACCCGCTCGGTGATGTCGTGCATGTGCCCGTCGCCCTGCGTCGACAGCTCGATCTCGTCCTGGTGAATCATGATCTCGTTTCTCTCCGGCCAAAGGGGTACGCGGAGAGGATAGCGAGCAGGCCAGACCTGGATCGAGTCGCACCCGTCGAGAACCTTCGTGGGCCTGGGAGCTGATCTCGCGGGAGATCCGCGGCAGAATGGCGTCGATGAGTTGCTCCAACCACCTTCTCTCTGGCGCCCTCCTCCTCGCTCTGACGACGATCGCATCCGGTTCGAGCGGCGGTCCCCAGGACCCGGAGCTCACACCCCGCCCGAACCTGCTCCTGGTGATCGCCGACGACTGCACGGTCTGGGACACCTCCGTCTACGGCGGCCAGGCCCGGACGCCGAACCTGGAGAAGCTCGCCGAGGAAGGGATGACCTTCACCCGTTGCTTCCAGGCGGCGCCGATGTGCTCGCCGACGCGGCATGCGCTGTACACGGGCCTCTATCCCGTCCGCTCCGGCGCGTATCCCAACCACACCTACGTGCGTGACGGGGTCGAAAGCGTCGCGAAGTGGCTCGTCGACGGGGGCTATCGGGCGCACCTCTCCGGCAAGACGCACATCCAGCCACGCGAGGCCTTCCCGTTCGAGTACAGCCGGGAGAGGTCGAACAAGAGCACCAATCCCGACTTCGAGGTGGTCGACGGTTTCCTCGCCGAGTGCGCGGCGTCGGAGACTCCCTTCGGCCTCTTCCTCTGCTCGAACGAGCCACACACGCCCTGGAACAAGGGCGATCCGGAAGCCTACGCGCCGGAAGAGCTCGAGCTCCCGCCGATCTACGCGGATACGCCGGAGACGCGGGCGGGCTTCTCGAGGTATCTGGCGGAGATCACCTACTTCGACGAGCAGGTCGGGCGTGCGCTCGAGCTGATCGAAAAACACGACCTCGCCGGAAACACGGTGGTGGTGGTGCTGACCGAGCAGGGCAACTCCCTGCCCTTCGCCAAGTGGACGTGCTACGAGGCGGGCGTCGCCTCGGGGCTGATCGTTCGGTGGCCCGGTCGGGTCGAGCCGGGTTCGAAGAGCGACGCGCTGGTCGAGTACGTCGACATCGTGCCCACGTTCCTCGACGCCGCGGGGATCGAACGGCCCGGGGACCTCGACGGCCGCTCCTTCCGCGCCGTGCTCGAGGGAGAGCGGCGCGCGCACAAGAGCCGGGTCTTCTCCCTCCAGACCTCGCGCGGGATCAACAACGGCCCCGAGCACTACGGGATCCGCTCGGTGCGTGACGAGCAGTTCCGCTACGTGCTGAACCTGACGCCGGAGGTGGTATTCCAGAACGCCGCGACGACGAGTCCCATCTGGAGCTCCTGGGTGGAAGCCGCCGAGTCTGGGAATCCTATGGCTCGCCAGGCGGTGAGCCGCTACCTCTGCCGCCCCGCCGAAGAGCTGTACGACGTCACCGTCGATCGCTGGAACCAGGACAACCTCGCGGACGACTTCCGGTACGAGGAGATCAAGGCGAAGCTGCGGGGCGCACTCGACGAGTGGATGGAGCAGCAGGGCGACCTCGGGCAGGAGACCGAGCTCGCCGCCGACGGCCGCCTGTGGAAGAAGCGCCGGAAGAAGGGGGAGAACGAGTAGGGCTACCGGTTCCCGCTCCGGATCGTCCGCAGGCCGTAGACCCCTGCCACCGAGCTCCCCTCCGCGGCGCGGAACTCGACGGTGACTCGCTGCCGACCCTCGAGGTGCACCGCCGGAAGTGGATACGTCACGTCGTAGAAGCGCAGCGGCTCCGCCCGCGGGACCTCCTCCTCGGCGAGGAGCCGGCCGTCGATCCGGATCTCGAAGCGTGCGGTCTGGCGGCGGTGTTCGAAGGAGCAGTAGGTCACCACCAGCGCGTTGAGGGCGGCGGGCTCCACCGGGAGCGTGAAGCGGAACCAGCTCTTCGCCATCCGACCGGCGCGCCCCTCGGTGCGGATCGGCCGTGAGTCCTCGGCGCCCTCGAAGTGAAAGTCGCGCTCCGGCTGCATCTCGCCCGGCTGCAGATGAGCGATCGTCACGGCCTCGAGCTCGCGCTTTCGCTCCTCCTCGGCGGCACGCCCCTCCTCCGCGCTCGCCCACTCCTCGGGAGTGAAGAGATCCTGGTAGATCCCGTAGACGCGGCGGTGCAGCCGATAGAACGGATGAAAGTCGACGTCGCGCGGTCGGCCGACCCCCTGAGTGCGGAAGTGTCCCGGCTCGCCCTCGACCGGCCGGAGCCACTCGGCCACCGGTCGCCCGGCGGCGACGAGGACGGGGATCGGCTCGTCGCCCTCCGTTCGCTCGCGCCGCTCCGGCCCCAGGTCGGCGGCGAGGACCAGCGGGCCCCATAGGATCGCCACCCGACGCGGGTCGTCGGGAAGCGGCTCCAGGCGTAGCGCCTTCGGCAACTTCACCGTGACGTGCTCTCGACTCGTCCAGTGTCGCCGGATCTCCACGTAGTCGCTGATGCCAGGGGTCTTCGGCTCCTCCAGCGGCAGCTCCTCACCGCCGAGCTCGACGTGGAACTCGTCGGCACACCACCACGGACGCCGGAGGGCCAGAGTGAGCTCGCCAGCGTGCTCGAGCGTCAACGACACCCGGGCCCAATCCCCTTCGGGAAAGACGGTCTCCACGTCCACGATCACGCCGGCGTCCTCCCAGAACGCCGTCGAAGGGGCGTAGAGATTGACGTAGAGCGTGTCTCCGCTCTCGTGGAAGAGCCCGTCTCCGTGCAATGCGTGGCTTTCCAGGCTGGTCCCGGTACAGCAGGTGAAGCCGCCGTCCAGCATGTTCCGCTCGTACTCCCGCGTCACGCGGCGTCCGATGGGGACCATGTAGCAGGCCCACCCGGCTATCGGCTCGAGGGAGGCGAGGATGTGGTTGAAGAGCGCTCGCTCGTGGAAGTCCGCGTAGCGCGGGTCGGGATCGATCGAGAAGAGGCGGCGCGTCAGCTTCAACATGTTGTAGACGTTGCACGTCTCGCAGGTGCGCCCGTCGACGCGGTCGGTGAGCCGGTCGGGTTCACCGAAGTACTCGCCGAGCCCGTGGCCGCCGGTCGCGTAGCTGTGGTGGAGCGCGACGCGCTCCCAGAAGAACGCCGCGGCGAGCAGGTCCGCCCCGCGCCCCGTGTAGGCGAAGCGATCGGCGGAACCGATCAGCTTGGGCACCTGGGTGTTGCCGTGCTTGCCGGGGAGGACGTCGACGTGCCGGCGCAGCGGCTCGACGAAGGCCTCGTGCTCGAAGCGCTGGGCGAGCTCGAGCCAGCGCTCGTTCCCGGTGTCGGCGTAGAGGTCGACCAGCACCTCGTTCATGCCGCCGAACTCCGTGCCGAGCATTCGCTGCACCTGGGTGTCCGACAGCGGCTCGAGCACGCTCTCGGCCCACGCCGCGAATGCAATCTCCACCTCCAGCGCTCGTCCGTTCCCCGTGTAGCGGTACGCGTCGCGCAGTCCCCCGAACGTCTTGTGCAGCGTGTACCACGGCGCCCACAGCCCGTTCAGGTCGAAACCGCTGGAGCGGATCTCTCCCCGCGACACCGCCGCCCAGCACTCCCGACCGCCGGCGAGAGCGGACAGGTAGCCATCGCCGTGCGCCGCCTGCACCTCGGCGAGCTCGGTGACGATGGTGGTGGCGCGCTCCTCGAGGCGGGGATCACCGGTCGCCGCGAACATCAGGCTCACCGCCGACAGGTAGTGCCCGGCGAGGTGTCCGGTGAGATTGCGCCCTCCGCCGTCCCAGCCGCCGTAGCCGCGGGCCTTCGGCTCGAGTCCCGCTTCCTTCCGGTAGAAGGCGAGCATCCGATCGGGCTCCAGGCCGAGCAGGGTGCGCAGGTCGCGGAGCTGCGCCTCCTGGAGCGGACCGCCGGTCAGCCGCACCCGATCGAGCGGCAACGGCCTCGCCCGGAGCAGCTTCGCTTCGAGAGCCGCGACCTCCGGGTGGGGCTGCTGGGCCAGGGCCCGGCCTCCGGCGCAGGACAGGACGAGCGCGATCGAAGACAGATCGAGAAGACGCATGCTGAACCTTCGGCGGGGAAGAAGAAACCCTCTCCAGGCGGACGTGCGTTTCGCATCATCCGCCGGAGAGGGGTGCGGAGGTGTCAGGAGCGGACCCGCCGCGGCGAGCGGCGTGGTCCGCAGTGGATCACGGACCCCAGGAGACAGCGTAGCCGTTGGAGGCGTTGAAGTCGTTCACCCCGGCCCCGCAGGGCGGGTTGAGCGGGTTGCGGTACCAGCACTGGTAGTACTTGGTGTCGCCCGCGATGATGTTCCCGGCCTTCACCGAGATCGGCGTCGCCCAGGCGGACGTGTCGGAGTTGCCGCTCGCGTCGGCGAAGCGAACGCCGAGACGCTTCAGCCCGCCGCCTGCGCACTGCAGGCCGTCACCCCAGATGTTGCCGGGCGACAGGTCGTTGTTCGCCTGGAAGTAGAGGCCGCTGTTGCTGGGCTCGAGCCCGCTCGCGGACAGGACCAGGGTGTCGACCGAGAGGCTGGCGACGCCGCTTCCGGTCAGCAGCGCACCCGAGGTGAAGACTCCGTTGGCGCAGCCGGAGCCGGGTACGGTGCCGTCGTTGTCGTTGCCGCAGGGGCAGGGCGTGCCGTCACCGATGTCACCGGTGCAGTAGCCGACACCAGGGCCGCCGGAGCCGATGCCCCAGTGCCACGAGTAGATGTCGTGGGTCTCGGTGCAGCCGCCGCACGCGGAGGTGAAGCCGACGTACGCATCGGTCCCGTTGATCAGCGTCAGGCCGCCCACGGGCCCACCGCCGTTGATGAAGGTTCCCCCGGTGGTGAAGTCGTACGCCGTGGTCACCGTGAGAAGACCGTCGATGTAGACCTCCAGCGTCCCCGGGGTGTAGACGATCCTGCAGGTGTGCGGCGGATTGAGCCACATCTTGGACACGGGGATCGCGCTCCCGATCGAGTAGGCCTCGTCGGAGCTGAGCTCGGCCGTCCCGTTGGTGTGCACGCTGACCTCGTTCCCGGAGAGGTCGGCGCCGTTCAGGTAGCTGTCGAGCTCGATGACCAGGGCGTTGAAGGCCCCGTTGCCGGAGCCGAGCCGCGCCGGGCGGCGGCGCGGGCGGCGGCGGGGGCGGGGGGGGGCGGGGGGGGGGGGGGGGGGGGGGGTGGGGGCGGGGGGGCGGGCGGGGGGGGGGCGCGGG
>CAZCAC010000057.1:0-32189 GCA_964496575.1 uncultured Planctomycetaceae bacterium | reverse complement strand
CCAGGGCGTTGTAGGCCCCGTTGCCGGTGCCGATCGTCCCCTCGTAGCCGATCTGGCCCCCCCCCTCGCCGAGGAAGGCCGTCGTCCGCGTGTCGTTGTGGATGATGAACGCGATGCCGTCCGCACCGGTGCAGGTCTTGTCCTCGACGCCGAAGGTGAAGACGGTCTCGAAGCCAGCGGAGACGCTGACCGGCGCCGCGTAGTAGCAGGAGCCCTTGGCGGAGATCACCGATGGCGTCAGCCGCAGGACGTTGCCGTTGTACTGGGCCGCGTCCTGATTGGTGACGAGCCCGGTCATGTCGGAGAAGTCGGGGTAGGAGAAGTTCTGTGCCGCACTCAGGGGCGCGATCGCGAGGACCGCGAGGGACAGAAGGGAGATTCTCATGGTGTACTCCTGGCTCACCGCGCGGAGGCCCCGCCACGAACGGACGAGAGCCCCCTCGGCTCGCCTTGCTGAGGGATGCTTTGGGAAAGAGATCACTTACGAGCAGCTTGCAATTGTGTACGTACACAATATCATCAGGCTCCCGGCTCGCGGTCAATGGCAAATCCCTGATCCTCCCGCCGCCGGGGTCTCGATCGGCCCTGTGAACGTACACGCACACGGCAGAACCTCCTGATGGCCACGATCCGAAATGTCGCCGAGCGGGCGCGGGTCTCGATCGGGACCGTGGACCGCGTCATCCACCGGCGGGGCAAGGTGTCGAAGGAGGCCGAGGAGCGGGTGCTGGCGGCGATCGAGGAGCTCGGGTATCGCCCCAACCTCCTCGCCCGCAACCTCAAGCTGAAGCGAACCTTGACCTTCGCCGCGCTCTTGCCCGAGCCGCAACAGGACGGTGGCTACTGGGCGAGTCCGACCCGCGGGATTCGCCGCGCTGCCGCGAGCCTCGCCGGTCACCAGGTCGAGGTCGTCTTCTTCCACCACGACCGCTACCGCGAGGACTCGCTGCGCGAGAGCTTCGAGAAGATGCTGGCGGCGAAACCCGATGGGCTCCTGATCGCCCCGGTGTTCCCGGTCGCCTGCGGGGAGCTGATCCGCGAGATTCCCGCGCGGATCCCCTACGTCTTCTTCGACTCCGATATCCCCGCGGCGGATCGGCTCGCCTACATCGGGCAGGACTCCTGCCAGAGTGGAAGGCTCGCGGCTCAGCTCCTCTCGATGACCGCCGGAGCGAACCGACACCTGGGCGTGATCCGCGTGCTGCCGACCGACTACCACATCGAGGAGCGGGTCCGCGGCTTCCGCTCCTTCCTGGCCGAATCGGACGAGATCCGGGTCACCGCCCACGACGTCAACGGGAGCGGGGAGCAGGAGAGCTTCGACGAGGTGATCGGGTCGATCCTCGCGCGCGAGGATCGACCGGGCGGGCTCTTCGTGACCAACGCGCGCACCTACCGCGTGGCCCGCGCGGTGAGGCGCATCGCCCGGGAGGAGCACCGGCCACTGATCATCGGATACGACCTGATCGAGCGGAACGTCGAGCTCTTGAAGGCGGGGTTCATCGATTTCCTGATCAGTCAGGATCCCGACCAGCAGGGCTTCGAGGGGGTCCAGACGCTGTTCCGACACCTGGCCCTCCGCGAGGAGATCCGGACGACGATCGCCATGCCGCTGGACATCGTCACCAGAGAGAACGTCGCCTACTACCGGCCCTAGACGAGGAGGAAACGAGAGTGAGTGAGCACGAACCGGTCATCGGCATCGACTACGGAACCGACTCGGTGCGCACCGTGATCTTCGACTCGGCGGACGGCGCGGAGATCGCCAGCGCCGTCCGGGAGTACCCCCGCTGGGGAGCGGGGCGCTACAGCGACCCGGCCGCGAACCGGTTCCGCCAGCACCCGCTCGACTACCTCGAGACGCTCGAGGCGACGGTGACCGAGGCGCTCGACGCCGCGCCGAAGGGGACGGCCGAGCGGATCCGGGGGCTCTCGATCGACACCACCGGCTCGACGCCGGTGGCGGTCGACCGCGCGGGCACGCCACTCGCCCTCACCCCCGGCTTCGAGGAGAACCCGAACGCGATGTTCGTCCTGTGGAAGGACCACACGGCGGTCGCCGAGGCGGAGGAGATCAACCACACCGCGCGCAGCTGGGGCGGCGAGGACTTCACCCGCTTCAGCGGCGGCATCTACTCCTCGGAGTGGTTCTGGTCGAAGATCCTGCACGTCCTGCGCGAGGATGAGGCGGTGCGCGAAGCGGCCTTCTCCTGGGTCGAGCACTGCGACTGGATGCCGGCGCTCCTGACCGGGAATCCCGATCCCCTGGCGCTCAGGCGCAGCCGCTGCGCCGCCGGACACAAGGCGATGTGGCACGCGAGCTTCGACGGGCTGCCCTCGGGAGCGTTCCTCACCTCCGTCGACCAACTCCTCACCGGGCTGCGCGATCGGCTCTACGCCGACACGTTCACGGTCGACGAGCCCGCGGGGCGGCTCACTGCCGAGTGGGCTGGGAAGCTCGGCCTCACACCCGATGTGGTGGTCGGCGTCGGCGCCTTCGACGCGCACCTCGGCGCGCTCGGCGGCGAGATCCGACCGTCCGTGCTCTCGCGCGTGATGGGCACCTCGACCTGCGACATGCTGGTCGCTCCGACCGATGAGATCGGCGATCGCCAGATCCGCGGCATCTGCGGACAGGTCGACGGCTCGATCATCCCCGGCATGGTCGGCATGGAGGCGGGGCAGTCCGCCTTCGGTGACATCTACGCCTGGTTCCGCGACCTCCTGAGGTGGCCGATCGAGGCGGTGCTCGGCGATCAGGCGTCCGATGCGGAACGGCGCTCGCTGGTGAACCGGATCCTGCCCGCCCTCTCGAGCGCCGCGGCGGAGCTGCCGATCGATCCCGGCGGCCCGCTCGCGCTCGACTGGATGAACGGCCGCCGCACCCCCGACGCCGATCAGGCTCTGCAAGGGGCGATCGCGGGCCTCTCCCTCGGCTCCGATGCGCCCCGGGTCTTCCGCGCGCTGGTCGAGGCCACCGCGTTCGGCTCGCGCGCGCTGGTGGAGCGCTTCCGCGAGGAGGGCGTGCGGATCGAAGGCGTGATCGCGCTCGGCGGCATCCCCAAGAAGTCGCCGCTGGTGATGCGCATCGTCGCCGACGTCCTGAACATGCCCATCTCGGTGGCTCGCTGCGAGCAGGCGTGCGCGCTGGGCAGTGCGATGGCGGCGGCGACCGCGGCGGGGATCCATCCCGACATCACGACGAGCCGCGACGCGATGGGCAATGGCTTCGAGACGGAGTACCACCCCGACCCGGAGAACGCCGCGAAGTACGAGGCGCTGTACCGGCGCTACCGGCAGCTCGGCGCGTTCGTCGACGAACGCTTCACCCCGCGCGGGCGATGAGCACCGATCCCTACGCCGAGCTCCGCCAGCGAGCCTGGTGCGCCAATCTCGAGCTGCCGGCGCACGGCGTCGTGCTGTACACCTTTGGCAACGCCAGCGCGATCGATCGCGAGCGCGGGGTCTTCGCGATCAAGCCCTCGGGGATCTCGTACAGCTCACTGCAACCGGCGGACTTGCCCGTAGTCGATCTCGAGGGCGAGCTCGTCGACGGCGCGCTGCGCCCCTCCTCCGACACGGCGACGCACGCGGTGCTCTACCGGGAGTTTCCCTCGATCGGCGGCGTGGCCCACACTCACTCGACCTACGCGACAGCGTGGGCGCAGGCGGGGCGGGCGATCCCGCTCCTCGGCACGACGCACGCGGATCTCGCGCCGGGAGAGATTCCGTGTACACGGGTGATGACCGCGGCGGAGACCGCCGGCGACCGATACGAGATCGCCACCGGCGAGCTGATCGTCGAGCGCTTCCGCGGGCTCGATCCGAACGAGACGCCGATGGTGCTGGTCGCTCGTCACGGCCCCTTCACCTGGGGTCCGAGCGCGGAGCGGGCGGTCGAGCACAGCGTCTTGCTCGAGGAGCTGGCGAAGCTCGCCTGGCTCACGGTGGCCCTCGATCCTTCGATCGGGCCGCTCGAGGAGTGGTTGCGCTTGAAGCACTTCCAGCGCAAGCACGGAGAGAACGCCTACTACGGACAGGAAACCGAAAAGGACTGAGACATGAGCATGGACACCGTCCCCGAAGTGAAGGTCGGTCTGGTCGCGGTGAGTCGCGACTGCTTCCCCATCGAGCTGTCCCGGAAGCGACGCGGCCTCGTCGCCGAAGCGTGTGATCGGCTCGGACTTCCGGTCCTGGCCCTGGAGACGATCGTCGAGAACGAGCGAGACGTGCTCGCCGCGATCGACGAGGCGCGGCGCGCCGGGGTGAACGCCCTCTGCCTCTACCTGGGCAACTTCGGTCCGGAAGGCCCCACCTCGATGCTGGCCCAGCGCTTCGATGGGCCGGTGATGATGGCCGCCGCCGCGGAGGAGACCGGCTCCGACCTGATCGGCGGGCGCGGCGACGCCTACTGCGGCCTCCTGAGCGCGACCTACAACGTCGGCTTGCGCTCGCTGCGCGTCCACCTCCCCCACTACCCGGTGGGGAGCGCCGCCGAGGTGGCGACGATGATCGAGCATTTCGTCCCGGTCGCGCGCGCGGTGATCGGGGTCCGGCAGCTGAAGATCTTCGCCTTCGGGCCGCGGCCGCACGACTTCCTCGCCTGCAATGCGCCGATCAAGCCGCTCTTCGACCTGGGCGTCGAGGTGATGGAGAACTCCGAGCTCGACCTCTACGACATCTTCGAGGCGACCAAGGGGCACGCCGACATCCCGCGCATCGCTGCGGAGATGGCCGAGGAGCTGGGCAGCGGCAATACCTACCCTGACCTCCTGGAGACGCTGGCGCGCTTCGAGATCGCGCTGACCGAGTTCCGCGCGGAGAACCTCGGCGCGGCGAAGTACGGCGTCTTCGCCAACAAGTGCTGGCCCGCCTACGAGAAGTACTTCGGATGCACGCCCTGCTTCGTCAACTCACGCCTCGCCGCGCGGGGCATCCCTGTCGCCTGCGAAACGGACATCTACGGCGCGCTGAGTGAGTACATCGGCTCGTGCGTGACCCTCGACCCGGTGACGATCCTGGACATCAACAACACGGTTCCCGCGGACCTGGTCGCTGAGAGTGGCGGCTTGCCCGGCGGGCTCGAGCTGAGCGACCTCTTCATGGCCTTCCACTGCGGCAACACGCCCGGCGGTTGCCTGACCGACGGGAAGATGAAGTACCAGCTGATCATGCACCGGCTGATGGAACCCGACTCCGAGCCGAACATCACGCGGGGCACACTCGAGGGGCGGCTGCGCCCCGGCGAGGTGACCATGTACCGGCTGCAGTCGACCGCCGGGGGCGAGCTGCGCGCGTACGTCGCCGAGGGCGAGGTGCTCGACGTGCCGACGAAGTCCTTCGGCAGCATCGGCGTGGTCGCGATTCGCCAGATGGCCCGCTTCTACCGCTACGCGCTGCTCGAGAAGCGATTCCCCCACCACGCCGCCGTCGCCTTCCACCACGCCGGCGGCGCGATCTTCGACGTGCTGAAGATGGTCGGTGTCGACGACATCTCCTGGAACCAGCCGATCAGCCTCCCCTACCCGGCCGAGAATCCGTTCCGTTCGTAGCGATCGAGTCCCCGTGAAGAGGTCCGTGCGATGATACCGCTCCTGCTGATGTGCCTCACCCAGATGCCCGCCGTAGACGAACCGGTCGAGCCGGTCCCCTTCACCGCGGTCCGCTTCACCGACGATTTCTGGGCTTCCCGCCAGGAGACCAACCGCACCGTCACCATCCCGCACGTCTTCGGGAAGTGCGAGGAGGAGGGTCGCTACGACAACTTCGCCATCGCCGCCGGGACGAAGGAGGGCGAGCACCGCGGCGGGTTCCCGTTCGACGACACCGACGTCTACAAGACGATCGAGGGCGCGTCGTACTCCCTGATGCTCGACCCCGACCCCGAGCTGGAGGCCTACCTCGACAAGGTGATCGGCTGGATCGGCGCTGCGCAGGAGGAGGACGGCTACCTCTACACCGCCCGCACCAACGAATGCGAGCGGCTGCGCGGCTGGTTCGGCGACGAGCGGTGGGCGAACCTGGAGCGCAGCCACGAGCTGTACAACGCCGGCCACCTCTTCGAGGCCGCGGCGGCGCACTTCCAGGCGACGGGCAAGCGCTCGCTGCTGGAGATCGCCGTGCGCGTCGCCGACCTCGTCGACCGCGACTTCGGGCCGGAGAAGCTGCAGGTCCCGCCCGGTCACCAGGTGATCGAGATGGGGCTGGTCAAACTGTGGCGGGTGACCGGCGAGCGGCGCTACCTGGAGCTGGCCAGGTTCCTGCTCGACGTGCGCGGTAACCCGCTCGGCGGGCGAAAGCTAGGCGGGCCGTACAACCAGGACCACCAGCCGGTCGTCGAGCAGACCGAAGCGGTCGGCCACGCGGTGCGCGCGTCCTACATGTACGCCGGGATGGCGGAGGTCGCCGCGCTGCTCGGAGATCCCGACTACCGGCGCGCAGTCGATGCGCTGTGGGAGAACGTCTCGGCCAAGAAGCTCTACCTGACCGGCGGCATCGGCGCCACCGGCTCGGGGGAGGCGTTCGGGGCAAATTACGAGCTCCCCAACATGAGCGCCTACAACGAGACGTGTGCGGCGATCGGCAACGTCTACTGGAACCACCAGATGTTCCTTCTGCACGGCGACGGCAAGTACATCGACGTGCTCGAGCGAACGCTCTACAACGGACTCCTGTCGGGGATCTCGCTCGACGGCGCCGCGTTCTTCTACCCCAACCCGCTCGAGTCGATCGGCCAGCACCAGCGCACGCCGTGGTTCCACTGCGCCTGCTGCACGGGCAACGTGACGCGCTTCGTCGCCTCGGTCTCGGGCTACGCCTACGCCGTGCGCGGGAACGAGGTGTTCGTCAACCTCTACGCCGGGAGCGACGCCGAGCTCGAGGTCGGCGAGGGCCGGGTGCGACTACGCCAGGAGACACGCTACCCGTGGGACGGGAAGGTGAAGATCACCGTCGAGCCGTCGCTGGCGGACGGGGAGCTCACGCTGAGCCTGCGCATTCCCGGCTGGGCCAGGAACCGGCCGATGCCGAGCGACCTGTATCGCTTCGCGGAGCGCGTCGAGGCGGAGCCGGTAGTCCTGGTCAACGGCGAGATGCCTGACTGGCGCATCGATCGCGGCTACGTCCGACTGGCACGGAAGTGGAGCGCCGGCGACGAGGTGACCCTGCACCTGCCGATGCCCATCAGGCGAGTGCTGGCCCACGAAGCGGTCGAGGCCGATCGCGGCCGCATCGCCCTGCAGCGCGGTCCGATCGTCTACTGCGTCGAGTGGCCCGACGTCGAGGGCGGCCACGTCCGCAACCTGCTGCTGCCCGACGCGGCGAAGCTGTCGACACGCTTCCGTCACGACCTGCTGCACGGCGTGCAGGTGATCGAGGGGAAGGCGGTCCCTCATCATCGCAGCGAGTCGCGCGAGACGATTGCCGGCGACGCGATCCCGTTCGCCGCCATCCCCTACTACGCCTGGGCACACCGAGACAAGGGCGAGATGCAGGTCTGGCTGGCCCGCGAGGAGAGCGCCGTCACGCCGCTCGGCTTCCCGACGCTCGCCTCGACGGCGAAGGTCACCGCTTCCTACGGCAAGAACCCTATCGCGGTCAACGACCAGCTGGAGCCGAGGAGCTCGATCGACCACGACGTGCCCTTCTTCCACTGGTGGCCGCACAAGAGTACGGCCGAGTGGATCGAGTACGACTTCGGCGAGCCGCAGGAGGTCTCGACCGTCGAGGTCTACTGGTTCGACGACACCGGCCGCGGGGAGTGTCGCCTGCCCGCGTCGTGGAAGGTGCTCTACCTCGTCGATGAGGAGTGGAAGCCGGTGTGGACCGAGGAGACCTACGGCGTGGAGAAGGACTGCTGGAACCGCGTCGTCTTCGAGACGGTGAAGACGCGGAAGCTGCGCCTCGAGATGCAGTCGCGCGAGGGGTGGGCCGGCGGCATCCACGAGTGGCGCGTCGAGTGAACGAGAGTACGGATACGGAATCGAACGACCCGAGGAGAACTGCACCATGACCCTGCCCTTCAGCGCCATCGCCCTCGTCCCCTTGGTCCTGGCCATGACCATGACTTCGAGCCTCCCCACCGGAGACGACCCGCTTCCGAATCCTTCCTTCGAGGAGGTGAGCGGCACCGATCCCGTCGGCTGGCGTCTGCACACCTGGGGGGGCGAAGGCTCCGGGGCCCTCGCCGACTTCGGCCGCTCCGGCGGGCGCTGCGTCGAGCTGAGCTCGAAAGACGGCGCCGACATCTCCTGGGAGACCCGGGTCATCGTGCGCCCCTGGTCGCGCTATCGCTTCAGCGGCTGGATCAAGACCGAGAACCTCGTCGCTACCACCGGCCGCGGCGCGCTCTTCAACTTGCACGCGCGCGAGGGCGACTGGTCGGAGGCGGTCACCGGCACCACCGACTGGACTCGGGTCGGCTTCCAGTTCGAGACCGGCGCCAGCGACTCGGTCCACCTCAACTGCCTCTACGGGGGGTGGGGCTTCGCGACCGGGAAGGCGTGGTACGACGACCTCTCGCTCGAGCTGCTTTCGACGGTCGAGCTGGAGCCGAAGGCGCGGATCGACCCGAGCATCGAGAAGGATCCGATCCACCCCTTCATCTACGGCCAGTTCATCGAGCACCTCGGTCGCTGCATCTACGGCGGGATCTGGGCGGAGATGCTCGAGGATCGCAAGTTCTGGTACGCGCCGGGCGAGGAGGGTTCGCCGTGGAAGGTGATCGGCGGCGAGGGCGTGCTGTCGATGGACACCCGAAACTCGTTCGTCGGTGAGCAGACACCGGTGATCCACGCGCCGGGCGGCGAGGGCGTCGGCCTCGTCCAGGGCGGCCTCGGCCTCGTCGACGGGATGACGTACGAGGGACGAGTTCTTCTCGCCGGCGACCCGACGGCCGCGCCGGTCGAGGTCTCGCTCGTCTGGGGCGCGGCGCCTGCCGATCGCGCCACGGTGATCCTCTTGGACCTCCAACCGGGAGCGTACCGGCGCAATCCGCTGGTCTTCACTGCCCGGGCATCGACTGACGACGCCAGGCTGGAGATCACGACCATGGGTCGCGGCGAGCTGCGGATCGGCACGGCGTCGTTGATGCCCGCCGACAACATCGACGGTTTCCGTGCCGACACGCTCGCGCTCTTGAAGGAGCTCGACTCGCCGATCTACCGCTGGCCCGGCGGCAACTTCGTCAGCGGCTACGACTGGCGGGACGGCGTCGGCATTCGCGATTGGCGCCCACCTCGCAAGAACCCCGCCTGGAAGGGGATCGAGCACAACGACGTCGGCCTGCACGAGTTCCTGCGCTTCTGCGAGCTGCTCGACACCGAGCCCTACGTCACCGTCAACACCGGCCTCGGCGGCATCGAGCAGTGCGCCAGGGAGGTCGAGTACTGCAACGGCTCCGTCGACACTCCGATGGGCATGCTACGCGAGGCGAACGGCCACCCCGAGCCCTTCGGCGTGCACTGGTGGGCGGTCGGCAACGAGATGTACGGTGGCTGGCAGCTCGGCCACATGCCGCTGGAGGAGTACGTCGAGAAACACAACTCCGTGGTCGACGCGATGCGCGCGGTCGATCCCTCGATCGGCGTGGTGGCCGTCGGCGCCGTCGGCAGCTGGGACGAGCTGATGATGGCGAGGTGCGCCGACCACATGGACCTGATCTCCGAGCACTTCTACTGCCAGGAGCGCCCGGGTCTCCTGGGGCACGCCGCCTGGCCCGCCGAGCACGTGAAGCGGATCGCCGACGCCCACCGCCGCTACCGGGAGGAGATCCCGGCGCTGGCGGGGAAGGACATCCGCATCGCGCTCGACGAGTGGAACTTCTGGTACGGCCCGGACGTCTACGGCGAGCTGGGCACGCGCTACTTCCTGAAGGACGCGCTGGGGATCGCCCGCGGGCTGCACGAGTACTTCCGCAACAGCGACATCTACTTCATGGCCAACTACGCCCAGACGGTCAACGTGATCGGGGCGATCAAGACCAGCAAGACGGAGGCCGCGTTCGCGACCACCGGCCTGGTGCTGAAGCTCTACCGGCAGCGCTACGGCACCGTTCCGGTCGAGGTGACCGGCGCTCCGGAGCCGCTCGACGTCGCGGCGGCGCTGACCGAGGACCGCAAGAACCTGACGCTGGCCGTGGTCAACCCGACCCACGAGGCGATGAGCCTCGACATCTCGATCGCCGGGGTGAAGCTCACCGGCGACGGCACCCGCTGGCTGATCACCGGCCCGGACCCGCGGTCGTACAACGAACCGGGCCGGATCCCCGCGGTGACGATCGCCTCCTCTCCACTTCACGCGCTTCCCGCCGAGGGAGAGCTCGAGGTGCCGGCGATGAGCGTGACGCTGCACGAATTCCCGATTGCCGACTGAACCGAGGCCTCTCCATGCGCCATCTCTTCGCCCTGCACCTCACCCTCGTCCTCATTCTGTGCATCCTTTCCAGCAGTGAGGCGCGAGCTACCGAGAAGCGCCCCCCGAACGTCGTCATCTTCCTCGTCGACGACATGGGCTGGACCGACCTCGGTTGCTACGGGAGCGAGTACTACGAGACGCCGAACGTCGATCGCCTCGCTCGCGAGGGGATGAAGTTCACGCAGGGGTACGCGGCCTGCGCCGTCTGCTCGCCGTCGCGGGCGGCGCTGCAGACCGGGCGGCACCCCGCGCGCCTCGGGGTGACCGACTGGATCCATCACAGCTCGCGGCACGCGAAGGAGTGCGCGAAGACCGGCGTGCACGTCGACGGTTACGAGCCCGCCGGGAAGCGCAAGCTGCTCACTCCGTTGAACCGGCCGTGGCTCGAGCTCGGGGATGTGACCATCGCCGAGCTCCTGAAGCCGCTCGGCTACCGCAGCGCGCACGTGGGCAAATGGCACCTCGGGCCGAAGGGCTGGTTCCCCGAGGATCAGGGGTACGACGAGAACTTCGGCGGCTTCGAGGTCGGCCAGCCGCCGAGCTACTTCGATCCGTACGGGAACAAGCGCTACCCGGGGATCGTCGGGTTGCCGAGACTGAACAAGGGCGAGTACCTGACCGACCGGGAGGCGGCCGAGGCGGTCGCCTTCATCGAGCGAAACGTGGATCGGCCCTTCTTCCTACACCTCGCGCACTACGCGGTGCACTCGCCGCTGCAGGCGAAGCAAGAGGTGATCGAGAAGTACGAGGCGAAGCCGGTGACGACCGGGCAGAAGGTCCCCGTCTACGCCGCAATGGTCGAGAGCGTCGACGACGCCGTGGGCGCGGTGCTCGACTGCCTAGATCGGAACGGGCTGGCCGAGGACACGCTCGTTTTCTTCACCTCCGACAACGGCGGCGCGGTGCACTTCCCCGCGACCGACAACGCGCCGCTGCGCAAGGGGAAGGGGTATCCCTACGAGGGCGGCCTGCGCGTGCCCTTCATCGTGCGCTGGCCGGGGAAGGTGCCCGCGGGGGAGGTCAGCGACGAGCCGGTGAGCGGGATCGATCTCTTTCCGACGATCGCCGAGGCGACGGGGGCGCGGGTGCCGGTCGAGATCGAGCTCGACGGCCTGAGTCTCTTGCCGCTCTTCGGAAAAGAGGAGTACCTCCCCCGGAACACCCTCGCCTGGCACTTCCCCCACTACTGGTGGGGCACGAATATCCAGCCCTACGGCGTGATTCGCCGCGGAAACCTGAAGGTGATCGAGCACTACGAGGACGGACGGCTCGAGTTCTACGACCTCGAGGTGGACCCGGGAGAGACGACGGACCTGTACGCCGAACGGCCGGCAGAGGCGAGGACGCTGCAAGGAGTGTTGCACAAGGAGCTCCGCGGGCTCGGAGCACGGACGGCGCAGCCAGTACCTGACGTCGCCTGGAGCGATCGAGCCGATCGCGTGTGGATCGGTCCGGAATACTGGGCCAACCCGATGGAGGACTGGCGGCTCTCCGAGGGCGAGATCGAGGTCCAGCGCGGCGGCGCGAACCGCAATGTGCAGCTGCTCACACACCAACTCGGCAAGCAGCCCGGCACCTTTACCACCAGCGCGACCTTCACGCTCGTCGAGGAGGGAGCGCGCGGAGGCTCTGTCGGCTTCGAGATCGGCATCCAGAGCGAGCTGGACGACTACCGGAGCGCGCTGATCCACGGCCAGGGGCTGGGTGTCGGCTTGACCACGGATGGGGAGCTCTTCATCGGGGACGAGTACACCTCGCCGATTACTCCACCCCTCGAACCCGGTGAACCCTTCGTGCTGGGTCTGCACTCCGTTCCGAAGGGAGAGCATCAGCTCCTCGTGCTCACTCTCTACACGAAGGAAGGACGCACGATTGGGCCCCCCCATGGCGGCGTCGACCTGGCCGCGAATCAGCTCGTCGGCAACATCGCCCTGGTGAACAACCACCGCGGACTGGAGAAGCCCTCGGCACGCTTCCGTTTCGCCGACTGGGAGTTTTCCGGCACCAAACTGGTTCGCAACGACGAACACGCTCTCGGGCCGATCCTCTACGCGACCCACACGCTGAGCCGCGGTGTCCTGAAGATGACCGCGCAAATGCCACCGCTCGGCGAGGACGACGCCAAGGTCGTACGCCTCGAGGTCCAGCGGGACGGTGAGTGGAAGGAGGTCGCCCGCCAGAAGATCCACGAGCCCTCCTGGACGGCGACGCTGCGCGTCGAGGACTGGGACGCGACGGTGGACACGCCGTACCGCCTCGCCTACTCCTTCCGCGACTGGCGCGGGGTGAAGAGCGACCACCACTTCACCGGCACCGTGCGCCGCGAGCCGATCGATCGCCCACTGGTCGTCGCCGGCTTCACCGGCAACACCGACCCGGCCTTCCCCAACGAGTTGCTCGTGAGCAACGTCGAGAAGCACGATCCCGACGTGCTCTTCTTCTCCGGCGACCAGATCTACGAGTTCGTCGGCGGCTACGGCATTCACCGCGAGCCGGTCGACGTCGCCATCCTCAACTACCTGCGCAAGATCTACCTCTGGGGCTGGGCTTTCCGCGACGTGATGAGGGATCGGATCACAGTCGCCATCCCCGACGACCATGACGTCTACCAGGGGAACATCTGGGGGAACGGCGGCAATCCGATCTCGATGAGGGAGCACCAGCGCGGCGGCTACAACATGCACAAGGACTTCGTCGACGTGGTGCACCGCACGCAGGTCGGCTCCTTGCCCGATCCCTTCGATCCGACGCCGATGAAGCAGGGGATCAGCGTCTACTTCACCGACCTCCTCTACGGCCGGGTCAGCTTTGCCGTGATCGCCGACCGGATGTTCAAGGCGGGGCCCAGGGGTCTGGTCGAGTCGGGCAGCAACCGCCCGGACCACGTCAAGGACCCCGCGATCGACGTCGGGACGCTCGACGTGCCCGATGCGCCCTTGCTCGGCAAGCGGCAGCTCGAGTTCCTGCGTCACTGGGCCGCCGACTGGCACGGCGCGGACCTGAAGGTGGTGCTGTCGCAGACGATCTTCGCCAACGTGGCCAACTACCACGGCGGGAACCAGGAGTTCATCATCGCCGACCTCGACTCCAACGGTTGGCCGCAGAGCGGGCGCAATCGCGCGCTGCACGAGATCCGGCGCGGTTTCGGCTTCATGTTCGCCGGCGACCAGCACCTCGCTTCGATCGTGCAGCACGGCATCGACGAGCATCGCGACGCGGGCTGGTCCTTCTGCGTGCCGAGCATCGCTGCGGGCTACCCGCGGGCGTGGCGCCCCGACGAGGAGGGGCGCGAGGTCCGCAATCGGCCGGAAGCAGGGCTGGCGAACACGGGCGATTACCTCGACGGCCTCCTGAACAGGATCACCGTGCACGCGGTCGGCAACCCGGAGCGGAAGAATCGCAAGCCGGTCCTGGAGCGGCTGCACGACAAGGCCTCCGGCTACGGGCTCCTGCGCCTCGACCAGGCGGAGGGCGAGATCACCATGGAGTGCTGGAAGCTGCTCTTCGACGCGGCCGATCCGCAGCCCGGTGATCAGTTTCCCGGGTGGCCGATGACCGTTTCCTACCTGGAGAACTACGGGCGCACACCGGTCGCATTCCTTCCCGAGCTACGGTTCGAGAGTGTCGATCCGATCGTCCAGGTTCGCGATGAGGCGGGTGAGGTGGTGTACACGCTTCGTGTGCGCGGGAGGTCGTTCCGGGCACCGGTGTTCCGCCGGAAGGCCGTTCATTCGGTTTGGGTGGACGAGGGAAGCGGGGCTCTGGTGCAGCGGTGGAGGGGAAGGGCGCAGAGGTGAGGGAGGGGGCATATCGCGTCAGTCACTTTCCTCCACATACCGCGTCGGGCGACGCCGTATGTGACGCGGTATGCCAGGGAGCCGGGCCAGGAGCGGATCTTCGGCTCCACGCATCCTGTTTGATTCACCGAATCTTGCCCTGATTCCGGTGCGAATCATGCTGGACTGCTACGTAGCGCTCGCTATCGTCACCGCCCTTCCCAGCACCCGATTCCACGTCGCTATGAAATCCCTCTCGCTACTCTCCCTCCTCGCCCTCTTCTCCAGCACCGCCTCGGCCGCCGTCGTCGAGGTGACCAACGCCGGCAACGTCTTCGTCCCCGAGGACATCACCATCGATGTGGGCGACACCGTCCGTTGGACCTGGGGCGGCGGCTTCCACACCGTCACCGAAGGCACCGACGGCAGCCTCGACGGCGACGAAGCCTTCCACTCCGACCTCTCCGCCGGCACGCCGCTCTACGAGGTCGTGTTCGACGCTGCCTTCCTCGCCGCCAACCCGCGCCCCGGGAACGTCTACGACTACTTCTGCCTGCCGCACTTCAGCATCGGCATGGTCGGCACGGTGACCGTCAACACCGACCCCGAGCCCGGCACGGCCTACTGCTTCGGCGATCCCGGCAGTGGCACGCCCTGCCCCTGCTCCAATGACAACGACGGCAGCGTCCCCGGCTCCGGCTGCGCCAACGGCGTCTTCGCCTCCGGCGCGAAGCTCACCGCGAGCGGCACGGCCAGCCTCGGCAGCGATACGCTGGTCCTCTCCACCACCGGGCTCGAGCCCAGCAACAGCGGGCTCTACTTCCAGGCGAACAACGACCTCTCCCCCGGAAGCGTGTGGGGCGACGGCCTCCGCTGCGCCGGCGGACAGCTCAGGCGCCTGCAGATTCGCTTCGCCGACGCGAGCGGCGCCTCGGCCACCACGATCGCGATCGCGGCCAAGGCCGGCAACATCAACGCCGGCGACACCAAGCGCTACCAGTGCTGGTACCGCACCACCCAGGCGCCGCCCTGCGGGCCCGGCGTCAACGATTTCAACGCCTCCAACGGCTACGAGATCACCTGGAGCCTCTGATTCTTTGCGTGCGGCCGGGGCCCTGAAACGGGGTCCCGGAGTCGTCAGGGAAGCTGTCGAGGTTCTCGATTTACATCCTCGACCGCCACCGTATCCTCGGCAGCTTCCCGGCGCCGCCCTCGAACCCGGCGCCTCCTGGACCAGGAGAGAGTCATGAACGAGTACTCCGCATCCTTCGCCCGCCCCGTCGCCGAGATCGGCGTCGACGCGCGCGCCACCTTCATCCGCCGCACCTACGCCCACCTCTTCGGAGCCCTCGCCGGCTTCACCCTGATCGAGGTAGCGCTCTTCTCCACCGGAGTCGCCGAGAAGATCGCCCAGGCGCTGATGGGAACCTCCTGGCTCCTGGTGCTCGGTGCCTTCATGGTGGTCAGCTGGCTGGCCACGCGCACCGCCCACAACGCGCGCGGGCTCCCGGCTCAGTACGCCGCCCTCGCCGGATTCGTGGTCGCCGAGGCACTGATCTTCGTCCCCCTCCTCTGGATCGCCTTCAACTACGCCCCGGGCGCGATCAACAGCGCCGCGATCCTGTCGCTCGGCGGCTTCATCGGCCTGACCTTCGTCGCCTTCTACACCCGCAAGGACTTCAGCTTCCTGCGCGGGATCATGGTCTGGGGCGGGGTCTGCGCGGTCCTGGCGATCGTCGGCGCGGTGATCTTCGGCTTCGAGCTGGGGACCTGGTTCAGCATGGCGATGGTCGCCTTCGCCGGCGCGGCGATCCTCTACGACACCTCGAACGTGCTGCACCACTACCCCGAGGATCGGTACGTCGCCGCCTCGTTGCAGCTGTTCGCCTCCGTCGCGCTGCTCTTCTGGTACATCCTGCGCATCTTCATGTCGCGCGACTGAGAGCGCGCATTCACGACTCCCCCGGAGGAGGCCCTCGCGGTATCCTCCGGGGATGCAGCGACGTGATTTCCTGAAAGCCGCCGCCGCGAGCGGGTATTCGCTGGTCGTGCTCGCCGAGGATGGCGCGGCCTCTCCGACGGAGCCGAGAGCGGGTCGCGCGAGGCCCTCGACGGCCTCGCCTCCGTCCCCCACCACCGAGTTCCCCGCGCGCGAAGCGCACATGAGGACGGTCGAGCTCGAGGCCGACCTCTTCGTCGCCGGGGGCGGCCTCTCCGGCGTCTGCGCCGCGCTCGCCGCGGCGCGGAACGGCGCGAAGGTCGTTCTGGTCCAGGACCGCTCCCGCCTCGGCGGCAACTCCAGCAGCGAGGTGCGCATGCACGTCGTCGGCGCCGACTCGCACGGCAGCCGCGCGGGGTGGCGCGAGGGCGGCATCATCGAGGAGCTGCGTCTCGACGACGCCGTGGGCAATCCCCAGCGCTGCTTCGAGCTGTGGGACCTCCTGCTCTACGACAAGGTCACGAGCGAGCCGAACATCACGCTGCTCCTCGACACCACGCTGTACGCGGCGAGGGTGAAGGACGGACGGATCGAACAGGTCGCCGCGCGCTGCGACAAGACCGAGCACCTGTACTCGATCACCGCCAGGACCTTCGCCGACTGCACCGGCGACGGGCGACTGGCGCTGGAGAGCGGCGCGGGCTTCCGCTGGGGGCACGAGGCCCGGGAGGAGTTCGACGAGCTGCTCGGCTGGGACAAGCCTTCGCTCGAGACGCTGGGCAGCAGCATCCTCTTCACCTCGACGAAGCACGAGAAACCGATGCCCTTCGAGGCGCCCTCGTGGGCGCGCAAGATCACCAAGAAGCAGCTCCTGCACCGCGGGATCGGTTCGTGGGAGTACGGCTACTGGTGGATCGAGTGGGGCGGGATGATCGACACCATCGCCGACGGCGAGCAGATCCGTCACGAGCTCTTGGCGATCGTCCTCGGCGTCTGGGACTACATCAAGAACAGCGGCGACCACCCCTCGTCGGAGAACTGGGCACTCGACTGGATCGGCATGGTGCCCGGCAAGCGCGAGAGCCGGCGCATCGAGGGCGCGCACATCCTCACCCAGCAGGACCTGGTCGAGCTCTCCGGCCGCTTCGAGGACGCCGTCGCGATCGGCGGCTGGGGGCTGGACGAGCACCCACCCGGCGGCTTCGACGCGACCGAGGAGAAGCCCTACGACTCGACACAGCTACCCGACGTCTACAACATCCCGCTGCGCTCGCTGTACAGCCGCGACGTGGCGAACCTGATGATGGCCGGGCGGAACGCGAGCTGCTCGCACGTCGCCTTCACCTCGACGCGCGTGATGGCGACCTGCGCGGTGATGGGTCAGGCGCTGGGCACGGCGGCAGCGCTGTGCGCGGAGCTCGGCTACACGCCCGCCGAGCTGTACGCCGACGAAGCGGCGCGCGGGCGTCTGCAGCAGGAGCTCCTGCGCGACGACCAGACGATCAAGCACCTCCGGGGCGAGGACCCCGCCGACCTCGCCCGCCAGGCGACCGTCCACGCCTCGGCGACCCACGAGGACGCCCTTCCAGAGCATCTGATCAACGGCTTCGTGCGCGACCGGCCGGGGCGGTGGGACAACCGCTGGGCCGCGTTGATGACGCGCGAGGGACCGTGGGTCGAGCTGCGCTGGGAGAAGCCGCAGCGGCTCTCCTCGGTGCAGGTCACCTTCGACAGCGGCTTCCACCGCGAGCTGACCCTGTCGGCCTCCGACTGGGTCACCCGGCGGATCGTCCGCGGGCCGCAGCCGGAGACGGTGCGCGACTACGAGATCGAGGTGCGAGATGCCCGCGGCCGGACGGAACGGGTCGCCGAGGTCCGCAGCAATCACCAGCGGCTGCGACGCCACCGCTTCGAGGCGGTCGAGGTGACCGCCGTGCGGATCCACGTGACCGCGACCAACGGCTCCGAACAGGCACGCATCTTCGAAGTGCGCTGCTACGCCTGAACCGAGGGCGTCCGCGGTCGGCCGGATTTCGGACCCTTTCATCGCCAATCGATCCAGCGAGGAAGAAGCGGGCAAACGGATCACTTTGCCCGCTTCCACCGCTTGACGTCTCGGTCGATGGAAGCACACTACCGCGCTGTTCACGCGCTTTCCTGTCGATTCGTCCCGGGCCCCGCCCGCTTTCACTTCCTCCCTCGCCATGAATCCGCACCACGCGGTCGACCTCCACCCGTTCATTCGCGCCGTCATCGGCGACCGCCGCAGCGAGGAGATCTTCGCCTCGGTCGAGGTCCCTACCCTCCCGGCCGGCCCCGAGGGCCACATCACCGGCGCCCAGCTGGCGATGGCCCTTGCCATGCTCCTCTTCGAGGACGTCTGCAACCGCGTCCCGGCGGCGCGCGCCTACGTCGCCGACCTGCGCCGCGCGGGGAGGCGCCTCGTCCTCGACCACGGAGCCCTGCGCACCGTCGCCGCGGCTTGCGGCGAGCTGCCCCCCGGTCGCGCCGCGTTCGCACGCTTCCTCGAGCCCCTCGGCTATCGCCTCGCCGCCACCTACCCCCTGCCGAAGCTGGCGATGACCGGCTTCGCCTACGCGCACGCCGAGTTCCCCGACGAGATCCCCCAGTACTTCGTCTCCGAGCTCGACCCCGGCAACTTCTCCCCGGAGTTCCAGGCGGCGGTCGGCCGCGTGGTCGGGACGAGTCGCGACCCGCTGCCCGCCTCGTCGATCGAGATCCTCAGCCGGCTCGCCGAGCAGGGCGCCGTTCCGTTCGAGGCGGCGACGAAGCTGCTCCCCGACCTCGTCTCCTGCTTCGACCGCCAGCACGACCACGTCAGCGTCGCCGACTACGAGCAGCTCGCCGCGGAGAGTGACGAGATGGCCTGGATCTCGACCGAGGGACAGGCGTTCAACCACGCGACCGACCGGGTGGACGACGTCGGCGCGACGGCGGACGAGCAGCGGCGCCTCGGGCGGCCGATCAAGGAGAGCCTCGAGCACTCCGCCTCGGGGCGCGTGATCCAGACCGCCCTGCGCGCCGCGACCGTCGAGCGGCTGATGGTCGACGAGAACGGCGAGATCGTCATCCGCGAGGTGCCCGGCTCCTTCCACGAGTTCATTACCCGCAAGAGGGACGAGAGCGGGGCTCTCGACCTCACTTTCGACTCGTCGAACGCGCAGGGGATCTTCGTCATGACGCGGCGAGGAGAGAGCCGGTGACCCGCGGAGCCGAGCCGGCCGCGCGCGAGGCCTTTCTCGAGCGGGCGCGCGAGGCGCTCGGCGCCGAGGCGATCCTGACCGAGCGTGGGGACCTGGAGCCCTATGAAGAGGGGTGGCGCTACGGCCGCGGCGAGACCTGGGCGACGGCCCGGCCGCGTACTCCCGAGGAGGTCTCGAGCGTCCTCTCCCTCGCGACCGAGCTCGGCCTGCGGGTGCAACCGATCGGCGCCAACACCGGGCTGGTCGGGGCCTCGAACCCCGACGCGAGCGGCGAGCAGCTGGTGCTCTCGCTCGAGCGCCTGAACCGGACGATCGAGGTCGACCCGCTCGACCGCACCGTCGTGGTCGACGCCGGGGTCACGCTCAGCGCGCTCAACGAGGCGCTCGAGCCGCACGGTCTCTTCTATCCCATCGACCTCGGCGCGGACCCGCAGATCGGCGGGATGATCGCGACGAATTGCGGCGGCGCGCGGCTGGTCAAGTACGGCGATGTGCGCGACAACCTGCTCGGCCTCGAGGTCGTGCTGCCCGACGGGACCCTCGTCGACGGGTTGAAGAGCCTGCGCAAGGACAACACCGGCCTCGACCTGCGACAGCTCTTCTGCGGCACCAGTGGCGCGTACGGCGTGATCACGCGCGCGGTGCTGCGCCTCGCGGGCATCCCCCGCCAGCGGGCCTCGGCGCTGGTCGCCCTGAAGAGTGGCGAGGCGGCGCTCGCCCTCCTGGCCCACCTGGAATCGGCCGCGGCGGAGGTGCTCACCGCCTTCGAGACCATCTCGAAGGGCGCGCTGGAGGCCACGCTCCAGCACGGCGCGAACCTGCGCAACCCCTTCCCCGATGGGCCACCCGCGTACGCGATCATCGTCGAGTTCACCTCGACCTTCCCCGAGGGGGTGATCGACCTGGCCGTGGTGCTCGAGGAGACCCTCGGCGAGTTCATGGAGCGCGACGAGGACGAAGAGGTGCTCGACGTCCTGGTCAGCGGCGGACGCGATTTCTGGGAGATCCGCCACCAGATCTCCGAGAGCCTGCGCCACGAAGGGCACGTCCTGGCGCTCGACCTCTCCGTGCCGCGCTCGCGCCTGGCGGAGTTCACGCGCACCGCCACCGAGCGGCTCGCGGAGAGCCACCCCTTCGTCACCGTCTGCGACTTCGGCCACTGGGGGGACGGCGGGACCCACTTCAACCTGGTCTGGGACCCCGAGACCGCTCCGAGGGAGGTATCGGCGCTGACGCGCGAGCTGCAGGACGCCCTCTACGAGCTGTGCGTCGCCGAGTTCGGCGGCAGCTTCAGCGCGGAGCACGGGGTCGGACCGCACAACCGACGCTATCATGAGCGCTTCATCGCCCCCGAGCTCCACCGCCTCCACGCCGCCCTGAAGCGCGAGGTGGATCCCGAGGGGCGGCTCGGCCATCGCGAGTGAGAGGCGCTCGCGGGGCGCCCCGACCAGACCCGCGAGAGTTGGACATGACCCGGTACAAAGGCATCGATCACCTGGCGCTCGCCACCGGCGACCTCGACGCGACGATCCGCTTCTGGCGCGATCTCCTCGGCATGCGAATGGTCGCGGGGCTCGGCGGCCCCGGCTTCCGCCACTACTTCTTCGAGGTCTCCGAGCACGACCTGATCGCGTTCTTCGAGTGGCCCGGCGTCGAGCCGCTCGCCGAGCGCGACCACGGCGCGCCCCGCAGCGGACCGGCCGGCTTCGACCACGTCTCGATCGGGGTGCACGAGCGCGAGGAGCTGTGGGCGATCAAGGACCGGCTCGAAGCGGCGGGGATCTGGGTCTCGGAGGTGGTCGACCACGGATTCCTGCACTCGCTCTACACCTTCGACCCCAACAACATCCCGATCGAGTTCAGCCACGCCGTGCCGGGCGCGGACCCTCGCGAGCGACCGGTGATGAGCGACCGCGCGCCGAGCGAGGTGGCCAGGGAGGGCCCGGAGCCGCGGGAGGGCGTCTGGCCGGCAGTGGAGCGACCGACGCCGCCGGATGATCATCGCGTGTACCCGGGGATCGGGAGCGAGATCACGGACTGAGAACGCGGATGGTGGGTCCCGGGACTCCGGGGTACGATGGTTCGTTGCGCCTCGATCCCCCACCCGTTCCCCGGTCCGTCGATGAAGCTCCTCGCGATCGTCCCGCTCGTGCTCCCGTTCGGTTCGCTACTCGTCGCGTGCGCCGCCACCGAGGCCGTCGAGGCGGACTCGCGCCGAGAGCTCGGCGCGCTCGAGGTGGACTCCCTGCGCTGCGAGCTGCGCGTCGATCCGCTCGGCATCGCAACAAGAGCGCCGCGACTCTCCTGGAAGCTGCACTCGACCGAGCGGGGGCAGGAGCAGAGCGCCTGGCGAGTCGTGGTGGCGAGCACGCTCGAGGGGCTGCTCCGCGGCGAGGCGGACCTGTGGGACAGCGGGCGCGTCGAGTCGGCGGAGAGCGTGCAGCTGGAGTACGCCGGTGAGCCGCTGGTCTCGCGCCAGCGCTGCCACTGGCGAGTGCGCGTGTGGGACGCCGCCGGTGAGCCGTGTGCGTGGAGCGAGCCGGCGAGCTGGGAGATGGGGCTGCTCGAGCCGGGCGACTGGAGCGCGGCCTGGATCGAGGATGGGCGGCCGACGCCGGAGAGTGACGAGGAGCACTATCTCGAGGACCCCGCGCCGCTCTTCCGGCGCGAGTTCGAGCTCGGAGCGGGGATCGAGCGCGCGCGCCTCTACGTCACCGGGCTCGGCTACTACGAGGCCTCGCTCAATGGCGATCGCGTCGGGGACCACGCGCTCGATCCGATCTGGACCGCGTACGACGAGCGGGTCTTCTACAGCACTTTCGACGTGACCGAGCTGGTCGGCGAGGGGAGCAATGCCCTCGGTCTCACCGCCGGCAACGGCTGGTTCAACCCCCTCCCGCTGCGGATGTGGGGACACCTCGACCTGCGGAAGGTGCTCAGCATCGGCCGTCCGCGCGTGATCGCACAGCTGGAGGTCGAGTACCGGGATGGGCGCCGGCAGACGATCGCCAGCGACGCGGACTGGAAGTGGGCGCCGGGCCCGCTGCTGCGCAACAACGTCTACCTCGGCGAGGTGTACGACGCGCGGCACGAGCGACCCGGCTGGGATCGAGCCGGGTTCGACGAGAGCGGCTGGAGCGCGGTCACCCTCGCGCCGGGGGGGCTCGGGCCGCTGGAGAGCCAGCCGCTGCAGCCGATCCGCGTGCTCGGAACGATCGGCGCCGTCGCCCGCAGCGAGCCGGCGCCGGGGGTCCACGTCTTCGACCTCGGCCAGAACTTCGCCGGCTGGCTCCGCCTCCGCGTCGAAGGTCCCGCCGGGACGCGAGTGCGGATGCGCTTCGGCGAGCTGCTACACGAGGACGGGACGCTCAACCCGCTGACCGCGGTCTGCGGCCAGATCAAGAACGAGGGACGGGGCGGCCCGGGAGCACCCGACGTCGCGGTGCAGGAAGACGTCTACGTGCTGCGCGGAGAAGGCGTGGAGACGTACACGCCGCGCTTCACCTTCCACGGCTTCCGCTACGTCGAGGTGAGCGGGTATCCGGGAGCTCCACCGCTGGACGCGATCGTCGGCCTACCGCTCGCCTGCGGTGTCGAGGCCGCCGGGAGCTTCGCCTGCTCCAGCGAGCGGCTGAATTGCATCGACGAGATGGTGCGCTGGACCTTCCTGAGCAACATCTTCGGGGTCCAGTCCGACTGCCCCCACCGCGAGCGCTTCGGTTACGGCGGCGACATCGTGCCGACCTGCGAGGCGTTCATGGCCATGCTCGACATGTCCAGCTTCTATCCGAAGGTGGTGCGCGACTTCGCCGATTCATCGCGAGAGAGCGGCGATCTGCCGATGACCGCGCCCTACGTGGGTATCGGCTACGCCGGACTCGAGGAGGGCGGCAGCCCCGTCGGCTGGTCGATTGCGCACCCGGTGCTCCTGCGGGAGCTGTACCGCTGGTACGGCGATCGGCGGATCGTCGAGGAGCAGTACGAGGCGGCACGCCGCTGGGTCGATTTCGTGGCCGAGCGGACCGGGCGGGGCGTGCTGGAGAAGGGGCTCTCCGACCACGAGAGCCTGGTCGAGAAGCCGGTGCGAGTCACGAGCACGGCGTTCTACGCCCGCGGCGCGGAGATCGTGGCCGAGCTGGCTCAGGTGCTGGGTCGAGAGGAGGAGTCGGCGCACTACGCCGAGCTCGCCGCCGACGTGCGCGAGGCGTTCGCCGAGGAGCTGGTCGCGGACGATGACGGGACGATCGGCATCGGCTCACAAGCGGCACAGGCGGTCGCGCTCGCGGGCGACCTCGTCCCGACCGCCGCCCGCGAGGCAGCGTTCCGGCGCATCGAGAATCCGCTGCAAACGGCCGAGGCGAGTCTCACCACGGGGATCTTCGGCACGCACGACCTGCTCGAGACGCTCTCCCGCGAGGGTCGCACCGACCTCGCCTACGCGCTGGTCGACCGCCCCGAGTTCCCCGGCTGGGGGCACATGCTCGAGCGCGGGGCGACGACGCTGTGGGAGCACTGGAAGTACTCCGACAACACCTTCAGCCACAACCACCCGATGTTCGGCTCGGTCAGCACCTGGATGTACCGCTGGCTGGCGGGGATCGCCCCCGCGCCGGACGCGGTGGGTTTCGATCGCGTGCTGATGCGCCCGCAGCTGGTCGAGGGGCTGTCGTGGGTGCGCGGCGAGTACGAATCGATCCGCGGCGAGATCGAGAGCGCGTGGCGACTCGAGGGGGGGACGTTCACCTGGCACGTCTCCCTGCCGCCGGGCGTGACCGGCGAGCTCCACCTCCCCGCCGAGTGTGACCGCGAGCAGGTTCTCGAGTCCGGGGCTGCGATCGAATCGGCACCGGGAATCGAGGGGCTCTCCCCCGGACGCTACCGCGTCGTGTCCGGTGACTATCGCTTCACCGCCCCGCTGAAGCCGCTGGCCCCGCGCTAGTCCCCCAGCTCGTTCACCAGGAACGCCAGAACGTCGGCCGCCTCCTCGATCCGCTTCGCCGTCGGCTTGCCCGCTCCGTGGCCGGCGTCCGTGCCGATGTGGATCAGGACCGGAGCGTCGCCCCCGTGCGCCGCCTGCAGGCGGGCGGCGAACTTGAAGCTGTGCGCCGGCACGACGCGGTCGTCGCGGTCGGCGGTCTCGACCAGGGTCGCGGGGTAAGCGACCCCGTCCTTCAGGTTGTGCAGCGGCGAGTACTCGTAGATCGCCTTGAACTCGTCCTCGTTCTCCGACGAGCCGTAGTCGCCGACCCACGCCCAGCCGATGGTGAACTTGTGGAAGCGCAGCATGTCCATCACCCCCACCGCGGGCAGCGTCGCGCCGAACAGCTCGGGGCGCTGGATCATCACCGCGCCGACCAGGAGGCCGCCGTTCGAGGCGCCCGAGATGGCGAGCTTCTCCGGACGGGTGTAGTCGTTCTCGATCAGCCACTCGGCCGCGGCGATGAAGTCGTCGAAGACGTTCTGCTTCTTCAGCTTGGTCCCCGCCTCGTGCCACGCCTCGCCGTACTCGCCACCGCCGCGCAGGTTCGGCACCGCCGCGACGCCACCCATCTCCATCCAGAGGAGCCAGTTGGTGCGGAAGCGCGGGGTCAGCGGGACATTGAAGCCGCCGTAGCCGTAGAGCAGCGTCCGGTTCGATCCGTCGCGCTTCAGGCCCTTCTTGTGCGCCAGGAACATCGGCACCCGGGTGCCATCGAGACTCTCGTAGAAGATCTGTTCGACGACGTAGTCGGCGGGGTCGAAGGCGACCTCGGGCTGGTGGAAGAGCTCGCTCTCGCCCGTCGATACGTCGTACCGGTACGTCGCCGGCGGCGTGACCTCGTTGTAGTAGGAGTAGTAGGTGATCGGGCTGTCTGCCTCCCCGCGGAAACCGGACGCGGTACCGATCCCCGGGAGGTCGACCTCCCCCGCCGGTTTCCCGTCGAGCTCGAAGAGGCGCACCAGGCTCGTCGCGTCCTTCAGGAATCTCG
Organism: uncultured Planctomycetaceae bacterium; assembly: GCA_964496575.1. GTDB lineage: Bacteria > Planctomycetota > UBA1135 > UBA1135 > CAZCAC01. The sequence continues at coordinate 6,868 of CAZCAC010000057.1, read as the reverse complement.
CCGCGATCCGGCCGCCGATCAGGTCGGCCGAACGCATCGTCTCCGGCGCCGCCGGGATCACCTCCCGCCACTGGTCGCGCTCGCGATTCTCGACGTCGATGGCGATGATCCGGTACGTCGGGGCGTCCAGGTTGGTGCGGAAGAAGATCGTGCTCTCGTCGTTGCCGATCGACTGGTACTGCGCGTCGAAGCCGGCGATCAGCGGCACGCGCGGGTAGTCCTCGGAGGCGAGCGAGATGACGTCGATCTCGTGGCTGTCGCTCTTGGCCTCCTCGCGGATCGCCAGCACGGCGCGACCGCTCGCGGTCACGTCGCACCACTGACTGATTCCCTCCTGCGCCGGAGCTTCGGAGAGGACCACGTCGTCCCCGGCAGCGGTGCCCATCACGTGCAGGCAGATCGCCGCGGCCTGGTTCTTCTCGCGCAGCTCGTCCCCCTCGGCCGGCTGCGGGTACCGCGGGTAGACCACGGCGCGACGCCCATCGACCCAGTCGAGGCCGCCGAACTTGTTCCAGTTCACGATGTCCGGCAGGTCCTTGCTGGTGCTGACGTCCAGGAAGCGCCACTCCCGCCAGTCGGAGCCGCCGTGGGAGAGGCCGTACGCCAGCACCTCGCCGTCGGGACTCGGCACGATGTCGGCCAGGGCGATCGTGCCGTCCTCGGAGAAGGTGTTCGGATCGAGCAGGACCCGCGGCTCGGCACCGGGGCCGTCGACGACCATCAGCACCGGCTGGTTCTGCAGGCCGTCGTTCCTGGTGTAGAACTCCCGCCCTCCGCTTCGCTCGGGGATGCCGATCCGCTCGTAGTTCCACAGCTCGGTCAGCCGCTCGATGATCGACTCCCGCTCGGGGATCGCGTCGAGGTAGCTACGGGTGAGCGCGTTCTCCGCCTCGACCCAGGCGGCGAGCTCGGGCGTGGAGACGTCCTCCTCCATCCACCGGTACGGGTCGGCGACCTCCACGCCGAAGTACTCGTCGACCTGGTCGCAGGTGCGCGCCGGCGGGTAGACGTGCTCGGCCGGATCCACCGGGACCTGCGCGCAGGAGAGGCCGAGGAGGAAGAGCGCCACCGGGGCGCCGCGGGTGAGGAGGGCGGTTCGGCTGATCATGTCTGGTTCGGGGTTCGGGTCGCGGAAGGCCCGAGATTCTAACGACCCCGGCCCCCCCGCCACATCGCCGGGCCGCGGTGTCGATCGGGGTCGCGGGGCGCGAAAGCGGCGCGCCTGCGCCGGGATCCCCGGAGAAGGCCCCCTCCTTCGCCGGGATCTGGGTAAGATTCCACCAGATGAAGATCCCCAGTCTCCTCGCGATCATCGGCCTCGGGACGCTCCTCTCCCCCCTCGGAGGGGCCCAGGAGCCGCCCGGCTACTACGACTCCGTCGACCTCTCCAGCGAGGCCACGGCCCGGCTGACCATCCACCAGGTGATCGACGACCACCAGCGGTATCCCTACACCTCCAGCGGCATCGACACCTGGGACATCCTCGAGGAGGCGATGACCGATCCCTCCGATCCCGGGCGGATCCTCGACGTCTACAAGAACGCCAGCTATCCCAAGTACGGCCAGGGGAACAACGACTACGACCGCGAGCACCCGTGGCCCAAGTCGTTCGGGTTCCCGATCTACAACGGATCGAACTACCCCTACACCGACTGCCACGTGCTCCTCCTGTGCGACGCCAGCTACAACGGCTCGCGCGGGAATCGACCCTACCGCACCTGCAGCGGCTCCAGCGACGAGCGGCCGACCGACTTCAACAACGGCCAGGGAGGCGGGTCGGGGACCTATCCGGGGAACTCCAACTGGACCAACGGGCTGTACACGCTGGGGTCGTGGGAGACGTGGAACGGTCGCCGTGGGGACGTCGCGCGAGCGCTCCTCTACATGGACGTGCGCTACGAGGGTGGAACCCATGGAGGAACCGGCGCCGCCGAGCCGGACCTGATCCTCACCGACAACGAGTCCCTGATCGATGCCTCGAACACCGGGCAGAACGAATCGGTGGCCTACATGGGGATGCTCAGCGTCCTGCTGCAGTGGCACGCCGAGGACCCCCCGGACGACTTCGAGCGGGACGGGCACGAGGTGGTGTACGGCTACCAGGGCAACCGGAACCCGTTCATCGACCACCCCGAATGGGTGGACTGCGTCTTCAACGGTGCCTGCGATTTCGGCGCCTGGAGCAAGTACTGCTTCGGTGACGGGAGTGGAACGCCGTGCCCCTGCCTCAACCACGGCGGTCCGGGTGAGGGGTGCCGCAACAGCGGTGGTTCCGGCGCCGTGATCGACGCGGAGGGATCCGCCTCGGTGAGCGCCGCGGACCTGGTGCTGACCGGCGCGGGCCTGGTCGTGCTGCAGCCGGGGCTCTACTTCCAGGCCGAGAACGCGGTGGACGGCGGCGACGGCATCGTCTTCGGCGACGGGCTGCGCTGCGCCGGCGGTGCGCTGATCCGCCTGCAGGTGCGCGGGGCCGATCCGTCGGGCAACTCCGCCACGACCATCGACATCGCCGCCAAGGGCGCGGTCAACGCCGGGGATACGAAGCGCTACCAGATCTGGTACCGGGACCCGGGTGTCTCGCCCTGCCTCAGCGAGTTCAACCTCTCCAACGGGCTGGAGATCACCTGGGAGCCCTAAGGGAAAACCAGGAACTGCACCAGGTACGACTCGTCGGGTAGCTGCACCCACAGGACGACGTCGTCGCGTCCGTCGCCGTTCAGGTCGCGCGGCCGAAGCTGGAAGTCCCCCTCGTCGGCCGGGGCGGGGGTGCGCAGCCGCGGCTCGAGCCCCTCGTGCGCTCGACGCAAGGTGGCCCCCGGTGAGAAGTTCCACTCACGCACCTCGCCGAGGTCGATCGTCTTGGTGCCGCCGTCCTCCATCGCATCGACGTCGTCGAGGACGAACTTCTCAAGCATCACCTCGATATCGCCCTCCTGGAGGCTCCTCAGCCGCTCGTCCTCCGCTGGAGCGCAGCCGGAGAAGAACAGGACCTCGCCACCCTGCACGTCGACCACGTCGTCCGCGACCCCGTCCCCGTCGAGGTCCGCGCGGCGAGCGGGGATCTTCCGCTGGCACTCGACCTCGTCGCTGATCTCCTCGACGTCCTCGATGAGCGAGAGCAGCCTCGGGATCTTCAACGAGACGGTGTTTCGCCGCGTGTACTTGCGACGGAAGGCGCCGTCGTCGTTCTGGTAGGTGAACAGCTCGAAGTCCAGCGAGCCGGGCAGGATCAGCCAGCGCAGGACGCGCCCCAGCGAGATCTGCTCGCCCCGCACCAGCTGCAGGTCGGGGAGCTCGTCCCCCTGGACGTCGCGGGCGAAGAAGTGCAGGAGGTTGCCGGACAGCTTGAGCACCTGGTCGGGACGCTCCGTCGTCCCGGTCACCGAGCCGCCGAGGTAGGTCTTGATCGTACCGCCCAGCTGGATCAGGAGATCGCGCGGCGCCTTCCCGTCCAGTTCGACGAGGCTCCACTTGACCCCCATGTCGATGTTGGCGAAGAGGTCGTCGAGGTCGATCTCGTCGCTCTTCCCCCGGTCGCCCTGCAGCGCCACGAGGTCGAGCGTCCAGGAGGGCGTCGCGGAGAGCTCGGGGCGGGCGAGGTGGAAGTCGACGCGCTCCTCGGTCCGGGAGACCAGGTCCTGGAGCCCGTCGCCGTCGACGTCCTCCAGCTTGAACCAGGGGATGCGCAAGAGCTGCCCGAAGCGGCCGTCGAGGTCCTCCGGATCGCCGACCTGGTACTCGACCTCCGCTTCGTACTCGATCTCGATCCCGCCGCTCCACGTCCCGACCGGCTCCTGCAGGTGGATCCGGAAGACGCCGGCGGCGGGCAACACGAAGTCGGCCAGTCCGTTGCCGTCGATGTCGCGGACGAAGCGCATCTGGCTGATGCCGTGGGGCAGGTAGCTGCGCGACTCGAGCAGCAGGCTGCCCTCGCCAAAGGCCCGGTCGGCTCCCGGTCGCCACGCGTGCACCTCGCCTTCGCCGGAGAGGGTCACGATCTCGAAGCGGCCGTCGAGGTCGAGGTCGACGAGATCCCAGGCGAGGTGGGGTCCCGGCCAGCACAGCTCCGTGTCGTTCTCGGCGGGGTAGCGGCCGTCCTCTCGCTGGTAGCGCACGCCGAAGCCGGAGGGCTGGAGGAAGACGAGGTCGAGACGTCCGTCGCCGTCCATCTCGCGCAGGGCCAGCACGCCGCCGTCGTCGGGGCGGTGCAGGAGGGTCGCGGCGGGAGCCTCGTCCGCGCGGAGCGCGAGGAACGGGCAAGAGAGCAGGACACACGAGAGGATCGACATGGAAACGGGCCTCCTAGCGGACCCTCGAGGAGAGGAACAACGTCAACGACCGGTCACCGGGGCTGACGATGTCGGCCAGCCCGTCTCCATTCGCGTCGATCACCTCGATCTCCAGGAGCGATCCACGCGTCTCGAAGCGCTTCCAGGGGTTCTCCTCCAGCTCCCAGCTGTCGCCGCTGAAGAACCCCGATTCGTGGCGCAGCCGCCGGATGGCGATCCGGCCGTGGAGGTCGACTTCGACCAGGTCCGGGAGGTCGTCTCCATCGCAGTCGAGCTTCAGGCGGCGGTTCTTCACCGCGTCAGCCACCGTGTTCTCGTCGAAGACCTGCGTCTGCTTCAGCCCCGGCTTGCGCTCGAACGGGCGCCCCTTCTCACCGGTCGCGAAGAAGACCAGGGTGGTCAGGCTGAACTCCAGCCCGGTCACCGTCTCCAGCATGCTCGGCAGCTCGAACTTCCGCACGACGAGATCGGGGTTTCCCTCGCCGTCGACGTCGACGATCTCGGTGCGGACCATGGCGGCCTCGAAGCGCAGGACCTGGTCCGGCTTCGGTGGAAGCAGCCTCCGCCCGTCGTTGAGCAGGACGAGCAGCCGAATCTGAGCGTTCTCGAAACCGTCCACCTCTTCCTCGATCCGGGCCAGCAGGTCACGATCGCCATCCGCGTCGAGGTCGATGAGCTGCAGGTAGAGGTCCTGCTCCTCGCCGGTCAGGTAGTCGGGAAACTCCTCGACGGCGGTCGGCCGGACGGTGAGCTCGCCGCCCCTGGATCGGTGGACGTGCAGCGCCGATTCGTGTCGCAGCACGAGATCGAGCCCTCCTTCACCGTCGAGGTCGATCAGCGCGGGAGCGGCGAACGACTTGTCGTCGCGCAGGAGGGTCGAGCTGTGGCCATCGTCGCCGAGGAAGACCCCATCGCCGCCGATCGTCTCGATCCGGACCTCGCCGTCGGCGTCGACCGTCATGCTCCGGTCGCCGGGCCGCCCCCGGCCGGAACCGGGAGAGTCGGGGGCGGAGGCGGGGATCGCGGAGGAGACGAACAGATTCTCTCGCCGATACTCGCCGGCGGTGCCCGGTGGTGGGTCTCCACCCGGGTCGCGGGGGCCCCAGATGCCGAAGGACTGGCGAGTGGGAAGCAGGAGACGATCGCCGCCCTCGTCCGGGATCACGTAGGCCCAGAAGGCCAGGGCTCGATTGTCGGGTACGTCGTACAGGAGCTGCTCCTGGACCAGGCGGCGCACGTTGTCCCGGTAGCCGGATCTGGTCAGCGAATAGGACCAGACGCTCGAGCGAGTGAGGAAGAAGAGCTCGCGACCCGGCTCGGAGCGGACGTCGGCGAAGCCGTAGGCGAGGACATCCTCGAGGACGGGGATGGTGTGGGTGGGAGTGGTGTCGAGCGCACGCTGCCCGAGCTCGTGGAAGCGCAGCTCTCGGGTGTTGTCCTCCAGCCGCAGGGCGATGCAGAGGAAGGTCGGGCCCGAGACCCCGAGGTCGATGAAACGATGGTCGAGCAGCTCACCCTCGAGCTCGAGGGACGCGTCGTCGTATCGGACGGTTTCCGTATCGGGGGCGGGAGGCGGGCTCGGCGCCAGCGTCAGGAGGAGGGAGGCGATCATTCGGAGAGCTCTCCGACACCGGAGGAGAACTGGAACCACCGCAGGAACCGGTATTCCTTCTCCGCGCCGTTCCTCGTGTACCGGAAGAGCGAGATGAAGTAGAGGTCGATCAGGACGAAGCTCGTCGATTCCCCTTCCACGTCGGCTTCGTAGTTGGTGAGGATCGGGATCATGAACCCGGTGACCTTGCTGGGCGGATCGTAGAGCTCGACCTCGTGCAGGGTTTCCGTGTCGTCGACGTTCCGAGTGGTGACCTCGACGGTCGCGCCGGGTGGATGGAACTCGAGCCTGCGAATGAGAGAGCGGGCGGAGAAGACCGCGACGCCGCCGATCGACGTGACGGTGCTGCCGACGGGGATGCCCGCGATCGGGAACGGGGCCTCGGGTGACGAGCTGACGAGAACCACGCCACGGTAGCCGGTCGCCCAGCCGGCGAGGGATCGGGAGGGGTCCTTGCGGTAGAGGATTTCCGGGGGTGGAGGCGGGATGGTGGAGGTGGCGAGGGTGACCGACACGGAGAAGACGGTGTCACCGCGCTGTATCTGGAGGGGGACGGGGAGGGTGGGATCGGTCGACTGGACGAGCGCGTCGAGCGCGCCCGGATCGTCGATAGGGTGTTCAGCGAATTGGAGGAGGATATCGCCGGATTGAATGCCGGCCTCGGCGGCGGGAGAGCTCTCGATCACGCGGGTGACTCGAACGCCCGGTTCGAAGAGGAGCTCGTCGAGCGAGCCGGTGTCGTTCTCGCGGGTCTTGAGCCCGAGGAAGGGGGAGAGGTCGGTGGACGGTCCAGTCGCCGCGGCCCATTCGAGGGTCTCCGGGAGCGGGTCGGGGATGGGTTGGAGCGGAGCGGTGGTGCAAGCCGCCAGGGAGAAGAGGGCCGGGAGGAGAGGGAGGAGCTTCATCGGGGTGCGGGGGGGGGGAAGTGATGAGAGCTTACGGTTCGCCGGCGGGGGGAAGGAAGGAT
>CAZCAC010000056.1:0-51827 GCA_964496575.1 uncultured Planctomycetaceae bacterium | reverse complement strand
TGACAGAATGAGTACGCCCCTGAGCGACCGCCTGAACCAGATCCTACCGCGTGTAACCAGTCCCGAGTTCCTCTCCAGCGAGGGCATCGGCAACGAGATCGCCTGCTACATCTTCGACTATCCAGCCGAGGAAGAGCTCCAGGTTCGAGAGTACATCGAGATGATGATGGGGCGATTGGCCAGCCATCACGGCGAGCTTCGCGTCCTTCACCTGAACTTGCTCGATGTCATCCTGGCCTATCTCAAGCAGCGCGGGCTCTTCGAGAAGACGCTGAAGATGCAGGAGACCAAGGATGCCACCGCCGTCCTGCGGGCGCTGAAAGGGCCGTTGGCCGCCGAGAAGATACGCGACTTCATTGCCATCGAGCATGCACCAGGAGATGCCGATCTGCTTCTGCTCTCGGGAGTGGGCAGTGCCTGGCCAATGCTTCGTGCGCACAACCTGCTGAACTGCCTCCATCCGGTGATGGGAAGCACTCCCCTGGTCCTGTTCTATCCGGGCACCTTCGACGGCACCACCCTCCGGCTATTCGGCCAAGTCACCACCACCACATCCAAGCCGGGCACCAAGCCCTACTACCGGGCTTTCATTCTGGTTCCCGGGAGAACTGAAGCATGAAGATCCAGGATCTGTTCAAGCGCGACATCCGGCGCCCCATCAACGGCGTGATCAAGGCGGACCAACTAGACGCTTTATCGGTGTGGCAGGAGCTCGACGAATTCGTCGTCACCCGCGAGTTGACTCAGCATCTGGACGAACTCGTCTCGGTGCTGCTCTCGGCTGTCGAGTCCGAGGAGGACGCGACGGGCAAGAACGGCATCTGGATCTCCGGCTTTTTTGGTTGTGGGAAGTCGCACCTCATCAAGGTGCTCTCCTACCTGCTCGAGAACGAGGAGCACACCCACGACGGTGAGCGCCGCCGTGCGGTCGAGTTCTTCGCCGGAAAGTTCGCAGACGCCATGCTCTTCGCGGACCTGAAGAAGGTAGTCTCCGCCAAGACCGCCACCATCCTCTTCAACATCGACAGCAAGGCCGATCACCGCCACCGCGAAGCCGGCCAGCCTCACCTCCACGCCGCCGGGATCGTCCGCGGCGGTGGAGTTGTTGGCCGCGAACAGCTCACCGAAGTCGGCCCCCTTCAGCTGCTCGACGATCTGCCGCGCCGCGTCGGTGGCCACCGCGACCTCGCGGTTCATCTTGGAGGCGGCCATCGAGCGGACCAGGGCCTGCGAGAATCCCAGCAGGACGGTGGTCAGCACCGAGAGGGAGATCGCGATCTCGAGAATGCTGAGTCCTCGCCGACTGCGGCGCGGTCGGTGCCTCTCCAGCCGACCCGGCCCGGCGAGCCCGCATTTGGCCCGGTCAGCTGGGTCTGCTGCCCTCTCGCCGCCCGCGCGGGCGGCTCCTCGAATACCCCTCATTGATCACTCCCTGATTCCCTGACTTCCCCCGGCTTCCCGAATCGGGGGTCGCCTTAGTCGGCGAGCTGTGGAACGAGAGCTGCATCGGCTGTCGAGGGAGCCCAACTGAAAGGAAGTTGCATTTCCTCCCGGAGGCCACTCCCGACTGTGGAGTGGTGGAGCCGCCGGAACGCCAGCCGACGGCCGGGGCCCCCGTCCCGACCGGTCAGCCTCGATCCACGGGCCCGGCACTCGCCGTCGACTGCCGCATGCTCTCCTGGGCGCGGACCGCCTTGCGAATCGCCGGCCACTCGCAGGCGCCGATCTGGACCAGCGCCTCGCCGATGCGCAGCCCGGTGGCGCGCCGCACCTTCAGGCCCTCGTTGAGCTGCTCGCGGGTGATCGACCCGGTCTTCACCAGGATCTCGCCGAGCAGGGTCGCGCAGTGCTCCGAGCCGGTCGTCTCACCCACCAGGGCGACGTCCCTCGTCTCGTTGGCCGTCGCGGCGGGTTTCCAGGTCCGGCTGTGGTCGCGCAGGTGCTTCTGCAGGTCCGCCACCTCCCGCACCTGTTCGGGGGTCGCGAAGCCGAGGTGGACGATGGCGTCGCCGGTGCGCATGTCGGAGTTGCGCTGGACCTCGGTGGCCGCAGCGACCTGGGCGTCGTCGAGCACGCCCATCTGGACCAGCAGGGCGCCCAGCGCCATGTCGTTGAGCGAGGGGCCCGCCTTGCCTACCGTGAGGGAGAGATCGCTGGCCTCGGCCTGCTCCGAGAGCTTCAGCACCACCCCGCCCGGTTTCCGGTTCAGCCCCGCCCGGGCGACCGCGCACTCCACCCGGGCGATCAACCGGGTGATCAGGGTCAGGACCTCCTCCACGGTCATCGGCCGGTCCTGCGCGAGAACCTGCGCCAGCTCGGTGGCGGTCTCGAAGTAGCCGTCGATCTCCGCGGTGGAACCCTCCGCGGACTGTCCCCGCCAGACCTCCTGCAGCTGGTGCAGGACCTGGCGGAGCTGGTTCTCGTCACCGACGTCGGTGATGGCGATGGTCCGGGCGAGATCGGCGATATCCTGGAAAGGCATGAGTCACTCCGGGGTGAGGGGGACCATCGTGGATCGGCCATCCCGCGCGCGGTTCTTTAGAGGCGCTCGAGGTTCCTCCCCGCCCGGCTCAACCCCGTTCTCGCCAGTTCCCCGAGCGGATCCGGGGGAACGGCGCCGCCTGCCTCCCCGGCAGGAGATAGCCCTCCACCGATCGGCCGTCATCGAGGCGCACCCGGCTCCGGCGGAAGTACTCCGGCGCGTCCTCCAGCTCGTCGAGGTAGAGCAGCCCGCCGACGGGGATCGCGTACAGCTCGCCGTCGATCGCGGTCTCGCCGTCGTCGCGCATCCCGGGGAGCCCCCCGAGGTCGACCAGCTCGTACTCCGCCGCGGTGCGAGCCGCGCCGAGGTAGCGTGCGCCGTTGAGATATCGATGGTGCGATTCCCCCCGCAGGAGGAGGCCGTAGACGAAGACCAGGGTCTCCCCCGGTCTGCACCCGCCATTGCCAGATATCGATTCCATAGCCGCGCCGAAGTGGGGTCCTCGGGTGACGCCCCGGTCAGGGAACGGTGGAGCTGGAGAGCTCCACCGAGAGAACCGCGGCGCCGTCTATCTGAAAGTACTCGAGTTCCACGATATGGCTACCCCCTTCCAGCTCGATGGTCACCGCTTCGCGGCGAGCCGAGTGCCAGGTCCAGTCCTCGAGGACCACGTCGCCGTCGACGCGTATCCGGACCCCGTCGTCCGAGAGAACCTTGAGCTCGTACTCCCCCGCGACGGGCACCTGGAACTCGGCGCTGGCGATCACGCCGAAGGACTCGTCCCCAACCTCCGCGCGCACCCCGTTCGAACCGCCCCAGGGATCGCACCAGGCGCGGACGGCGCCACGCGACGCGGGCTCGAAGCGCAGCGAGCGCCAGAGGTCGAGGTCCCCGCGGGGACCGTGGTCTCGTCCCCAGTGGAACCAGGCGGCCGACCACCTCGCTCCAGCCAGGACGCCGCCGAAGCTCTCCAGCCCCGGAACGGCCGAGTCGTCAGCGCGGTCCCAGGGGTAGTGCGCGCCCAGGACCAGCGAGGCGAGCCCCTCCCGCCCGGAGGTGCCCTCCGGGACCCCGCCGTGCGGGCGCTCCCGCAGCCAGCTCCTCACCCCCTCGAGGATCGAGCGGTCGAGGGGCGCGGGAGTGCTCAGCTGGCAATCGAGCACGCGGCCGCTGGGCAGGTGGCCCTCGGCATCCCGCAGCCAACCCCAGATCTCCGAATCGGCGCCGTCCTCCGCGCCGCTCCCGGCGAGCCCCACGAGGTGCACGGCGCCGTCGGCGCGCTGGAACGCGTTGCCCCAGAAGCAGAGCTCCCGGCTGTTCTCCAGCACCAGATCCTGGAGATTGTCCCGGAAGGTGTTCCGGCCCGTCCAGTGTCCCCCGCTTCCCTCCCCGCTTTCGGCGAAGGGCTCCGACACGAGCTCCAGCCCTCGATCGCACTCGGCGAAGGCGTTCTCGGAGACGACGCACTCGGTCCCCTCGGCGATGCTGAGCCCCGCGCCGAGGATCGACTCGAAGCGATTTCCGTGAATCACGAGGTCACGAGCTCCCCTCGCGCGAAGCCCGCCGCCGGGGCTGTCCGCGAAGCGGTTCTCGACCACCCAGCCGCCGACCGAATCGGTGAGGTCGAGCCCGGCGACCGCGGCGAACGAGAAGTCGTTGCCGATCCAGCGGTTTCGCTCTTGCAGGTTTCGGCTCGCCCCTCGCTCGCTCCCGCCGCGACTGCAGTGCGTCGCGCGGTTGCCGATGATCTCGTTGCCGCCGCTCTCCGGGCCGAGGAGGATCCCGGCGGCGCCGAAGTCCTCGGCGTAGCGGTCGTGGACGTACCCTCGCGCGACGTGATCGCAGGCGTTGCCGGAGATCACGCACCCCTGCGAGGCCGTGAGCGCGATCCCCCAGCCGGACAGGTAGGAGAAGTCGTTTCCCGTGAACTCGCCACCTTCGCAGCGGATGGCCAGCAAGCCGTTCTGCGCCCGGCGCACCCGGCAGCTCTCGACCTCGACCCGCGAGCTGTCGACGAGCACGATTCCACCGCCGTAGCGAGCCGCCCAGTCGACGGCCTCCCCGCCGGTCTCCAGCCAGTCGGCCGGGTCGGGGCCGGCGGGCGTGCTGGCCAGCCGTTCGGCGAAGCCGCCCTCCACCTCGAGGCCCTCGAGACGCACGTCCCGGGAGCTCTCCACCAGCACCGGAATCCGGTAGCCGGAGAGGCGCCCGCCGCGCACCAGGAGCTCCTCGCAGCTGCGAATCACCAGCCCCAGGCCGCAAGCCCGATCGGGGGAGCCGCCGGGGGGCGCGCCGCGCAGGACCACGCCGTCCAGGTCCAGGGTCATCCCGGAGACTCCCTCGAGCACGATCACCCCCTGCTCGCCGCGCTCGCCGAGGGCGGGGCGGTGGTACTCGCCGGGGGTGATTCGCAGGTCGCTGTAGACCACCAGCGAGCGGCCGAAGGGGACCTCGGTCTCCACGCCCCCTCCGCGGTGGACGGGGATCGACGAGCGGTCGGCGCTGCCTCCCCCGTCCGTCCCGCACGCGGAGAGCCAGAGCGAGGAACCCACGAGGAGAGCGAGGACTGTCCTTAGATACATCGGCGTTCGGTGGCTTCCGGAGGAAGCCGATGGGTGATGGGTGGAATTCCGGTTCTCCCCCGCTTCCCCTTCGACCGCGGGCCAGCTCGACCTTGCGCCCGGGTGGGAAAATGGCGCCCCGGCGACCGTCGGCCCCACGGGATCGCTATCCTCAGCCGCCGTGAGCGAAAGCACCCCCCCCGAGCGTGGTTCGGCGCCGATCGAGAGCATCGGCCTGGCGCTGGCCCCGGACCTTCCCATCTGCCAGACCGATCTCCCCCTGGACTGGTACCAGGACGAGTTCCGCCCCTACGCCGAAGAGTACCTGGCCCTGGCCGACCGCAAGCCGGAGACGGTCCTGCCCTGGCTGGACGGCTACGTCCACGCCGCCCAGGAGCATTTCGGGAATAGCCTCCTGCTCCTCGCCCACTTCTACATGGGTGGCGAGATCGTCAAGCTGGTCGAACGCTACGGCGGCGCGGTGGCGGACAGCTACGAGCTCGCCCTGCAGGCGGCGCGCAACCCGCGGAAGAAGGTGATCGTCGAGTCGGCGGTGCACTTCATGGCGGAGTCGATCGCCATCCTCGCCGGCGAGGGCCAGGACGTGTGGATCACCAACCCCAAGGCGGGTTGCACCATGGAGATGCTGGCCAAGGACTATCAGGTCCTGCCGGTGGTCGACCAGCTGCTCGAGCGCTACGGCGACGACCTGCTCGTCGTCGTCTACATGAATACCTCCGGGCGCCTCAAGGCGCTCGCCGGCAGGACCGGCGGAGCGGTCTGCACCAGCGCCAACGCGCACCTCGTCGTCGACTGGGCCCGCGGGGAGGGGCGCAGGATCCTCTTCGTCCCCGACGAGCACCTCGGCCGCAATACCGCGGCCCGCCTGGGCATGGACCTCGACAGACTCGCGCTGCTGCCCGACCCGCAGGTGACGCGCGGCGCCTTCCCGGTCGACGAGAAGACGATCCCCGGCGGCCTCGCCGCGCTCGACGCGGCGGAGATGATCCTCTGGGGCTCCTACTGCGGCGTGCACACCATCTTCGACGCGGAGATGGTCGACTGGTGGCACGAGCGCGGCTGGCAGGTCCTGATCCACCCCGAGTCCCCACTCGAGGCGGTGCAGCTCGCCGACGGTGTCGGCTCGACCAACTTCCTCTGGAAGGCGGTGCTCGACGCCCCGGAGGGAGGGAAGCTGGCGATCGGGACCGAGGGGCACTTCGTCCGCAACGCCGCCGAGCTCGGCCGGCAGCGTGGGGTGGAGGTGCGGCACCTCGCCGAGATCCCCGGGCGCGAGAGCGCCGGCTGTGGCTGCGCGACGATGAGCCGGAACGACCCCCCCCACCTGGCGGGAATGCTCGATCTCCTGCGCCGGGGGAAGGCCCCCGAGCTGAACCGGGTGCTGGCCGGGGACGCGATCGACGAGGTGACCGGCGATCGCGACCGCCTCGACGACGCGGAGCGGAGCGAGCTGATCGTTCAGGCGCGCAGCGCGCTGGAGCGGATGATCGAGATCACCGAGCGCGCCCGCTCTACTCGCGGCTGACCTCCCACACCTCGGCGCCGAACTGATCCCAGGGCAGGCGACCCTCGTCGCAGTCCTCGTCGGTGGAGAACTGGTGGTCGACGAAGTAGAGAATCGCCCCCGGAGCGACGGGACGGAGGTTGCGACAGCCGTGCGCGACTCCCGGCGGGATGCGCACCAGGCGGGAGTTCCCGTCGCCCAGCACCATGCGCCGGATCAGCCCCTGGGTCGGGGAACCCTGTCGCACGTCGGCGAGGACCAGCAGCACCTTGTCGCTCGGCGGGACGAACCAGACGTCGGTCTGCCGCTCGTGCAGGTGGAACGCCTTGATCGCGTCTGGCTCGACGACGCTGTAGTTGATCTGCTTGACCTCGAAGTCGGGGAACTGGCCGTGCATGCCCCCCGCGAGGCGCGCCATCTCCGTGGTCGAGCCGCCGTCGTCGTTGAAGCGGCGGAGCTCGACGACCTCGACCCCCTCGATCCCTCGCCGCGGCTCGTAGTCCTGCTTGCTGTACTTCTCGCGGATGGGTTCGTCGAACTCGACCATGTTTCTGGTGGGCTGGGGTGGGGGGGAGGCGGAGAGGATCCCCTCTCGTCGCTCATCTGGCAAGGCCCGACTCAGGGAGTGAGCAACTTGAGGGCCAGCTCCGGCTGGGAGTTCGCCTGGCTGAGCACCGAGCCCGCGGCCTGCTGCACGATGCGGTTGCGCGCGATGTACGCGGTCTCCTGGGCATAGTCGGCGTCGCGGATGCGGCTCTCGGCGGAGGAGAGCGCCTCGTGAGAGCGTCGGGCGGAGTGCAGGGTGCTCTGCAGCCGGTTGTGGGAGGCCCCGAGCTCGCTCCGGCTCACGTTCACCGTCCCGATGGCGGTGTCGACCGCGGCGATCGGATCCGGCGGCGGCGGCGGCGTTCCGACGCCGGCACCGGTCAGGCCCAGTCCCGCCGAGGAGGAGTCGATGAAGTCGATCGGGATCTCGGGCCCATTGTCGATGTCGGCGAGGATCCGCACTCCGGGAGGGTTCCCGCTGAGCAGGGAGATCCCGTTGAAGCGCGTCTGCTCGGAGATCCGGTCCAGCTCCCCCATCAGAGCCTGGAACTCCTGATTCATCACCGCGAGGTCCTCGGTGGAGAAGGTCCCGTTCTCGCCGCGGACGAGCAGCTCGCGCAGCCGGCCGAGGATGTTCGAGACCTCCTGCAGCGCTCCCTCGGCGGTCTGCGCCATGCCGACGCCATCCTCGAGGGCGCGGGCCACCGCTCCCCACGAGCGGCTCCTGCTCCGCATCACCTCGGAGATCCCCAGCCCCGCGGCGTCGTCCGCGGCGGTGGCGATGCGGAGTCCCGACGACAGGCGGCGGTAGCTGCCCTCGAGCTCCACGCCGACCTCGTAGAGGGAGTGGTTCGCCCCCATCGAGGCGAGATTGGTGTTGATCCGGAGGCCCATCCCGCTCTCGTTGTCGGCGGGGTGTACCCCCCCCCTTAGCCCCGTTCGGAAAAAGGACGGCGCCCGGCCGGCCCGCCTCGTAGACTCCCGTTTCATGCCTTTCCCCACCGATCCCGAGCGCGCTCACCCCAGTCCCCGACGCGACGAGCTGACCACCCGACCGGTGACCGAGGTCGGGGACCTCGAGGAGCTCCTGACCCAGAGCCTGCCCGCGTTCGGCGGTGCGTACCTGCGGCGCCTCTTCACCCTGCTCGACGAGGCGATCGGCCGCGGCGTGCCGATGACCCTGGCGGTCGCGGGGCCGGTCACCGCTTCGGGACAGCACCACGTCTGGCTGGGTCCGCTCCTCGACACCGGCTGGTTCGCGCTCCTGTCGACCACCGACGCGGTCTGCTACCACGACGGCCACCGCTCCCTGGACAGCGCCTCGCGCCACCCGTTCTTCCAGGTCCCGATCTCCGGCGACGACTCGGGGTTGCGCGAGAGCCACGTGATCCGCATCACCGACATCGGTTTCGACGAGGCGCTCCTGCTCGATCAGGACGCGTTCCTGCGCCGCTGCCTGGAGCGGCCGGAGTTCCAGCGGAAGATGGCCGGGACGGAGATGCGCTTCCTGCTCGGCCGCTGCTACGCGGAGCTGGAGCGGAAGAACGGCGTGCGCGAGGGGCTCCTGGCGCTGTGCGCGCGCAAGGAGCTCCCCGTCTTCGTCGGCGCACCGGCGGACGGTTCGGTCTTCCTCAACAGCCTGGCGTTGTGGGCGCGAGAGCGGAACGGCGGCCCGGAGCACGCCTTCGACCTCGACCTGCACGAGGAGGTCTTCGAGAGCTGCGCCTACCACTGGTGGGGCCTGCACGAGAGCGAACCGGGAGCGCTCGGCACCCTGGTCCTGGGCGGCGGCGTGCCGAAGAACTTCAACCTGCAGCCCGAGCCGGCGCTCTCCCAGATTCTCGGCCTCGAGGAGGTGCGCGGGTACCTCTACGACATCCAGGTCACCACGGCTCCGGTGACGGACGGTTCCCTCTCCTCCTGCCCTCCCGCCGAGGCGGTGACCTGGGGCAAGGTCGACAAGGAGCATCATCGCCGGACCTGCGAGAGCGTGCCGGGGGACTACTCGATGCTGATGCCGATCGTCACCAAGGCGCTGCTCGACAAGCGCGCGCGGCTGGAGCGCCTCGAGTCCGAGCTGGGGCGAGAGGAGCTCCTCGCGCGCCATCCCGAGGCGGCGGGGTATCTGCGGCCGGTGGAGGGGTATCGCCTCTTCGCGCGACGGCGGGAGTTGATGGAGGTCCTGTTCGAAGAGCTGGCGAGGCGGGAGTAGTACTGGGGGCTGTGGTTATCTGGTTCTCCGACCCCGACCCACGAACCCCGACGCCAAGCTCAGCAACCCACCGCATCGTCCCGGCCCACCCGCTTGCCGCGCAGACCGTCGACGATGCCCCGCCCCTTCGCCAGCACCGCACCAGCACGCCCATTGACCAGTCCCCCGAGCAACAGGAAGGGCAACGTGAGCACGTCGAAGAGCACGAAGCGCACCCAGGCGAGCGGCGTGCCGTGGCTCTTCAGGAACCAGATCGAGTTCACCCCCATCATGTACTTGCGGCGCGGGTTGTAGCCACCGCCCGTGGAGTGGGAGTAGGCGTGCAGCGCGCACGCCTCGCCGACCAGGTGCACCTCGTAGCCGAGGCGCTTCGCGCGCAGACCGAGGTCGACGTCCTCCATGTAGGCGAAGTAGCGCGCGTCGAAGCCGCCGGTGCGCTCGAGCACCTCACGCCGCGCGAGCAACGCGCAGCCGGGGATGTAGTCGACGGGCATGTCCGCCTGGTAGACCGCCGCGTCGAGCCGACCGTGGCCGCGCAGCGTAGAGAGGTTCTGCCGCCAGCTGAGGATCCCGCCGGCGCACCACACCCGGCTCGGATCGGCGCGGTTCAGGACTCGGGGCCCGCAGAGACCGACGCGCGGGCACTCGGCCAGGTAGGCGACCAGGAGCGCGAGGCAGCCCGGCTCGAGGATCAGGTCGTTGTTGACGAAGAAGACGGCGTCGGCGCCGAGCTCCAGCGCCGCTTCCGCGCCCTGGTTCGCTCCCTCGCCGAAGCCGAGGTTCTCCTCGTTCTGGATGACCCGGAGCCCGCCGAAGTGCGCGCGCACGTGCTCCGGGGACCCGTCGCTCGAGGCGTTGTCGACGAAGACGATGCGCGAGGTCGGGATCCCCTCGGCGACCAAGCTCTCCAGGCAGTCGTGGTTGAGCGCACCGCCGTTCCAGTTGACCACCACGGCGAAGATCCGCTGCGGGACGCTCATTCGCCCTCCTCCTCGGCCTCGCGCACTGCCTCGACCCGCGAGCTCACCTCCCCCGAGGCGAGGCGGGTGCGCAGCAGCGCGCCCGGCGCGACGGCGCCGGACTCGGTGAGCGGGGCTCCTCCCTCCTCACCCTCGACGGTGGTGATCGAGTAGCCGCGGCGCAGCACGGCGAAGGGGGAGAACGCCTGCAGCTGCCGCTCGAAGAGCTCGACACGCGAGGCGGTCCGCTGCAGCGCCTCGCGCACGCGGACCGGCAGGCGGCAGGCCAGCCCCTCCAGCGCTCGCCCGGCGCGCTCCACGGCGAGGTGCACCCCCCGATCGAGGCGCGCCCCCGCGCGCCCCAGCGCGTCGGTGCGCCGCTCGAGGATCCAGTCGGCGGAGCGGAGGACGCGCGCCTCGCGCAGCTGCCGGAGCCGCTGCTCGCGCGCAGCGATCACCTCGTCGATCGCGCTGAGCAGGTAGTTGAAGCCCCGCTCCAGCTCCTCCTCCAGCTCGGCCCGCGGCGGGATCACGCTCTGCGCGGCGTCGGTGGGCGTGTGCGCGCGGAAGTCCGCCACGGAATCGGCCAGGGTCGAGTCGGTCTGGTGCCCGACGCCGCTCACCACCGGCACGCTCGCCGCGTGGATCGCCTCGGCGACGGCGCGCTCGTTGAACGCCCACAGATCCTCGAGGGAACCGCCGCCCCGGCAGACGACGATCACGTCGACGCCGCTCCGATCGAGCGCGGTGATCGCCTGCGCGATCTCGCCAGCGGCGCCGGCACCCTGCACCGCGGTGTGCGCGAGGCGGACGGGGTAGAGCGGCCAGCGCAGCGTGCGCGTGCGCAGGAAGTCCTGGAACGCGGCGCCGTCGCGGCTGGTCGCCACACCGATCACGCGCGGCAGCCGCGGCAGCGGGCGGGCGCGGTCGAACCACCCCTTCGAGACGAGCTCGCGCTTGAGCTCCTCGAGCTGCACCAGTAGCGCGCCGAGCCCTTTCGGCTCGATCCGATCGACGATCAGCGAGTAGCTCCCCCGCGGCCCGTAGACGTCGATGCGGCCGTGGGCGATCACCTGCTCCCCCTCGGTCAGCGGCTGGCGGGTGGCGCGCGCCACCTGGCTCCGCCAGATCGCGCAACCGACGACCGACTCGACGCCACGCAGTCGGTCCTTCAGGTTGAAGTAGATGTGCCCCGAGGCCGGGGTGCGCACGCTGGCGACCTCCCCCTCGACGGAAATCCGCCCCAGCTCCCCGAGCATCCCCTTGATCCGCGCGGTCAGCTCGCTGACGGTGAGAATCGTCGGGCCGAGGGACTCCCCCGCCTCGCTTCGCTCCCGCCCCCATCGCTCCATCGGTCCGTCCATCGCTGTCCTTCCGGAGAGAGTGCCCTTCCGGACGCGGAGGGGAAAGGGGCTACTGCTTCCGCGAGCCGGGCCGCACCCCCGATCCCTCGACCTCGCGCGCGTTCCGGGCCCTCTCCGCGGCCGCGCGGCGTCGGTTCCGGGCGGCGCTCACGGTCGCCTGGATGCAGAGCGCGGTCAGGAGGATCGCGCCGAGGAGGAGCGGATCGGCCACCTGGCGGAGCGCCAGGAGCCTCGCCGGCAGCGGGCGCCCCTCGTCCTCGAGCCAGGCGCCCAGGAGGTGGAAGTCGGCCGCGAGCAGGTTCCCCTCCAGATCTGCGCGCTGGAAGAGTGCGTCGAGGAGCTTCTCGGGGGCGGCGTGCTCGTCGAGCCAGCGGGCGAAGCGCGCGAGGTCGATCTCCCCGGGGGCGCCGTAGCGGAGCATCAGCTGGAGGGCCGCGTCGGCACTGCCGACGTGACGCCTGGGGAACCGGCTCGGGCCGTCCGGGTCCACCCTCGAGGTGAAGGTCGCCAGCGGGGACGACTCGTCGAGGTCCCCCGTCCACAGCTCGCGCAGCGCTTCCTCCACTTCGGAGCGACGCGCCTCGATGAGGGGCGCGTGGCCGAGGAGCTCGAGGAGCTCGACGCGCTGCAGCATCTTCTCCAGGCAGTCGAACTCCCGGGGGTCGGGCCAGTCCTCGAGAGCGAGGCGGGCGAGCTGCTCCCGCCGGGACTCGTCGAGGAGCTCGCGCCGCTGGAGCGCCTCGACGAGGGCGGCCGCCGGCAGACCGACGGAGAGGCGACGCTCCGGGTCGCGCAGGCGGAGGGCCTCCGGCGACCCGCCCAGCCGTTCGAGCGCCTCGCTCGGGAGGAGCCCCGCGCGAAACGCCGCCTCCGCCAGCGCGGGCTTCGCGCAGAGGTCGTCGGTCGCCGCCTCGAAGCTCGCGGCCTGCGCCGACAGGTCGAGCTGGCCGCCGCGGCGCGCCACCACCTCGCGCAGCGAACGCGCGAGGCGCCCCCACTCGTTCCAGTCCCGGTGACCGAGCTCCTCCGCCGCGAATCCCTCCGCCACCTCGACGCAGCGCTCCAGGGAAGGACGGCGCAGCCCCGGGATCGACAGGGCGAAGAGCAGGAGGAGCGCCGTCGCGGCGCCGACCCGGATCCGCTCCCCCCAGGTCCACGGAACGGCCTCGCGGCCGGAGAGCAAGCAGAACGCGGCCCCGGACCAGAGGACGAGCACCGTTCCGAGGTGCTGCCAGTGCCCGCTCCACAGCTGCGCGCTCGGCTCGTGGATCAGCGTCGCGCCCACCGCCGTGGCCAGCAGCAGCCCCCCCGCGAAGCGACCGACCGAGGCGCTGGAGACGACCCCGTACCGATCGAGGTGGCGCAGGATCACGACGAGGGTGACCATCGACACGACGAAGACCAGGACCACGGCCGCCACCGGGTGCAGCCGGAGGAGCACCGCGAAGCCGATGAGGCAGAGGAGCGCCTGCCACCAGTGTCCCCACCACCACAGGTTGATCTCGACCCGGGCCTCCCGGGGATCGAGCGCGTCCCCGTCGACGGTGCGGCGCAGGGCGCCCAGGGCGGAGAGGAAGGTGAAGAGGAGCATGACCACCGATACGGCGGGCAGCGAGAGCACGGCGGCGAGCCCCTTCCAGCCGAGCTTCGGGACGGCGACCTCGGCCCCCGGTAGCGCGCCCTTGGTCAGGAGGCCCAGGGGCAGCAGCGCGGCGGCGCGGCGGAGGAAGGGAGAGCGCCAGGCCACGGAGCGTTGCTCCTCGTCCGCGGACGGTCCGGTCTCGACCTCCGCGTCGGGGTCGTCGCCGGCCTCGGCGATCCGTCGCCGGGCTTCTCCGACGAAGTGATCGCCGTCGGGGGCGAAGGGAGCGAGGGCCTCGCGCAGCTCCTCCTCGGCGAAGAGCGGGGGGCTCGGGTCGTGGGGGCTCATGATCGCTCCTCCGCATCGCGGGCGCATCCATCTCCGGTGGTGAGGTCGGTGGTGGTCATCGGCACCTCGAGCAGCTCGCGCAGGCGACGCCGTGCCCGGTAGAGCCGACCCTCGATCACCTTCTCGGAGACGCACAGGAGGGCGGCCGTCTCGCGCACGCTCGTCTCCTCCAGGTAGTGCATCAGGACCGCCGTGCGCTGCGGTCCCGGCAGCCGATCGATCGCCGTGCGGACGGCCGCGCCGGGATCCCTCTCGCCTCGTTCGAGGACGACCTCGTCCGCCTCTTCCACCGGCGTGACGCGAGCCCGCCGGTGGCGGCGATACCAGCTGGCGTGCAGGCGGAACGCGATGCCGCGAAGCCACGGCCCCACCGCCCGCGCGTCGGCGAAGTCCCCCTCGAAGCGCGCGCGGGAGAGCCACGCCTCGGTGAAGGTATCGAGCGCGAGCTCCGCCGCGTCGCGCCAGGGCGCCCCCCAGCTCGCGATGAGCCCCACCAGGGGGCCGCGCCAGGAGTGAATGAGGTCGTCGATTCGCATGGGGAGCTCGCCGCGTCGGGAGGATTGTCGACACGACGGCGGATCACACGGGATTCCGGAAGAACCTCGGGGGCTCGATCCCCGGGGTTACCGCTGCCGCGCGCCAGGCGGAGTCCGGTGGGTGCCCAGGGTCGACTCCTTCGCCTCGACCAGCCCGGGGAGCCCGGCGGCCGACCAGATCTCCTGATCCGCGCTGGGCAGGAAGATGCGGTAGCGACCGTCGAGGAAGGCGTGCTTTCGCCCACCGGTGAGCTGCACGCCGTCCTCGAGGCGCAGCAGGACCCCCTTGTCGGTGAGCTCGATCGTCATCCGGTCCGCCAGGAGGCGCCGGACCAGGTGGCCGTTGCGATCGAGGTTCTCCAGCTCGACGGTGCGCAGCACGTCGTCGACCACGCCGCCCAGCCCGCTGATCCGCCAGTAGCCGCTCGCCGGGTCGCTCTCCAGCAGCTCGTTCAGGCGCCGGTGGACCAGGAAGACGTGCCAGCGGCCGTCGTCCACCAGCGGCGCCAGCGACTCGGGACCGAAGAGCTCCGGCGCCCGCTCGATCCAGGGGTCGGGGTCGACCTGCTGCAGGAGGATGCGTCGCGTCCCGCTGCGCAGGGCTCCCGGCTCGCCGTCCTCGAAGGGGATCTTCTCCCCGCCGCGCCGCTCATACCCCTCCTCGAGCACGATCGTCAGCGTCCGCCCGGCGCGGCTCGCCTCCAGGCGCAGCCGCTCCGCCGAGAGGCTGCCCACCGGCCGGCCGCGCTCGTCGACCAGCCGACACACCACCGGCCCGATGAAGCCGTTCTCGAGGAGCCCCGACTCGAGCAGGACCAGGGAATCGACACCCTCGACGAGGAGGAGGTTGCGCAGCGCGCGCCCGATCTCCTTTGATCGTTCTATCCGGTAGAGCTCGGCCGGGCCCGGCTCGGGCGGCGGCTCCGGCTCGGGCTCGGGCTCCAGGCCCATCATCGCCTCGACCAGCTCCCGCGGCGCTTCCGAGCTGGCGAGCGCCGTGTACGACTCGTTGATCGACAGGAACTGCTGCTCGCGCCGCAGGCTCTCCTCGGTGATCCCGACCAGCTCGAGGTCGAGCGCGGAGATCCGCGCCAGGAGCTCGCGCTCTCGCTCGGCCCACGACGCGCGCTCGGCTTCATGCTCTCGGCGGAGCTTCTCGAGCTCCGCATCCGCGGACTCCGCGGGCTCCGGCGACTGCGCGCGGGTCGAGTCGAGCGAGCCGACGATCCACGCACCGAGGAGGCCCCCGGCCACCAGCGCGATCAGCACCGTCAAACTGCGGGCGAGGAGGGACACGTCAACGATCCCCGGGTTCGTCCTCACGCACCCTCGGCCGGACGAGTCGATCGAGCTGGCGCTCGAGTCGGGCGGTGGCCAGCGGGCGCTCGGAGAGCTCGAAGCGCTCGGAGCGCAGGCCGATCGAGCCGAAGGCGCCGCGCAGCTCCGCGCCGGCCCGCGGTTCCCGGCCCCAGAGCACCAGGCGACGGGTCTCCCCCGGGCGCAGCCTGATGGGCGGCGCGAGGAGCACGCTCAACGGATCGGCGACGCCGGTCTCCGCGATCGCGTCGACGCGGGGCAGCGGGCCGGCGGCCTCGCCGTCGTCGTCGCGGATCGAGAGCCCCGCGAGCTCGAGGGGCGCCGGAGCGCTCTCCGACTCCACCCGCCAGGAGAGCTCGAGGCTCCACGGCTGGCCCACCCCGAGCTCCAGCCTCCGGGCCAGGCTCGCGGCGTCGAAGGTCTGCCGGGTCTCGTCCTCGTGCAGCGGCCGGAGCCGCACCGAGAGCGCCCCCACGGCGAGGCCGCCCCGCCCCGCCCAGCCGTTCACCGACCCCGGCACGAGGGCGACCGGCGGCGCGGGGGGAGCGAGCGGCGCCGGCTTGCGGCTCTGCAGGAACGCGATGCCTCCGGCGAGGAAGAGCAGCGGGAACAACATCAGGAGCGGCCCCGGAAAGGCCGGGCCGCTCCGGGCTCTCCGCCCTGTGTCTCTTTCGGTGCTCATGGTCGAACAAAATCACCGATCCCCGGGCACTCCCCCGAGGTCGGCCGCGAGCTGAGACGCCCCGCCCGGATCAGTCTTCCTCGTCCCAGTCCCGTTTCTTGTTCTTGTTCCACCAGCGCTGCCACTGGTCGGGGTTGCGCTCGTCGTGGCCACTGAGCGACTGCAGCGTGGTGATGATCGGGGCCGCGACCACGTCGTAGCGGTCCCGCGCGGTGATGTTGTTGGGGTCGCGCATCAGCGCCCGGTTGGTCATCAGGACCTTGAGCAGCTCGTTGAAGATCTGCTTGCGCAGCTTCTGCGGAGCCTCGCCGTACTCCCCCAGCGCCTCGGCGGCGCACCCGACCAGGACGTCCTCCTTGTTGTCGAGAATGCCGAGGAGGGTCTTGGTGGCCTTGTTGTCCTTGGTCTTGCCCAGCGCGCGGATCAGCCGCTGCTGCAGGACCAGGTCCTTGCGGTGTCGCTTGTCCCCGATCCACTTCTCCAGGGTCTTGACCGACTCGGGCGCCATCTCGCCCAGCGCCACGGCCGCGGCGATGAAGAGCTTGTTGTCCTTGATCCCGCCCTCGAGTTCCTTGCGCTTCTGGCTGAAGCACTTGGCGAGCCCGCCGACGATCGACGCGCGGTCCTTCTTGCCGCTCTGGGGGAACTCCTGGAGCAGCTTGTCGATCACCGCCACCGCCTCGGTGTCCTCCTTCCCGCGCGCCCCGGCGTGGTCCTTCAGCGTGTCGAGGAGCTCCTTGACCTCCGGACGCTTGTCGGGAAGCTCCTCACCGTCGTCCTGGACGATCGGCGCGGGGGTCATCGAGGCGTACACGGGGGCGGGCTCGGCGGCGGTGGGCAGGCAGAGGGTGGTGAAGAGGAGGGAGATCAGCATCGCAAGGCCTCAGCGGATTGTTCTCTGGCGGATGGAGTCCGGGACGCAGGGGCTCCAGAGAGGATAGCTCGCCGGGCGCCGTTTGGGAGCGGGCCGGGTGAGGAGATCCCCTGCCCCTACTTCGGCCGGGAGGCGCGATATCGCTCCTCCAGCGCCCGAAAACGCTCGGAGAGGAGGCGAGTGACGGGCCCCCGAGCCCCTGGGAGGTCCTCCCGCACCCCTCGAACGCTCCGCACGGGCAAGATCCGGGCCAGGCTGCTGGTCAGGAAGACCTCTTCCGCCCCGGCGAGATCGGCCGGCCGGATCCGCCCCTCGAGGACCGGCGGTACCCCGCCGTCCAGCTCGTGGACCAGCTTGTCGCGCACGATTCCGGCGAGGCAGCCGCGATCGAGGGCCGGGGTGAGCGCCTCTCCGCCGCGGACGACGAAGAGGTTGGAGGAGCTGCCCTCGGCGACGTCCCCCTCGTCGGTGCCGAGGAGCGCCTCCCACGCCCCGGCCGCCTCGGCGCGGGCGCGGGCGAGGTAGTAGGCGGCCCGCGAGGTGCTCTTCAGCGCTGCCAGCGGCGAGCCGGCGAGCTTCTCCCGCTCGTAGAGGATCACCTCGGCGCCCTCCGGGTCGGGGACCGGTCGCGACCTCGAGTCGATCACCACGGACGGGCCCGCGCCGGGCGCGCCGGGGGAGAGGGTGATCCGGAGCGCGACAGCGTCCTCCCCGCGGAGTCCCTCGCAGTAGTGCTCGAGCGCCTGCCCGAGGTCCCACCGCGGCGGCCACTCGATGCCGAGGCCCCGCGCGCTGCTGGCGAGACGCTCGAGGTGCTCCTCGACGAAGTAGAGGCAGCCGTCCTCGAGGAGCAGCGTTTCGAAGCACGCGAGTCCCAGGAGGAAGCCCGGGTCGCGCGGCGAGATGCAGGGGTCGTCGGGCTCGCGAAAGCGGCCGTCCACCCAGAGGGGGAACCGGCTCTCGTTCATCGCTCCAGCTCCGGCAATCGCCGGGCGTGTCCGTTCAGCGTCTCGGCCAGCTTGGCTCCCTTGACCAGGGTCTCCTGGTCCTCGGCCTCCGGATCGGAACCCCAGGTGATCCCGCCACCCACGTGGTACCGCACCCGCCCCGCCCCGATCCCCGAGGACGGCTCGGGGCGCCAGACCAGGGTGCGGATCAGGATGTTGAAGAGCGCGTTGCCGCGGCTGTCGAGGAAACCGATCGAGCCGGTGAAGAAGCCGCGCCCTTCCCCTTCCAGCTCGGCGATCACCTCCATCGCGCGTAGCTTCGGGGCGCCGGTGATCGACCCACCGGGGAAGAGCGAGAGCAGCGCGTCGAGTGCATCGCGCCCCTCCGCCAGCTCGCCGACCACGTCGGCGGTGAGGTGGTGGACACCGGCGTAGGAGCGCAGCGTGGGAAAGTCCTCCACCACCACGCTGCCCGGGCGCGCGACGCGACCGATGTCGTTGCGCTCCAGGTCGACGATCATCGCCAGCTCGGCGCGGTCCTTCTCGCTCGCCCGCAGCGCGTCGGCGAGGCGCCGGTCCTCCGCCGGGTCGGGGTCGCGCCGGATGGTGCCCTTGATCGGCCGCGTGCGCGCGAGTCGCCCCTCCACCTCGAGCAGGAGCTCGGGGGAGGCGGAGAGCAGCGCGCCCTCCTCGAAGCGCAGGTAGGCCATGTACGGCGCGGGGTTGGTCGCCCGCAGCCGGAGGTACAGCTCGAGCGGGTCGCCGACGGTCGCCTGCTCGAAGGGGTGCGCGAGGTTCGCCTGGTAGATCTCGCCGACCGCGATCAGCCGGCGCGCCCGCTCGATGCGCGCGATGTGCTCCGCGCCCGATACGCACCGGTGCAGCTCCCCGACGGCGCCGAAGCGGGGCGGGCGGAGGGGCGTCTCCAGCGCCTCGTCGACGCGGCGCAGCAGCGACTCGCGGCGGTCCCGCCCGCGATCGGCGCCGAGGACCAGCCAGGCCCGATCGGCGCGGTGGTCGAAGACGAAGAAGTCGGTGTAGAGCCCTCCGACGAGGCGCGGCATCCCCCACGGCTCGCCAGGCAGCGTCTGCCGCTCCCCGGCGACCCCGAGGTCGAAGGAGAGGGCGCCGAGGAAGCCGCCGGCGAAGGGACCCGGCACGGTCGTGGTGGGGAGGCGCCGGGCCTCCTCCCGCAGGGCGGCGAGCTCGGCGAATCCCGCCTCCGGGTCGGTGAGGGTGACCCGGGGGTCGAAGGCGATCCAGCTGTAGCGACGCGGCCACCCCGCCGCGCTGTCGAGCGCGCAGAGGCCCCGCCGATCGCGCAGGACGCGCAGGAGACGGGCGAAACCGGGGCGCGTGGGGAGCGGGTGCACCTCCGGGTGGTGCGTGGTTTCGGTCCGGGCCATCGGCTCAACCTACACACCCGCCTTCGGGGTGGACAAGCCTCGTTCACCCGGGGATCCATCCCGGCCTGAAGGCGGAGCCCCGCCGCTGCCGATAGGCTGGGGGTCATGAAGCGACTATCCCTGATCTGTGCTCTGTCGGCCGCGGCGGCGATCCTCTCGATGGGCGGCCACGCCCAGGTGACCCAGGAGAAGAAGAACCTCGAGCAACGCGTCGAGGAACTGGAGAAGCAGCTGACGGAGGCCCGGGGCCAGCTGGCCGGGCTGACCGAGGCCCTCGAGGCGGAGGCGGCCGCCATCGACGGGTTGACGAAGTACGTCAAGAGCCAGGCCGAGAGCGCCGGGGCGATGGCCAGCACGCTCGACCGGTCGGAGGCGGCGGGCTTCACCGCCGGCATCAACTTCAACTCGCGCGAGATCCTGCTCGCCGGCTGGCGCAAGCAGCTCGCGGCGATGCAGGCGTCGGTGCCCACCGGCGGCGCGAAGGCGGTGAAGAAGGGCGAGCCGGCCGAGAAGGGGAAGCAGCGCAAGAACGCGTCGCGCTGATCGTACCCGTCGCCTTCTTTCGAGGAGCGCTCCCCCCTCCGGGGGGGCATACTGCGGCGTGCGAATCGCCGAGCACGTGACCCGCTTCTGCCGCCACCTGGGAGCGGTGCGCGCCGCGTCCGAGCACACCTTGCGCGCCTACCGCTCCGACCTGGCCGAGCTGGTCGCGTTCCTCGACGAGATCGACGTCGCCGACCCGCGGGAGGTGAGCGCGAGGACGCTGCGCCGCTACCTCGTCCAGCTCGACGAGCGGGAACTGGCCTCCACCACCATTCAGCGCAAGCTCTCGGCGGTGCGCGCCTTCTTCCGGTTCCTGCAGCGCGAGGGCCACATCGGCGAGCATCCCGCCACCGGCCTGCGCAAGCGGCGCAGCCCGCGCAACCTGCCCGGCTGCCTCGAGGTCGCCGAGGTGGAGGCGCTGCTCCTGGCGCCCGACCTCGAGACCGCCGCGGGGCTCCGCGATCGCGCGATCCTCGAGGTGATGTACTCCGCCGGCACGCGAGCGGCGGAGACAGTGGGGATCGACAAGGGGGACGTCGACCTCTCCCGCGGCGTCGCGCGGATCCGCGGCAAGGGCAAGAAGGAGCGCCTCGGCGCGCTCGGCCGCTTCGCCGTCGAGGCGCTGCGCGCCTACCTCGCCGATCCGCGCCGACCGCGCCCGCGGCCGTGCGCCGGCGGCGCGGTGTTCCTCAACCTCCGCGGGGGAAGGCTGACCACGCGGTCGCTGGGTCGGATCGTGGACCGCTACTCGCTCCTGGCGGGGATCCACCGCAAGACGACGCCGCACACGCTCAGGCACTCCTTCG
The DNA here is from genome assembly GCA_964496575.1 of uncultured Planctomycetaceae bacterium. GTDB lineage: Bacteria > Planctomycetota > UBA1135 > UBA1135 > CAZCAC01. Next base: position 31,137 of record CAZCAC010000056.1, on the reverse strand, counting down.
CGACGCACCTGCTCGACCGCGGCGCCGACCTGCGCGCGGTCCAGGAGCTGCTCGGGCATGCGCACCTGGTCACGACGCAGATCTACACCCACGTCTCGGTCGAGCGGCTGCGCAAGGTCTACGAGCTGGCGCACCCGCGGGCGCGAGCCTGACCTTCACCTCCCCGGCCAGCGCGCGCTCGAGGGATCGCGCGCGAGCCACTCGTACGACTCGATCCGGTCGTGGCGCACGACCTTCCCGCGCCGTCGTCGAGGCAGCTCGAAGACCTCGTGCGTGGAGAGCTCGAAATCCTCCTCCATGCGCGCCAGCCATTCGGCCTGCTCCTCGGGATCGAGCTCGTGGTCGCGGGGAAACGCGAACGCGACGCGCAGCAGGGCCCCGGCGCGCAGCCGCTCGAGCGCCGCTTCCCTCGCCGGTGGCCCGCCCCGGACGATGCCGAGGTTGCAGAGGTACTGCGCCGGCGCGCCCTCGGGGATGGTCGGGAAGAGGTTCCAGCCGAGATCGGTCGCGAGGTCGAGCCGCACCGCGCCGTCGCCGCGATCGCTCCAGTAGCGGCGTGCGAAGTCACGCGCCTCGAGGTCGTGCAGGTTCTTGTACGGCTTGACGAAGGCCCGGACGGTGGTGAAGGTCCCCAGCGCGGCCAGCAGGGAGAGGACCACGAGGACGCTCCTCCCCGCGCGCTCGGTGTCGCTGGCGCGAAGGAGACCCGCCAGCCCCGCCGCGAAGAGCAGGCAGATCGCCGGCGCGAGGTGCAGCATCCAGCGCGCGCTGCCGCCGTAGGGGTAGGCCTGCACGGCCGCGGCGACGAGGTTCACCAGGAACGGCGCGAGCAGCATCCCGAGCAGGAGGCGCTCGCGTGCTCGCCAGAGGATGACCGCCCCGACGACGACGAGGAGCAGCGTCAAGGCACTGCCCCCGCTCGACCCACCGGCCGGATGCGCCATCATCCGCCCGCTGTTCATCTCCAGGAACCAGCGCGCGAGTTCGACCGGCTCACGCCACGGCGGGAAGGTGTGCGACCAGAGGTCGAACATGTAGTCCTCGTGCGACATCTGTCCGGCGATGACCAGCTGGTGGAGCACGGCGAAGCTCGCCAGGAGCGCGAGCGCCCCGGCGACGTACGGCGCGCGCCCCTCGCCGCGCAGTGCCCGCGGCAGGAGGGCGAGCAGGAGGCCGCCCCCGACGAACGCCGCGGGGAAGGAGCACCAGACGGAGAGGGGCAGGAGCGCGGCGAAAGCCCAGCCCCAGCGACGGCGCTCCGGTGCGCGCAGCCACTCGAGGGTGAACCACAGGAGCAGCAGCGCGAGGAGCAGGTCGAAGCTGTACGGCTTGACCTCGACGGCGTGGCGCACCGGGTAGTACGACACGCAGAAGGTCGCGACGGCGAGGACCCGCGGCCAGCCGGAGAGCGCCAGCGCGGCGATCCGGGCGAAGATGAAGAGCCCGAGCACCCCGGCGAGGGTCGGCAGGAGTCGGAGGGCGATCTCGTGGAAGCCGAGCAGCGAGACGACGGCGTTCTCCAGCACGACGAAGACCGGCGGGGCGACCATTCCCCAGCCGAGGGGCTCCAGCGCCGAGTGCGGGGCGGAGGGCAGGAAGTTGGCCGCCTGGTAGGCCTCGTCCCCCCACAGCGGGAAGGCCAGCCCGAGGCGCAGGACGCGGGCGAGCACTCCCAGGGCGAGGAAGAGGAGCAACGCGCCGCGCTGCGGGCGGGAGAGGGGCGGTCGGGTCAAGTCGGTCAGACGCGGTTCGGCACCTCGACGAACTCCCACTCGAGGCCGAGCTCCTCCTCGCACCAGGCCGCCAGCGCGCGCGGCCCGAAGCGTTCGGTCGCGTAGTGGCCCGCGAAGAGGTGGTTCAGGCCGACCTCCTCGTACTCTCGCACCAGGTTCTCCTTGCGGTCGCCGTTGATGAAGGTGTCGCACCCCGCCGCGAGCAGCTCGGGGTAGTCCTCCCCCGAGCCGCCGCTGGCGATCCCGACGCGGCTCACCTCGTCGGGCCCGAAGAGGTAGGGGTCGACCGGCTGACCGACCACCGCCTCCAGCCGGGCGATGAAGTCCGCCGCCGGCTCGGGGGCGGGGGTGTCGCCCACCACCCCGAGCCCGACCGTCTCGGTGTCGACCAGCGCGAGCTCCCGGGCGATCACCGCGTTGTTGCCGACGAGCGGGTGCGCGTCGAGGGGCAGGTGGTAGGCGAGCAGGGAGAGGTCGTTCTCCAGGATCTTCTTCAGCCGGTCGCGGAGCGGCCCCGCGCGGAGCGCCAGCGGGTGCGGGGTGTTCCTCCAGAAGAGGCCGTGGTGCACCAGGAGCGCGTCCGCGCCGGCGGCGAGCGCCGCGTCGATGAAGCGCAGGCTGACCGAGACCCCCACGGCGAGGCGCTTCACCTCCCTGCGCCCCTCGACCTGGAGGCCGTTGACGCAGTAGTCGGCGAACTCCTCCGGCTGGAGGAGGTTGTCGATCCGGGCGACCAGCTCGTGTAGGTCGGGCATGGGAATGGGTCCTCGCTGCTCTCGTGCTCGAAACGGGGATCTCCCCGGGTCGTGGATAGTAGGCGGCTCCCGGTTCGGAGACCACCGCGACAGTCGGTATCCTCTTCGGCGTGGAGAGCGAACCCCCGCGGTCGGCCGAAGACGCCCTCGCCGAGTTCCTGTTCCGGCGGGAGCAGGGAGAGGAGCTCGATTTCGAGAGCTTCTGCGCCGCTTTCGACGGAGACCGCGAGGAGCTCCGGGAGCTCCACCGGGACTGGAGCTCGCTGGCCGCGGGCCTCGACGAGGGGCGCCCCGACAGCCAGGGGCGCGACGCCTTCGGCGCCCTGCGCGACGCCCTGGTCGATCGCGAGGAACCCTTCGAACGCTACGACCTCTGCGAGGAGATCGCCCACGGCGGGATGGGAGCGGTGGTGCGCGTCTGGGACCGCGACCTCGAGCGCCACCTGGCGATGAAGGTCACGAAGAGCGGCGGAGTGCCCGGCACGCCCCGCTCACCGGACGCCGAGTCGCGGAGCCTGGGGCGCTTCCTCGAGGAGGCGAAGGTCACCGGCCAGCTCGATCACCCGGGGATCGTGCCCGTGCACGAGCTGGGCGTCGATCGCGAGGGTCGCTGCTACTTCACCATGAAGCTGGTGCGCGGGCGCAACTTCAAGGCGATCATCGAGTGCGTGCGGCAAGGCACCGAAGGGTGGACGATGCACCGAGCGCTGCAGGTGATCCTGAAGGTGTGCGAGGCGCTCGCCTACGCCCACTCCAAGGACGTGATCCACCGCGACATCAAGCCGGCCAACGTGATGGTCGGCCGCTTCGGCGAGGTGTACCTGATGGACTGGGGCCTCGCCCGCGTCCAGGGGCACCCCGACGCGAGGGACATCCGGCCCCGGTGCTTCGACGCCGATCGCAGCGACGAGATCCACAGCGTCCGCCACGCCGAGGACGAGACCGGCGACGCGGTGATCACCATGGACGGCCACGTCGTCGGCACGCCGGCGTACATCCCGCCGGAGCAGGCGGCGGGAGAGGTCGACAAGGTCGGGCGGCGCTCCGACGTGTACTCGGTCGGTGCGACGCTGTACCACCTGCTCGCCGGCGCGATGCCCTACGTCCCGCGCGGCGCCTACCGCTCGGCGAACACGGTGCTCGCCATGGTGCTCCAGGGTCCGCCGAGGCCGGTGAGCGAGGTCGCCCGCGACGTCCCGCTGGAGCTCGCGGCGATCTGCGAGAAGGCGATGGCCCGGGAGCGCGAGGATCGCTACGCGGGGGCGGCGGAGCTCGCCGAGGACCTGCAGGCGTTTCTAGAGGGTCGCACGATCAGCGTCTACCGCGGCGGCGCCGCGTGGGAGCTGCGCAAGTGGGTGTCGCGCAACCGGGCGCTCGCCGTGGCGTCGTTCGCCGCGGTGATCCTCGCCCTCACCACCTCGACCGCCTGGGCCTTCTACCTCGCGGCGCGCAACGAGCGGCTGGCCACCGATCAGGAGGAAGCGCTCACGGGTGAGGCGATCGCGGTCGCCGAACGCGAGCAGCTCGACGTCGAGTCCACGGAGCTGATCCGCAACCTGCGCGCCGCCGACGAGGCGCTCCTCGCGGAGCTGCGGCAACGCGCCGGGGAGCTGTCCCCGCCCTTCCCCGAGCACCTCGAGTCGCACCGCGAGTGGCTGCGCAGTGCCTGGACGCTCCACGACCGCGCGCCGCTGCACGCCTCGCTGCTGGAGCGACTCCGCGAGAGCGGCGCCGAGGCGTGGGAGCGGAATCCCCAGGCCCGGCTGGTCGGCGAGCTGGCCGAGTTCGCCCGGGAGCCCCACGGACCCCTCCCGAGGGTGGAGGCGCGCGCCGCCCTGGCCGAGGAGATCGGCGAGCGCAGCGTGGAGGGGCTCGACGCCGGTGCGCGCTGGGCGCGCACCGTCGAGGAGATCGCCGCGGCTCCGGCCTACGGCGGGCTGGTGATCGCTCCGCAGCTCGGGCTGGTGCCCCTGGGTGCCGATCCCGACTCGGGGCTCTTCGAGTTCGCCGCGCTCGCGACCGGCGCGCCGCCGCGGCGCGACGACGCGGGGCGGCTGATCCAGGGCGAGGAGAGCGGGGTCGTCCTGGTGCTCGTCCCCGGCGGGCGCTTCGCCATGGGGGCGCAGAGCAGTGATCCCGCCGCGCCCGGCTACGACGAGGGCGCCGAGGCGAGCGAGGCGCCGGTCCGCGAGGTGACCGTCGAGCCCTTCTTCCTGGCGCGGCACGAGCTCTCGCGAGCGCAGTGGCTCCGCGCCACGGGAGTCGGAGCGGGCGGGGACGGACTGCTCCCGGTGAGCGGGATCGGCTGGTTCGAGGGGAAGCGCGTCCTCGCCGGGCTCGACCTGTGCTTGCCGGGCGAGGTGCAGTGGGAGTACGCGGCGCGCGGAGGAGCGCTCGCCCCCTGGTGGTGGGGTGCGGACGCCGAGGGTTCCAGCGGGCGGGCCGAGCTCTCCACCGGTGTCGGCGAGGAGGGCGGCCCCGTCTCGATCCACGCCCTCGAGCCCAACACCTTCGGGCTCCACCACGTGCTCGGAAACGTCGCCGAGTGGTGCGACGACCCCCCCATCGACTACGACTCTCCCTTCGTCGACCCGGCCCGTCGCGAGCTGCGCATCATCCGCGGCGGCTCCTTCCGCGACCTGCCGGAGAACGCGCGACTGGCGGATCGGTACGCGGGAAGCGCGGCCGAGGGCCTGCCCACCGTCGGCCTGAGAGCGGCCCGGCCACTGCGCCGCTGACTCCGTGACTCAGAGCAGCTCCCCCACCTCGGCGAGGATCGCCTCGAGCGCCTCCGCTTCCAGCCCCTTGCTGTTCTCGCGCAGCGCCGCCCCGAAACCGTCGATCTCCGTGGCGCAGTCCTCCGCGCGCAAGGCGTCGGCGACGCAATCGGGGTGGACGTTGATCGGCGTCGTGCGCACCTGCTGGCCGAACTGCACCTCGCGGCCCAGGACCACGCGGCCGGCGCCCATCTCGATCAGCTCGTCGCAGTGCTTGCAACGAGCGCGCCCCGACGGCGAGAGCTCCGCGTACGGCAGCTCCTTGCGCTCGGCCTTCTTCTTCTCCGCCTCCTCGCGGAGCGCCTTCAGCTCCTCCAGCGGCGGCACCCGATCGGGGACCTCCTTGGCGAAGCTCCACGCCTCCATCCCGTACGCCTCCTCGACCTTGGGGAACTGACGGCGCGCCGCGCACTTGAGGTGGTGCCACATGTGGCCGGCGCCGAAGGGGCCTTCGACCAGGATGCCGAGGCGCAGCACGCCCTTGTCGATGGGACGGCGGCAGGTCTTGCACTTCGAACGCCCCGAGCGCGCCCCTTCGATGATGAAGGGGGGCAGCTCCGGCTCGGAATCGGGCTCGGGCCGGACAGGCGGTTCGCTGGTCATCGGAGTTCGAGTCGGCTGGAGGGGTGCGGCGTGGACTCAGGGACTGTCGGCGAGAAGATCGGCGACCGGGCGGGTGTACGGCAGCCGTTGCAGGAGGATCTTGAGCACGGCCGTGATCGGCACCGAGAGCAGCATCCCGACCGGTCCCCAGAGAACGCCCCAGAAGATCAGGGCGAGCAGGATCACGATCGGGTTGAGGTCGAGGGAGCTGCCCATCCACTTCGGCTCGAGCACGTTGCCGACCAGGAACTGCACCAGCGCGGGGAGCCCGAGCGCCACGATCTTGGTGGTGACGGAGATCTCCCCGGTGAGTAGGACGACCGGAACCGGCAGCAGCATGGCGACCGCCGAGCCGATGTTGGGGATGAAGTTCAGGAGGAAGGTCATCAGGGCGAAGACCAGCGCGAGGTCGATGCCGCAGATCTTCAGGATCGCGTAGACCGCGACGGCGGTGATCGCCGAGACGAGGATCTTGACCCGCAGGTACTCCTTGACGCGGGTGCGGACCTCACCGGAGAGGCTCTCGCGGTCCCCGCCGGCCGGTCGGCGGTGGCCGACGATCAGGAACATCATGAAGATCGCCACCAGGAGGCCGCTGGAGATCAGCCCGAGCCCCGCGTTGACCGTCCAGCCGATCGCACCGCTGATCAGCCCCGGCATCTTCTCACGGAGCGGCTCGAGCTCATCGTCGAGGGAGAACTCCTCCCCCCCCATCCCCGTGCTTCGCGCGAGGCTCTCGATGCCGTCGGTGGTCCGATCCCACAGGGCCAGGACCTTCTCGTTGTAGGACTGGCTCTGGGCGATGAAGTCCGCCAGGGCGGTGGTGATCAGCCCGGACAGCAGCACCAGCATGACCAGGCCGATCACGATCGTGCTGACGATCGAGAGCCAGCGCGGCATGCGGAAGCGCCGCTGCTGGAAGTCCATCACCGGCGTGACCATCATCGAGAGGAAGAGGGCGAGCACGAAGGGGACCAGCACCGCCTGCAGGAGGAACAGGGTCACCCCGATCGCGATCGCGGCGAGGATCAGGAGGCAGATGGTCTGGGTCCGGCGCTCCAGGCTCCGATCGGGGGAGTCTTCCATGGCGGGAGAGGGTACCGCTCGTGGTGAGGAGGAACCAGCGCGATCGAGGGGTCGAGGCCGGCGTCAGTTCCCCGGGGTTCTCAGGTTGGGGATGCAGTGGTTGAGGAGGTCGGTCACGGTCAGGATTCCGACCAGGGTGCCACCGTCGGCGATCGGCAGGGCGCTGATGCGATCCTCGAGCACGCGCCGGGCCGCCTCGAGCAGGGAGTCGCCGGGAGCCAGGGTCACCGGGTCCTCGGTCATCAGCTCGGAGACCCGGGTGCTCGGAGCGGTCCCCCGACCGCGCGCCCGGCGCAGGTCCCGGTCGGAGAGGATCCCGACCAGTCGCCCCCCGTCCAGCACCGGCAGGTGACGGATCCCGCGCTCCTCCTCGAGCTCGAGCGCGTCGAGGAGCGTCGCGTCCGGACTCACCGTCACCGGGTGCAGGGCCATCAGCTCGGTCACCGGGTGGTGCAACCCGGTGAGGCCGTCCTCCCGCGCGCACATCTCGTGGTACACGCGCAGGAGATCCAGCTCGGTGAGGATGCCGACCAGCGCACCGTCCTCGACCACCGGCAGGGAGCCGATCTCCCGCGAGGTGAGATCGACCGCCGCCATCACCACGCTGTCGTCGGGGGAGGTGACCACCGGCTTGCGGCCGAGCAGCTCGCTCACCTGGCGCGCCCCTCCCTCGGAGCGCTTCGACTCCGGCAGCCAACCGGTCGCGCTCAGGAGGTCGCGGTCGGAGAGCACGCCGACGAGCTCGTCGCCGTCGACGACCGGCACGTGCCGGATGTTCTTCTCGTCCATCACCTCCATGGCGGCGTCGAGAGAGTCGTCCGCCGCGACGGTGATGGGATCCCGGGTCATGATCGTGCGTACTTCCATGGCGAGTGCTCTCGGGGTTCTGGGGAGAGTCCGATCCGCTGATCATACCGGAACCTCCGCCTCGAGAGGCCGCCGGGAACCCGGCCATTCGCCCCCCGCTCACACCAGCACCTTGCTTCCGCCGGGCGATCGGTCGATCATCTGGTCCCTCCACGATGGAGGCAATTCGATGAGCGAGCACCCTGCCGTCCGATTCCTGTTGAATGGCGAGGTCATCGAGACCCACGCCGCCCCCGGGCGGCTGGCGCTCGATCACCTGCGTCGCGATCTCCGCATCGTCGGCGTCAAGGAGGGTTGCCGCGAGGGGGACTGCGGAGCTTGCACGGTGCTGCTCGGGGAGCTCGAGGGCGAGCGGCTCGTCTACCGCGCGGTGCCCGCCTGCATGCTGTTGGTCGGCCAGCTCCAGGGGACGCACCTCGTCACCATCGAGGGCCTCACCCCCTCCGCCGGACTCAACCCGCTGCAGCGGATCGTCGCCGAGGAGGGCGCGACGCAGTGCGGCTTCTGCACGCCGGGGATCCTCATCGCCTGGACGGCGTTCCTGCTCGGCTCGAAGCAGCTCACCAGGCGCGGTGCGATCAAGGCGATCTCGGGGAACCTCTGCCGCTGCACCGGCTACGCCTCGCTGCGTCGGTGCGCGAGCCGTATCGCCGAGGAGCTGGTCAGCTTCGAGCCTCCCGGGCCGATCCGAACCGGTGCCCTGGTCGAGAAGGGGATCCTGCCCAGGTTCTTCCTGCTGGCGTCGTTTCTTCCGCGCGTGCCCGACCAGCTGGCCGACCGCGCGAAGGCCGGCCCCGTGGCGGAGTCGATGGTGATCGCCGGCGGAACCGACCTCCTGGTGCGCTTCCGCGAGCGCCCGGGGGAGGCCCCGCCGCGGATCCTGAACCGCCCCGAACTGAGCCCTGTCATCCGCAAGGTGAGGGTGAATGACGAACTGGTCCTCGACGCGATGACCACCTTCGAGGAGCTGCACGACAGCGCCGACCTCCGGCAGCTCGTCCCCCGCATCGCCACCTACCTCGAGCTGATCGCCTCCCCGCCGATCCGCGCGCGAGCCACGCTCGGCGGCAACATCGCCAACGCCTCGCCGGCGGCGGACGTCGACGTGATACTGCAGGCGCTGGACGCGGAGCTCGAGCTGCGCTCGAAGAAGGGGAAGCGCCGACTCTCCCTCGGCGAGTTCCACCTCGGCTACAAGGAGACCGCCCTGCGACCCGGCGAGGTGATCGACGAGATCCACCTGCCGCTGCGCCAGCGTCGCTTCAACTTCGAGAAGGTCTCGAGACGTCGCTGGCTCGACGTGGCCGCCGTGAATTCGGCGATCTCCTTCGAGGTCGACGGCGATCGCTTCGGCGCGGTGACGCTGGCGGTCGGCGGGGTGGCGCCGATCCCGCTGCGCCTCTCGCGCGCGCCGGTGCGTCTCGAGGGCGAGAGAATCGAGCCAGAAACGATCGAAGCGGCCGCCGAGCTCCAGGACGAGGAGATCGCGCCGATCGACGACGTGCGCGGCTCGGCGATCTACAAGCGCCTCCTCGCCCGTCGCCTCTTCTACGCTCACTTCCTCACCCTCCTGCCGGGACGCGGTCTCGAGCGAGTCGTGCGATGAATGTCGAGACGCACTTCCACGTTCGCGGCGAGTCCCCCTTCGTCGACGACCTGCCCGAGCCGGCGGGGATGCTGTTCGCCGCGGTGTGCGCCTCGCCCGTGGCGCACGCCCGGATCGTCTCGATCGACACCGAGGGCGCCCGCTCCTCGCCGGGGGTCCGCGGGGTCTTCACCGCCCGCGACATCCCCGGCGACAACCAGATCGGCGTGATCGTCCAGGACGAGGAGCTGCTCGCCTCGGAAGCGGTGCACTTCGTCGGCCAGCCGCTGGCGCTGGTCGTCGCGGAGAGCATCGAGGAGGCGGAGCGCGGCGCGGCGGCCGTCGGCCTGGAGCTCGAAGAGCGCCCTGGCCTCTTCGACCCGCGGCTCGCCGCCGAGCGGGGCGAGCTCATCGTGCCCTCGCGCACACTCGCTTCGGGCGACGTCGACGCCGCCTTCGAGCGCTGCCACACCATCGTCGAGGGGCGGGTCGACTCCGGCGGTCAGGAGCACGTCTACCTCGAGACGCAGGCCGCGCTGGCGATCCCCCTCGAGGGCGGCCGGCTGCGCATCCACTCGGGAACGCAGGCCCCCACCGCGGTGCAGCGCACCACCGCGAAGCTCCTCGCCCTGCCGATGACCGCGGTCGAGGTCGAGGTGATGCGGCTGGGCGGGGCGTTCGGTGGCAAGGAGGACCAGGCGACGCCGTGGTCGGCGCTGGCCGCGCTGGCTGCGCTCCACACGGGGCGCGCGGTCAAGCTGGTGCTCTCCCGCGAGGACGACCTCCGCTTCACGGGCAAGCGCCACCCCTACAGCAGCGACTACAAGCTGGGCCTCGACGAGGCGGGCGGGATCCTCGCCTTCGAGGCGACCTACTTCCAGAACGCGGGCGCGGCCGCGGACCTCTCCCCGGCGATCCTCGAGCGCAGCCTTTTCCACTCGACCGGGGCGTACCGGATCCCATCGGTGCGGATCACCGGTCACTCCTGCCGGACGAACCTCCCGCCCTTCACCGCCTTCCGCGGCTTCGGCGGGCCGCAGGCGGTCTTCGTGATCGAGTGCGCCCTCACCGCCGCGGCGGAGGCGCTGGGCCTCCCGCGGGAGGAGCTGCAGCGCCGGAACCTGCTCGAGAACGGTGACGTCCTGCCCTTCGGCATGGAACTGGAAGGGTGCCGGGCGAAGCGCTGCGTCGACGAGGTACTCGAGCGCTACGACTTCGCGGCCGTGCGCGAGCGGGCCCGGCGCTTCAACGACGCGCACTCCTTCGAGAAGCGGGGGCTCTCCCTGATGCCGATCTGCTTCGGCATCTCCTTCACCAACAAGACCCTCAACCAGGCGGGCGCGCTGGTACACGTCTACACCGACGGCACGGTGCAGGTCAGCACCGGCGCGGTGGAGATGGGGCAGGGAGTCGCGACCAAGATGCGCGCGGTGGCGGCGCGCACGCTGGGGATCGACAGCTCCCGCGTATCGATCACCACCACCTCGACCACCACCGTCGCCAACACCTCCCCCACCGCGGCGAGCAGCGGCGCCGACCTCAACGGCAAGGCGACCGAGCTCGCTTGCCAGAGGATCGTCGAGCGGCTCATCGCCTTCGCGGCGCGGAGGCTCGACGTCCCTGCCGGCGAGCTGACGATCGAGGGCGAGGCCGTTCAGCGTTCGGGGCGGGCGACGGAGCTCTGCTGGGAGACCCTCGTCTCCAGCGCCTGGCTCGATCGAGTCAACCTCTCCGCCCAGGCGCACTACGCCACTCCGCGCCTCGACTACGATCGCGAGCGCGAGAGCGGCCGCCCCTTCGCCTACCACGTCTGGGGCGCAGCGCTGACCGAGGTCACCGTCGACTGCCTGCGCGGCGTCTATCGCGTCGACTCGGTGCGCATCGTCCACGACGCGGGGAAGAGCCTCGAACCCCTGGTCGACCGCGGCCAGGTCGAGGGTGCGCTGCTGCAGGGGATCGGCTGGATCGCGCTGGAGGAGCTTCGCTTCGACGAGGCGACGGGGCGCCTCGTCACCGACAGCCTGGCGACCTACAAGGCCCCCGACATCGACTTCGCGCCGGAGAGCGTGGAGGTTCACTTCCTCGAGGACGTGGACAACCCGGCGGCGGTGATGCACTCCAAGGGGGTCGGCGAGCCGCCGCTCCTGTACGGGATCGGCGCGTACTTCGCGCTGCGCGACGCCGCGCGGGCCTACCGCTCGGAGGAGGCGTGGACGTTCGATGCGCCGCTGACCACGGAGAAGATGTTGCTGGCGCTCTGCGGGGTACCCGGCCCGGGCTCATGCTCCTGACCATCACGACCACCAGGCCGCCCGCGACGGACCTCGGCTACCTGCTCGCCAAGCACCCCGAGCGCACGCAGTCCTTCGACCTGTCCTTCGGTCAGGCACACGTCTTCTATCCCGAGGCCGGGGACGAGCGCTGTACCTTCGCGATGCTGCTCGACGTCGATCCGATCGGTCTCGTGCGCGGGCGGCGGGAGGGTCGCACGACGTCCCTCTTCGAGTACGTCAATGATCGCCCGTACGTCGCCTCGTCCTTCCTCAGCGTGGCGATCTCCAAGGTCCTCGGCTCGGCGCTCAATGGACGCTGCAAGGCGCGACCGGAGCTGCTCGAGGAAGAGCTGCCCCTGGAAGCACGGCTCCCCGCGATCCCCTGTCGGGGCGGCGAACCTCTTCTCCGCCGCCTGTTCGAGCCACTCGGATACGAGGTGGAAGCAACGCGCCACCCGCTGGACGAGCAGTTCCCGGAGTGGGGCGAGGGTCGGACGCTCGGGGATCGTCCACACCCGGACGGGACGTCCCTTCTTCGCCGAGGAGGAGCTCGAGCGCGCCTTCCTCGATCGCGTTCGAGGGGCGCTGGACGCCGCGGGTTTCTGGGATCGCTTCGAGACCGACTGGCTCTGCCTCGACGCCGAGCTGCTCCCCTGGTCGGCCAAGGCCGGGGAGCTGCTCCGCTCGCAGTACGCCGCGGTCGGCTCCGCCGCCACGGCCGCGCTGCCCGAAGCCGCGCGACTCCTCCAGCGGGCGGTCGAGCGGGGGACCGGCGACCCCGAGCTCCTGGCGCGCTACCGGGCGCGCGCGAGCCGGGCGAGCCGCTACGTCGACGCCTACCGCCGGTACTGCTGGAAGGTCGAGGATCTCGCCGACCTCTCGCTCGCGCCCTTCCACCTGCTGGCGACGGAAGGGCGGGTCCACACCGATCGCGACCACCCCTGGCACATGGAGACGCTCACCGCGCTGTGCGATCACGCGGACGGCTTCCTCCACCCGACCGCTCACCGGATCGTCGAGCTCGGGGATCCCGAGAGCGAGGGCGCGGGGATCGCGTGGTGGGAGGAGCTCACCGGCCGCGGCGGCGAAGGAATGGTGGTCAAGCCGCTGGAGTGGATCGTGCGCGGGAAGAAGGGCCTCGTCCAGCCGGCGCTGAAGTGCCGCGGCCGCGAGTACCTGCGCATCATCTACGGCCCCGAGTACACCGCCCCCGAACACCTCGAGCGGTTGCGCAAGCGCTCGCTCGGCCGCAAGCGCTCGCTGGCGCTGCGCGAGTTCGCGCTCGGGCTCGAGGCGCTCCACCGTTTCGTCGAGAGGGAGCCGCTCTACCGCGTTCACGAGTGCGTGTTCGGCGTGCTCGCGCTGGAGAGCGAGCCCGTCGATCCGCGGCTGTGAGCCGCCCGCGCCGCGCTCGAGGAACAGCAAGGTTACGACACCAAGCACGCGATGCACCTCGTCCGCCTGCTGAAGATGGGCGAGGAGGTCCTCACCGAGGGAACCCTGATCGTGCGCCGCCCGGACCGGGAGTGGCTCCTCGGCATCCGCGACGGCGGTCTCACCTACGAGGCGCTGCTCGAGCTCGCCGAGGAGATGACCAACCGCCTGGAGCAGCGGCGACGGGAATCCAGGCTGCCCGACGAACCCGATCACGAGGCCGCCGAAGCGCTCCTGGTCCGGCTGCACCGGAAGTCGCTCGAGGAGTGATGCTCGGCGGGAAAGGGACGAGGCCGCTCGCGCTCTCGCGCGAACGGCCTCGTGGATGGTGACCCCTAGGGGATTTGAACCCCTGTCGCCAGGATGAAAACCTGGTGTCCTAGGCCAGACTAGACGAAGGGGCCACGTGTACTTGTGGCGACGCGCGGCAGGTCACCCCCACCGCGCGGGCCGGGAGAATACGCAGCCACCGGGGGGCTGTCAACGAGGGGAGTCGGCTTTTGTCCTCCGGAAGCGGCTTCAGACCCCTTCGACGAGCCACCCGCCGAGGCGCAGGCCGGTGAGCACCTCCTCGTACTCGCGGCGCAGTCCGTCCACCAGGTCGCCGGTGCCACGCGCCGCTCCGGGCAGGATCTCCCAGGTGTAGGTCTCGATCTCCAGGTGGAGTTCGTCACCCGGCCACCGCTCGGGCGCGGTCAGGAGCAGGGTCAGGATCTCCCGGGTGTGCTCGCGCGTGGTGGTGAGCCCGGGCACGCCCAGGTCGGTGAGGTTCACCGGTACGTGGAAGTGCGTGCGCCACTGGTCGCAGCGGAGCCAGGGGGAGTCCTCCGCCTCCAGCTCGGCGCGCAGCTCGGGCAGGTCGTTCGAACGGGGAAAGACCGGGCGCAGGCGGCCGGTGGTCTGGTGCAGGAAGCGCTCCTCGTCGAGAGCGAGCAGCGCCTCGCGCGCCTCCACGTTCTCACGGGGAGCGAGGAGCGTGATCGCGTTGGTCACCTGGGCCTTGGCCAGCGGCGCGCGAGTGGCGAGCTCCACCGCCTCCCCCGCCCGCTCGAACTCGACCGCCGAGTGGCAGCTGTCGAGGCAGTTGCCCAGGTGGCGATCGAGCCGCTCCAGCCCCACGCTCTCCGCCAGGTGACCGCGCAGCCGGTAGTGCTGGATCGCCAGCGCCGAGCTGTCGCCGGCGCACGCGCGGGGCTCCGCCTCCAGGCCGAGCACGATCCGCGGGCCGCCCGCTTCCTCGATCCGCGCCAGCTCGAGGACCACGCGGCCGAGGTTCTCCGCCGCCCGCTCGAACTCCCCCGGCGCGAAGGCGCCGTGGCGACCGGGGTGAGTGCTGATCGAGACGTGGCCCTGCGAGCCCGCGTTCAGCTTCGCGGCGACGCGCGCGACGGCCAGGGTGTACCCGGCTCGCCGCGCCTCGCACCAGGTCGGCTCGAAGACGCCCTCCTTCAGCCCGGCGCGGTGAAAACCGCCGTAGGGAAAGGCGTTGAAGGTGAACGGATCGAGCCGCTCGTTCTCGAGGAACGCGGCGAGCTCCTCGAGCGCCCCCGCTCCTTCGGGCGAGTCCAGCTGGAGCGCCACGGCGGCGGGGAGATACATCCCGATCCCGAAGCGCCCCGCCGGCGGAAGAGCGTCGCGCAGCGGCAGGGTGATCCGTCGAACCCCCTCGAGGCAACCGGCGAGGTCCTCGGCGGGGTGGAGGTTGAGGCAGTACGCGAGGCGTACACTCCGCCCCTCGAGCTGCGGATGGTGGAAACGCATGACTCGGCTCCGGGCGGCAGCGGGCTAGACGGCGATCCCCTCGCCGATCAGGAGGACCGGGATCTCGTCGCGTACGGGGTAGACGATCGCGCCGTCCTCGCGAACCAGCCCCGCGGCCAGCACCTCGGTCACGACCTCCCCCCCGACGTTCGTCACCCCGCCGCCGGCGATCCGCTCGTTCAGCTGGGCGAGCAGACTCTCCGGCGCTTCCGAGAGCGCTTGGTGGGTCTCGGGGCAGGCGAGGATCTTCAGCAGGTCCTTGTCGATCACGGCGTTCCTCTCGAGGCGGGGGGCGGGACGGGCTCATTCTCGCCGAAGGCGCGCCTCGCTCAAGCCTGAACCGGCGGCCTCGCGCTCCGTTTGGGAAGAACCGAGCGCTTGACAGACTCGTCGCCCGCCCCGAGGCTCTTCTCCGTGATCAGACTCCTCGCTCCCCTCCTCCTCCTCTGGCCCTCTCCGCAGCAGGGCGTCGAGCTTCCCGAGGGCCCCGTGGCCCGGGCCTGGGCCGGCGTGGGGGCGGAGACGAAACCGATCGATCTCGCCGAGACGCTGCTCGCGAGCGAGCCCTGGCTCGGCGATCCCGCCGCGGCGACCCCCGACCAGCGCTGGTCGAGCTGGGCGAGGTGGCTCGGCGAGGAGGCGGGCGCCGAGGAGCCGGGCCCCCGACGGCGCGCGGGCCTGCTGCTCCTGGCACGAGAGCAGGGACGCTGGCGCGACGCGTGGGTCCACCTCGAACGCCTCGGTGGTTTCCCCGAGTGGGCGGCGGCCGCCATGCCCCACCTCCTGCCGGGAGTCCCGGCGAAGAGCGCGCTCGGCCGCGGCGGCCTCCCCGGTCCCCTGCCCGACGGCGTGCTCCTGCGCCCCGCTCCCCCGCCGGCGCTCGAAGCCAAGACGCGCGGACGGATCGGCACGCGCTCGGCACGCGTCGAGGGGCTGCGCATCGGCGAGGCGGTGGTGACCCTGGTGGTCAGCGTCGAGCCCTCGGGGGTGGAGGTCGACCTCCTGCACACCGGCGGCGGACCGGCGACCCTGCGCGTGCTGCTGCCCACCCCCGCCGGTCAGGAGATCCGCGTCGAGTACATCGACTGGATGCGGCAGGACGAGGTCGGTCTGCCGCTCACCCTCGAGCTGCAGCCCGGGGACGAGGAGCACAACCTCTTCGGGCGCTTCCACCCCCGCCACGAGCCGCTGCCGGCGACACCGAAGGGCGCGCTCCCCCAGCAGCTCCAGCGCGGCGGCCTCTGGATCGAGTGCGCGGAGGGCGCTCCCGCGGAGGCGGAGGCGCGCGCCGCGGTCCGCGCGTTCGGAGCCCTCCTGGAGGTCCCCACGGGAATCCGCCGGCCGGGTACGCTCCCGGCGTCCCCCTGGAGCGCGACGATCCTGCACCTCCCGGCGGACGAGGCGGAGGCCAGACGTTTCCTGGCCCGGATCGCCTCGGCCGTGGAGGGGAGGCTGGCTGCCAGCCGTTAGCTCCCGGCCAACAGCTGATTGCCAACCGCTCTCCCGCCGAGCTACCCTCTTCGCTTCCAACCGCCTGAGAACCCGACCGAACGCCATGTACCGCACCCACCGCGACAAGTTCCTCGAGAAGCTCGCCGAGACCGGCAGCGCCGCCGTGATCCCGACCGCCAGCCACAAGGTGCGGAACCACGACTGCGAGTATCGCTTCCGCCCCACCAGCGACTTCTGGTACCTGACCGGATTCGACGAGCCGGAGTCGGTGCTGGTGCTCCTGCCCGACGGAATCAGGGGCGCGAAGAAGGAGGAGGGCGAGGACGAGGAGCCCGTGCGCTCGATCCTCTTCCTGCGCGAGCGCGATCCGGAGAAGGAGACGTGGACCGGTCGGCGGCTCGGCGTCGAGCGCGCGCCGGAGGCGCTGGGGGTCGACGAGGCTCGGCCGATCTCCGAGCTGTGGAGCGCGCTGGGTGAGATCCTCGTCGACTACCCGAAGATCCTCTACCGCATCGGCATCGAGCCGGAGAACGACCGCCAGATGCTCGAGGCGCTGGCCGGGTTGCGCAACAAGGCGCGCGGGACGACGCGCGCCCCCTACGAGCTGCTCGATCCGGCGCCGATCCTCCACGAGATGCGCCTCTTCAAGAGCGACGAGGAGCTGGGCTTGATGCGCGAGGCGGCGAAGTTCACCCGCGAGGCGCACGAGGCGGCGATGGCGAACACCGAGCCGGGCATGAACGAGTGCGAGATCGAGGCGCTGATCGAGTACGTCTTCCGCAGCCGGGGCGGAACCGGCGTCGCCTACGCGACGATCGTCGCCGGCGGCGAGAACGCCTGCATCCTGCACTACGTCACCAACGACATGGAGCTGAAGGACGGCGATCTGCTCCTGATCGACGCGGGTGGAGAGTACGAATACTACGCCGCCGACATCACCCGCACCTTCCCCGTCAACGGGACCTTCAGCCTGGAGCAGCGCGCGATCTACGATCTCGTGCTGGAAGCCGAGGAGGCCGCCATCGAGCAGGTCCGGCCGGGCGTTCCGTTCGACACGGTGCACGAGACCGCGCTGGGTGTCCTGGTGCGCGGCCTCATCCGCCTGGGCCTGCTCGAGGGAACCGAGGAGGAGGTGTTGAAGGAGGAGAGCTACCGCCGCTTCTACATGCACAAGACGAGCCACTTCCTCGGCCTCGACGTTCACGACTGCGGCTCGCAGGCGAAGGACGGGGCGTCGCGTCCGCTGGAGCCGGGGATGGTCTTCACCGTCGAGCCGGGGCTCTACATCGCGGCCGACGACGAGACCGTCGACGAGCGCTGGCGCGGGATCGGCGTGCGGATCGAGGACGACGTGCTGGTGACCGCCGAGGGGCACGAGATCCTCACCGAGGGCACGCCCAAGACGGTCGAGGAGGTCGAGGCGGCCTGCCGCGGCAGGAAGCTGGAGCCGGCGATCTAGCTCGCCCGGCCGCGGCGGCGAAAATGCCCGCCGGGGGGCCGCGCAAGGGAGGTGATGTCGAGCTTCACCGGTCGACGGGAGGAATCCTGGTCCCTCTCCAGGGCGGTCGACGCCCTCGCTGGCGCCGCGCGCGCCGCGGGGCGGCCGGGGATGGTGTGGATCGCGGGAATCGGCTACCCGACGGCCGGGGTCGGCCTGGGAGCCAGTCTGACCCGCGACTGGCTCGGGGGCTTCGGCGCCGCCGGACCGGACGAGATCAGCAGCGGCAACGAGCTGGTCCTCGAGCTCCTGCTCTACTCCGGCGCCCTGCTGCCGGTGGCGCTGGTGATGATGCGACTCAGCGTCGGGCTGGCCCGGATCGCACCCCCGGACATCTGGGGCCAGCTGGCGCGGACCTTCGGCAATGCGCGGCTGCGGCAGAGCTGGCGAGCCGGCAAGGGGCTGACCCTGGCCACCACCGGCATGTACCTGATGATCACCCTGATGATGCTCGCCGCCGTGGTGGCGGTGGCCGTGCCGATCGGCCTCCTGGTCGACCGGGGCCTGGAGGGGCTCGGGTCGCCCGCGCAGGTGATCGCCATGGCGCTCCTGGTCCTGCCCGGGCTCGCGCTCATCGCCGCCTACTCGCTGGCGCTGTCGGTGATCCATCAGCTGGCCCTGCAGAGCCTCGCTCACAACCGGCGCGGCGTCGGATCGGCGCTGACCCACGCCTGGCGAATCGCCCGCAGCGATCCCTGGGCGACGGGGCGCACGCTGGCGGTGGATCTGCTCCTCAACGTGACCGTCTTCGTGATCGGCCAGGTCCTCGCCACGCTCCTGATGCTGACCTGCGCGGGGCAGGTCACCTTCTTCGTGGTCACCCTGCCACTCCTCGGCTTCGCCGGGGTCACCCGCGCGGGCTACTGGGCGCGCGCCTACCGGGCGCTCGGCGGACTGTCGCCCGACGACGGGGTGCCCGGGCTCCGCGAGGAGGCGATCCACCTTCCATGAAGGCCGGGCCGGGCCGGGAGCGCGGGGAGAGCGAGCGGCGAGAGGGGGTGGTGAGCGCGCCAGGGATCGAACCTGGGACCTACTGGTTAAAAGCCAGTTGCTCTACCGACTGAGCTACGCGCCCCCAATTCACACGCTCCGGCGGGGCCGGAGCGGCTGCGCAGGATACAAAAACGAACGGGCGGGAAAAGGGCTCGGCCGCTCTTTTCCGGCCCCCGAACGGCGCTGATCGGAGCGGGCCCGCCCGGTCGACGTCCGCGGACGAGTGGGTAGGTGGCCTACAGCTCCGGGGGGCGGGTGGGCGGGCTAAAGCTCGGTGACCTCCTTGGTCTTCTTCTCCAGCACCTTGTCCACCTTCTCCTCGAAGCTCTTGAGGAGCTTCTGGATCTCATCGTGGAGATCGCGGTTCTCGTCCTCGGTGAGCTCGCTCGCCTTCTTGGCCTGGTCGGCCATCTTGTTCAGGTCCCGCCGGGTGTTGCGCAGGGCGACCCGGGCCTCCTCGCACATCTCCTTGACCTTGGCGGCGTACTTCTTGCGCTGCTCGCCGGAGAGCTGGGGCAGGATCAGCCGCAACACCTTGCCGTCGCTCTGGGGGTTGATCCCGAGGTCGGACTTCTGGATCGCCTTGGACAGCTCGGTCATGATCGAGGCGTCGAAGGGCTTGATCATCAGCTGCCGCGGCTCGGGGATCGAGATCGAGCCCAGCTGCACGATCGGCGTCGGCGTCCCGTAGTAGTCGACGCGGATGTTCTCGACCAGCGCGGGGGAAGCCTGGGAGGTCCGCACGCTGCGCAGGAGGTCCTGCAGGTGCTTGACCGCCTTCTCCATCCGGGTATCGGCCTCGGCCAGAATCTCTTTGTACGTCATCTTCCACTCCTGATCGTCGTCCCCAGGGCCGTGTTGCCCTGGATCACGCGTTCCAGATTCCCTTCCTTGAAAAGATCGAACACGACCACCGGCAGCTCATTCTCCATGCACATGGTGACCGCCGTGCCGTCCATGACTTTCAGCTGCCCGCGGAGCACCTGCATGTAGGAGAGCTCGTCGAGTCGCTCCGCCCCCTCGTCCTTCTTCGGGTCGGCGGTGTAGACGCCGTCGACCTTGGTCGCCTTCAAGAGGACCTCGCAACCGAGCTCGACCGCGCGCTGGGCGGCGGCGGTGTCGGTGGTGAAAAGCGGCGTGCCCAGCCCACCGGCCAGGATCACCACTCGCCCCTTCTCCAGGTGACGCACGGCGCGACGGCGCACGTACGGTTCGGCGACCGAGCGCACCTCGAGCGCGGTCATCACGCGGGTCTGGAGCCCGGCCTGCTCGAGGCCGTCGGACAGCGCCAGGCCGTTGATGATCGTGCCCAGCATGCCCATGTAGTCCGCGCCGGCGCGCTCCGCTCCCAGCTCGCTGAACTGCGCGCCGCGGAGGATGTTCCCCCCTCCGCAGACGATCGCCATCCGGACCCCCTGGCGAGCGACCCGGGCGATCTGGGCACTCAGGATGCGCACCGAGGGAGGATCGATGCCGTACCCACTTTCCGGATTGCCGAGAGCCTCGCCGGAGAGCTTGAGCAGAACTCGTTCGTAGCTCATCGGGGAGAGGATACTCCCCATACGGGTTCGGGACCATTCCGAGTCCCCCAGAAGGCGGCTCGGAATGGTCCCGATCGGGTCCGCGGCCGAGAGTCGATCAGGAACCGATGGCGAAGCGCGCGTAGGCGGTGATCGTCGAGCCCTGGCCCAGGGCCTTCTCGATCGCCTTCTCCACGCTCATCGAGTCGTCCATCACCCAGGGCTGCTCGCGCAGGCAGGTCCCGGTGTAGAACTTCTCCAGCTTGCCCTTGATGATCTTCTCCTGGATCTCCTCGGGCTTGTTCTTGACCTCCTCGCGGTAGATCGCGACCTCGCGGTCGAGCTGGTCCTTCTCGATCTCCTCGCGGCAGAGCGAGGTCGGCGGCAGCGCCGCGGCGTGCATTCCGAGCTGCTTCAGCACTGCCTCGCTGTCATCGCGCGACGCGGAGGTCTGGATGGCGGAGAGCACCCCGACCTTCTGGTTATGGTGGATGTAGCCGCCGACGAAGCCCTCGGGGGCCTCGAGGAACCGGACGTCGGAGATCGACATGTTCTCGCCGAGCTTGCCGATCGTCTCGGTCAGGGCGTCCTGTACGGTTCCACCGCCGGTCCAGCCCTGCTCCATCAGCGCCTCGACCGAAGCCGGTCGGTTCAGCATCACGTGGGCGCAGAGGTCCTGCAGGAAGGTCTCGAAGTCCGGGGTGCGGGCCACGAAGTCGGTCTCGCAGGAGACCGAGACCAGCGCGCCTTGCCGAGCGTCGTCGCTCACCGCGAGGAAACAGCGCCCTTCACCCGTGGCGCGCCCGGCCTTCTTGCCGGCGGCCTTCAGGCCCAGCTTGCGCAGGTGGTCCTCGGCGGCCTCCAGGTCACCCCCGGTGGCCTCGAGCGCCTTCTTGCAGTCCATCATCGGTGCGCCGGTCTTCACGCGCAGGTTTCGAACGTCTGCTGCGGTAATGCCCATGGCTCTTGGTTAATCGCCTCTCGGATCTTCTCGTCCCGGGGTGGAGGCTCCCCCCCGGAAGCTGGAACGGTGGAGAGAGGAAACGCTCGGAGGAGCGACCTCTCGCAACGATCGGGTATCGGAATATTAGTTCAGGTGCCCGCCGGGAGTTGATCCGGGCGGGCCCCCTGGTCGAATCGATCCGCGGCTCGGATCAGTCTGCTTTCTTCTCGCCAGCCGGGGTCGGGGCCGGTTCCGCGGCGGGGGCGGCCTCCGGAGCGGGCTCCGGGGTCGGCTCCGGGGTCGGCTCCGGTGCAGTCGACTCGGCGGCGGGCGCGGGCTGCTCGCCGGCGGGAGCCTGTTCCGCGGCCGGGGCTTCCGCCTCGGCGACGGGGGCGGCGGGCTCCGCCGGGGTGGCCGTCGGAGTCGCCTCCGGGTCGTCCTCGTCCTTCTTCATCTTGACCAGCGGCGGGAGCGGCCGGATCGCCCGGGTGGGACGCGGGCCGTCGGCTCCGTCCTCGGCACCGCTCTTCTCGGCGGCGCCGACGGAGGCCATGTTCTCGCGGTGGTTCGCGGAGCCTTCCTCGACCGCCTCGGCGAGCTGCTCGATCATGAGCCGTACCGACTTCAAGGCGTCGTCGTTGCCGGGGATGACGATGTCGACCTGGGCCGGGTTGCAATCGGTATCGAGGATACCGATCACGATCAGCCCCATCTTCCGCGCCTCGCGGACGGCGTTGTACTCCCGCGCGGGGTCGACGACGATCATCGCGCCGGGGATGCCGTTCATCTCGCGGATGCCGCCGAGGTTGCGGGTGATCTTGCGACGCTCGCGGCGCAGGCTGGCCAGTACCTTCTTCGAGTACTGAGAGCTGGACCCGTCCTCCTCGATCTTCTCCAGCTCTTCGAGCCGGCGAAGACGGGAGCGGATCACCGAGTAATTGGTCAAGGTGCCGCCGATCCACCGCTCGGTGACGATCGGCATGCCGGTGCGTTCACCGACTTCGCTGATGATTCCCTTCACCTGGCGCTTGGTGCCGACCCAGAGGATCGACGAACCCTCGGCGGCGAGGTGGTAGAGAACATTCTGGGCACGGATGATCCCCCGGAGGCTCTCGCGGAGGTCGATGATGTGGATCAGGTTGCGCCGGCCGTAGATGTACGGCGCCATCTTCGGATTCCACCGCGACACGCGGCATCCGAAGTGCACACCTGCTTCTAGCAGTTGGGTTACGCTGACGGTCTCCATGGACGAATCGTGCAGGAGGGTGGGGAACTATCTTTGGACGGAGTGGGAAGGCTCTCTGGCGAGCCGAGAACGCACCGCGGAGGGAGCTCGATCGAGCGGAAAGGTGCAGGAACTGAAGGGGTCTCCGAGGGCGTACGCCACCTGCTCCGCGGGCGCAATGAGCGCATGGCACCCACGGAGAGGCCCAAGAGTCTAGCGGCGCCGGGTCGAGTGTCAAACCCCCCACCGCGGAAGCTGCCCCGTTTCTCGGCGCCCCGGAGGGCCTCGCCGCCTCCGGGGGAACCTCCGATCCCCCGTGATCCCGGTCGATCGGCGCTTCGGCCCGGCCGGCGCGGTATAGTTGGGCGGTGGGTGTTCCCTCCCGCGGCGCCGGGCGGGATCGGCAGCACCCCTCTGGAGAATCGATGATCCTGATCTGCGACCACCGGGGAAATGGGCTCGAGGAATCGCTGCGTCCGCTCCGCGAGGCGGGCCTGGAGCTCGAGGCGACCCGAACCCTGCGCGAGACGCGGGACCGCCTGGTGGCCGAGCCGCCCAGCCTCCTGGTGATCGATCCCCTGGCCGGGGGCGGGCTGGTCGAGCTGGAGGAGATCGACCGCCTGCGGGGTCAGGAGCCCCGCGCGCCGATCCTCCTGGTCACCGATCCGGGTGACCCCGGACCCGCCCTCCAGGCGGCCCGGGCCCTCGGCGGCGAGGCCTGGGACCTGATCCGCCGCGATGCGCCCCTCGAGGAGTTCCTGATCCGGATCGAGCGGCTGATGGCGCAGTCGGAGCAGTCGGGGGAGCTGGACTCCTTGCGCTACCACGCCGCCCACGACGACCGCACGGGCCTCCTGCGACCCCGCTTCTTCCAGGCCCGGCTGGTCGAGCACTTCTCGGCGGCCCAGCGCCACCACCTCGAGCTGGCCCTGGTCCTGCTCGACCTCGACGACTTCGGGCGGGTGAACAAGGTCTACGACCACACCGTCGGCGATCAGGTGATCACGCGCGTGGGCCGGGCGATCCAGGAGACGCTGCGCGCTGAGGACGTCGCCGGCCGCCTGGGGGGGGACGAGTTCGCCATCGTGCTCCCCTACACCGGTCCGGTCGAGGCCGCCGCCGCCGTGCGCCGCCTGCGCGACACCCTCGCCGCCCTGTCGGGCACCATCCGCCCGGAGGGCCAGGGGATCCCGGTCGGCGCGAGCATCGGCTTCGAGACGACCGACGGGACCGACGTGGAATCGGTCCAGCTCCTGCGACGCCACGCCGAGATCGCCCTGCGCCGCGCCAAGCGCGCGGGTGGCGGGCGGGGGGTCTACTTCCGGTCACCGGCCTGAGGCCGTCTCCCGTACTACCGGGAGAGGATCAGCCGCAGCCAGTCCGCTCGATCGGCGACGTGCGTGTCGCCGCCGTCACCGACCTTGAGCACCAGCTGACGGACCCCTTTCAGCTCGATGGGGGGAATCGCCACCGGGCCGTCGGCCACGGTGACCACGCCTCCGCGCGTCTCACGGGAATCCCACAGGACGCGACCGTCGCCGTGAATCTCGAAGGTCACCGAGCCCTTGCCGGGGAGGTCCTCGACCTCGGCGTCGACGGCGACGTAGCCGCGCAGGTGCGTCCACCCGCCGTCCAGGGTGTAGGTGATCTCGCTCACGGCGTGAACGCCGATGCCGCGGGTCCACACCCGACCGCCGGCGCGAAGGGGGCCGCCGGTGCACGAGCGATCGAAGCGCGGCTGCCAGCTCATCCCGAGTCCATCTCCGAAGGGTTCGGTCGGCTCCGCTCGAGTCGGTTCGAGATCGGAGAGGAACGCGAGGCCGCCGCCCTGCACCAGGAGCTCGGAGACCGCCGCGACGGGGACGCGCAGGGCGTGGTCGGCCGAGGTCAGGAGCTCGACCCCCCCCTCCTCGGAGATCCGGGTGAGCGACGCGGGCAGGCGACTGCCGTCCAAGAGGTCGATCACCACGGGGACGCCGCGGTCGGGCCGGTCCAGGTCCTCGTCGAAGACCTCGACGAACAGCGCCGCGACCTCGTTCCAGGGGAAGAGCTTGACCCCCAGCGAGGTCTCCAGTCTCACCCCCACCGACTCGAAGGACTCCACCGTCCCGTCGATCCGATCCAGCCCACCGCTGCGCGTCCGGTAGAGGCGATCCCCCTCGGCCGGGGCGGTGAGCGGCCCGGTCCAGTCCGCGGGGACGCGATCGTGCACGCGCAACGAGGCGATCGCCTCGATCGAGAGGCGCAGCCGCCCCTCACCGAGGACCCGCAGGTCGAGGAGCTCGCCGTCCCCACCGATCAGCGTGCCCCGGGCGAGGCCGCCCCGGGCGAGCACCACCTCGGCCAGCTGCTCCGGCGGGAGCGGCTCCGGCTCCCGGCCGAGCCCTTCGAAGCGCACCAGCACGCCCCCCCCGTCGCGCGGATCCTCGGTCTCGAATCCGGCGAGCGGTACGCGCCTCTCCTCACCCGCCGCGCTCTCCAGCACCACCGTGGGCACCGACGCGGGTGCGGTCGCTCCCCCTTCCCGGTCCTGAGCGGCGGGGAAGGAGAGCAGCGCGGCCAGGGCGAGGAGCGGCGTCGAGAGGGGTCGGTGGAGCATGCGACAATCCTAGACCCTGCCCCCCGGGGGACCAAACCCCCCACCTCCCTCGATGGCGCAAGAGCTCTGTCAGGATGGCAGGCGACCGGGGAGGGGCGGGAGCGGGCTGCCATGTTGACAGGAGGCCGACGGGAGCACCGACCGTCGCGCGGTGCCCGCCCCCCGCTGGCGGCCGAATCCCCCGCCCCGGAGACGTCCGGCACCCTTCTTGCTCGACGGAGCGGCCAGAACATCGAGAACAGCCCACGCGCGCCGCCCCTTCGCCCTCGACCAGGAGGGAGGACGGCTCGAGCGTGGGCCCGGAGTCTTCCGGTCCACCCCTCACCCCGAGCCATTTCCACCGAACAGATCCATGGCCAAGCAAATGGTATTCGAGTCCGACGCGCGGGAGGCGATCCAGCGTGGCGTCGACAAGCTCGCCAAAGCGGTCATCACCACCCTCGGCCCCCGCGGGCGCAACGCCATCCTCGACAAGGGCTGGGGCGCGCCGACCATCACCAAGGACGGGGTGTCGGTCGCCGAGGAGATCCAGCTCGCCGACCCCTACGAGCAGCTGGGCGCCCAGCTGGTCCGCGAGGTCGCCAGCAAGACCAGCGACGTCGCCGGGGACGGCACGACCACCGCGACCCTGCTCACCGACGCCCTCTTCCACCGCGGGCTGCGCGCGGTGACCGCCGGGGCCTCGCCGGTCCGGCTGATCGCCGCGGTGCGGGACGGCGCGGCCGCGGTGAGCGCGGCGCTCGACAAGGCCTCCCGCCCGGTGACCGACAGCAGTGATATCCGCCAGGTGGCGACGATCTCCGCCAACAACGACCCCGTCACCGGCAAACTGATCTCCAAGGCGATGAACAAGGTCGGCAAGGACGGCGTGATCACCGTCGAGGACGGCAAGACCACCGAGACCGACGTCACCGTCGTCGAGGGGATGCAGTTCGACCGCGGCTACCTCTCCCCCAACTTCATCACCAACACCCAGGCGATGGAGGTCTCCTTCGAGAAGCCGCTGATCCTGATCCACGAGGGCAAGATCTCGGCGGTGCAGACTATGCTGCCGCTGCTGGAGCAGGTGAAGGACGCCAACCGTCAGCTCCTGGTCATCGCCGAGGACATCGAGTCGGAAGCGCTGGCGACCCTGGTGGTCAACAAGCTGCGCGGCGTGATCCAGTGCTGCGCGGTCAAGGCGCCCGGCTACGGCGAACGGCGCAAGGCGATGCTGCTCGACATCGCGGCGCTGACCGGCGCCCACGCGGTGATGAAGGACACCGGGACCGAGCTGGAGGAGGTCACCCTCGACATGCTCGGCACCGCCCGCAAGGTGGTCGTCGACCAGGACAACACGACCATCGTCGGCGGCTCCGGTGCGAACGAGGACGTCGCGGCCAGGGTCTCCCAGATCCGCGCCCAGATCGAGACCACCTCCTCCGACTACGATCGCGAGAAGCTCCAGGAGCGTCTGGCCAAGCTGACCGGCGGCATCGCCCAGGTCAACGTCGGCGGCGCCACCGACACCGAGGTGAAGGAGCGCAAGGCGCTGATCGAGGACGCGCTGCACGCCACCCGCGCCGCGGTCGCCGAGGGGATCCTGCCCGGTGGCGGCGTCGCCCTCTTGCGCGCCACCAAGGTGCTCGCGAAGCTTCGTCGAGAGGACGACGAGGACTACAACATGGGCCTGGAGATGCTCGAGGACGCGCTTCATCGCCCGATCACCCAGATTGCCGAGAACGCCGGCGAGGACGGCCCCGTGGTCGCCCACCGCGTGCTGCGCGAGAAGAACGTCACCTGGGGCTTCGACGCGCTCGCCGGCAAGTACGGCGACATGTACGAGCTGGGCATCGTCGACCCGGCCAAGGTCACCAAGGCGGCCCTCTTCAACGCGGTCAGCGTCGCGGCGCTGCTGCTCTCCACCGACGCCCTCATCACCACCAAGCCCGAGCCCGAGAAGCCCGCCGGTCCCGGCATGGGCGACGAGATGGGTGGCATGGGCGACATGGGTGGCATGGGCGGAATGGGCGGCATGGGAGGTATGGGAGGCATGGGTGGCATGGGCTTCTAGGCCCACGAACCCTCTTCCACTCCGCACGATCCAGAGAACAACGACGCACGAACCAATCAGAAGCAGCGAGATACCCCCATGGCCAAGCAGATCATGTTCGACGATACCGCCCGCCAGAAGATGCGCAGCGGTATCGAGAAACTCGCCAAGACCGTCAAGGTCACCCTCGGCCCCGCCGGCCGCAACGTCATCCTCCAGAAGTCCTTCGGCGGCCCCTCGGTCACCAAGGACGGCGTCACGGTCTCCAAGGAGATCGAGCTCGAAGACCCCTTCGAGAACATGGGCGCCAAGCTGGTCAACGAGGTCGCCAACAAGACCAACGACGTCGCCGGCGACGGGACCACCACCGCCACCGTGCTCGCCGAGGCGATCTTCGCCGGCGGCCTCAAGTACGTGGCCACCGACGTGAACACCATCGCCCTGCGCAACGGCATCGACAAGGCGGTCGACCTCGCCTGCGAGAAGATCGCCGAGCAGTCGCGCAAGGTGCGCACCCGCGAGGAGAAGGCCAGCATCGCCGCCATCTCCGCGAACAACAACCCGGCGATCGGCGAGCTCCTCGCCGAGGCCTTCGAGAAGGTCGGTGACGAAGGCGTCATCACCATCGAAGAGGCCACCGGCACCGAGACCGAGCTCAAGGTCGTCGAGGGGATGGAGTTCGACAAGGGCTACCTCTCCCCCTACTTCGCGACCGACCTCGGCAAGCTCGAGGCCGAGCTCGTCGACCCCCTGATCTTCATCTACAACAAGAAGATCAGCAACGTCCGTGAGTTCCTGCCCGTGCTGGAGCGCGCCGCGCAAACCGCCAAGCCGCTCCTGATCATCGCCGAGGACATCGAGGGTGAAGCCCTCGCCGCGCTGGTGATCAACAAGCTGAAGGGCATCCTCAACGTCTGCGCGGTCAAGGCCCCCGGGTTCGGCGACCGTCGCAAGGCCTATCTCGGCGACATCGCCGCGCTGACCGGCGGAACGGCGATCAGCGAGGAGCTGGGGATCACCCTGGAGAACGTCACCGCCGATCACTTCGGGACGGCGAAGAAGGTTCGCATCACCAAGGACGCGACGACCATCGTCCAGGGTGGCGGCGGCCAGAAGGCGGTCAAGGACCGCATCGCCCAGATCCGCATCCAGATCGAGAACACCAGCTCGGACTACGACCGCGAGAAGCTCGAGGAGCGGCTCGCCAAGCTGACCGGCGGCGTCGCGGTGATCCGCTGCGGCGGCAAGACCGAGGCGGAGATGAAGTCGATGAAATTCCTCGCCGAGGACGCCCTCAACGCCACCCGCGCCGCGATCCAGGAAGGGATCGTGCCCGGTGGCGGGGTCGCGCTGCTCCGCGCCGAGACGGCGGTCGCCGAAGGCCGCTACCGTGGCGACGAGCGCTTCGGCGCCAAGATCGTCGAGACGGCCCTCTCCGCTCCCCTGCGGCAGCTGGCCGAAAACGCCGGTTTCGACGGCTCGGTGGTCGCCGAGACGGTCCGGGAGAAGGGCAAGACCCAGGGCTTCGACGCCCTCGCCGGCGAGTACGGCGACATGTTGAAAGCCGGCATCATCGACCCGACCAAGGTCGTGCGGGCCGCTCTGCAGAACGCCGCCTCGATCTCCGGTTTGCTCCTGACCACCGATACGATGGTCACCGAGCTCAAGGATGCCGACGAGCATATCGAAGGTAGCGTGTCCTGACACTAGATGATTTCACACCTGCGGTGCTCCCGCGCCTTCGGCGCGGGGTCGGGCTTCGTCCGACTTAGAGACACGGCCTTTTCGGCCGCGCCTCTAGCGCCGGTGTAGACACCGGCGCATCCGGTTCCCCGAGCCCCGGCCTGGCCAGGAGTCAGCTGGGGCTCGGTTCGAAAGCCCTCCACCTCTTTTCATGAGCCAGAAGCGCGACTACTACGAGGTTCTCGGCGTCGAACGCAACGCCAGCCAGGCCGACATCAAGAAGGCCTATCGCAAGCTGGCGATGAAGTACCACCCCGATCAGAACCAGGGGGACAAGGAGGCGGAGGCCAGCTTCAAGGAAGCCGCCGAGGCCTACGACGTGCTCGGCGACGACCAGAAACGCGCCCAGTTCGACCAGTTCGGGCACGCCGCCTTCTCCCAGGGGGGCGGCTTCCAGGGCCAGCGCTTCTCCAACCTCGAGGACATCTTCTCCGCCTTCGGCGATATCTTCGGCGGCGGGTTGGGTGACCTCTTCGGCGGCGGGCGGCGCGGCGGCGGGCGGCGCGGACCGCGTCCCGGTCGCGACCTGCGCATCGTGCTCGACCTGACCCTCGAGGAGATCGAAACGGGAGTCGAGCGTACGGTCGCCCTGAAGCGCTTCGAACACTGCCAGAGCTGCGGAGGCACAGGCGGCGAGGACGGCTCCAAGCCGGTGACCTGCACGACCTGCGGCGGCCGCGGCCAGGTGCAGCGCAGCCAGGGCTTCTTCACCATGGCCTCGCCCTGCCCGACCTGCCGCGGCGCCGGACAGTCGATCGACAAGCCGTGCCGGAAGTGCCAGGGCAACGGCAAGATCCAGGAGAAGAGCGAGATCGTCATCCGGATCCCCGCGGGGATCGAGGAGGGCGTACAGCTCCGCGTCGCCGGCGAGGGTGACGCGGGCGACGTCGGCGCCCCGCGCGGCAACATCTTCTGCGTGATCCGCGAACAGGCCCACAAGGTCTTCCAGCGCTCCGGCCCCGACCTGATGACCGAGCTGCCCTGCGGCTACACCCAGCTGGCCCTCGGGGACCGGGTGGAGATCCCGACCCTCTCCGGCAAGGTCGAGCTCTCCATCCCCTCCGGGACCCAGAGCGGCAAGGTGCTGCGCCTGCGCGGCCAGGGCCTGCCTTCGATCGACGGACGCGGCCGGGGTGACCTCCTCGTGCGCCTGTTCGTCGAGATCCCGACCAAGCTCACCGCCCGTCAGAAGGAGTTGCTCGAGGAGTTCGGCGAGATCGAGTCGAGCGAGTCGGGGCACAAGTCCTTCTTCGAGAAGATCGCCAACTACTTCAGCTGACCGATGTCCACTCGAGCCGACGACCCCACCACCGAACGAGAGAGCCCCGAGCCCGACGAGGCGAGCCTGCCCGACGCCGAGATCGTCGAGGAAGCGCCGGAGAAGCTCACCCCCGAGGAGCGCCTGGAGCGGGAACGGGACGAGTACTACGAGAACTGGATGCGCTCGCAGGCGGACTTCAAGAACCTCCGCCGCCGCCAGAGCCAGGTCCTCGAGGCCGCCACCGCGGCCATGCGCCGCGAGCTGCTCTCGGAGCTGCTCCTGACCCTCGACTACCTCGACATGGCGCTCTTGACCCCGGTCGAGACCCCCGAGGGGAAGAATCTCCT
This sequence comes from uncultured Planctomycetaceae bacterium, assembly GCA_964496575.1. GTDB lineage: Bacteria > Planctomycetota > UBA1135 > UBA1135 > CAZCAC01. The sequence continues at coordinate 650 of CAZCAC010000056.1, read as the reverse complement.
GCAGGGCGTGAAGATGACCCGCGACCAGATGATGCAGTTCCTCGGCCAGCGTGAGGTCGAGCTGATCGAGGACACCGGCACCTTCGACCCCACCATCCACGAGGCGGTGGAGACGGTCACGGGCAGCGGCGCCGAGCCGGGCACCATCGTGGAGACGGTCCGCCGGGGCTACCGGATGGGCAAGGACGTGCTACGCTACGCCCACGTCAAGGTCGCGGCGGACCCGGATGCCGAAGCCGAGGTCGAGCCGGAGCAGGCGACCTCCGGGGAAGAAGACCCCGAGACGGAGCAATAGAACATGCCTACCTACGACTACGTCTGCGGCGCCTGCGGCCATGAGCTGGAGATCTTCCAGTCGATGAACGAGCCGCGCAAGAAGAAGTGCCCCGGCTGCGGCCGGCTCAAGCTCCAGCGCCAGATCGGGATGGGTGCCGGCATCCTCTTCAAGGGCTCGGGTTTCTACGAGACCGACTACCGCTCCAGTTCGTACCAGGCGGGCAGGAAGGCGGAGCGGGACGAGGTGAAGGCAAAGCCGAAGGAGACCGCCAAGCCGAAGAAGGAGAAGAAGGCGGCGAAGGCGGAGTAGCACGGCGATATCGACCACAGAGAGCACAGAGCCAGATTTTAACCACAGAGGACACAGAGGACAC
>CAZCAC010000055.1:0-52775 GCA_964496575.1 uncultured Planctomycetaceae bacterium | reverse complement strand
CCCCCCCCCCCGCCCGCCCCCCCCCCCCCCACACCCCCCCGCCACCCCCGCTTCCTCCGCGCCCAACTCACCTCGACTTCAGCTGCCGCGCCTTGCCGACCAGGCCGATGAACTGCGCGCGGTAGCCGCCGGGGTCCTCGCCGACGGCCTCGACCGCCCAGCGGGACACCGCGGCGAGGTCGGCCGTTCCCTTGTACCGGGAATCGCGCAGCACCAGCCCGAACGCGGCGACCGACGCAGCCCAGCGCGTGTCGGCGGAGAGCTCTTCGAAGCTCTTGCGCTCGTCGGTGACCGGGAAGACCAGCAGCTTGCTGGTGTCGCCATCGGGCTCCTTGTAGCGCAGCTTCAGGTTGCAGAGCTCGCCAGTGAACGCCTCTCCGGAGGGCTGCGTCACTATCTGGTACTTCAGCGGGTCGACTCCCGGCACGTCGAGCTCGGCCCCCGCGGGCACGATCTCGTACAGTGCGGTCACCGTGTGTCCGGCGCCGATCTCGCCGGCGTCCACAGCGTCGTCGTTGAAGTCCTGCGCGGCGAGCATCCGGTTCTCGTAGCCGATCAGGCGGTAGCCCTTCACCTCGACGGGGTTGAACTCGACCTGGATCTTGACGTCCTTGGCGATCGTCTCCAGCGTCGAGCCCATCTCCTCGACCAGCACCTTGCGCGCCTCGAGCACCGAGTCGATGTAGGAGTAGTTGCCGTTCCCCTGGTCCGCCAGCTGCTCCATCTTGGCGTCCTGCAGGTTGCCGGTGCCGAAACCGAGCACGGAGAGGAACACGCCGCTCTTCGCCTTCTCCTCGATCAACCGCACCAGCTCGCCATCGCTGGTCACGCCGACGTTGAAGTCGCCGTCAGTGGCGAGGATGACGCGGTTGATGCCGCCGTCGATGAAGTTCCGCATCGCGTACTCGTACGCCAGATTGATACCCGCCCCGCCATTGGTCGAACCGCCGGCGGAAAGGCGCTCGAGCGCCATGTGGATGTCGACGCCCAGGCTGCAACGCGTCGGCTCGAGAGCGACCCCTTCCGCGCTGGCGTAGACGACGATGCTGATCAGGTCGCGCGCGTCGAGCTGCTGCACCAGCATGTGCAGCGCCTTCTTCAGGAGCGGCAGCTTGTCGGGGCTGTTCATCGAGCCCGACACGTCGACCAGGAAGACCAGGTTCGACGGAGGCCGCTCCAGGTGGTGCGTCGCGCGCCCCTTCAGGCCGATGCGCACCAGCCGGTGCCGCGGCTCCCAGGGACAGGCGCCGACCTCGTGATCGACGGAGAAGGGGGCGTCGCTGCCCGGGTTCTCGTAGTCGTACGGGAAGTAGTTGATCAGCTCCTCGATCCGCACCGCGTCGGCGGGAGGCAAGCTGCCCCCGTCGAGGAAACGACGGACGTTGGCGTAGGACGCGGTGTCGACGTCGATCGAGAAGGTCGACAGGGGGGCCTGCGTGGTGAGGCAGTAGGCGTTCTCGAAGATCGGAGAGTACTGCTCGCGGTTGCCCTCGTCGGCCTCGCCCCAGTCCGCCTCGCTGCCCGGCCGGGTCTCACTTCTCGCCTCGAGGCCGAAGTCCAGGCCGGCGGAGTAGCGCATCACCACCCTCGGTTCGATGCGTTCCTCCGAGAAGTCGAAGAGAAGCTGCCCATCTTTCAACGCGGGAAGATCCGTAACCTCCGCCACTTCCCCTTCGGGGAGGTGCTGCGAGTGGGCGAGTGTGACCGAGAACTCATCATACGAAGCAGATCCATCCTCGATCGTCACGGTACTGGCCCAGGGCAAACCCTCGATCGTGGCGTCCGCATCCGCACTGTAGAGTTCATCGAAGTCGATCCCGATCGCACCATCCTCACCCGTCGTGGCGATCACCCGACCACCCAGGATCTTCCCGGGTTCATCCGCCTGGCTGCTGGGCAACGCACCCGTGATCGTCCCCTCCAGGTCGTTCGTCTTGTGTCCGAGGAGCGAGTACATCGCCAGGAGCATCCCGGCGGCGACGACTGCCGAGGCGGCGACCCCCACCAGCGCCAGCCCCCACGGTGCGAGCGGCAGCGACCGGTCGCTCTTCCTCGAATCGCCCGTCAGCTGCGCCTCGATCCGCTGGTGATGCCCCTCCGACAGTCCCGGAGCACACTCCCCCGCGAACTCCTCCTTGAGCTCCCGCCCGAGAGAGCGCAGCTCCGCGACCAGCGCGGTCGCCACCTCGTCCCCGCGGATCTCCTCCTCGAAGGCGGCCCGCTCTGCTTCGTCCATCTCGCCCAGCGCGTACGCGGTGATCCGCGGATCGTCGCTCCAGTCCTTGTTCATCTGTTCTTTCATGCCCGCAACCCTCCGACCTCGCTCGCCGCCAGCTTCTCGCGCACGCCCTTCAACCCCTCGTGGATCAGCCACCCGACGGTGCCGATCTTCTCCTGGGTCACCCGGCTGATCTCCTTGTAGGAGAGTCCGTGCTGGAACTTCAGACGCAGCACCTCGCGCTGTTTCTCCGGCAGCGAGGTGATCGTCTCCATCACTCGCGACAGGTTGTCGCGGGTTTCGATGAGCGCGTCCGGCGTCGCCGTCGCGCTGGCGGTCGCGTCCGCCACTCCATCCTCGAGCTGACTCATCCGACCCTCCTTGCGGTGAACGTCGCAGCAGAGGTTGCGGCAGACCGTGAACAGCCACACCGCGATCCCCTCCTCGATCGTCATCCGCTCCTGGTTGCAAAGCCGGAGGAAGGTGTCCTGCACCGCGTCCCGCGCGCGCTCCACGTCTCCCAGGAGACGCGTGGCGTAGAGCGTGAGCGGTCGCTCGTATCGCTCCAGCACCTCGCGGATCCAGGGGGCGTCGGGATGTTCTCGTCGCTTGTCGTCTGGCGTCATGGGCTCTGGCAGGGGCGCCTTCGCTTCCGGGTCCGGGAGAAGAGACGTCCGGCGTCCCCGCTTCTTGGTGGAGAGCCTACCGAATCTCCCAAGCTACTGCCCTGGAAGTACTTAGGGCGTGAGGTCGGCGGCGCCTCTAGTCGCAGTAGAGCACCTCGAGGCCGTCGCTGAGGCCCACGTCGGTGCCGTCCGGGTGAGCCGGGTCGCGGTACCAGAACTGGAAGTACTCCTCGCTGCCCGAGGAGCCGGGGTCGACGGCCATCGGCACCATCGTCGAGCCCGAGCCGTCCAGCTGCACGAACGCCTCGCGGTTCAGTGGGTTGCCGACCAGGCGGAGGCCACCGAAGAAGGGCACCGAGACGGCAGTGCCGCCGGAAAAGAGCAGGGCGAACTGGTCCGGGATCCCCCCGTTCAGGCCGATCTGGAAGTCACCACTCGTCTCGCTCGGCGTTCCCGACCAGGTGATCTGCGCGACCCGACCGAGCGAGTTGTCCTTGTTGGTGCCGTACTTCACCGGGTCGAAGCAGACGTCGTAGCCGGGGAAGCCCTGCTCTCGGAACGCGGCGTCGATGTCGAGGTAGTTCGGCGTCCCGTCGTCGATGTTGCCGTTGTCGTCGTCGAGGGTCAGCCACTGTATCTCGATCACCGACTTGATCTCCGTCTGGTCGTAGGCATTTAACCAGCCGATAAAGAGGTGGTCCGCAATCGCGTCGCCCGCGGCGTCGCCGAGGGTGTTATTGAGGTTGCGGCGAACCTTCCACGCCGCCCCCATCCAGACCTCTCCATCGGCGTGCGCCCCACCGTGGCAGCCGGGGTTGTCGTCGCCGCAGAACTGGGTGGTGTTCTCCCCGGAGCGGCCCGGCCCGGTGCCGGGGCCGACGAAGTCCTCGAACAGGTAGGGCGTGTCCCACTGGTACATCGCCCAGACGTCGGCGTTCCCCTCGCCCATGCCGTCACTGCCGTTCCCCGTGCCGTAGAGGACGTTCAGCCAGTGCCCCATCTCGTGGGTGATGGTCGTCGAGTAGGCGGAGCTCGCGCAGCCATAGCCGGCCTTGGAGAAGTTCACCGAGCTGCCGTCGAAGTAGGCGCTGCAGATGCCGTCGATGTTGACGTTCGCCAGCGCCCGGAAATCGGCCGTCGAATCGCCGGGGGCGACCCCTCGGACGTAGTCGCGCAAGAGGCCTATCGTGCGGAAGGCGTTGGCCTGGGAAGTGATCAGCGCCGCCGACGCGGGATTCATCAGCACGCTGTTGCCGGTCCCGTTGATCGAGGCACTCAGGGAGTAGTCGGCTCCCAGAACGTTGTCGACGTCGGCCCAAGGGCCGTAGTAGTCGACGGTGATGTTGATCGGGCCGGTCACGCCGGGAAAGTTGAAGTTGCCGTCGGCGTCGGTGTACACCGTGCCGGCGCCGCCGCCATTCACCCGCGCGTGGTTCATCGGCAACGACTGCGCGGGATTGCCCGCCTGGTCGGGCAGCGTTCCCGGCGTCGCCATCGTGTTGATCGTGCCGCCGACATCGTACAGGTGGTGGATCATCGTCTCCGCCCTCAGCAAAGAGGCGTCGACGGCGTCGATCCAGTAAGTGAATCCCTCCGGTTCCACGTCGGGCTGCTTCCACATCACCTCGACCTCCCAGATCAGCCGCGCTTCGCGACTCCTGGGCGAGGTCTCCAGCTGGCCGATCGCTTTCCGGGGGTCGCCCATCAGCGTTCCGGGGAGGCCGACCCTCTCCTCGAAGGTGCGCAGGGCGATCGTCGCCGCTCGCCGGCCGTCGACCAGGGCGTCCGTGGAGAAACCCGCGAGCCCCGGCATCGCCGTGGTCTGTACCGAGAGCAGTTGCCCCTCGGGAGTGAAGAGGGTGTTGACGTAGCCACCGAGCACGGGCACACCGCCGACTTCCTGGCGGAACTGGACGGTCACCTTGTCGTTAGTACCGACACGACTGAGCGGCAGAAGAGTCGTGCGGGACTCGACCAGCGTGCCGCTCTCGATCCCGTGCATCGCCTCGGTGCTTTCGATCGCCAGGCGCCCGAGAGAGAAGTAGTCGGCGTCACCGACCGGCTGGAAGGCGGGAGCGGCCTGACCGCCGAAGAGGAACCGGGCGTATCCGGTCCGAGGGTCGTCGTACCGGTGCCAGTTCGTTCCGTCGCTCTCGTTCCAGGACTGGAAGCCCTGCAGCGCCCGCGGCGAGATCGATGCGATTCCGCCATCCGACTGCTGGGCGAGGCCTGCGGGCGCAACGAGAAGCATGGCCGTACCGAGGCCGAGGATCATGCTGGGATTCATGACGATGTGGAGCTGTTGGATTCTCGCTCGTCGGTCGCCAGTGTACCGCGGAACGCGAAGGAGCGATAGCGAGCAGACCGTCGCCGGCGTTCAGCGCCGCCGTTTCCCCCGGATCACCGTCGGATCCCGGCTGAGCACCAGCCCGGAGACGGCTCCTTCATCGTCTCGCTCGAAGACGACCCTCGCGTCGACCGGTTCGATCAGGAACTCGGTCGGCGAGAGCGGCAACAGCGGCGCGGGACTCGGACCACGGGATTGCGCGTGCAGCACTCCGTCGTCGAGGGTGATGTGGATCAGGTTTCCGTCATCGCCGTCGTACTCGCCGACGTACTCCTCGAGGACGGCGAGCGGCACCTCGACGATCTCCCGCTCCCAGGGGGCCACGAACTCCTCGCCGCGCAGCAGCTTCAGCGCCGCGTCACTGATCGAGGCCGGAGCCTGCGAGGTCGACATGAAGTAGACACCGACCTTCGCATCGACATCGCCGATCATCTGCGAGCTGTAGCCGGGCGTCCCACCGGCGTGCTGGATGATGGTGTGGCCGCGGGCGTCCACGTGAACCCCGAAGCCGAGCGCGTAGGTGCCGGAGAACGGCGGCGTGTGCATCTCCTTCACCGAATCCTCGCTGAGAATCCGCTTGCCGTTGAAGACGCCGCCGTTCAGGTGAGCGCCCAGGAAACGCGCCATGTCCTCCGCAGTCAGGTAGATGTCGCCGGCGGGAAAGACGTCGTAGCGGACCTGCAGGGTCGCCACTGGCTCGCCCCGCGCGGGAATGTAGGGCAACGCCATCCGCTCGACCATGCGCGCGGAGGGTTTGGTCGGGTGCGCGGTCTTCACGCCCAGCGGGCGCAGGATCTCCTTGACGATGTAGCGCTCGTAGTCCCGCTCGGCGATCCGTTCGACGAGCAGGCCGGCCAGGCCGTAGGCGAAGTTGTTGTACTCCCACTTCTCCCCGGGAGCGCGCACGGGGGAGAGGCCGGCGGCCAGCTCCTCGAGGGTTTGCGGGGCGAGCCGGCTCCACAGCGGGACGGTGCTCGCGCCCGGGGTCAGCCCGGACCAGTGGGAGAGGATGTGCCTGAAGGTGACGGGGCGCCCCTGGTCCGACTGATCCTCGATCGGGGAGTCGCCGAGGTACAGGTTGACCGGGTCGTCCAGCGCGAGCTTCCCCTCTTCCTGGAGCTGCATCAGCGCGGTCGCCGTCACCGCCTTGAAGGTCGAACCGGTGCAGTAGATCGTCTCCGGGGTGGCGGGCGTTCTGGTGAAGACGTTGCTGTAGCCGAACGCCGCGGTCCAGACGATCTCCTCCCCGCGCACGAGGGCGATCGAGAGGGAGGCGACACCCTTCTCTTCGAGGCTCTCCTCGATCAGGCGCGTGAGCACGGCCTCGGTGCGCTCGAGGTCGAACTCGGCCTGCTGGGCGGGGGGAGCGGTGGAGCCGAGGGTGAGGAGCAGGGCGGGAATCAGCTGGAGCATCGTCTCAGGGCGCTGGGGGTCTTACGGGAGGGCAACCGACCGACGAGGGGGAATACGCCGCCCGGCGCGAGTCCTGTCGAGAATGGCCTCGGAATGAGCTCAGCCGCGATCGAAGCTCGGCACGTCGAGCTGAACCCCGCCCTGCAGCGCCGACTGGTGGGCCACGATCCCCGGAGCAGTGATGGCGATCGACTCGTAGAGGTCGACGGTGGGCGCGCGCCCCTCGACCAGCGCGTCGATGAATTCCGCGGAGAGGAAGGAGGCGCTGCCGCCGTGGCCGCTGTCGTGGCGCATCGCCTCCGGCAGCCGTTCGGTGCCCCAGTACCTCGGCACGTCCCAGCTCTTTCCCCCCTGCCCGAGCCGCATCATCGCCTGCGGCTGACCGCCGGAGCCGCCCATGTAGCAGGAGAGTTTCTCGCCGAGCCACTGCGCCCGCTCCCCATGCGCGGCGACGTTCCAGAACACGCCGAAGCGACAGATGTTGCCGCGGTCGGTGACACCCAGCGCCATTTCATTGTCGAAGGGGTTGCCGTAGGCGTTCTCCTCGCCCGAGGGGAAGTCGCTGCCCACCAGCTGCCCGAGGCAGGAGACCTTGACGATCCGTTCGCCGGTGACGCCGACCAGGAGGCCGAGGGAGTGCGTCGGGTAGAGCATCGGTGGAAAGCCGAAGCGCCACGACCTCTCGCCTTGCCACCTCGAGAGCGAGTCGCGACGCGTGCCGATCCCCGGGTGGTAGTATTCCACCTCCGAGTAGCCCAGCCGGCCGAACTCACCGGCCTCGAAGAGCTCCCGCGCCGCGATGCACTCCTGCCGGTACCAGCTGGACTCGTGCATCATGTAGGTGAGCCCGGTCTCCTCGACGACCTTCTTCAGCTCGACGCAACCCTCCAGGTCGATCGAGACCGGGCACGCGCAGGTCACGTGCTTGCCGGCCCGCAGGCAGAGGATCGAGTGCTTCACATGACTCGGCGCATCGGTGAAGACCGCCACCGCGTCGAAGCTGTCCGCCGCCTGCTCGAGCATCACCTCCAGCGACGGATAGACGTTGGAACATCCGTACGCCCGCACCAGCCGCTGGCGGCGATCCTCGACGAGGTCGGTCACCGCGGTGACCTCGCAGTTCGGATGCTCGTGCCAGTGGTGCGACGCGCCGAATCCTCCGCCCACGACGGCGAGGCGGACCTTGACGTCCTTCGTCACGCCGGCGGCTGGTCGCGGACTCTTCCCCGGCGCCCCCAGGGCGGTCGCCCCGAGGAGCGCCGTGCCGGCTACTCCGAGGAAGGTCCGGCGGGTCGGATCGAGGCGGTACGCGGTCATGAGGTCACCTCCCTGGCTTGATGTTCTTCGAAGGTAGGCGATTCACCGCCGCGCATCCACCGTTCCGTCGGACCGGGCTGACTGTCGTGGTCCAGGCACGATCGGAGGAGATGGAGAGCAACCCGGTCGAGGACAACGCGGGAGGAGTGCGCCCACCTGCCGGTTCCGGGGCGAGAAGCGGCAGGACACCGAGCAACTGGCCGAGAGATTGGGGGCTTCCCTCCGGGACTTCGGTGGGAGACGTGGAAGGTCGGGTCGGGGTCGCCTGCTGGTCCGGGCTGGACCCGTCATTGCGGACGGCCGGCTCTGCTGACGCCGCGCCCAATTCAGGGTCGATTCGAGGACGCGGAATCGCAACGGCATCTCGACGCAACCACGTCGATTGTGACTAGACTGGATCGGATCGGTACTGGAGTCAGGCTAGGACGATGTCTCGCAAGACCACTCGACCCGAATCGAATGACTCGGGCCACGCCCCGGGGTCCGTACCTGCCGAGCCCGAATCCCCTTCGGGCTCCCGGGAGGAGGAGGAACCGGCGAGCCCCGACGTGGACGCCTACCGGGAGCTCTTCGAGCACTCCGCCGATGCGATCCTGATCATCGAGGGCGATACGTTCGTCGACTGCAACCAGGCCACGGTCGAGATGCTGCGCTACCGCGACAAGGCACAGCTGCTCGAGACGCACCCTTCGGAGCTCTCGCCGCCCAAGCAACCCGATGGGCGCGATTCCTACGAGAAGGCGAACGAGATGATCGCCATCGCCTTCGAGCGCGGCAGCCACCGCTTCGAGTGGGATCACCTTCGTGGAGATGGCGAGGTATTCCCCGTCGAGGTGCTCTTGACCGCGGTGCAGCAGGGAGACCGGCGCGTGCTGCACGTCGTGTGGCGAGACATCACCGACCGCAAGCGGCTGGAGTCGGAGCTGCGTCACGCCCAGAAGATCGAGGCGATCGGGAAACTGGCCGGCGGGATCGCTCACGACTTCAACAACCTGCTCGTGGCCATCGTCGGCAACGCCGACCTCCTGCGGGCCGAGGTCGAGGACGATGTGGCCGCGCTGGGCCACGTCGACGAGATCCAGCTGGCCGCCGATCGGGCGGCGGGACTCGTGCAGCAGCTCCTCACCTTCAGCCGCAAGCAGGAGATCGTCGAGCAGGTGATCGACGTGAACCTCCTGATCGGGAGGATCCAGGCCCTCCTGGAGCGCCTGATCGGCGAGGACATCCGGCTCGAAACCGATCTCGACTGCGCGCCGCTTCGCATCCTGGGCGACACCGGACAGATCGAGCAGGTCGTCCTGAACCTGGTCTCGAACGCGCGCGACGCCATGCCAACCGGTGGCGACCTGTCGATCATCACTCGCCTCGTCGAGGCGGAGGGATCGACCGTCGGCGCATCGAAGTCGTTGCCCAACGGTTCTCACGTGCTCATCGCCGTGTCGGATACGGGCGTGGGCATGACCCAGGAGACCCAGACCCGGGCGTTCGACCCCTTCTTCACCACCAAGGATGTGGGCAAGGGAACGGGGCTCGGGTTGTCGACCGTCCACGGAATCGTCCAGCAAGCCGGGGGCCGCGTCTTCATCCACAGCGTCCTCGGGCGTGGCACCACGGTGCACGTGTACTTCCCGCTCAGCGATGCGGAGTCCGTCGAGCGCCACGTCGAGGAGGAGGACTCGCGGGAGACCGGAGGCGACGAGACGATCCTCCTGGTCGAGGACGAGGAAGCGGTTTCGTCCCTCCTGATCAAGACCCTGACTCGCAAGGGCTACCGGGTGCTGCCGGCAGGCGACGGCCAGGAGGCGCGCGAGATCTACCTGGCTCACCCGGGAGAGATCGACCTGATCGTCAGTGACGTCATCATGCCCAGGATGGGAGGCCCGCAGCTGATCTCCTCGCTGTGCGAGGCGGGACACTCTCCGACGGTGCTCTTCATCTCCGGGTACACGGACTCGGAGCTCTCTACCCTGAACGAAATGGGCAGGGAGATCGACCTGCTCCGCAAGCCCTTTCGCACGCGAGAGCTGACTCGCCGTGTTCGGCTCACGCTCGATTCTCGGGCCGAGGGTCAGCGAGGCAGCTGAGCGGGACCTCGAGGGAGACGAGCCCGTCTCCAGGGCGAGATTGTGCAAGGACGAGGGGATTCTCTACGCTTCGCGTATGAGCGAACGACTGATCGGCTTCCCTGCATTTCCCGTGGTGGCGATGACCACCGCTCTCCTGCTCGCCGGCTGCGACCCTCCTCCGGTAGAAGCACCTCCCAACATCCTGTTCGTCATCGTCGACGACCTGCGGCCCGAGCTGGGCTGTTACGGGAACAGCGAGATAGTGACTCCGCACCTCGACCATTTCGCCGAGGAGGCGATGGTCTTCACCCGGGCCTACTGCCAGGCGGCGGCCTGCGCGCCTTCGCGGGCCAGTGTCATGCTGGGGAAGCGACCCGACTCCACTCGAGTGTGGAGCCTCGGCGAGAAGTTCCGCGAGATCGATCCCGACGCGGTGACCATGCCGCAGCACTTCCACGAGCTCGGGTACCACACCGTCTCGATGGGCAAGATCTTCCACAACCACATGCCCGACCGGGTCTCATTCGAAGAGCCCGATCTCCGGCCGGCGGAGTACAGCACGCCCGAGATGATCGATCGCGACCCGGAGTCCTTCTATTACGACGAGGAGTTGAAGGCCGAGCTGGCCGAGGTGCGCGCGAAGCGACTGGAGAGGAACCCGAACGCCTACGCCGGCGGCTGGGCCTACGGCCGTTCGACCGAGTGCTCCGAGGCTCCCGACGACGCCTTCTACGACGGCGCGCAGACGCAGCTGGCCCTGGACACGTTGAAGCGGCTGAAGGACGGCGACCGCCCGTTCTTCCTCGCCGTGGGCTACTACCGGCCGCACCTCCCGTTCGTGGCGCCGAAGAAGTACTGGGATCTCTACGATCGGGAAGCGCTCCCGCTGGCGACGAACCCCTTCCTGCCGAAGAACTCCCCTGTCATGGCGATGAACTCCGCCTACGAGCTGCGGGGTTGCTACGACCTGCCGGACGTCCGGCACCCGGCGAGCTACCAGCTGCCCGAGGAGACCGCGCGGCGGCTGAAACACGGGTATTACGCCTGCGTCAGCTACGTCGATGCCTGCGTGGGGCGATTGATCGCGGGCCTGGAGGAGCTGGGCCTGGAGGACGACACGATCGTCGTCGTGTGGGGCGACCACGGCTGGAAGCTCGGCGAGCACGGCAGCTGGTGCAAGCAGACGAACTACAACATCGACACGCGGGTGCCGCTCCTGATCCGCGATCCGCGGCGGAGCGTGAAGGCGGGGCGCACCGAGCAGCTGGTCGAACTCGTCGACCTGTTTCCGACGCTCTGCGAGCTGGCCGGAGTGGCCGCGCCCGCGCACCTGGAAGGGACCAGCCTGGTTCCCCTGCTCGACCGGCCCGACACGCCGGTGAAGTCCGCCGCCTTCAGCCAGTACGTGCGCCGGCCCAAGAACTCACCCGACGGGAAGCGGTACATGGGCTACTCGATGGTCACCGAGCAGTATCACTACGTCGAGTGGTATCACTGGGACCACGCCACGAAGACCGCCGGGGAGCGAGCGGCCGTCGAGCTCTACGATCTCCAGGACGATCCCGACGAGAACGTCAATATCGCCCTACGGCAGGAGAACGCCGAGGTCGTCACCGACCTCGCCGCGCGCCTCGAGGGGAACTGGAGGGCAGCCACGAGCGAGAAGTGAGCTCGCCCTGGCGCGCCGTCAGCCAGCGGCCCCGTGGCCCGCGTCGACGAGCTGACGCCATCGCCGTCCGGCCTCGCGCCCCTCGAGGATGTTCCTCCCCGCGCCGAGACCGGCCGCCGGTTGCGCCATGGTGTTGGCCGGACGCAGGAACGAGAACCGGAAACGGCCACTCTTCGTGGTGACCGTCATGCCGCCGCCGAACGTATACCACGGGAACGCGAACTCCAGCGCCTCGCGGGGTTCGTCGAAGAGGCGAACGCCGTTCACCTCTGCCTCCAGCCTCTGGCCCAGATCCGGCTCGCCACAGAGCTCGCCGAGCTTCCGGATGCTCTTCGCGGAGAGCGTCCCCTGGCCGTAGGCCGTGTACGTGAGACGCGAATCTTCGAAAGACAGGGCCCCCGCGATGCTACCGGTCAGGCCCCAGAGCAACCAGGCCGAGGTCTCGAGCTTCGTGATCGTGATGGTCTCGCTCACGGCATTGTCCTCCAATGTCGGTGTCCAGAGTAGTACTGAATTCGGGATCGACGATCCAGGCACACTCCGCAGCCCACACGGTAGAGCCAAGCCCGCAAGGGGCGCAACCTGTAAGCCGGAGACCTCGTGCGGCGCTTCTGGATCCGTGCCCTCCCTTCACGATGAAGCCGACCGCGGGGTTCTCGCGGCCGGCTCGTGAACAACTCGAATCGTGACCCGTCAGTCAGCTGATGACAGGTCCATCCATATCACGGCGCCCAGGTGATGGCGTATCCGTTGCTCGCGTTGAACTGGGTGCCGCAGGGCGACATGTACGGGTTGCGGTACCACAGCTGGTAGTACTTGGTGTCGCCGGCGAGGATGTTGCCAGCCTTGACCGAGATGGGTGTCGCCCACCCGGAGGTGTCCGAGTAGCCGGATCCGTCCGAGAAACGGACGCCGAGACGCTTCAGGCCACCGCCAGCGCACTGCAAGCCGTCGCCCCATACGTTACCCGGGGAGAGGTCGTTGTTGGCCTGGAAGAACAGGCCGCTTTCGGCGCGCAACGCGCAGAGATCAGCGACGAGCAAACCAGGCCACCTCGTTCAGATTCGAATGGAATAGGTGCATGGAACAGGTCAGCTAGCCCCACCACGTTCGCCTCTCTCGGATGCGGAATCGTAGTGGAGCTGCTCTGCCCCCGTTCATTACTTGGAGAGCTGTGGGTGGCCGGAAGGTTGGCATTCACTTAGGCTCGGTAATGGCGGTTCCTCCACGCGCCTCCGTCTCCGCAACCTCGACGACTTCACAATGCTGAGCTCCCTGACGCTGCTCCCCCTGCTGATCCCGACCGTATCCACCCCACCTCCCGCGGTCGCGCTGTCCCCGAGGCTGGAGAGGATCGTGGTGGCCGAGACTCCCGTCGTGCTGGAGCTGTGGCGGGAGAGTCGAGGAACCGAGCACGAGGCCACCTGGTACCGGATCGCGCTCGACGGCGAGCACTGGTCGCGGCCGCGGCCGGCGCGGAGCGATATCGACTTGCGCTGGGGGCGCTTCGACCCACTCGTCGCTCCGCCCGAGCTCGCGGAAGCTCCCCTGCCCGCTGCGGGTGAGCTCTTCATCGTGCAGCTCGTCACCCAGTCTCTCGAGGCCTACCGGGAAGCGCTGCACGAGCTGGGTGCCGAGGTCAGCCGCGCGCTGCCGCACCACGCCCACCTCGTGCGGATGGACGCGGCGACGCGCGAGAAGGTCGAGGCGCTGCCCTGGGTGCGCTGGGTCGGCCTCTATCACCCGATCTACCGCCTCGATCCGGAGATCGCAGTCGAGCTCGGTGAGGGGAAGCTGGGGCACGCGCGGTATCGGATCCAGGTGCTGGAGCGCGGCCCCGCGCAGAAGGCAGTCGTGGCGGGTCGCTTGCTTGATTCGGGCGCGACGATCGACGCGCAGATCCCCGACGGCTTCATCCTCGAGGCCACGCTGGACGAGGAGCAGCTCTCTCAGGTGGTCACCTACGACGAGGTGTTGTACGTCGACCGCTGGTCCGCGCCGGAGGACGACATGAACCTGATTCGCATCGACGGCGGCGCGAACTGGCTCGAGACGAACTACGGCTTCACGGGCCAGGGAGTGCGCGGCGAGTGCTGCGACGGGAACGTGAACGAAGCACATCCCGACCTCCAGTCGAATCCGGTGATCTTCCACGGAAGCCACGGCGGCGACACCTCGCACGGCACGCCGGTGACCGGCGTGGTGTTCGGCGACGGGGCGACGAGCGCCAACGCCCGCGGCCTCCTACCCGACGGTCAGCCGATCTTCGCCGACAACGGGTACCTGGGCAACCGGTACACCCACACCGCGCAGCTCCTGCAGTCGCCGTACTTCTGCGTGTTCCAGACTTGCAGCTGGGGCAGCACCCGGACGACGGCTTACAACAGCTACTCGTTCGAGATGGACGACATCCTCTTCCTCAACGACGTGGTGATCACGCAGTCGCAGAGCAACGCGGGGAACCAGGACTCACGCCCCCAGGCATGGGCGAAGAACGTCGTTGCGGTCGGCGCGGTACGCCACCAGAACACCATCGGTACGGGGGACGACTCCTGGTCGGGCAGCGCCAGCATCGGGCCGGCGGCGGACGGGCGGATCAAACCCGACCTGCACTACTGGTACGACTCGATCTACACCCTCGACTCCACCGGACACTCGAACTTCTGCTGCACGAGCGCCGCCACGCCGTGCGTGGCCGGCTACTTCGGCCTCCTCTTCCAGATGTGGCACGAAGGCGTCTTCCCCGGCCGCGGCGGCGCGGCCACCGTTTTCGAGAGCCGGCCCAGAGCGACGACCGCACGCGCGTTGATGATCAATGGCGCGTGGTCGTACCCCTTCAGCGGCGCGAATCACGACCTGACCCGCACGCACCAGGGGTGGGGACGTCCTGACGTCGAGCGGCTGGTGGAGTGGGCGGACCGCACGTTCATCGTCGACGAGGAACAGGTGCTCGGGAACCTGGAGGTCGTCAGCTACCCGCTGACGGTCCTCGCCGGCGAGACCGAGCTCCGCGCGACGATGGTCTACCTCGACCCCGCGGGGACGACCTCGGCGGCGCAGCACCGGATCAACGACCTGTCGCTCAAGGTGACCTCGCCGGGCAGCCAGGTCTACTGGGGCAACAACGGCCTCCGGACGGGCAACCTCTCGACGACCGGCGGCAGCTCGAACACCAAGGACGTCGTCGAGAACGTATTCGTCGCCAACCCCGCCCCCGGGACCTGGGTGGTCGAGGTGTTCGCGGACTCGATCGTCGAAGATGCGCACACCGAAACGGGAGCCGTCGACGCTGACTTCGCATTGGTGGTCAGCGGGGTGCTGAACGATCCGTGTGCGGGACCGCAGACCTATTGCCAGACCGCGCCCAACTCGGTCGGCCCGGGTGCGCAGATCACCTGGCTCGGCTTCCCCGGCCTTTCGGCGAACGACTTCTACCTGGCGGCGACCGACTGCCCGGCGGGCCAGTTCCTGATGTTCTACTACGGTGCCGGGCAGACGCAGACGCCCTTCGGCAACGGCTGGCGCTGCGTCAACGCCGGCGGCACCGGGGTCTTCCGCTTCTCGCCGTTCCTGGTCGACATCGTCGGCAACGCGGTGATGCGCGTCGATTTCACGCAGCCGCCGGTGAGCAGCGGCTCGGGGATGTGGCAGCTGGGGGACACCTGGTACTGCCAGGCCTGGTATCGCGACCCCGCCGGCGGCGGCGCACAGTTCAACCTGAGCGACGGGCTCCAGCTGGAGATCTGCCCCTGAGCAATCGACACTGCGACACGGAACCAGCAGTACCGAGACCGGACACTCTCCGCCGGTCACCCGGGATCGCCTTTGCCGCATCCCGAGGGATCGGGGGGGAGAGACCTGTCGTCGTTGTCGTCACGGGGGCCGCCGTCGTCGTTCTGAGAACGAACCACATCGCGACCGCCGAGGCGACCGATCGCCGGAGGTCGTCCATGGCCCGCGAGATACCCGGGAATCGAGAGGCCTGGGGCTAGAAGGAATTCGCAATCGACCGCCGGCCACCTTCGCGATTCCCTGCTGGCGAGGACCGGATTCGATTCCTCCGACTACCCGAATCCGGCGCAACTCGACAGTTCTGTTTCACCGACTTGCCCACCATCGAATCAGCGGGCTGCGGTACGATTAGCGAGCCAAAGGACTGTCATATCTGGTGATGCGGCCGGCGAGAAGGAGGCTACCCGCCGGGTCACCAGGCGCTGGACACTCCCCCGGGGGTACCTCACCGATTCGGGTTCCCGGGACGAGGTCGGCGCGCAACTGGGAGCGGGAGAACGTCCATCGTCCACGCGCTTCGTGTCCCGGTGGAGCTCTCGCGTTCCGCTTCGTTCACCACCGATTCGAGATGGAAACAATGCGACATACGTACTCCGCCCCGATCGTACTCACCGGGCTCGCGTGCGTGCTCGGATTCGTATCCCTCGCGACCGCCTCGACTCTGAACGAGTCCTTCGGGCCGCCAGGGACCATTGCCGAACCCGAAGTGTCGATTGTCCTTCCCCTGGACGTCGACGAGGATGGCGATCTCGACATCGTCTTCGCGGACCAGGACTACTACAGCTCCATAGGCTGGTATGAAAACCTCGGCGGCGGTCTCTTCGACTACGAGGAGACGGACATCTCGGAGGACGTCGAGTATCCCGAGGATCTCTTTCTCGCAGACGTGGATGGCGATGGTGACGACGACCTGCTGTCCGCGTCTTCGGGCGACGGGAAGATCGCGTGGTACGAGTTTCTGGGAGGCGGCGACTTCGGGGTCCAGCAGGTGATCACAACGGACGCAGATGGTGCCTGTAGTGTCTGCGCCGCCGATCTGGATGGCGATGGCGACACCGACGTGGTGTGCACCGCCCGGGGGGACAACACGATCGCGTGGTACGAGAACCTCGGTGGTGGGATCTTCGGCCCGCAGCAGGTGATCACGCTGGATGCGGACGACGTGCAGGATGTCGATGCCGCCGATCTGGATGGCGACGGAGACCTGGACGTCCTCTCCGCCTCGCCGGAGGACTCGAAGATCGCCTGGTACGAGAACCTGGGTGGCGGGACCTTCGGTTCCCAGCAGGTGATCACGATCAGTCTGCCGGGGGTCTCCGTCGCCCAGGCCGTCGACCTGGACGGCGATGGGGACGTGGATGTGCTGACGGAGGACAACAACGAGGATAAGGTCGTCTGGCTCGAGAACCAGGGCGGCGGGACCTTCAATCCGGGACAGACCCTCTACGAGGCCTCGAACGAGTACGTCGAAGAAGTCTGCGCTGCGGACGTGGATGGCGATGGGGATCCGGACGTTCTCGTCGTGACAGAGGACCAGACCTACTGGGTAAGACACCTGACCTGGATCGAGAATCTGGGTGGGGGAGCCTTCGGGGCGCCGGTCGAGTTGGTGCAGTCGACCGGGTACGTGGAAGACATCCAGGTATTGGACGTCGATGGCGACGGGGACCTGGACTTCGTGGTCAATGGCGACGAGGAGATTCGCTGGTTTGAGAACCTGGGCGGTGGCTCGTACCACCGGTGGGTCGCGCAGAGTACCTACGGGAAGTTCGACGCAACCTGTGCCGCAGATCTCGACGCGGATGGAGACCCGGACATCCTCTCCGGCGAGGAAGTGCGCAACTACGAAGGACTTCTCTGCTGGACCGAGAACCGGATGGGAGGTCTCCCGCCCACCGCCGCCTACTGCTTCGGCGATGGCACGGGGGGCGCTTGTCCCTGCGGCAACCCGGGTCGGCTCGGCGAGGGGTGTGCGAACTCGACCTCTCACGGCAGCACTCTCTCCGCCGTCGGCGAACCCAGCGTCGGCTTCGACTCGCTGATCCTGGTCGCCCACCACATTCCCACAGGCATGTCCTGTCTATTCTTCCAGGGAGACACACCGGTAGGGGATGGCGTTCCCTTCGGCGACGGCCTGCGCTGCGTCGGCCCGCCATTCGTGCGACTCGAGGTCGGCTTCGAGCTGGGCACGGGCGCAGCCCTGACGCAGAGTCCCATTTCCATCACGGGAGGAGCCCTCCCCGGCCAGACGAAGTACTACCAGTGCTGGTACCGCGACGCGGGCGCCAGTCCGTGCGGCTTCGAGTTCAACCTTTCGAACGGCGTCTCGGTCGTGTGGGGACCGTGATGTACTGAGCTCGAGAACACTCCCCCGGCCTGCCCCACGTGTGTGCGGGAATAGGCCGGGGGAATCTGTTCGGTCTCGTTCCGTCAGTCCCCGAACGCCATCACCTCGACGAGGTGTCGGCCGGTGTTGGCCGAGTTGTGGGTCTGCGTGACCCGGAGGTAGCGCACCGGGCGCGGTTCGAATCGGCAGGTATAGCCCTGGGCGGTTGACCGCTCCTCGTTCTCGCGCCGATCGGCGACCAGTTCCCACGTCTCGCCATCGAGCGAAGTCTCGACGGTGAAGCCGTAGTGGCGCTCATCGCCGTAGTAGCCCACCACCACGACCCGGCCCACCGACGCCGGCTCCTCCAAATCGACGCACCACCAGGCCGGATCGCCGTTCGCCGTGTCCATCGCCCAGTAGCGGTTGGTATCGCTCGCGAAGCCGTCGTTGGCCAGCTGGGCCGGGTACGGCAGCAAGCTGGTCGAGCAGGTGACCGGCTTGCCGGTCGTCAGACTGACGGCCTCGGGCTTGAAATCACCGGCGTACTTCGCCCACAGCCTCGCCGCAACCTCCACGCTGTCGCCGCTCGCCGTGGAGGGATACGTCTCCCGGCGATCCGACCACTCGGTCATCCACTTCCTCAGGTCGCGGTGGAAGCGCCCCTCATCGAAGGGCTGATCGCCTTTCAGCGCCTCACCCACCTCGCGCAGGTACCAGGCCCACCGCTCCAGGTAGTAGCCGCTGATCAGGCCTGACCACTCCTTCCGGGCGTAGTCGTCGATCGCCGGGCCCTCGCCCCAGAGCGTCAGCACGCGGCGGGCGTTCCACTCGAAGTTCGCCTTCTCGGCCTCGCTCGTCCCCCAGCGCTTGGCGTCCTCCAGGCAACGCCCCAGCAAGAACTCCTCGCGCGTGGCGACCAGCTCGTCCAGGTCGCGGAAGAGTTGCAGGAAGCTATCGGCGGCCGGCTGGAACGACTCGATGTCTCCGGCCCGATGGGCTTCCACCACGCGGCGAAACAGGATCGTGGCGTGGTTGGACAGCACCTGGCGCGCGACGTTGACCAGGTCGAAACGATACGTGTCGGCGTGCTCCAGCTCCTCGGCGGCCGACAGGAGTCGCTGCCAGGCCCCGGCGAGGCGGACGTTGTCGTAGGGCGCTCCCCCGGCCGCGTTCATCGACGGCACGTGGTCGATGACCGAGCGGGTCCGATGCGGTGCCGTGTAGACCGTGTCCTTCAAGATCGCCCAGGCCGCCGCGGCGTCGGCGTCGTCCGACCCGTAGCGGTGATGGGCGTACTCCTCGATCCATCGCGAGAGATCGATCGGCCCGTCGCGCCAGGCCATCTCGAACATCAGGTCGTAGGCGACGGGGTTGTAGCCGAGCCCTTCATTGACGAAGCCGAGCCCCGCGAGCCGGCTGCGCCCCGGATCCCGTCGCGCGGCGGAGAGACCGGTGTTGTTCACGTCCAGCGCTCCACCGAGATTGACGGTGCGCCCGAAACTCTGCACGTTGCACCAGATCCAGGGCTTGCCGTAGAACGCCTGCGTGCGGCTCCACTGCGGGCGATCCTCGCAGAACAGATCCAGGCAGAGCATCTGCTCGTCTGGCACGGCGTCGAGGAAGGCCTTGATGCGCTCCTGCGTCCAGAACTGCTGCTGATTCAGGAAGATCCAGGTCTGCAGCACCCAGATCGCCCGATCGTCGGTCTCCACCATGCCGGCGTGGATCGCCCGGGCCAGGCGGTCGAGGTACTCCAGCTCGCCACTCGGCGGCCTCATCTCGATGAAGGTGTCCGCCGCGTAGAGGTGGTCCGTGCCGAAGCGCTGGATCTGTTCCTCGAGGAACAGCTTCGCCACCTGCGCGAACAGGGGATCGAGCGGGTCCAGCAGAAACGTCGTCCACTCGATCCAGTGGATCTCGTGCAGCTTCGCGTCGGGGTACCGCTCCCCCACCGCCGCGGGGACGTGGCCGGTGAAGCCCTGCAATACCGGCGTCATCCCCAGGGCACGCTCGCGGGCGAGGATCTTCCGGCCGAGCTCCTCGTGCCGGTCGATCCAGCTCTGCGGCAACGGACCGCCCCAGCCGTCGAGACAACCCATCCAGCCGAAGGGCAGGTACGGCGGCCCGGCGAGGAACCCCTGCAGCTGCTCGTCGGTCAGACCCAGCCGCCGTCCGACCGCCTGCCAGACCGCTTCCTGTCCGGTGACGGCGAGCGGCGCGTTGATGCCGTGGAGTGCCATCCAGTCGATCAGCCGCTCCCACTGCGCCCAGTCCCACCACGGCAACGAGTAGCCGAAGCAGCAGTAGTTCAGGAAGTAGCGGTGCTTCGCCCAGCTAACCCGACGCACTCCTGGCTGCACCGCCGGCAGCGGATCGGGCAGGTCGAGCTGGTCGCCGTACCACGAGACGTGTGCGTGGCAGTACTTCTCGAGGTACCAGTTGAGCCCCATCGCCATGGAGACGCCGGTGTTGCCCCGGATGACGACGTTGCCGCCCTCGGCCTCGAGCTCGAACACGTCGCGGCCCGACTCGGCCGGGATCGTCTCGAAGTGGAATCGGTCGACGAGGTAGGGCAGCAGCCGCCCTAGCAGAGCTCGCGCCTCCGCGGGAGCACCAGAATCGGTCCGTCCTTCCCAGCGCTCCGGCTCCTCGTCCAGTGGCCGGTAGTCGACCCCCGTCAGCTTCAGGCGCTCGAGATGGGCGGCGAGGCGCAGGAGGAAGAGATCGACGCTGCGGTTCCCCATCGGCGACCAGAGGGTCTCGCTCAGCGCGCACGCCCGCGGCCAGGTCATGAAGTCACGCTGCTCGCGGGTCGCGATCAGCTCCCCCCAGAGCTGCCCCTGACCGCCGAGTACGCGCTTCGCCTCGTCGCGCCCGAGCTCCTGGGGAATCGGATCGAAGGTGTAGACGTCCTCCACGGTGGTCACCTGCCGGCCGAGGCCCAGCTCCTCGGAGTGCTGCCGGTAGTCGAAGTAGGTGTGCGAGGTCGGCGCCATGACCACGTCGTGTCCGGCTCGAGCCGCGGTGATTCCGCCGCTCGTCCCGCGCCAGCTCATCACCGTCGCGCCAGGCGCCAGCCCTCCCTGGAGGATCTCGTCCCAGCCGACCATCCGCCGGCCGCGCTCGCTGAGAAAGCTGTCCATCTGCCGGATGAACCAGCTGTGCAGCGCATGCGCGTCCTCGCAGCCGAGCTCCACCATCAGCGCCTGCATCTCGAGGTCCTCGGTCCAGACCTTCAAGTTGGCCTCGTCGCCGCCGATGTGGATGAAGCGGCTGGGGAACAGGTCGATCACCTCGGTCAGGACGTCCTGCATGAAGGCGACGCTCGCGGGCCGCGGGGCGAGGAGGCCCGACTTGGGCCGCCAGTGCTTCACGTTCCCCCAGCGCTCGGCGGGCGGCAGCTCAGCCAGGTGCCCCATGTCGACCCCGAGCTCGGGGTGGGCCACGATCGCCGAGCCCGCGTGGTAGGGCATCTCGATCTCGGGGACGATGGTGATGTATCGCTCGGCCGCGTAGCGCACCAGCTCACGGATCTCGTCTTGCGTGTAGTATCCGAAGCAGCGCGGTCCTTCGCCATCCCGGTAGCGGAGGTTCCAGTCCATCTGCGAGCCGAGCACGGCCAGCTCCGGGTACTTCTCGATCTCGATCCGCCAGCCCTCGTTGTCGGTGAGGTGGACCTGCAACCGGTTGTACTTGTGCAGGGCCATCACCTCGATGAAATGCTTGACGTCCTCTACCGGGATGAAGTGCCGCGCGGGGTCGATCAGGAGTCCCCGCCATTCGAAGCGCGGGTAGTCGGTGATGGCCACGCCGGGCACGGTCCAGGCCACGCCGTCGACGCGGCGGGGCGAGTAGATCTCCACCGGCAAGAGCTGCCGCAGCGTCTGGATCCCGTAGAACAATCCCGCCTCGGCGGCGGCGCGGAGGCTGATCGACTCACTCGTCACATCGAGCGTATAGCCCTCGGTGCCGAGCGCTTCCCCGAGCGTCTCATCGATGACCAGCTCGATGCCCCCCGCCCCGGCTCGATCGTCGACCCGCTCCAGCTCGAAGCCCATCGCCGGGGCCAGAGTCTCGATCAGGCGATCCGCTTCGCCTCGAGCCCGCCCGCTCGCCACCACGGTCGTGGTACGCGACACCTGGAACGTCCCCTCCCCGACGATGAGCTCCGCCGGCCGGGGAATGATGTTCAGGGCGCCGCGCGGAGGGGAGGACTCCGCTGTTCCAGCAACCGAGACGAGCGAGATGTACAGCGCGATCCACAACAGACGGTGGTACATGACGGGGCTCTGGAGGGGGCCGTCGGACGAGAGCACCGGCGCCTGCGCCGGGCCGAGAATCGCTCGACTATCGCACGCCGAGCGATTCGCGGTCGCGTGGAAAGCCCTCTTTCCCACTACCCTCCAGGCCTCACCTCGAATCCCCGACCCTCTCCCCGAACCGCAGCTCCGCCGGAATGCCGCCCCGATCCTGCAGGCGGTCGAACTCCCCGCGCAGCCACGCGACCTCCCGCTCGAGGATCGACTCGTCGAGGGAGACCAGCCGCGTGCCCGGCGCGTCCTCGACCTGCAGCGATCGCGGCGCCGCCAGCTCGATCTCGCGCCTGAGGGAATGGCCCGACTTCCACTCGTAGAAGATCGTCCACTCCAACCGGTAGGTTCCCGGCGCGGGGACCCGCGTCGTGGTCGGGCCATCGGAGGCGAGGTCGACCCGCCCCGGTGAACAGGTGCGCAGGTAGCTGACCGCCCTCGCCGGGCCCCACGGATCCTCGAGCGGCACGAGGTCGAGACGCAGCCGGGCCGGCAGATCCGCGAGCGAGCGAGCGCCGGACCACTCCAGCTCGAGCTCCAAGCCGCGGAGGAGGACGACCGTCTCGGGCAGGTTCAGCGGATCGAGGAGCACGGGAAAGAACCCGCTCGCCTGGAGGAGGAGAGCAGCTTCCGGCTCCTCGCCCAGCACGATCGGACCGCGCCGGTCACGCCGAGATCCTCGGGCCCGAGGACGATGGGGCGTCCATTCTGCACGCCGTGGCGGAAGGCGCGCACGCTGGCCAGCACCGCCTGGCCCGCCTCGTCGACGACCAGGAGGTCGAACAGCCGGAACATCCCGCGCAGGTCGATCGGGTCGAGGCGGGCGTCGGTGTTCTCGCCGACTCGCAGGACCACGTCTTCCACCAGGCGAGCCCGGTCGTGGAGCTCGCCGATCCCGGCGCGAATGGTGAAGCGGCCGGGCCGCAGACCTTCGATGCGGAAGCCCCCGTCCGCCTGCACTCTCGCCTCTCGCCAGCCGTACCAGCCCCGACGAGACGGAACCGCTCCACCCGCCTGGTCCCAGGCGTGGACCTGGAGGCGACCCGGGTCGACCCCGGCGTCGAACTTCAGGCGGCCGGTGACCGCGGCGCCCGGCTCCATGACCAGGAGCGGCTCCCCGTCGGCGTTCACCTCCAGCTCTTCGAGCGGCTTCGGCTCGTGGAAGAGCCCGTTCCGCGCGGAAGCCTCCAGTCGCGCCCCGAGGCCCGGCCGCTCCGAGGTGATGCTGAAGCGGCCGTCGGGCAACGCCACCGCGCCGACGGTCACGCTCCCCGGCCAGGCGACGCTTCCCGCCTCGCCGCGCAGCGGTCGCGACCACGAGACGTACGCGCCACCCACGGGCTCGCCCGCGGTATCCACCACCCGCCCCGCGAGGTCTGCAGGGTCGGTGGCCCCGAGCGCCGACTCCTCGAAGCGCACGTCTCCCAGATCGCAGCGGTTCTCGGCCGGGGTGATCCGGATCGGAGCCTGCCCCGTTCGGCGTCCTCCGGTCGGACTCGTATCCGTCAGCGTGACCACACCTACCAGCGGCTTCGTCTCGTATTCGGTGAACTCGAACTCGAAGCTCCCGTCCTCCTCGAGACCGAAGTGCACGAAGTTCTCCGGGTCGCCGAGCTCGGCGATCAGCGAGCTCGAGGCGCAGGGTCTCCCGTCCGGTTCGAGCAGGCGACCGGTAAAGATCACCAACCGACCGCCGACGTCCAGCTCGACCTCTCGCTCCTCTCCATCCCGGGTCGGATCGAGGAGCTCCTTCATCACCGGCACGCCCGGATCGGTCGAGTACACGGAGACGACCAGCTCGGTGTCGAGCCCGACCGGCCAGAAGCGGTAGGAGCCGTCACGAGCCGTCCTCGAGAGCGAACCGGGCTCGGGAGTCCAGGCGGGAAACCCCTCTTCGGGCCGGGTCCGGAGCAGCGCGGTTCGTCGGCCGACGGGAGAGTCGACGTCGCGATCGCGAATGGTGAGCCGCACCGATCCCACCGGCGGCAGCTCGAGATCAACGGTCCCGCTCGGCCACCTCGTCGGGTGGACCGGAAGGCGAACCGATTCCGTCAGGGGGAAGTCGAGCGCGACGGACAGCTGCTCGTAGTGCTGCGCCAGCGAGTGCTGGAACCACGCGAGAACGGCGTGGGGTTCGCCGCCCTCCTCGGCGGCAGTGGTCGCTCGAGAGAGGGGAAGGTCCTGGCCCGGATGACCGCTCACGCCCCGGGTCGTCCCGAGGAGCGCGACGGGAACTCCGGCCACCGCCCTACCGGTCGAGTCGAGCACGCGAACCCGCAGCAGCTTGTCGGGCTCGAGGACGATCACCTGCACCTCGCCGTCGGTCTTCAGGGCGTCGATCCCGAAGGTGTCCCCGTGACGCGCGAGCACGACGGCCTGCGACGCGGAGCCGAGCACCTCGACGCTCCCCTCCTCGTCGGTCACGTACCGCTTCCCGGCCTCGACCAGGAACTGGCGATGCTCCTCCGGCATGCGGGTGAGCGCGGCGACTCCTCTCTTCAGGGCCGCGATCATCATCGCCTCCTGGGTGGCGACGAAGACCTCCGCGCCGGCGACGGGCTCGCGCCGGTAGTGGTCGACCACGCGCAGGATTCGCCGCGGCGCTCCCTCGTGCTCGGTGACCTCGTGCTTCTCGATCGACTCGCGTGCTGGATTCACGACCCGATCTCCAGCACCCAGCAGCTCCTCCAGCTCCGATGGATCCTCGGCGTCTTGAACCACGAGCGCCGGCACCTCAACCGGCGTCTCCTCGCTACCGGCGGGCAGCGGCGCGGAGTCCGCGACCAGGAAATATGCGAGTGGGAGCAGCAGGACCATGGTGGCGGCGGCGAGGGTCTTCTTCATGAGGAGCACTCCGAGAATCGGGGACCCCTCCCCCACCACCGGCGGCCGCAGGAGCGGCGCGAAGGCGGCGATCCACTGGGCGCGGTCGCCGCCGTGTTCGGCCTCGAGGCGCGTGCGCAGCCGGCTCAGCCCACGGGCCAGGCGGCTATTGACCGTGGCGATCGGCACGCCGAGCTGGCCGGCGATCTTCCGCGGCGGCAGGCCGTCGACGTAGCGGGCGAGCAGCGCACCGCGAAACGGCTCTTCGAGCTGGAGGAGGGTCCGGATGAGGATCTCCTGCTGCTCGAGGCGAGCCGCGGTCTCGGATGTTCCGGGCAGCGCTTCGCCACGGGCACCTCGCTCTTCGCGCCGGACTCGGCGCGCGCGATCCCGGACGAGCCCGCGGGCCAGGTTCCGGACCGCACCCGCCAGCCACGCCGAGCGCGTGCGAGCCGCGTCGGGGGCCTGGAGTGCCGCGAGATAGGCGTCCTGCACCACGTCCTCGGCCAGGTGCTCGTCGCCGACGAGACGTCGGGCCAGCTGCCGGGCCCAGCCGCTCGTCTCGGCCAGCTCGATCAGCTTCGCCTGGGTGGTTCGGGGGTCATTCATGGTGAACACCCCACGTGGGCGCCGGAGGAGAATCCGATGCCGCGTTCTCGGGATTCTCTTCGCGGGTCATCTCCGGGGGCACGGGCGAGAGCTCCGGCTCTCCAGGGTACGGGGCAGGGAGATTCCGGGCGAGGTCTCGCTCTCTCGTGAAACCGCCGGCGTGGGGCCGGGACAGAATCCGGTGGCGTGCACCCACGATCCCGGCGGGGCGCCGTACGCAGAGCATCCGCGGCCCGATAGGCCGCCAGACCCCGAGCAAAGGACCGACGATGAAGGCTCCCAGGGGAGTTCTCCGGAACGAGGTGATCGCAGGCGTGTTTCTCATCATCGGCGCGCTCCTCGCCGCCTGCGGTGCGGAACACGCCGCGCTGGAGTCAGCGCCCGCCGCGAGGGTCCAGGCCGGCGGTGGAGTCAGCGAAGCGAGCACGCGGGGCCAGGTCGGCGGCGGGCAGACCCAGGCCCCCGACATCGCTCGCAAGCTGATCCAGAACGCGGAGTTGCACCTGGAGGTCGACTCCTGTGACGAGGCGAGGCGCGCCATCGAGACCAGCCTCGCCGAGGCCGGGGGTTTCTTGGCGAGCGCGCGCGTCGATCACCACCAGGGCCGCGCGTCGCGCGCCGTTCTCGTGCTCCGGATCCCCGCCACCTCGCTCGGCTCCGCGCTGGCGTCCTTCTCCGAGCTCGGCACGGTGATCCACGAGACGCTCGACACCCAGGACATCACCGAGGAGTACTTCGATCTCGAGGCGCGGCTCGAGAGTGCCCGCCAGCTCGAGACCCGGTTGCTCGAGATGCTCACGACCCGGGCCCAGGAGGTGGGAGAGCTCCTCGAGGTCGAGGCGGAGCTGGGTCGGGTGCGCGAGACGATCGAGCGCTTCGAGGGCAAGCTGCGCCTCTGGGAGAGCCAGGTGGCGTACAGCACGCTCACCGTCGAGCTCACCACTCACGCGGTCTTCGCCGCGGTGGAACCGCAAGGCCTGGGCGAGGCGATCGCCGCCACCCTCTCCAATTCGTGGCAGGCGATGCTCTCCGTCGGTCGCGGGATCCTTCTCCTGGCGGTCGCGTTCCTGCCGTGGCTCCTCCCGCTGCTCTTCGTCGTGTGGCTGGTCATCCGCGGCGTGCACTGGCTGGAGCGGCGGCTGGCGGCCGGCGCGAAGATGCGACGGGCAGCGCGGGCGGGCGAGCGGGGGTAGGTCCGCTCAGTCCCCGACCGTCTCCGAACCGTTCGGCCAGCGCCGCTCCGCGAAGGCCTCCACCGTCGCGGCGTCCCTGACGCGGCGAATGCGGGGAAGGCGCAGCAGCTCGACCAGGCGTCGCGCCGTACTCTCGCGCAGCTCGAGGTTCTGCATCGCCTCGCTCTCGAGAGCCTCGGCCAGCGACTCCGTGCCCGCCGGCCGCAGCGCGACGACCGCCTGCACGAATGCCGCCTCCCGCCGGTAGATCTCGCGAGCGAGCTCGAGCGCGGCCTCGAGCTCACCGCGCCGGTACCAGCGCCCGCCGACCATCACGCCACGCGGCTCCTCGAGCCGGCGCAGGTTCGCCAGTGGATCGCCGGCGACCAGGATCAGGTTCGCCACGCCGCCTGCGGTCACCGTGCCCCGCGCTTCACCGAGGACACGCTCCAGCACGCGGCCCGGCGCGACCGTCGCCGCGCGCAGCGCATCCGCCGGCGCGAGGCCCGATCCCACGAAGGTGCGCAGCTCGCGATGCAGCCCCTGGCCCGGGTGGATGAAGGAGGCGATCGAGTCCGAGCCGGCGAGCAGCTGGACGCCCGCCGCGTCGAGCCCTCGGAGCTTGTTGCGCTGCGCTCGGAGTGAACCTCGCTTCCCCTGCAGCTCCCGCCGGGTCAGCCCCCGGTGCAACGCTCCGGCTTCGGGGCTCCACAGGAGGTGGACGATCGGAGAGATGTCGCGCACCGCCTTTCTGGTCTCTATCCACTCCCGGCGACTGATCGCCGCCTCGATCCACACCGAGAACGAGGAGACCATCGGCGTCACTCCGACCTCTGCGCGGGCCAGGGCCACGGCGAGATCCGGCTCCGAAGCGAGCGTCTCGAAGTGATCGAGGGTCCAGGGCTGGCTCGCCAGGACCTCCTCCAGCCCGATCTTGTGGTGCCGGACCCCCGCGAAGGGGAAGCCGAGCTCTTGTGCGTGCGCAGCCGCCTCATGCCAGCCTTGTGGCCTGAGGTCGCGCGAGGCGCTCACGAAGTCGTACCCGGCCGCGATCGCGGCATCGACCGCCGCCGCGGCCTTCGAGGGGTCGAGATCAGCCCTGAAGACCGGCGCGCCGATCACCAGCTCCGGGCCGGGGACCTCCCCGCGTCCGATCGCCTCGCGCAGCTCCAGGAGCGCCGGCCGGCCGTCGACGACCCGCAGCGTCGTCACGCCGGCGAGGAGGTGCCGCAGCGGCTCGTGCTCATCCTCCACCCGCGTCCACATGTCGATCAGACCCGGCACCACCGTCAGACCCGGGCCCTGCGCGAGCACCTCGATCCGTTCCGACAGGGGCGTGTCCTCGCGCGGCCCGAGCCGGACCACGCGCCCCTCGCGCACGACGACGGTCTGGTCGCGAAGCTTCCCACGCTCGTCCATGGTCAGGACATCGACGCCGACGAAAGCACTCGCCTCGAGGTCGGCCGGCGGCGCAGCGAGGCGGTACGCGTGCAGCGCTTCACTCGTCCTCACGAAGAACGTCTCCGTGCCGACCGCCGGCGTCGCCCACACCTCTTCCTCCAGCTCGTGCGTGGCCAGCACCCGGCCGTCGCTCGGATCGAGGATCGCGAGCATGCCATTCTCGTCGATGATGAGGACCTCACCGCCGATCGCGATTGGCGAGGAGTAGACCTTGGATCGCAACCCTCCGGTGCTCGTCGTCCAGAGCTCGCTGCCGTCGCGCGCATCGATCCCGATCGCGTTCCAGCCGTCGCGCAGCATGACCAGCACGTCGCCAACTCGGAGCGGGGTCGGGTTGAGCGGGACCCGCCGCATCCGCGTCCAGAGGACGTGGCTCTCCCCCACGTCCCCTTCCCCGCCGAGACGCAGGGCCCAGAGGCCGCTCCCCGACTTCATGCGCCCGCGCAGTCGCTCCCACTCCTCGGAGTCGAACTCGCGGTTCTCGTCGAGATCGTGGATCTTCCAGAACTCGCCGGGCATGTCCTCGACGGTCAGCTCCCCGTGAACGATTCGACCGTCCCCGTTCCTGTCCCACGCCTCCAGCGCCTGCGACCAGCTCTTCGAGGAGATGCGTGAGCCGAACTGGCTCTGCGTGTTCACCGCCGATTGGACGAAGACGACGCCGTCCCCGCCCACCGGGGTCGAACGCGGCTGCCACGCCATCCCCTCGGCCCACCAGAGGTTGCGTCCCGAATGCAGGTCGTACGCGTCGACGCGCCGCGAGCCGGAGACGATGACGACATCCCCGAGGATGGTCGGCGAGGAGTAGCCGTGCGTGGCGAAGGGTCGATCGGTCTTCCACAGAATGCTGCCGTCCGCTGGATCGACGGCGATCAGGAAGGAGCGGCGGTCGTGGTCGAAGACGTGAACGAGCCGACCCTGAGCCAGGGCGGGAGAGCTCGCTCCGGGGTACGGGCCCTGCCAGCGGACCAGTGGCAGGCGCCAGCGCTCCTCGCCGGAGAGCTCGTAGGCCACCAGCCCGAAGTCGGGGAACCAGACGAAGAGCCCGCGGCCGTCGGTCACCGGCGACGAGGCGGCGTGGTTGGCCCAGCTGGCTTCGTCGCGAGGGGCGCGCTCTCCCGCCGGCCGAGGCTCGGCCCGCTCCCACCGTCGTCGTCCGTCGGCCGCGTCGAAGCAGGCGGTGAAGACCTGGCCGCGCCGGCAGAAGGTCACGAACACCCCGTCCCCGGCGAGCACGGGAGAGGAGTGCCCGGGGGGGAGCTCGCGGCGCCAGAGCCGGTCGAGATCGGGATCGAACGCGGCGGGGAGCCGGACGTGCGGCACGTTGCCGCTCCGCTCGGGACCGCGGAAGCCCGGCCACGGTGACTGGAGCGCGAGCAGGCAGAGGGCGGCGAGCATCATCGGGAGACCCATGGCGAGTGATCGTCGATCGGACACCCGCGACCCGAGGATAGGCGCCCCCCGGATTATCCGCAACCGCCCCCCCCGCGAGCGCCCGGGCCTCGAGGAGCACCTCGGCGTCCGCCACGTCCGTGATCGTGGAACGAAGGTCCGGGGTCAAGTGCGGATGGACGGGACGCCGAAAAGCTCGATGCGGGACCGGGCCGGCCGGACGTTCGCGGCCCCGTTCCACACCCAGCCTCATTCGGTCGAAAGCCGTACCGCGGAGATACCCCGGCGGTATGCTGAGCTCACCAACTCCTCGACGGACACCCGATCCGTATCGCGTAACCAAGGAGCGCGACTTGACCTCCCCCGGCTCCAACGAGATCACGGTCCTGCTGTCGGCGGCGAGCGCCGGGGACCAGGGTGCCGCGGAGAAGGTCTGGAGCCTGGTCTACGAAGAGCTGTACCACCTCGCCTGGCAGAAGATGGCGAGGACCACGCCGGGCCAGACGCTGCAGCCCACCGTCCTGGTGCACGAGGCGTTCCTGCGACTGGCGGGAGGCAGCGAGACGCGCTGGGAGAACCGATCGCACTTCTTCGGCGCCGCCGCCCGCGCGATGAGGAACGTCCTCGTGGATCACGCGCGCCGCAAGGACAGCGAGAAGCACGGCGGCAATCGAAGGCGAGTCCCCTTGACCGTGGTCGCGCTCACCCCGGAGCCCGGCGGTGGGGAGCTCGACCTCCTCGCGCTCGACGAGGCGCTCGAACGACTCGAGCAGGACGATCCCCGCGTGGCGCAGGTCGTCATGCTGCGCTACTTCGCCGGACTCACCATCGAGGACACGGCGAAGGCTCTCGAGGTTTCCACCTCCACGGTCGAGCGGGAGTGGAACTACGCCCGGGCGTGGCTCTACCGCGAGATACAGAAGGGGGATCGCGAGCCGGAAGGGGAGAGCGGTCGGGGAGGAGCGTCGGGTCGATGACCGGGGAACGCAAGTCGAAGGCCAAGGCCCTGTTCATCGAAGCGCTCGACCTGCCGCGCACCGAGCGCCGGGCCTTCCTCGAGCATCGATGCCCGAGCGACGCTCCGCTGGTGGAGGAGGTCCTCTCCCTGCTCGAGGCTCACGAGGGGGCGACCGGCTTCATGGCCGAGCCGGCACTGGCCTCCGGAGCCGGTCCGGCCTCCTCGGACGCGCCGACCTTCGACCCGGAGGCAGCGCTCGAGCATCCCGAAACGGTCGGTGCCTATCGGATCCTGGAGGTGCTGGGCGAAGGCGGCATGGGTACCGTGTACCTCGCCGAGCAGACCGAGCCCGTCCAGCGGAAGGTGGCGCTCAAGGTGATCAAGCTCGGGATGAGTACCCGCGAGGTCGTGGCGCGCTTCGACCTGGAGCGCCAGGCCCTGGCGATGATGAGCCACTCGGGGATCGCCAAGGTCTTCGACGCCGGCACCTCGGAGCGGGGACAGCCGTTCTTCGTGATGGAATACGTGGGCGGCCAGCCGATCACTCGCATCTCCGACGAGCGCCGCCTGGGGACCAAGGAGCGGCTCCGCTTGTTCATGCACGTGTGCGAGGCGATCCAGCACGCGCACCAGAAGGGCATCATCCTCCGCGACATCAAACCCTCCAACGTGCTGATCGCCGAGGAGGAGGGCCGGCTCGTACCGAAGATCATCGACTTCGGCGTGGCTCGCGCCACCGATCGGAGCGCGGCGCTGCGCAACGCCTTCACGGTGATGGGCACGTTCGTCGGCACGCCGGAGTACATGAGCCCCGAGCAGGCCGTGCCGGGCGGACTGGACATCGACACCCGCACCGACATCTACTCTCTCGGGGTGCTCCTGTACGAGCTGCTCACCGGCGAGCTCCCGTTCGGCTTCGGCGAACAGAACTCGGCCAGCTACTCCGAGATCCAGCACCGCATCCGCGAGGAGGATCCCCCCCGCCCCAGCCAACGTCTGAGCTCGCTGGGTCGGAAGGTGTCCGAGATCGCGGCGCTCCGCCGCACCGTACCGAAGCTGCTGAAGCGACAGCTCCAGGGCGAGCTGGACTGGATCACCATGCGGGCGATGGAGAAGGACCGCAACCGGCGCTACGGCACGGCGTTGGAGCTCGCCGCCGACGTCGCTCGCCATCTCCGCGGCGAGGCGGTCACCGCCGGGCCGCCGAGCGCGATGTACCTCCTCCGCAAGGGGATGAGCCGGCATCGCAAGGCCGTGGCCACGCTGGCCATTTTCTTCGTCACGCTGCTGGTGGGCCTCTCCGTGGTCCTGTCGATGTACTTCGAGAAGGAAGCCGCCGAGGAGGTGGCCCGGGCGCGCGTCGAGGACTACCAGAACCTGAAGGACGTCGTCGTCATCGAGGAGCTCGAGCGGCGAACGGAGACGCTCTGGCCCGCGCGGGCCGACCGGGTGTGGGCCCTGGAGGCCTGGCTGGCCGAGGCCCGGGCCCTGGTCGCCCGGGGCGACGGGTATCGGCGGAAGCTGGTGGACATGCGTGAGCAGGCTCTCCCGTACTCCGACGAGGACCGGCGTGACGATCGGGAGAACCACCCGCTCGCCGGCGAGCTCGCCAGCCTGAAGATCCTGCTCGCCCAGTGGGACGACCACCTCGCCCGCTCGGAGAAGGGGCTCCAGGCCGAGGACTATGACGACCGGGCCGAGTTCGAGCAGATCACCACCAAGGGGGTGAAGCAGGAGGAGTACCGGCAGGAGCTGCTTCGCCGCATCGCCCGACTCGAGGGGCAGAGGCGAGCCCGCCGCACCTGGCGCTTCACCGACCCGCAGGATCAGTGGTTCCACTCGCGCCTGACCGAGCTCGTGGAGAGCCTCGACCGCTTCGGAGACCCCGAGACGGGGATCATGGCCGACGTGGAGCGGCGAATCGCCGAAGCCCTGACGACGGAGACGCTCACGATCGACGACAACGAGGTGGCCTGGAGCCGGGCGATCGCCTCCATCGCCGATCCACTCCAGTGCCCGAGCTACGAGGGACTGGTGCTCTCCCCCCAGTCGGGCCTGATCCCGCTGGAGCGAGATCCGGCGAGTGGGTTGTGGGAGTTCTACGTCGAGCAGACGGGGAGCCGCCCGCGGCGCGGAGCGGACGGCCGCTACGAGATCGCCGGCGCCACGGCGATGGTGCTGGTGCTCCTGCCCGGCGGCACCTTCTACCTGGGAGCCTCGCCGGTGCTCCCCGATCGTCCCGGCCTCCCGAACCAGGATCCGGGCGCCTACTACCGTGAAGGTCCGACGCACCGCATCACCCTCTCTCCCTTCTTCCTCTCCAAGTACGAGATGACGCAGGGGCAGTGGTTCCGCCTCAACGGGAACTTCCCCAGCCGTTATCCGACGCCGCTCGACGAGATGGACGACGAGGCCCGGGATCGGCTGCCGGTGGACTCCGTGTCCTGGACGGACTGTCGAACCGTCCTGTCGCGCGTGGGGCTGACCTTCCCGACGGAGGCGCAGTGGGAATACGCCGCCCGGGGTGGTACGGGCTGGATCCGCTACACCGGCGACGACCCTCGTCGCGTCGTGGGTCACGTGAACATCCTCGACCAGGATGCGATGTCCACGGCGGAGGCGCAGGGCCAGGAAGTGCCTCCGTGGCTGTTCGACGGCTCCACCTACCAGGCGCCCGTCGGCCACTACGAGCCCAACCCGTTCGGCCTGCACGACGTCATGGGCAACGTCTACGAGTGGTGTCTCGACGACTTCGACTCGTACTTCTGCCCCGTGCGCCCGGACACCGGCGAGAGGATCGCGGACCCCGCCGGAGGCTCGCGGAGGATCTGCCGCGGGGGCAGCTTCAAGGTCCGGATCGGGGCACTTCGACTGGCCCTTCGAGTGGACCACGACCCCGATCGCCGGGCGCCCGGGCTCGGAGTGCGCCCGGCGATGGAGCTCTTGCCGGGGAAACCGGTCGACCGGGACTACTGGAAACCGATCGTCTGGGACGACTGAGCGAGAGAGGGATCCGCCGGCACCCCCCCCCGCGTCGCGAGGAATGGAGCAGGGGTGCGGCGGGCGCCGGCGGATTCTGTGCGGGTGCGGTGACCTCTACGGGCAGAACGTGGCTTGCAGGCCGTCGGAGAGGTTGAAGCCCGTTCCTCCCGGGCCCAGGGGATCGCGATACCAGTGCTGGAAGTTCCAGGTGGAACCGACGGTGATCTGGGCAGCGTCGGGGTTGTCGAAGTTGACCCAGCGCATGGAGACGCCGCCCAGGTCGCTGAGGGACGCGGGCCCCAGCCGGTCAATGCCACCGCCGACGCAGCGGAAGCCGTCGCCGAAGGGCACCTGGATCTGATTCGGCCCGTAGAAGAAGAGCCCGAACTGCCCGGGCACGCCGTCCTTCGCGACCAGCTTGAACTTGTTCGCGGCCATCGAGGTGGAGCCCGAGAAGCCCATCCCCTCGGCGTTTCCGGTCGAGTTGGGGTTGGCCGCGCAGTAGCGCACCGGATCGGTGCAGGGCTGCCACAGCTCGACGATGAAGCCGCGCCACTCGTTGAATAGAGTCTCGCCGTGCCCGACGATCACCCGGCCGTCGCCGGAGATGCCGGTCGCCACCAGCGGGGTGAAGTGCTGCAGATCCACTCCGTAGTCGACCTGGAGCACGTGCGAGAGTGACCGGAGCCCGTTCACCTCGTCCCAGATCGTCGCCTTCAAGCTGCTGCCACCGACCACCACCGACCCGTCGGCGGTGCAGTCCATGGCCATCCCCACGGCGAGGCCGCCGGGGAGATTGCCGAGGTTCTCCATCTGGCCCCCGACGGTGTAACGGAACTGGCACAGCTGGACCGCACCTGGCGGCCCGGCGGGAATCGCCACCTGGCCGACCACCACCTGGCCGTCGTCGGAGACGCCCTCCGCCAGACCGGCGATCATCGTCGGCAGGGAGTCGCCGAGGTGCTGTACTCCCGTCGCGGCGGTCCAGCGGAAGGGCCACCAGCCATCGGCCGAGCCCCGGTCCGCGGACCCGACGATCACGGTGCCGTCGGCGCTGATCGCGTTCGCCTGCCCCTCGACGGTGCCGCCGGGAAGGCTGCCGAGGAGCTCGATCGTCCCATCGTCGTGCCAGCGAATCGCGCGCGGCCCGAGATCGTCGGTGCCTCGCCCGCAGATCCAGAGCCCGTCCCCGCTGATGTCGGTGGCGACGGTGCGGAAGATCCCTCCCGGCAGGTCGCCGAGGCCGACCATGCCGCCCCCCTCTTCCCAGAGGAAGCCTTCGGTTCCATTCGCCGATTCGGAGACTCCGACCACGAGGAGGCTGTCGTCGGTGATCGCGTTCCCGCCGCTGTCGTCGATGCCCCCGGGGAGATCGCCGAGATCGGTGAGGACTCCGTCGGCCCAGCGGTAGGCGTGGACGACGCCGGGCGCCACCGTCATGTCGCCGGTGACGTACTTGTTGCCGAGGCTGTCGGTCCCCCAGGCCGGACCGGGGAGGATCTCGAAGGTCGCCTGGCCGGAGGCCGCGGTGGCGGGCAGGAGGAGAGCGAGCGAGGGGATGACGAGCCGAGTGAGCTTCATATCGCGTTACAGGAGGAGTGAAGGTCGAGGTGATCGGGTTCGGCCCCCCCATCCGGAGCGCGCGCGATCTCTCCATCACGAATTCCCGATTCTCCGCGAGCCGGGGGCGTCCCCCTGGACAAGAGAACCTCGGATCGGCCGGCGGGGCCACCGGGAGGCCTCGGATCCGGCCTGTGCCGGGGCTCACCGGGTCGACGCAACCCGCTTCTTGACAACAGGTTAGCGAGGATTCCGGGCGGCGTTCAGGGTCGGGATCGCGATCTAGTAGCCGGCCGGGCGAACCACGATCCGCTCGCTGGGCTCGAACCCGATGCGGTGGGCCACGATCTCGATGGGGCCCGTCGCCTCGAGCTCCACGGGCTTCGCGTAGACCGACCAGGCGCGGCACTCCGTCTCCTCGGTAGCCGTCTTCCCCGGGATCTGCCGATAGCCGATCGAGGCGCCCTCGGTCTCGCACGTGATGGTCAGTCGGAAGCCCCCGGCCTCGGTCCTCTCGATCGCCGCCGCGGGTGTCGCCGTCGTCGGTTTCTTTCCCTCGGGAGGATAGACGCGGGTCCGTACGAGCTCCTCCTCGGGCAGGTCCAGCGGATCGTCGCAGAGTTCGACCCAGGCCTTCAGCGCGGCCCGCATCCTCTCCATCCTCTCGGTGAACTGCGGGTCGAGCGCCAGGTTGTGGATCTGGAAGGGATCCGCCTCCAGGTCGTAGAGCTCTTCCTCCGGCTTGACGCGCGCCGAGAACTGCCACTGATCCTCCGCCAGCGTCCCCGCCTCGATCGCGCGGTTGAGCGCCTTCATGATCCCCTGGCGATCACGATAGGAGAGCGGCTCGATGTAGGGTTCCAGCGGCCGGTAGTTGCGGACGTAGCTGAACCGTTCGTCACGCACGGAACGAATCGTCTCCCGGTTCTCACCGTTCCGATCGCGGTGAAGGTAGACGTGCTCGCGCGCCGCACCCTCCTGCTCGCCGAGGAACGGGACCCCGTGGACGTGTGCCGGGACGTCGACGCCGGCCAGCGACAGCACCGTCGGGAGGAAGTCGACGAAGCTGACCAGGCGGTCGCTCGTCGTCCCGGCGCCCCGCCCGTCGGGGAATCGAACGATCAACGGGACGCGCGTGCCGGAGTCGTAGATCCATCGCTTGCCCCGGGGCAGTCCGTCCCCGTGATCGCTGAAGAAGAAGACGATCGTGCTTCCCAGGAGACCGTCCTCCTCGAGCTGCGCGAGTCGGTCCCCGACCCAATGGCCGAGCGCCGCGATGTTGTCGTAGTGCTTGGCGAGATCGGTCCGGACGGCAGGGATGTCCGGATAGTAGGGCGGCAGGGGAACGAGCGCCGGATCGACCCGCCGCGGCGAGCGCCCCTCACCGAAGATCCCCGACTCGTGGGTCATGGTCGCGTTGAGGACGGCGAAGAAGGGCTGGCCCGATTCGCGACGGCGCCAGTGGGCTCGCTTGGAGGATTCGTCCCACGCCGTCACCGGAGCCCGGAACTGGTAGTCCTGCTTCGAGTTGTTCGAACAGAAGTACCCTGCCTGGCGCAGGAGCTCCGTCAGGCAGTGCACCTCGGGCGGCGGCACCGCCTCGTAGAGGGGCCGGGTCTCGGCGAACTCTCGCGTGGCCGGATCACCTATCTCGCCCAGCGCGCTCGTCCGCGCGTGGTTGCGCATGTGCAGGGCGTAGGTCGAGGTCGGGTACATCCCCGTGATCAGGGCGTGGCGACTGGGCCCGCAGACGCCGGTGGTCGCAAACGCCTTCGTGTAGCGCACTCCTTCTCGAGCCAGACGGTCGATGTTCGGTGTCGCGACCGTGTCGTCACCGTAGCAACCGAGGCGTGGCGAGAGGTCTTCGCAGGTGAGCCAGAGGATGTTGAGGCGCGAGTCTCCCCGGGCCATCGACGACGGGCTGCTCGCGGCCAGCGCCATGGCGAGCACCAGCGCATTCAGTACAGGGGATCTCGGCATGGTCGGGTCGCGCCGGAGTACGGTGCCAGGACGGACAGCGACGACGCGTGGTCGATTCTATCCTGACCCGGTACGTCCGGCACTTCTCGACGACGATCTCGGCTCAAGGGCCCCAGAATATCGCGTAGCCGTTGGACGCGTTGAATTCGTACCCGCAAGGCGAACCAGCCGGGTCGCGGTACCAGATCTGGTAGAACTTGGTATCCCCCGCACTGATGTTCCCCGCCTTGGCGGAGATGCCGATCGTCGTGAATGACGACCCCGTCGGATCGGCAAAGCGCAATTGCAGCCGCTTCAAGGCACCTCCGGCGCAGCTGAGCCCATCACCCCAGAGCACGCCGGGAGAGCGGTCGTTGTTGGCCTGGAAGTAGAGGCCGCTGTTGGAGGGCTCGAGATGGCTCGCGTGGAGCACCAGCGTATCGTTGCTGACGCTGGCATTGCCGCTGGCGGTCAGCTTGGCACCGGAAGCATACGAGCCGTTGTCACAACCGGAGCAGGGGACGCTCCCGTCGTTGTCGTTGCTGCACGGGCAGGGAGTACCGTCCCCGACATCTCCGGAGCAGTAGCAGATGCCGGGCTCTCCTCCCGGATCCTGGCCGTTGACGGTGACCAGCCAGTCGCAGGGCATGAAGACGTCTTCCACGAGCCCGGCCGGGAAGCTGTTGCCCCCGACCAGGTCGTGGTAGTCGAATGGCAGGCCCGTCGAGGCGCCCTGCCCGGCGACCCAGTTGACACCGGGATCGGGATCGTTCATGTCCATCGGGCAGGGGTACTCGCCGTATAGCTGAGTGACCACTGCCGCGGCAAAGGAGCCACCCGAGACGGGCACAGGGGCTCCGAC
Organism: uncultured Planctomycetaceae bacterium; assembly: GCA_964496575.1. Classification (GTDB taxonomy): domain Bacteria; phylum Planctomycetota; class UBA1135; order UBA1135; genus CAZCAC01. Next base: position 14,910 of record CAZCAC010000055.1, on the reverse strand, counting down.
GAGCATTCTCATGTCGTACACGTTCATGATGCCCGTCTCGGCATTGGTGACGCCTCCGGGGATCGGGATCTTGGCGATGAGTACCGCGTCCACGGGGTCGGCATCATCTGTCGGATCATCCCAGATGCCCAGGGTCACAGGCGAACCGTTGGCGATCGATCCCGAGGCTCCGGGATCGCCATAAGCGACCTCGATGGAGTGAACCATCCCCAGGCACTCGTAGTAGACACCGTAGCAGACGTCTCCTGCAACAGACAGGCCCGCTTGCTCTTCGCTCTCTCCATCGTGAACCACCCCGCATGGCAGCTCGGTGGACTCCAGGATCCAGAGACCATCCAGAGAGTCCGCGACGTGGGCGTGGCCGTGGCGGACGACCAGCTTCCGCGCGTGGTCACCCGTGTCGTAGACGCCGACCTGCTGTGGGTCCGTCGGGTCGGATACGTCGAAGATGCACATCCCAGCGGTGTAGATCGCGACGTAGACGAGGTCGCCGCTCACGTCGATCCCCCAGGCGGATCCGGGCGTTCCGCTGGAACCCACGTGGACCGGGGCGCTCGGAGTGGATACGTCGAACACCTTCAGCCCGTTTCCGCCCGCCGCCAGGTAGACGTGGTCCCCCTGCACGGCGACGCCATGGCCGGAACCGACGTCGATCGAGCCGACCTGGACCGGAGTGGTCGGGTCGGATACGTCGACGATGATGAGACCGTCGCTGTAAGCAGCGAGATAGGCATAGTCCCCCTGCACGACGACGTCCCGGCACTGTCCCCCGGGAAGGGCAACGGACGAGACCACCACGGGCGCTCCGGGAGAGCTGACGTCGACGATGTTCAGCTCGGGATTCGCGCCGCTCCCCGGGTATCCCCCGACGTAGGCGTACTGGCCCTGCACGTCGATGTTCTCGCAGCGTATCCCCAGGTCCAGGGAGCCGACTTCCACTGGATTCGTCGGAGTACCGACGTCGATGACCTTGAAGCCGGACCAGCCGTCCGCGAGGTAGGCGTAGCTACCTTCGACGACGACGTCGTTCGCATTGCTGGTATCCACGGTCCCGACCCGGGTCGGTGCGTTCGGGTCGGAGATGTCGAGGATGTGCAGACCATCCCAGGTGTTCGCGAGGTAGGCGTGGTCCCAGACCGCGTCGACGCCCCAGGTGGTGCAACTGACGTCCCAGGCGCTCACCTCGACGGGAGTCGATGGAACCGAGACGTCGATGGTCCGGACCAGAGCGCTGTCGTCCGCCATCCAGACGTGGTTTCCCTCCAGCTCGACGTGCCGGGCGAAGAACGTCGGCGAGCTGCTCGTGTAGACTCCGATCTCGACCGGGAGCGCGGGATTGGACACGTCCACGATCCGGAGCCCCCCGCTGTACAGCGCCACGTAAAGCAGGTTCCCCGAGAGGTGGACGCTGATGGCGACGTGACCAGGGACGTCGTAGTAACCGATCTCGGAGGTGGAGGCCGGATTCGAGACGTCGATGACGCGAACGCCATCGTACCAGTCGGCCACGTAGGCGTAGTTGCCGCTCACGGTGACGCCGTAGGCTTGATCGCCGGTATCGAAGGACCCCGCCTCGAAGGGTGCCGACGGATTGGAGACGTCGATGATCCGCAGCCCGTAGGTGCCGGAGGCCACGTACGCGTAGGTACCGACGACGAAGACCTCCCTGGTTGCGCCGGAGATGTAGAGCGACCCGAGCTCGACGGGTGCGGTGGGGTTCGACACGTCGATGATGCGCAGCCCGGTTCCCGAGTAGTCGACGACGTAGGCGAGATTGCCGACGACGTCGATTCCGAAAGTCTGGTTGGAGGTGTCGAAGAAACCCACTTCCACGGGGTCCGTGGGAACGGAGACGTCGACGATGCGCAGCCCGTCGTAGCTCCCCGCCACGTACGCGTACCCCCCGGCGACCTCCAGATCGTAGATCGGCCCCGGCAGCAGCGCTCGTCCGAGCTCGACAGGCGAGGCGGGATCGGTGTAGTCGGCGATCACGAGATACGCCCCGTCGCCGAAGTAGGCCGTGTCGCCCACGACATCGGTGGCGTGGGCCGGCCCTCCCGCCCACCGGCCGATCAGGGATACGTTCTCATTGTCCCCCGTGTCGCGGCTGGCATCGGGTACACCGCTCACCGTGAGACTCGAACGGCCCGCCTGCGGGCTCGGTGCAGACGAGGTGAGCGAAGAGGTCAGCAGGAACGAGGAAAGGCAGAACAGCGCGCACACCTTCTTCCTTCCGAACATCGGATATCTCCTTCTCTGGCGGGATCGAGGCTCCATTCGATGGATGTCACCCGGCCCATTCGGAGCCACTGGGCCGGAGACTCGATTCGCCCCGAGGATTGAACGGTCCGATGAATCCTGACAGGGTTGGTCGCGCTCGATCCGATGGCCCTCCTCCGCGGATCGGGCTCTGCGCACGAGCCTGCGCGGCTGACTCGCTCAGATTTGGGCGAGGACTCGCAGAGGTGTCCTCTCTCCCCCGGTCGACGGACAGGATCAGCGGACCGTCGGCAGCACGTGCGAGTACAGCATCCGGATCGGCTTGACCATGTCCTCGTGGTTCTCGGTCCCGCCGGTGACCACCACGATGAGGTCGTGCTCGGGGATCACGAGGATGTACTGGGCCATGAAGCCGCAGGCGGCGTAGATGTCCTGCTCGTCGCCACGATCCTCGGCGGGCGGCAGGATCCACCACCAGTAGCCGTGGCGCACCACCAGGAGGCCGTGCAGGTCGGGGAACTCCTCCCCCGCCTCGATGAGCTCGACGAGCTGGTTCAGCGCCGCACCGTCGAGGCCCTGCTTGTCGGGCAACGACCTCGGCCACTTCTTCGCGGGCCAGGGCGCGGTCGGCCTGGCCTCGGCCGCGGGGCTCCCGTCATCGGGTCGACCTTCCTGAGCCTGGAGGCCGGCCACGGCGAGATTGAAGGTGAGCAGGAGAGGCAGCGCGCACGTTCGAGGAGTGCAGGACATTCTCGACCATCCAGATGGGGACCGCGTGACGGATCGACTCCGGTTCCGCGAAGGGAAACAGGGGTCAGCCTACGGCCAGGTGCCGCTTCCATCTCGGTCCAGCGCTTTTCTTACCTCGACTTGATCTCGAGGGGACGGTGGCGAGTCGATGCCGCCGGCGGGCCCCGTCGCGCCGGCCGCGGGGTCAATCGACGGTGACCTTCACGGGGGTGCTCACGACCGAGATCGGCGTGCTGCGGCGCAGGAGGCGCAGGGCGTCGGGCGGGTGCGGGCCCGACAGGCCTCGCAGTTCCGCGGCTGGGTCGTTGTCGTAGCGAAGGGTGATGCGGTAGGTGCCGCCCGCGGGCAGGTGCGGCGGCCCGAACCAGTCGTGTAGCTCGCAGCGCTCGCCGGGCGCGAGCGTGACCATCTTCTCCAGCGCGATCGTGTTCATGTTCCCGCAGCGCCCGCCTCCCGGCTCCTCGACGAGCTCGTTCGTCGCAGCGTCGCGCACTTCCCAGCGCAGGTGCGGCGTGCGCCAGCCGACGCGGCTTCCGTCGCCGGGCTGAACGATGAGCACGGGCAGGGTCCCGCGGTTGATCAGCGAGGCGACGAATCGCGGGCGACCCGACTCGTCATCCCCACGTTCGAGCTCGAGCTCGACCTGGCGTCCGTCGAGGAGCTTGCGCAGCTTGTGCACCCGCCGCTTCAGCTTGGCATCCTTCTGATTCTCGGGGTCAGCGGCGAGTGCCTTGATCGCCCGCTTGTACTCGGTGCGCTCCTCGGTCACGGTCGTCTCTTCCAGCAGCTCGCGGAGTCGGGGAATCGCACTGCGCCCCCGCGGGCCCGCGTCGGTCAGGACGCGCGCCGCCGTCCGACGCACCGTCGCGGAGTCATCCCTCAGCGCGCCGCATATCGCCTCGATCGCCTCCGGCAGGAAGCTCAACTCACCCAGGAAGCCGACGGCGCTCGCCCGTGGGTACTCCTGCTCGTGTTCGAGGCCCGCGACGTAGCGCCGCAACAGGTCGTGCGGGCCGAGCAGCTTCACGCTGGCGGGCAGCTCGAGATCGCCAACCTGGAACGCCTTGCCGGTGACGTGCACGGTCAACGTCGCGTGCGCCCCGTAGAGGCTGCCTCCCCTGCGCGCCGCCCCGAGCACGAGCCCGCTCGGGGCGTAGAGGCGCCAATCGTAGAGGACCTCCTTCCCGTCGAAGCTCAGCATGCGCCCGGCGTCCGGCATCAGGACGACCTCGGCGACGTCCGCGTCGATCTTCGCGAACGCGGCGAGGGCCGCGTTGACCGCCTCCGCATCACCCTTGAAGCAGAAGTCCTCGTTGCCGTTCACCCAGCGGCGGTAGACGCGGCTCCTGTCGTTGGCCACGGCGAGCACCCCTCCGGCCCACTCCTCGTTCGCGCGGACCGGGGAGTTGCCGAACTCCTCCTCGCCCAGGGGAGAGGCGGGGAGGGTGGTGAGGGTCAGGGTGAAGGCGGCGAAGGAGAGCGGGGCGAACATCGGAGCCTCCTCGGAGGGGGTGTGGAGCGGGGATGGGCGTCCTTCGGTATACGGCTGGCGCGACCTGGAGCTTGGCAGAAGCTCGTCGTTTCCGGCCTGCTCTCTGCGCGCAGCGCGCAGAATCCGACCACGAGTAGATCAGCGCGGGCGCTCCGACGTCGAGTCCGTCGCCCGCTCCACCGGCCAGCGCCTGGACGCGAACTCGTGCAGGGCCGCGGCATCCTCGACGCGGGCGATGCCGGGGTGGAGCAGCAGCTGGGCCAGCCGATAAACCGTGCTCCGGCGCAGGTCGAGCTCGCGCAGCTCCGCCCCCCCGAGGACCTCGGTCAGCGTCGGCCCGTCCGGGCGCCGGGCGGTGACCGCCTCGACGAAGAGCGCCTCCCGGCGGTAGGTCTCGCGCGCCGAGTCGAGCGCCGCCTCCAGCTCGCCGCGTCGATACCAGCGCCCGGTGACCATCGTGCCCAGCGGCCGCTCGAGTACTCGCGGGTCCGTGAGCGGATCCCCCTCGACCAGGAGCAGGTCCGCGATGCCGCCGAGCTCCACCCGTCCGCGAGCTTCTCCGAGCACGGGCGCCAGCACCCGGCCGGGCGTCACCGTGGCCGCGCGCAGGGCCCGCTCCGTGGAGAGCCCCGCTTCGACGAAGGCGGCCAGCTCTCGGTGCAGCCCCTGCCCCGGATGGACGAAGCAGGCGATCGCGTCCGAGCCGGCGAGCAGCGGAACGCCGGCCCCATCGAGGACCGGGAGCGCATCGCGCTGCGCCTGGCTCGATCGCGAGTGTCGCTTCAGCTCGCGGTACGGCAGATCGCGGAACAGGGTATGCGCCGACGGGCTCCACCGGGTGCGCACGATCGGAGACACGACACGCAGCGCCAGCTCGTCCCGGAACCACTTCCCGCGCTTGCTCGACGCCTCGATCCAGGTCGCGAAGGAAGCCACGAGCGGCGTCACCCCGATCTTCGCGCCGGCCAGGTGCTCCACGAGATCGGGCTCGTGGACCAGCGTCTCGAGATGGTCGAGCGTCCACGGGGCGTTCGCCAGGGCGACTCCGAGATCGAGCCCCCGCGGCCGGATTCCGGCGAAGGGAATCCCGAGCTCCCGCGCGCGCGCGGCAGCCGCGAGCCAGGCGTCCGCGGAGAGGTCGCGGTCGGCACTGACGAAGTCGTAGCCCGCGGCGGCGCCCGCTTCGACCGCCGCCACGCCCTCCTCGGGAGTGCAGCGAGCGTGGAGCGCGGGCGCGCCGATCAGGAGCTCGGGGCCGGGCAGCTCTCCGCGCAGCACGCGCTCGCGCAGCTCCAGGAGCGCCGGCCGTCCGTCGACGATGCGCAGCGTGGTCACTCCGGCGGCGAGGTGTCGGACCAGCTCGTGTTCGTCCTCCACCCGTGCCCACATGTCGATGAGCCCCGGCACGACGGTCAGATCCGGACCGCTGGCGAGCGCTCGCGCGCCAGGCGGCAGCGGCGTGATCCGGCTCGGGCCGATACGGACCACGCGATCGTCGCGGATCACGATCGTCTGGTCGCGCTGCCGTCCGCGCCCGTCCATCGGCAGGACGTCGACCCCGACGAACGCGTACGCATCGCTGGCCGGCGGAGTGCCACCGAGGCGGAACGCGTGCAGCGCCTCACTGGTCCGCACGTAGAACGCCCCACGCCCCACCGCCGGCGTCGCCCACACATCCTCCCGCAGCTCGTGCTGGCTCGACACCCGACCGCTGCGAGGGTCGAGGATCGCGAGCAGCCCATTCTCGCCGATCACCACCACCTGCCCACCGATCGCGATCGGCGAGGCGTAGACGTCGGTGCGCATCCCCTCGACGCTCGTCGTCCAGCGCTCCTCACCGTCTCGCGCATCGAGAGCGAAGATGTGCCCGCCGTCGCGCACCGCCACCAGCAAGCTTCCCAGGAGCAGCGGCGTCGCGTTCAGCGGCACGCGGCGATCGCGCGTCCAGAGGACGTGGCTTCCGCCCACCGCGCCCTGGCCCCCGAGGCGCAGCGCCCAGAGCCCGCTGCCCGATCGAGCCCGGCTGCGCAGGTGCTCCCACTCGCCCAATTCGAGCGCGCCGTCATCGTCCAGGTCGTGCAGCGACCACTGCCCCGGCACGCCGGCGTTCTCGATCTCCGTGGGCAGGAGGCGGCCATCGCCATCGGTGTCCCACTCGCGCAGCACCTCCTCCCAGCTCGCCGAGATGACGCGCAAGCCGAGGTCACTCACCGTCTTGACCATCGACTGGACGTAGACGACTCCCTTCCCGCACACCGGCGTCGCGCGCGCCTGCCAGGCCATCCCTTCCGCCCACCAGAGCGCGCGCCCCGTCTCCAGGTCGTAGGCATCGACCCGGTTCGAGCCGGAAATGATGATCGTGCTACCCACGATCGTCGGCGAGGAGAAGCCGTGAGAGGCGAAGGGGCGCTCGGCCTTCCACAGCACGCTACCATCCGCGGGATCGAGCGCGATCAGGAACGAGCGGCGGTCGTGGTCGTGGAGGTGGACGGGCTTGCCCCGCGCCAGGGCGGGAGAGCTCGCGCCCGGATAAGGGGCGTAGAAGCGGACGAGGGGACGGCGCCAGCGCTCTTCTCCGTCGAGCTCGTAGCCCACCAGGCCGAAGTCGGGGTACCAGACGAAGAGCCCCTCGCCGTCGGTGACCGGAGTCGAGGCGGCGAGCAGCGGCGGCTCGAGCTTGATCTGCCCCCCGTCCCCGTCGAGCGGCTGCGGCGAGCGCTGTTCCCATCGCTTCTGCCCGCTCCTCGCGTCGAAGCAGGCGAGGTGTACGCGGCCGCCACGGTTGAAGGTCACGAAGACGCCGTTCCCGGCGAGGACGGGTGAGGAGTGCCCCGGCTCGAGCTCGGTTCTCCAGAGGCGGTCGCGCTCCGGTGCGAAGCTCGCCGGCAGCCGGGCGCCAGGCGCCCGGCCAGAGCGCTCCGGGCCCCGGAAGCCCGGCCAGGGCGACTGGAGCGAGAGCAGGCAGAGAAGCGCGAGGATCATCGGGGCATCTTACGGAGCAGGATTCGCCCCTGGGCCGGTTCTCCAGGTTTGGCGCGGTGCTCGCCGCGAGAGGAGGGGAGGTTCGCTGGAGGCGTGGCGTTCGCCGAAGGTGGACGGGGAGGTCCCAGTGCCGGCGTGGCGTTCGCCGAAGGCGGACGCACTGCCCTCACCCCCCACCACTCCCGAAGCAATAGAGCCGATTCACCGTCCGCAGATACATCCGTCCATCCCCTAGCGCCGGGGTCGCATAGCAGCGCTCCCCGAGCTCCACCCTGCCGAGCACCACCGGCTCCCCTTCGAGTCCGATCACCACGCCAGACCCTTCGTGGCTCAACAGCAACATCCTCCCCCCGGCGGCGACCGGCGAGGTGAAACACCACTCCTCCAACCCCTCTATCCGTCGCGGCTCACCGGCCACGCCCGTCCCCCGGTCGAACCGACTCATGACTCCGCCCGTATCGCTGATGATGAAGACCGACTCGCGAGTCACCAGCGGCAGGGCCACCTCCGGACAACCACTCGCGCGCGCCGCCCAGCGGTAGGTCGTCTCGGTCACATCGCCGCGGCCCTCCAGCTCGATGGCCAGCACACGGCGCAAGCCCGAGGCGCTCTTGAGGTAGTGCTGGAACGACCTTTTCAACACCAAGGACTCACTCTCGTCGAGACCGCCGTCGCCGTTGGCATCCGCGAGCAGGAACAGGAACTCCAGCCGGCGTGAATCCCGGTGCCAGGCTGGGATCTCCGACGGCGAGAGGAGGCCGTCGCCATCCTCGTCGGTACCCTCGATCAGCTTGACCTTCGGCACGGGACCCTCCAGCGGTCCGTAGCCGACGAGGTACGCGACTCCCTCGCGAATGGTCGCGCCGCCGATCGGCTCGACGAAGGTACCTCGCACCCAGCGCAAGCGCTCCCCCGTCTCCAGCGCGAAGCACTCCAGGACGAATGCACCCGCGTGAACCAGCTCCACAGGCCCCTCCCCCGGCCGGTGAACCACCGGCGTCGACCAGCTGCAGCCGATCGCCGGGCGATCGACGGTCCAGAGCGGCTCACCGTCCTCCTCGCGCAGGGCGAGCAGCGTCGAGCGCTCGAGATCGTCGAGCACCTGAACCACGATCCCGTCCTCGAGGATCGGCGAGGCGGCGAGGCCGTAGTCGTCGCGCGTCAGATGAGGCCCCAGCTCCTTGCGCCACCGCTCTCCGCCGTCGTGGTCGTACGCCACCAGCCCGAAGTCCTGGAAGAACGCCACCACGGTGTCCTCGTCGATCGCCGGGGTCGCCGAAGCGGGGCTGTTGTGCTCGCTGTGCGGTGCCTCGCGGCGGCGCGGTACCGTCGCCCGCCAGACGAGCTCGCCGCTCTCCCTGTCGAGACAGAGAGTCACCAGGGAGTCATCCTCGACCGCGGTCAGGAAGATGCGGGTCGCAGAGAGAACGGGGGAAGAGCGACCCGGCGGGAGCTCGCGCTCCCAGACGACGCCGACTCCGGGGCCGAAGCGTTCGGGAATCCGTCCGCTGTCGGAGAGACCGGCGCCGTTCGGCCCGCGGAAGCGCGGCCAGATGCTCGCCGCTTCCACCGAGACCGGGGCCTCCTCCGGAGCGCACCCCAGCAATCCCAGGAGTACCAGGGAAAACGCGTGTCCGTGTCTTCGTCGATTCAGAAACATGAGAGCTACTCCCGAGATCAACGGCGCAACCGTCAGGGCACCCGCCGAAAGCCGTACACGCTGGCCGGCACCATCTTGCCGTTCGGATGACGCTTCTCGAACGATCCCAGCAGCGTGCGCTGCCACCGCTCGTCGTCGATCAGCACCTGATGATACCGGACGAAGAAGGAGCGCAGGTGCGGCACGAGGAGGTCCACCGGGTCGGTCGCCAGGATCAGGTCGAACTGGTCCGCCCACTCGAGAATCTCCTCCGCCGACCAGCCGGGATCCACGAATCCCGTGTCGAGGAACCCGAACCTCCCGGAGCCGTCCAGGATCACCTCCGGTGCACCGGCCCCGCGCTCGATCAGCCCCACGTGCATCGCCGCGGGCGAGAAGATGTTGCTCGCGCCCATCCACCCGACGCGCGTCCCCGGAGTGACCTCGGGCTCGAGCAGGCCGAGGAAGGTCTCGAGCTCCTCGCGGTAGAGGCCGTTGGAGGGCACGTTTCGCCCCGGCGCCAGGCTCCGCTGCTCCGCGAGAACGCGCCGCTGGTAGTCCGCCACCTTCTCGCGCGCGATGCCGATCCGCTCGAGCATGAACCAGCCGTCGCGGGCCGGAAGAGCGAGCGTCACCAGCGCGAGAGCACCGACCGCAGCAGCTCGCCGGGCGCGCCTCACCGGCAAGAGCGGCGCGAGGCCGCACGCGGCCAGGCACCACATCGGGACCGCGCCGGGCAGCAGGTACCGATCAATGTGGTAGTTGTGCGTCCAGACCGGCAGACCACACGCGAGGAAGACGATCCACAGCGTGCGGATCGGTCGCCGCCCGAGGCGCGGAAGCGTCGCGAGCATCGCCAGGAGGATGAGCAGTAGGAAGCGAGGGGTGAACACCAGGAAACACGTCCAGTGAATCGCGCGGATCGTCCACGGGACGTTCAGGGCTTCGTCTCGACTGGAACCCAGGAAGCTGGTGAACCCCTCCCAGTGAGCGCGGGCCACCTCCGCACCGAAGGGCAACGGCAGCGCGAACCACCAGAGCAGCGAGACGATCGGGATCGACGCGAGCGCCAGCGTACGCCGCCGGAACCGACGTCCACGCCCCGCGCGGATCTCGATCACCGCTTCGACCAGGAGTTCCAGGAACAGCGCGAAACCGAGCAGCAGGCCGAAGTTGAACTTGGTGAAGAAGCCCACCATGAGCCACGCGCCAGCCACGACTTCGCGGCGCAGGGGCTGGTCGACACCGCGACGCAGCCAGGCGCGCAGGATGAAGATCGAGCAGACGGTGAAAGGCAGCTCGAGCAGGAGCGCCCCCGAGTAGGCGAGCGCCAGCGGCGAGAGCGCCCCCATGGCGAGCGCGATCCAGGGCACCAGGCGCGTCCCCCGCCGGGCACCGCCCCCCATCGCCACCACCTGCCGGGCGAGCAGGAAGAGCCCGAAGAGCCCAGCGCACCACAGGACCCTCCCGAACACCCGGCACGCGTACTCGGACACGCCGACCACGGCCTGCAGGACTCCGAGCAGCGCCGGGTAGACGAATGGATAGTGGGTGCAGTCGTGTATCGCTCCGGCCGCGCTGGTGAAGGAGCCTTCGTGGATCGACAGGGCCAGGCGCGCGGAGGGAAACGCGCCGTTCATCGACTCGTCCCAGCCGGTCGCGCTCTCCATCGAGACTCCGGGAGCCCACCAGAGCGCGAGGATGGCGCAGACGATCGAGGCCCCGAGAGTCCCCGACCACCAGACGGGACGGCGGGCTCCCGACTGCGCGATCGTCACGGTCGACGGGTCCAGCTCCGTGCCACTCGACATGGTCACAGCATACCCCTCGGCGGAAGGGGCATCACAGCGAGGCGACGGAGGTCCCCGCGCGGGACGGTCCTTCCGCGTAGGCCGCAAAAGCCTCGCTCAGCGTCGTGAAGCGGAACTCCTCCAGGAGTCGGCGGAGACGCGGCAGCGTGCGCTTGAGGTTCGCGTAATGGGTCAGCCGGGCGCGCCAGTCGAAACTGACCCGAGGGTGGTCGGGGTCGAGCTCCCACGGGTGGACGTAGAACAGCGCGGGAACGCCGCTCGCCTCCATGGCGCGCAGGTTGCGACGACTGAACGAATAGGGGTAGATGCGGAAGTAGGCGCCGCCGCTGACCGGTACCGCGCGTCCGCCCAGCCAACGTACGGAGAGCGGGAACTCGACGATCGGTCCCGCCGGCGTCTCGATGCGTCGGGGCAGATGGTTGAAGCCGGAGATTCCGTAGCGCCAGGTTCGGGCGGGGGAGATGCTCGAGTCGTAGCGGAAGCCGAGCTCGGCCAGTTCCTCCAGCACCCAGAGCGTACGCTGCGTGAGGGAGAAGTACGCGGCGCGGTAGGCCTCCACCCCTCGTCCGGCGATCTCCGAGATCGTCTCTGCCGCGCGGCGCGTCTCGTCGACGAAGCGGGTGCGGTCCATCTCGTAGAGCAGGTCGTGGGACCACCCGTGGCAACCCAGCTCGTGTCCCTCCGCCGCGATCGCTCGAACCCGGTGCGGATAGTCTCGTGCAACCGGTCCGAGGAAGAAGAAGGTCGCCCGGACGCCGGCGCGATCGAGAAGCTCGAGTAGCTGGTCGAGGCCGCGGTCGAGGCGGCGCTCCGCGGAGCGCTTGCTCTCGTTGTCGATCGGGATTCCGTGGAACCAGTCCTCCACGTCGACCGTGAACGCGTGCTTCATCACGGCGAGGAGGCGGTCAGGGTGAACGGCTTCACCTGATGCGCGACCACGTCGATCACGATCTGCCGGAGATCCCGACGCGAGCTGTCGCCGATCAGGCGGTGCAGCTTCTCGAGGCTCGGGACGCGGCGGCGACACCCCTCGTAGCCCACGCCGAGGTCCTGCTCGGGGTTCACCAGCTCGAGCGGCGAGGGGCTGCCGATGACGTCCTTGACGAGCTCGGCGAGCTGCAAGATCGAGACCTCGGTATCGTTGCCGACGTTGACGATCTCGCCCTCCGCGGCCGGGGTCGTCCCCAGCCGGACCAGGGCGCGCACGCAATCGCGTACGTGCATGAAGCACCGCGTCTGCTCGCCGTCGCCGTAGACGGAGAGTGGCGCGCCGGTCTGCGCTTGCTGGACGAAGCGGGGAATGACCATGCCGTGCTCGAAGAGCTGGCGCGGGCCCGCCACGTTGAACAGCCGCACGATCACGAAGGGAAGGTCCCCGCGGCGACTCGCCGCGGTCACCATGAACTCGCCGGTCAGCTTCGAGCAGGCGTACGCCCAGCGGCCATCGCGCGACGAGCCGAGGGTCGTCGGGTCCTCCTCCGAGAACGGCCGGCCGCGGTGCTCGCCGTAGACCTCGGAGGTGCTCGCGAAGACGAGCTTCCTCGAGTACCGCTCCGCGGCGGCAACCACCGCGCGCGTCGAGTCGAGATTCTGATCGAGGACGTGGAGAGGCTCCTGGACGGTACGGGCGACTCCGACCGCCGAGGCCAGGTGGAAGATCAGGTCGCACTCCCTCGCCAGCTCCCCCACCAGCTCCTCGTTCGCGGCGTCTCCCCGCCGGAACAGGAGGCGAGAGCCGCGGCGCTCCAGGTGCTGGACGTTCTCTCGACGTCCCGCGGAGAGGTCGTCGAGCACGACCACCTCGGTCCCGTCGTGTACGAGCTGTTCCGCCAGGTGGGAGCCGATGAACCCCGCCCCGCCGGTGATCAGAATCCTCATCTCGACTTCCTCACGTTCATGGCCGGTGCATCTCCCTATCCACGATCCGCTCTCCCACTACGGACCGCACGGGATGAAGCGTAACCCATCGCGTCGAGACGGCCAGGGTCCCCGTCCGACTTGATGGAGGGCGGCCCCCTCTCGGCACTTCAAGCCGGTCCGGCCGGATCTCCGAGAACCTCCTCGTAGACGGCGACGAGGCCCCGCGCCATCGCTTCCACGCTGTAGCGCTCCTCGACGAGGCGCCGGCCGGTCGTTCCCATCGCCTCGCGTGCGGTCGAACCCAGCTCGATCATCCTGGCGCAGGCCCCGGCGAGGTCACCGTCGTCGGCGATCGCGCACAGAAAGCCGGTCTCCTCCTCGACCACGAGATCGCGCACTCCGTCCACGCGAGAGGCGACGACGGGCAGCCCGCTGGCCATCGCCTCCATGACGATGTAGGGCATCGCTTCCCAGCGCGACGGCAGGACCAGGAAGTCCGCGCCCGCCAGCAGGGCGGGAACGTCGTTTCGCCAGCCGAGGAAGTGCGCTCGGGTCGCCACGCCGAGCTCGCGCGCGAGGGCCTCGTACTCACCCCGCCGCTCGCCTTCTCCGGCGAACCACAGGTGGAGGCGCTCGCACTCTGGCCGGGTCAGGCCGCGTAGTGCCACGTCTTGTCCCTTGGCCTCGTAGAGGAGCCCGACGACGGCGGCCACGACCGCGTCGTCCGGTGTATCGAGCGCCGCGCGATCGACCGGCTGGACGGAGCGATAGGGCGCGGGATCGATCCCGTTGGGAACGACTCGCACGCGATCCGGATCGACGACCCCGCAGCTGCGGAGGGTCTCGCCTTCGTTGGAGCTGACCGCGATGAATCGGTCGGTGCGCGCGCCGAACCACTTCTCGACCGTCTGGTAGAGCAGGCGCTTGGCGCGCCCGAAGCGCGCCTCGTGGAGAAAGGCGAAGGTGTGCGGGGAATACACGCGCTTGCCGATCCCCGTCGACCACGACGCGTAGCGCCCGAGGACCCCGGCCTTGCTCGAGTGGGTGTGGACGATCTCCGGCTGCACGGCGCGCAGGTGGCGCTTCAACGCGAGGGTCTGCCGCAGGTCGAGCCCGGGCCGCACGGCGCGGACCATCGGCAGCTCGAGCACGCCCACGCCAGCCGCGCGCATGCGATCGAGCTCCTCCCGGAAATCGGGCTGCCGCACGGCGGAGGCGACGACGTGAACGTCGAGACCGAGCTCGGCCTGGGCGAAGACGACGTCCCGCAGGTGGCGACGGGTGCCGCCGATCGTCGCCTCCATGACGTGGAGGACTCGCATGCCGGCTCCCTCGCTCATGACACCTGCTCGACCAGCTCCCCCACCCGCTCCGGCCACGGCTCGTCGGAGAGGGGCAACAGGAGATGCCCCGCGTCCGGCACCACCTCGAGGCGGGCGTCGGGAAGACCCGCTTCGACTTCCTTCAGGCACTCGACCGACGGCACCACCCGGTCGGCCGCCGACGCGTAGAGGTGAACGGGCACGGCGATCTCCGGCAGCCGAGGTCGTAGGTCGACCTCGGCGATCATCGCCAGCCGGCGGGCGTAGCCCTCGTCGAAGAAGGTCCCGGGTATGGCGCGGAACTCGGCCAGAGCCGCGGGGTCCTGCCGCTTGCCGAAGAGCGCGTGCGGGGCGAACCAGCGGCGACCGAAGTGGAAGAGCGGCTCGGGGACCGCCGGCGCGATCCGCCGCGCGATCGCCAGCCGGCCGCGGGAGGGGTAGCGCGCGAAGGAGTTGACGATGATGAGACCGGCGATCAGGTCGGGGGAGTCGAGGGTCAGCTGCAGGGCGACCGCACCCCCGAACGACTCGGCGATCACCACGCAGCGCTCGATGCCGAGCTCCCCGATCACCCCGGCGACGCTCGCGGCCAGCGCCGGGTAGCTGTCGTCGACTTCCTCGCCGGGGCCCTCCGTCGAGTAGCAGATCCGGGCCAGCCGGAACCGCTCCTCCAGCCGCCCGGCCGTCCCCAGCAGCAGCGCCCCCGTCCCGTCGATCCCGGGCACGTACACCACTGGCGCTCCGACGCCGCCTTCACCTCGTAGCTTGGCGATCACATAGTGACAGTACGGAGTCGCACTCCCGGTTGCCACTCATCGCACCCGGGAGTGCGAC
>CAZCAC010000054.1:0-52813 GCA_964496575.1 uncultured Planctomycetaceae bacterium | reverse complement strand
GCATACGGCTCCACCCTTGCCGCCGTCGACTCCATCCTCACGGGCCTTGCGCGAGTAGAAGCTGAAGATCGCCCGGATGACCAACCGACGTACTTCGCCACAGAGACGCGAGTCGATGGCCAGGAGGTAGCGCAACTTCCAGGGGAATGAGATCACCCACTGGCGGATGGGGACCTCGGGGATGACGTTGTCGAGAAGGTGCGCCGAGGCTTCCGCCATCCGTCGCCCACCGCAGGAGGGACAGAAACCGCGACCCTTGCAGCTGAAGGGAACCAACAAGTCAGTCCCGCAGCTCGAACAGTAGAAGCGACAGAAACCCGCTGAGAGGACTCCGCAAGTGAGGTAGGAACGAAGCTCTCGCTCCACCCACGGCGGAAGGGGAGGGAACCAGGGGTTCTCCTCGATCCTGGAGAGGAAGGTCTCCAGGTGAGCGAGCAGGACGGTGTGCAACGCCCCCGTCTCCGGATCCCCTCGCCGGTACTGCTCGCACTCCGCCGCGCTCGACGTCGCCATCCCCGGCAGAGACGGACGGACGAGGAGACGGTACCGCGTGCGGTGAGAGATTCGGAGCCATCAAGAGTCACGGAGCCGGGCAACGTATGCGACTACCCCCTCCTCCGCCGGAAGCGCCGCAACCGCCCCAGGATCTCCAGCACCGGTGGGAAGGGAACTACAACTACGGCATCTCACCGTCGTTCTGGACCGACCTGAGCGGCAATACGAGCGGCTGGCGCGGAGGCCTATCTCTTCACCGGGGTGATCACGATCGTCCCGCCGCGGCCGTCGTCCTCCTCGGGCAGGATGAAGCGCGGCCGGCGGATGTCGATCCGTTCCCGGATTCCCACCAGCTCCAGATCGTGGAGGACCTCGCGAGCGGCACCCAGCCGCTGGCGGGCGAGAGTCAGGCAGGCCGATTTCGTGCGGCGGTCGCGCCGTCGCTCCGCGCCCGGGCGCAGGAAACCGTACAGCTGATCGAGGGCCTGCTCGATGCCGCCGAGCCGTGCGTCGAGGTTGCGCAGATCGATCGAGAGCCCCTCGGCGCGATCCAGCGCCTCGAGGGCGTACATCGCCCGCACCTCCGCGGCCAGGAGGTCGCGCTCTCGCAGCAGCTCCGCCTTGTTCCGGCGCAGGCCCTCGGCGTACTCCCGGCACGTCGCCGGATCGGGGTTGGCGAGTTTCTCCGCCTTCTCGTGGTCACCGCTCCCCAGGTGATGCTGGATGACGAGCTCCAGCGACGAATCCCGCTCGAGCATCTCGACCAGCGGCCCGAGCTTCTCGAACTCGCCCGGGTTCAGCCTCGCGGTTCCCGGCTGGAACTCGAAGACCACCGATTCCTTCACCCGGGGGACGGGGTCGCCCGACAGCAGGCCGCCCAGGTCGAGCGCGCCGCCCAGCACGCGGAACGGGGACCGGGCGATCGAGGCCGCGATCACCTGAGTCACGGTGGACGTGGCCGCCGCCGCGATGCCCACGCCGTCGAGTCCTTCGGCGGGAATGGTGAAGGAGACCGGGATCCGGTTCTCACCGCTCGAGTTCCGGGTCATGAAGATCACCGCGTCGAGCGGCGCCGGCAGCGACAGGGTCGAGGCGATCGGGCCGTCATCCCCCTCGGAGATCGAGAGCCAGGTGAAGGTCGACAGCGCGTCGACGCTCAGGCCCCGGTCGGCGTTCAGGTGCATCTCGATCGTACTGTCGAGCACCCCGTCGTGGATCTCGATGCCGAACTCGCGCGCCTCGCCGGCGGCGCCCAGCAGCTCCAGCCCCCACAGCTGCAGCTTGGCGTGGCCGCGCAGCTCCGGCTTCACGGCGAATTCGCCGACGAAGCTCAGCTCGTCGAAAGCCGGCCGCTCCTCCACCGCGTAGGCACCGAGCGGCCACTCGCTCTCCTGGTCTCCGGGCAGCGTGATCAGGTTTCCCGTCGAGTCGCGAGCGGGGATCCGCACGTCCCCGGCGCTGACCACCGTCCGCAGGCGCACCGGCCGTCCCTCCTCGATGGCGAGCGTCGAGAGACCGGTCACCGCCAGGTCGACGTCGGCGAGCGGGACGAGCAGAGGAGGCTCGACCACCTCGTCGCCGAGGTTCAGGTCGAGGCCGGAGACGTAGAAGCGATCGATGCGCAGGTCGCGAACCGGCTCCGGCTCGCCGGCGACCTCGGTCGGCGCCCCCTCTCGTGGGTCGGCCTCGACCGGCGCGGGCTCCGCCGCGCGCTTCGCCTCGCCCGGTTCG
The DNA here is from genome assembly GCA_964496575.1 of uncultured Planctomycetaceae bacterium. Taxonomy (GTDB): domain Bacteria; phylum Planctomycetota; class UBA1135; order UBA1135; genus CAZCAC01. The sequence goes on along the minus strand of CAZCAC010000054.1, from coordinate 50,587 downwards.
ACCTCCACCGCTTTCGGTGTCTTGACGAGCAACCCGGCCACCCGGATCCCCTCCTCGATCCGCGTCGCCGTTCCGCGCGGCTCGATGATGTCGATCTCGGCGATGTGCACGGCGCCGGTCCGGGGCCGCACGCGGCGCACGTCGACCAGGAGACCGCCGAGGCCGAGCAGCTCTTCGCCTCCGGGGCCGTCGCGCAGGACGCACTCCCCGAGGTCCGCCTCGAGTCCGAAGCCGGTGCTCCAGTCGAAGCCGAGGGCGCCGTGCCGTCTCGCGTGCAGCGTGAGGTCGAGCGAACCGGTCGCCTCGCCGTCCTCGAGCCCGCTGCCGTCGACCAGCTCGGCGAGTCGAGGAGCCAGCTCGGTCAGCGCCTCGCCGCGCAGCCCCGACATCTTCCCGTTCAGACGAAGGCGGGGATCGGGAACGAACGGTTCGACGTTCACGTCCACGGTGAACTCGCCGATCAGGGGCCGCACCGCTCCACCGATCGAGAGCTCTATCGGTTCCAGCTCCTCGGGGTGCTCGTCGAGCAGCACCAGGGGACCGTCACTGCGCAGCCACAGCCCGAGGTCGACCGGCGCCGCGGCGGGCCGGGTCGAGTCCTCGAGGTGCAGGCTCGAGAGCTCCAGGCCCAGCTCCTCGATCGCGATGCGCGGCAGGCGCGGCGGTCGGATCGTGCTCCGGGACGCCGCGGGTCCGGGCGTGACCGGGGCCGAAGCTTCCTTCGCCTCCACCGCCGCGCCGGCCTCCGCCGCCTGGCTCGCCAGGACTTCGGTGTCGATGGCGATCCCCATCGCCTCCCAGCGCGTCGCGGATGCGCGGCGCAGCGCGCTCTGCAGGCCGACGCACTCGATCTTGTCGAACCGGAGATCGTGGCTCTCCGCGTCGATTCGCGGGGTCGACGCGGCGATTCGAGTGAAGGCGAGGAAGGGCCGCTCCGCGTCCGCCTCGCGGTAGTCGAAGTCGCTCGTCTCCACGTGCGAGACGAAGTCGCCGTCCTCCTCCTCGATCAGTTCCCCTTCGATCTTCAGCCGGAGCCGCCCGTCCTCGAGCGTGCTCTCGAGGCCCGGAGGCAGGTAGCTCTTCAGCGGGCCGACGCGCAGGCCCCGGCCCTCGATGGCGGTCACGGCGGTGAAGTGTCGCGGCGCGGCGAGGAACCGTCCGCTCGCGTGCAGCTCCTCGACGCTGCCGGCGACGGAGAGCCGGGCATCGTAGGTCGCCTCGTCCTCTTCCGCGCCGAGCAGCAGGTCGTCCAGCTCGAAGGACAGCCCGAGCTCCGTCTCCACCCGAGGATTCACCCGGCCGTCGGCCCAGGCGAGCTCCAGGTCGTCGACGCGGAAGGAAGTGAGCTCCAGGCGCGGACCCTCCCCGAGGGCGATCGACCGAAAGGCCTCTTCCAGCGCGTGCAGGTCGACCAGCTCGTGGAGGCGTGGCAGCCGCTTCTCGCCACCCTCGGGCGGAGTGCGCGGCATGACCCGCACGCCGAACGTGCGCAAGGCTCCCTCGTCGTCCAGCTCCACCGCGAGGTACGGTTCGGAGATCTCGATCGCGCCGATCCGGATCCGCTGCGGATCGAACGCCAGCTCGCGGACCTCGAACCGACCTAGCGTGGCGAGCGGTGAGTCGCCCTGCGCGAGCTCGACATCGTGCAGCGCGAGCCCTCCCTCGAAGCCGTTCGCACCCTGCTCGATACCCAGCTCCAGGTCGAAGGTGAGGCGACCATTCTCGAGCGTCGGCTCGAAGACCACCGCCTCGAGGTAGGTCGAGAGCGCCCGGAAGGTGAGCCCCGCCGCCTCGAAATGGAGTTTGCCGTCGACGTCGATGCGGCCGGGGTGAGAGATGAGCTCACCGTCGACCTCGATGCTCGAGGCGAGCTCGCCCATCGAGGCCGAGAGCTCGAAGCTGGCGGGAGGGCGCGGGCCGCCGGCCTCGTCGCCGCCCACGATCAAGGTGTGCATCCTCGCCTCGAGGTCGTCGAGGACGAAGACGGGACGCTCCTCGAGCGCCTCGTCGAGGAAGGTGACCTGCGTGTCGCGCCAGTGGATCGAGGTGATCTCGAGGTGGGGGAGAGTCGGGGGTTCGGTGCCGGCGACGTCGGGAGGGGGCGCAGCCTCGGCGGAAGAGGCGGTCTCGGGTTCCGACTCGGGCGGGGCGGCCGCGTGTTCGCTCCTCCCGCCGATGCGCAGCCCCATCGCGTGGAAGGCCCGGTCCGCGTCCCGGCTGGCGTCGAAGCGCGTGCCCGAGAGCTCCAGCTCGCCGAGGACGTACCGGGCCTCGGCAGGCGCCAGCTCGATCCCGCGCGCGCTCATCCGCTGGATGCCGAGGAATGGCGAGGACTCGTCCTCGTCCCACAGAACTAGGTCGGTCACCGCGGCCTCGGCGCGCAGGCCGGCCTCGGTGAGCTCGACCTCGGCGCTCAGCTGGGCCATGAACTGCCCCGAATCCCAGGTCGACTCGATACCGAGCGCGTCGAGGTAGGGGGTGAGCCGCTCGGGGGCGATCCCTTCCGCGTGAGCCAGGAGCGCGACGTCGAACTTCGGCCAGGAGGCGCCCGCCTCGGCGGTGAACGCGACTGTCTCGACGATCCCGGGCAGGTGCAGCTTGGCCCCGAACGTCGCCCGCTCGTCGGGCCGCGCGGGATCGAGGATCACGTTCAGGACCTGGGACGCCTCGAGGGTGAGCTCGAGCTCCACCGGAGGGGTCATCGCACGGTCGTCGAAGTGGAACGAGCACGCGCCGACCTCGATCTCCCTGAGCTCCAAGGGGAAGGGCAGCGTCGGAGGCGTCCGCGGCTCCGTTTCGGTCTCGGCGACCTCCGGTTCCTCCGTCGCCGCGGGTTCCGCTGTCGCCGACGGTGGGGGCGAGCCGAGCTCGAAGCCCGCCACGCGAATCCGCCCCTCCTCCGTGCGCTGCGCCTGGCCGCGCACTCCGTCGACCTCGATCCGTGACACCGTGCAACCCGCCCCCGACAGGCTGCCGATCTCGATCACGACCCCGTCGACCGCGAAGTGCTCCTGGAGGTCGACCTCGAAGGCGAGCTCTTCGAAGCGCAGCTCCGCGCCGATCGCCTCGCGGGTCTCGTCGGTGTGCGCGACCTCCGTCCGCCAGGTCCCGCGCACCTCGAGGTCCTCGGCGATCGGCTCGATCCCCAGGGAGACGAGGTACTCGGTGAGGAACTTCGGCCGCAGGCCGTTCAGCTCGAAGCCGAAGACGGCGCTGATCCCGGCGTCCCCGATCGTTGCATCTCCCTCGAAGATCGCCTCGTCGAACAGCCCCGCGCCACGGCCGTGGGCCTCGATCCGTGCAGGGCCCTCCGGGGAACCGAGATCGGTGACGCTGAGGTCACCGGACAGCGTGCAGGTCAGGCGTGGAGAGAGAAAACGGTCGTCGAGCACCACTGCAGCGTCGTTCACGCGCAGCGCGCCGAGCTCGAAGGGCAGCGACAGCGGAATGCCCCCTTCCAATTCCTCCTCCGGCTCGGGCTCACTCTCCTCCGATCCTTCCAGCAAGGGAGCGAGGGTCTCGAGCAGCGCCCACTCTCCCGAGGGCTTCCGGTCGAGGAAGAGCCTGACGCCGTCGGCGGAGGCGCGCCGCACTCGCGGCCGACCGGAGAGGACCGAGCGGAGCTCGAGGTCCGCCGCCGCGTAGTCGACGGTGAGGAAGGGCAGCGGGAGAGTCTCTCCCTCGCCGCGTGGACCGATGCGCAGCCCCCACAGCTCGAAGCTACCGTCGCTGGCCCGCAGCTTCAGCGCCTCGTACTCGGCGTGGAGTCCGAAGTGCCCGGCGATCTTGTCGAGCGCGACGGGCAGGACAAAGGGGAGCGACATCCTGAGGACGACGAGCAGCACGACCAGGAGGATCGCGCCCTTGAAGGCGCGCCGGCTCCAGCGCTTCAGGAATGAGCGCTTCTGCGGGGCAGCGTCGTTCACTCCTCACCCCCTTCCGTCGCGGCGGCCTGCTCCAGGCGCTCCAGGGCTCCGCGGCGCTCCTTCAGGGGCGCCAGCGGGTCGTAGCCGGAGGGGACTCCACCGTGGGCCGCCAGCCAGTCGAAGGCCCGAACGCGTGCGGAAGGGTCGGAGTCCTCGAGGAAGATCTCGTTCATCTTCCGGACCTGCTCGATGAAACCTGCGAGGGACGAGCTGGTGGAGAGCAGCTCCTCGATCGTCGCCGGGGAGCGACCGACCTCGCCCAGGCGGCGAACCAGGATCGCCGCGATCTCGTGGGGGAGGTCCTCGCGTCCCATCCGCTCCGCCAGCAGCGCGCAGAGGTTCTTCTCCAGGGCCCAGGCGGCGTTCTCGCTGGTGGGCTCGGGCAGCTCGCTCTCGTGCTCTCGAAGATGGGCGATGTAGCCGGCGAGCATCGACTCCTCGGCGACCAGGATGAAATCCCCGGTCAGCCGGGCACCGACCCGGTCGGAGAGCAGAACCAGGGCCCGGCGCCCTGCCCGGTCGGCATGGACGGAGAGGAACTTCTTCCACAGGAGGCGGTTGCGGGTCAGCAGGATATCCGCCGGGGCTGCGCGGCTCTCCACCAGGAGCGCGGTCGCCTCGAGCTCGGTCCGGAGCGCCACGGTCTCCTCTTCGGCCAGCGGCCCCTCCACCGGATGTGCCTCGACGAAGACCACGTAGGTGTGCGGGCCCCGGCGATCGAAGGGCGCGACCGACACCAGAACAACCGGTTCGCCGTCGCACTTCAGCGAGATCTCCGGCATGAGGGATTCCTGGCCGGCGATCTGGCTGACCGGCGGTTTCACCTTCGCCATCCGCTCGTTGATCGAGACGGGACGAGCCTCCGCCGGTTGCGTCTCTTCCTCATCGGGGTCGTAGTCGTGGATCGGCATCGGTCCCTCGAAGACCAGCAGCAGCTCGAGCTCCTCCGCTCCCGGTCTTCGGGAGACGTGCAGGGACGCCTCTCGATCGAAGACCTGCACCTCCGGATCGGGGTTCCAGGACGCGGGCGGTTCCATGAGCACGTCGCTGCCCCGACCCTCGCAGACCGCGGTCGCTCCGGCGGGCAGGATGAGCGCCGCCTCGTGGACCAGACCGAACCGCCCGGCCTCGTACGCCCGGATCCGGCGCTCGAGCTCCGCCGCCTCGGCCCCCTGTCCGATGTAGGTCCGGAGCGCCAGCAGCGAGGTCACCTGCAGGGGAGCCGCTGCCCGCTGATCCGCGAGGAATCGGGAATTGCGCACCAGCAGCTCGAGCTCGAGCTCCGGCTCCCGCTCGAGGTAATAGCAGCGGAAGACGACCCTCACCAGGTCCTCGCCGATCTCGATGCTCGAGGGAAGCGGACCGCCGAGGCCGGTGCCGACGTACCGGTGGGAATCGACGAGCACTCCGGTCGGAAGCGAGAGTGGCTCCTCGAGTCCCGGCCCGGGGGCGGCGCAGGCGATGAGGAGCAGGACGGGGCCGAGGAGGCGGGAGAGGGAGAGACGCACGGCGGGAGTATAGGGAGTCGGCCGGGCGAGTTGCGAGCGGCCGAGGTCGGAGAAACCGGGCGATCTGGCGAGGCTATGGTATTCTGTCAGCGCCTTCCCTGGCGGCACCAGACCTGGGAGGAAAAGCTCGATGAAGAGAGTCGATCTGACGCTCGCAGCGTTCGCTCTCGCAACCCTGTCGTCCGAACTTCGTGGACAGTGCGAGACGCAGAGTCTCATCGCCAGCGATGGCTGGCCGTTCGCCGCCTTCGGGCACGAGATGGCGCTCGAGGGGGACACCTTGCTGGTGTCGGCGCCCGGACAGGGGGCCGTCGCCTCCGTCTACGTCTTCGAGAACGGACCCACCGGCTGGCTGGAGGTCGGGAAACTGCTGCCGTCCAGCGGGGGAGATGTCTACGGATGCGACCTGTCCGGCGGAAGGGCGGTGACCAGCGCGAACGGTTACGTCTACGTCTTCGAGAAGCCCGGGGGTGGGTGGTGGACCGAGGTCGACTCCTTCACGGGAAGCCAGGGGCCCCTGGGCAGAGTCGTCCTCGACGGGGATGTGCTCCTCGCCTCCAGCTATCCGGATCGGGCGCACGTCTTCGAGTACCAGGGTGGCAGCTGGGTCGAGAGCGCCGTCCTGGATCCCGGTTCGGTATTTACCGGGAACACCTTCGGCAGTGACCTGGATCTCGATGGGGACGTGATCGTCGTCGGGTCGATCATCGCGCAGAGTCCGGTCGGACAGGCGGGCGCTGCGTTCGTGTACGAGCGAGGCCCCGCGGGCTGGGCGCAGACGGCGTTCCTCTATCCTCCCGACGGCGTCATCAACGACAACTTCGGTGCCGACGTCGCGGTCGATGGGGATCTGATCCTGATCGGGTCCGCCGGTCACGGGTCTGGCTGGCTGACCGAGGCAGGTGCGGTGTACGCCTTCCAGAACTCGGGGGGCGGCTGGACGCAGATCGACAAGCTCGTCTCCCCCGCTCCGGAGTACCAGGCCGCGTTCGGGGCCGCGGTCGACATCGATCGCGGTCGCGCGCTGATCGGTGAGGCCCTCGCGGAGGGTCTTCCGCCGATCGATGCCGGCGCGGTGCACCGGTACCGCTTCGGCCCGCAGGGCTGGGAGCGCCTCGGACGGCTGGAGGCGAGCGAGCCCCAGCCCGGGGACGGCTTCGGCGCCAGCGTGCTGGTCGCGGAGGGCTGGGAGCTGGTCCAGGCTCCATCCGATGCCGGCGTGGCCGAGGACTCGGGAAGGGTCTCCGTCTTTCGCGAGCGGGAGTTCGCGACGGCGCACTGCTTCTGCGACGCGACGGTGCCTTGCGGCAACGGGGCGAATCTCACCAACGTCGTCGAGGTGCAGTTCGCGCCGTGACCGACCAGGGCCGGGGCGGGCGGGGTGACCGACCGCTCGCCCCGGTGCACTTTCTCGCCGGAACCTCGCCTGGTCGCTAGAATGCGCCAATGCGGGATGGACGAGACGAGACCGCCCCCAGTGGGCGGGCCTGAGCTGGAGAGCGCGACCGATGCTGTTCAGCTCCACCGTCTTCCTGTTCCTGTTCCTGCCGATCGTGCTCGCGCTCTACTTCCTGCTCGGGAAGTGGTTCCGGAATCTGATCCTGCTCGTCGCCAGCCTCTTCTTCTACGCGTGGGGGGAGAAGCTGCTCGTCGGGTTGATGCTCACTTCCATCGCCGGGAACTACGTCTTCGGGCTGTGGATCGCGGGATCGCACGAGGAGACGAGGAAGAAGCTCGCGGTCGGCGTGGCGATCGCCTTCAACCTCGGGCTCCTGGTGCTCTTCAAGTACGCGGGCTGGCTCTGGGACAGCCTCAGCGCGGTGCTGGTCTTCTTCGGGTGGAGCGATCAGCCGATGTGGCCGCTGGCCGCCTACTTCTCCGGAGACGATTTCCTGCGGGAGACCTTCACGAGCCCCGGGGGGGGGATCCGGCTGCCGCTCGGGATCTCCTTCTTCACCTTCCAGTCGATGTCGTACGTGATCGACGTCTATCGGGGGCAGGGGGGAGTCCAGAAGAACCCGATCGACTTCGCCGTCTACATCGCGCTCTTCCCACAGCTGATCGCCGGGCCGATCGTCCGCTACCGCGACATCGCCCTGCAAATTCGCAACCGGGTCATCACCCGGCCAGGCTTCGCGTACGGGGCCCGGCGCTTCATCATCGGACTCGGGAAGAAGATGCTGGTGGCGAACGTTGCGGCGGTGGCGGCGGACGCGATCTTCGCCATCCCCGCCGATGAGGTCCCCACCGGAGTCGCGTGGCTGGGAGCGATCTGCTTCATGGTTCAGGCCTACTTCGACTTCTCGGGGTACTCCGACATGGCCATCGGGTTGGGGCGCATGTTCGGATTCCGCTTCCTCGAGAACTTTTCGTTCCCGTACGCCGCGAAGTCGCTCACCGACTTCTGGCGCCGCTGGCACATCTCGCTCTCCAGCTGGTTCCGCGACTACCTCTACATTCCGATGGGGGGCAACCGCCACGGAGCGGTGCGGACCCTCTTCAACCTGGTGACGGTATTCTTCCTCTGCGGGTTGTGGCACGGAGCGAGCTGGAGCTACGTCGTGTGGGGACTCTTCATGGGAGCGTTCCTGGTTTTCGAGCGCATCGGGCTCCGATCGTTCATGGACCGGCGCCCTGACTTCATGAGGCACGTCTACCTCCTCCTGCTCGTGGCGGTGGGATGGGTCATCTTCCGCTCGCCGGATATGGGCTACGCGGTGACCTACCTGAAGGCGATGAGCGGCTTCGGCGCGCCCGCCGGGGCGTACGAGGTTGGCCTCTACCTCGACCCGGTCACCGTGTGGGCGCTCGTCGCCGGGGTCATCGGATCGATGCCGTGGCTGCCGCGGCTCGTCGCGCGGGTCGAGTGCTGGGCCGAGTCCGGAGCCCGCCTGCGGCTCCGGCTCGTGCTGGAACTCACCGGCCACCTCGCCCTCGCGGCGATCTTCCTGCTGTCGGCGATGGAGCTCTCCGCCGGAACGTACAACCCGTTCATCTACTTCCGCTTCTGATGTACGAGCAAGCCCGTGCCGAGCCGCGTCCGCGCCGGGTCTTCGACCTGGCGACGATCGTGCTGTTCTGCGCCGCGATCGGTGCACCGCTCGTCGGTGGTTGGCTCACTCGCTCGCACTCCGAACAAGGCGCTGCGGGCGAGTTTCGGACTCCCGCGCGGCGGCCGCCGCTGAGATTCGACCGCAACGTGCTGATTCGATTCCCGGAGCGCTACGAGTCGTATCACGCCGATAGCTTTGGATTGCGCGACTGGTACATCCGGGCGCACAACGTCCTCAAGTGGTTCGTCTTCGGAGTCTCGCCGACCGACACGGTCCTGCTGGGACAGGACGACTGGGTCTTTGCGGCGACCGATCACTCGCCCGAGGCCTTCCGGGGAGCGATTCCCTACACCGACCAGGACCTCGCCGGCTGGCAGCGGATGCTCGAGAGCCGCCGCGATTGGTGCGAGGAACACGGGGCGGAGTTCCTGTGCGTCTTGATTCCGAGCAAGGAACAGCTGTATCCGGAGTTCATGCCCGCCGGCATGGAACGCGGGCGGACCCGGCTCGATCAGCTGGTGGACCATCTCGGGCAGCACTCCGATATCGAGCTCATCGACCTCACCGAGTCGATCCGCCGGGAGAAGGAGCGGGACGGCTCGCGGGACGATACCGTCTTCCGGCGCCTGGGGACGCACTGGACCGACCGCGGTGCGTGGGCGGCTTACCACGCCCTCGCGACCAGAATGGCCGAGCGCCACCCCGGGATCGAGCCGTGGGAGAGGGACCAGTTCGTCCTGGTCGAGAAGCCGCTGGACACCTGGGACCTCTGGGGGGAGCGCCTCTACATGGAGGATCTGCTGCCGACGAGGGAGTTCGGGCTCGTGCCCCACGGTCGAGCGCTCGAGGCGAAGATCATCTCGAACAGGAAGTCACCCTACCAGACCGTCATCTACCGGGTGGATGACGAGAGCCTGCCGACCGCAGTGCTCTTCCACGACTCGAACGGGCAGCAGATCCGGAGGTTCCTCGCGGAGTGCTTCTCCGAGTCCCAGTTCTGCTGGACCTACCACTACTTCGACACCGAGCGGATCGCGAAGGTGGCTCCCGATCTCGTCGTGATGCTGGTCTCCGAACGCGCGCTCGTCTTCCTGCCCCCGCAGCCGGTGGGCGAGGAGGAGCTCCAGGTCGTGCGCGAGAAGTTCCAGGCCTCGGAGCAGGTGCTCCTGTCCCTCGATACCGCGAGGAACAAGCCTCCCCTGCTGGTCCAGGATGTCGCCCGGATCCGGGTCGGAGGGAGCGAGGCCGGCGACTCGATTGCGATCGAGAGCCGGGGGGCGCGTTCGAAGGTCCTCTTGCCGGAGTTCGAGTTCCCCGAGGGCGAGAACATCGTCCTCCGGCTCGAGCTGGAGAGCCCGGCGGATACGGAGCTGATCCTGGCGTACCTGACCAGGGCGGACCCGGCCTACGACCAGCACCGCACGATCATGAAGCCGCTACGGAGCGGGCGGAACGTCGTCTTCATCGAGCTCCTCTCCTCGCGCCTGGCCGGCCGGCTCCTGCTCCGCCCGGGCACGGTCGCGGGGGACTACGTGCTGCGCTCGCTGGAAGTTCGCGCCGTCCCCTATTGAGGGGGGCCCCGCCAGCCATCGCAGCGCAGCCACCGGTGGCGGGAGCTTTCTTCGCTCGGGTCGTTGCCCTATCTTGGCGAACCTCCGCCTCAACCGTCGCCCCCTCGCCAGCCCCGCGATGAAGCAACTGCAAGCACTGCTCGACTCGATCACCGAGAACCCCTGGCTGCAAGCGGGGCTCATCATCGTCGCCGCGTTCATGGCCGCGTTCGTGCTCAACTGGATCGTCAACGGTGTCCTGCGGACGTTGACGCGTCGCACCGTGACGACGACCGATGATCGCTTCCTCACGATATTGAATCGCCCGATCCTGGTCACCGTCGTGCTCGGCGGACTGTACCTGGCGACCAAGCAGCTCGGGCTCGACGCGCCTGAGCCGGGCTCGTCGGAAGCGAGCAGCAACTGGGAGGGGATGATCAGGAGCCTGCTCGGCACGATCATCCTGGTGGTCTGGACCGTCTTTGCCCTGCGTCTGAGCAAGCTCATCCTGAAGATGCTCAGCAAGGACACCGAGCGCTTCCAGGTGATCGAGCCGACGACGTTGCCACTCTTCGAGAACCTCGGCAAGGTGCTGATCGTCGGACTCTGCCTCTACCTCCTGATTCAGGTGTGGGGGCAGGACGTCTCGGCCTTCATCGCCTCGGCGGGGATCGCCGGCATCGCCATCGGCTTCGCGGCCAAGGACACCCTCTCCAACCTGTTCGCGGGCGTATTCATCCTGGCCGACGCACCGTATCGCCAGGGTGACTTCATCGTGCTCGACAGCGGCGAGCGCGGCGAGGTGGTGCACATCGGCATTCGCTCGACGCGACTTTTGACCAGAGACGACATCGAGGTGACGATCCCGAACGCTGCCATGGGTGCGGCGAAGATCCTGAACGAGTCGGGGGGGCGGTTCCCCAAGCGCCGTCTGCGCGTGAAGGTCGGCGTGGCGTACGGCTCGGACATCGACCAGGTCCGCGAGACGCTCTTGCGCGTAGCTTCGGAGATGGAGTACGTCTGTTCCGACCCTGAAGCACGCGTGCGCTTCCGTCGCTTCGGCGACTCCGCGCTGGACTTCGAGCTCCTCTGCTGGATCGCCGAGCCGGTGCTGCGCGGTCGCGCCATGGACCAGCTCCTGTGCGGCGTGTACAAGGCCTTCGCCGCGGACGGGATCGAGATCGCCTTCCCGCAGCTCGACGTGCACCTCCACCGGGGGTGATCAGAAGCGCTCGTCCGACCGATGGAGTCCTCCTCGAGGGGGCGATTCCGACGGATAAAAGGCAAAAAACGAGCGGCACCGCTCATCGGGATTTCGCGAGCGGCAGGTCCTGTTTCGATCCGGATCTCCACTGGCACATCGCATCTCCAGGTCGGCTGAAGTTGTGCTAGGTTTCGGGTGTCGGTCTCTCCACACGGGAGGGTTCTGTTCCTCCCGTTCGGTATTCCCCCAGCCAGAGCTCCCCAGATATGTCTCTCTTCACATCGCTGCTTCTACTCCCCGGCCTCGGCCTCGCCGCAGGTTCCGGAACCCTCGACCAGTCTCCCACGACTCGGGATCGCGTCGCGCCCACCCCGGCCGAGGGGCAGGTGATCGTTCGCTTCGACGATCCCACCACCTTGACCGAAGCCGCCGCCCAGCTCGAGGGGCAGCCCTTCGTGGTCGATCGGGCGCTGATGCCCAGGATCGATCTCTACCTGCTCCTGATCGCCGAGGAGATGGACGTCTCGCAGGCGATCGAGCACCTCGAGTCGCTGCCGCAGATCCGCTACGCCGCCCCCGACATGCCGGTCGAGCAGCGCGGCACGTCGAACGACAGCTACTTCTCCCAGCAGTGGGGGATGCACAACACCGGCCAGAGCGGCGGCACCGTCGACGCCGACATCGATGCGCCGGAGGCGTGGGACCTGGGCACGGGCAGCCGTGACTTCGTCATCGCCATCGTCGACGGCGGCGCCCAGCACAACCACCCCGACCTGGTCGCCAACCGCTGGCAGAATGACGCGGAGGTCAACGGCACGAACGGTGTCGATGACGACGGCAATGGCTACGTCGACGACCGCTACGGCTGGAACGCCTACAATAACAACGGGAGCATTCCCTCCGACTCCCACGGCACGCACGTGGCCGGGATCGCCGGTGCACGCGGGAACAACAACACCGGCGTTGCCGGCGTCAACTGGGACTGCGAGCTCATGCACATCGCGGGCGCCAGCGGGTCCACCTCGACGGTGCTGGCCGCCTACAACTACGCGCTCGTCATGCGCGACCTCTATGTGCAGAGCGGCGGTACCTCCGGCGCGAACGTGGTGGCGATCAACTCCAGCTTCGGCATCGACTACGCCAACTGCAACAGCGCCACCTACCAGCCGTGGAACGACGCCTACAACGCGATGGGGGCCTCGGGAATCCTCAACGCCGCGGCGACGATCAACTCCAACCAGAACGTAGATATCATCGGCGACGTGCCCACCGGCTGCAGCAGTCCCTGGATGGTCGCGGTGACCAACACCGATCGCTACGACAACAAGGCCTACGCCGGCTACGGTTCCACCCACATCGACCTCGGCGCGCCGGGTTCGTCGGTCCTGAGCACCGTGCCGAACAACACCTACTCCAGCTACTCGGGGACCTCGATGGCGACCCCGCACGTCACCGGCGCGATCGCGTTCCTGCACTCGCTGTCGAGCCAGGCGTTCCGCGCCCACTTCGCCACGGCGCCCGACCAGGCGGCGCTGACCCTCAAGGAGATCCTGCTGCAGAGCGTCGACGTGATTCCGAGCCTGAACGGCATCACCGTGAGCAACGGCCGACTGAACCTGCACCAGGCCGCGCAGGAGATCATGAGTTGGGGTGATTCTCCCAACTATTGCCAGACCAGCCCAAACTCCGCCGGTCCGGGAGAGCTGATCACCTTCAGCGGCAGCACCAGCTACTCCTCCAACAGCTTCACCCTGAACACCAGCGGCGGAGTGCCGAACGAGTTCGGGCTCTTCTACTACGGGCCGAACCAGATCGAGGTGCCGTTCGGCAACGGCTGGCGCTGTGTCGGCGGCGGAGTCACGCGCCTGAGCCCTGCGGCCACGAACGACGGATCGGGGAACGCCACCCGCTGGGTCGATTTCACCCAGCCGGAAGCTGCTGCGATCACCGCGGGCTCGACCTGGAACTTCCAGCACTGGTACCGCGACACCGCCGCGGGTGGCTCGGGCTTCAACTTCTCCGACGGGCTGAGCGTGACCATCTTGCCGTAGTCGCGCTCGCCAGAGCTCCCGCGAGACGGGTGGGGCCCGAGGCTTCACGCCTCGGGCCCCACCCTTTTGTACACTCCTCATCGAACCAGAGGAGGAATCATGATTCGGGCCAAGCTGGAGCAAGCGGAAGCGATCCTGAACGAGCTGGACATCGACCTGTGGATGATCTTCACCCGCGAGTCATCGGCGGTCCACGACCCGTGCATCGACCTCGTCGTCGGCGGTGACGTGGTGTGGAACGCGGCCTTTCTGATCTCGAGGACCGGCGAGCGGGTCGCCATCATGGGCTCACTCGACTCCGGACCCCACGAGACGATGGGGCACTACGACGAGATCATCGGGTACGTCGAGGGCATCACCGCTCCGCTGGTCGAGCAGCTGCATCGCTTCGCTCCGCGGAGCATCTCGATCGACTACTCGCTCGAGGACGAGATGTCGGACGGCCTGACTCACGGCCAGTACCTCCTGCTGAAGAGGATCCTGACGGGTACGCCCTTCGAGGAGCGGCTGATCTCCGCCGAGCCGGTCATCTCTCGCTTGCGCGGCCGGAAGATCGGTGCCGAGGTGGAGCGCATCACCCGCGCCTGCGAGGAGACGGTCGATCTCTTCGAACAGCTGCACGCGCGCCTTCGCGTCGGGCAGAGCGAGCGGGACATCGCCGACATCATGACCGAGATCCGCGTGGGCAAGGGCTTGCCGTGCTCCTGGGATGAGGAGATGTGTCCGGCGGTGTTCACCGGTCCGGATGCGGTTCGCGGCCACAATGGTCCCTCGGATCGGGTGATGGAGCCGGGACACCTGATGAGCGTCGATTTCGGCATGCGCTGGGAGGAGTACTGCTCCGACCTGCAGCGCACCTGGTATTGCCTGCGCCCCGGTGAGGAGGAACCTCCGGAGCTGGTGCTCAAGGCCTTCGCCACCGAGCGTGACGCGATCCAGCGCGCCGCCGACTACCTCCGTCCCGGCGTGATCGGCAAGGACGTCGACGCGATCGCTCGTGACTACATCCGTTCACTGGGCTTCGACGACTACGCGCACGCCCTGGGCCACCAGATCGGCCGCCTGGCGCACGACGGGGCGGGGCTCCTGTGCCCCGAGTGGGAACGCTACGGCGAACGCGCGCACGCCGTGGTGGAGGAGGGACAGTGCTTCACCCTCGAGCCGAGCGTCAACGTGCCGGGGTACGGGGTGGCGACGATGGAAGAGGTGGTCGTGGTCGAGGCCGACGGCGCACGGTTCCTGTCGAAGCCGCAGGAGGAGATCCTGCTGGTGAAGAGCTAGGTCCAGCCGTGCACGCCGCTCTCCTCCCGCTGCTTCTCACGCTCCCTCTCGCCGACCGGGTGGAGGACACCCTCCTCGTCGAGGCGGAAGATTTCGACGACCTCGGCGGCTGGGTCGTCGATAGCCAGTTCATGGACCAGATGGGCTCGCCGTTCCTCCTCGCCCACGGTCTGGGCGTGCCGGTGGAAGACGCCAGCACGACGATTCGCGTGCCCGGCGTGGGGAGCTACCGGGTCTGGGTGCGGACGCGGGACTGGGTCGCCACCTGGAACGCCCCGGGGGCGCCGGGTCGATTCCAGCTCTTCGTGAACGATCGACCGCTCCCGACGACGTTTGGCACGGAGGGCGCGGCGTGGCACTGGCAGGACGGAGGCTCCGTCGCGATCGACGGGGAGACGGTGCGGCTCTCGCTGCACGACCTGACCGGGTTCGAGGGGCGGGTAGACGCGATTCTCCTCTCCCGCGATCAGACCTTTCGGCCTCCCGAGGATTCACCGAGCCTCCGCGCCTTGCGCGCCGAGCTGCTCGGCTTCAGCGAGGAGCCGGTCGACGCCGGCAGCTACGATCTCGTCGTCACTGGCGGCGGCATCGCCGGGATCTGCGCTTCCCTGGCTGCGGCGCGGCTGGGGCTCTCAGTCGCGTTGATCCAGGATCGTCCGGTCCTCGGCGGAAACAACAGCTCGGAGGTTCGCGTCTGGTTGAACGGGGCGCGCAACGTGGCGCCGTGGCCGCGCGTGGGGGACATAGTGCACGAGCTCGAGCAATCGCGGCGCATCCACTACGGGCCGCGGAACACCGCCGAGATCTACGAGGACGAGCGGAAGCGGGAGCTCGTCGAGGCGGAACCGACGCTCTCGCTCTTTCTCCAGCACCGGGCGAACGCGGTCGAGATGGGGGAGGGGCGGATCGTCGCCGTGATCGCGCAGCACGCGATCACCGGTCAGCGCAAGCGCTTCGGCGGCCGCTGGTTCGTCGACTCCACTGGAGACGGTTGCATCGGCTTCCTCGCCGGGGCGGACTACGAACAGACCGAGCGGGGGCACATGGGGCGCTGCAACCTGTGGAGTGTGGCAGACACCGGTGAGGCGTCGCCGTTCCCGCGCTGCCCGTGGGCGCTCGATCTGAGTGACAAACCCTTTCCCGGCCGGGCGGTGGAGTTCCCTGGGGTGAAGGCGGACCGACGCGGTGTCGAGGCACTGGGCGGCTGGTACTGGGAGAGCGGCTTCGATCACGATCCCTTCGAGAAGAGCGAGTACATTCGCGACTGGAACCTGCGCGCGATGTACGGCGCGTGGGATACGTTGAAGAACGTCGATGAGTGCTATCCGAACCACGCGCTGAACTGGGCCGCGTTCGTTTCCGGCAAGCGTGAGTCGCGCCGCCTGCTCGGAGACGTCGTGCTGACCCGGGAGGACGTGCTGAACGGTGTCGAGTATTCCGATGGCTGCGTTCCGACCGGCTGGGCGATCGACCTGCACCTGCCCGATCCGCGCTACGAGGCCGGCTTCGAAGGGGACGCGTTCATCTCGGTGGCGCACTACGACCACTACCAGGCGCCGTACTGGGTGCCGTACCGCTGCCTCTACTCGCGCAACGTCCCGAACCTCTTCATGGCCGGGCGGGACATCAGCGTCACCCACGAAGCGCTCGGCACCGTCCGGGTGATGAGGACCGGCGGCTGCATGGGCGAGATCGTCGGCATGGCGGCGTCGATCTGCTCGAAGCACGACATCGACCCCCGCGAGGTGTACGGGGCGCACCTCGGCGAGCTGAAGGCCCTGATGAAGGTGGGCGTGGGAACCCTCGAGCCGCTTCCTTCCACCTGGCTGAATCCGCCCGATTGGCTCGACGATGCGCCGCCGAACCTGGCGCGGATGGCGACCGTCCGGGTCTCGAGCTGCCGCGACGCCGATTCGCATCGCGGGAATCTCGTGAACGACGGCCGGCTGGACCTCGAGGACAACGCCGGCCGCTGGCTCAGCGCGCCGGGGTTGCCCGACTGGGTCGAGCTCACGTGGAAGGAACCGCGGACGATCTCCGCGGCGCGTGTCGTCTCCGGCTACGGCCAGGGCTGGAACGGCGTGACCGATCCCTTGCGCTCGTTCGCCCTCCAGCTCCACGACGGCACCGGCTGGCGCGAAGTCCCCGGCACCCGGGCCGAGGACAACACCGAGGTGGACTGGAGCTGCCGCTTCGAGCCGATCACCACCGATCGCATCCGCCTCCTCGTCACCGCGACCCAGCAGGGCATTTCGCGGGTCTGGGAAGTGGAGGTCTACTGACCGCGAAGCGTCGTGCGCTCACTCGTGCCTGAGCGCCTCGACCGGATCCATGTTCGCGGCGCGCCACGCCGGATAGAGGCCGAAGATGATGCCCACGCCGGCGGAGATGCCGATCGCCATCACCACGTGCTCCACGCGGATGATGGTCAGCTGCGCGCTGAGCACCGTGACCAGGTGGGGGATGAGGAAACCGAAAGCGACGCCGAGCAGGCCGCCGCCGCAGCTCAACACGAAGGTCTCGACCAGGAACTGGCGGACGATGTGCTTCTTCTTCGCGCCGAGCGCGCGGCGAATACCGATCTCGCGGGTGCGCTCGGTGACCGTGGCCAGCATCACGTTCATGATCCCGATGCCCCCGACCAGCAAGGAGATGAACGCGATCGAGCCGAGCACGATGTTGAAGATCTTCGCCGTCTCCTCCTCCTGGCGCAGGAGCTCCAGCGGGACGATCATCTTCACGTCGTCCTGCGGGCGCTCGCCCAGCTCCAGGATCCGGGCCAGGAGCTGCGAGGCGGGGATGACCTCCTCGGTGGTGCGCAGCCGCAGCTTGACCTCGGCGAGCTCGACGCGCGTGCGCTCGTAGGAGCCCATCGTCATCCGCCGGATCGTATCGCCGTAGCGCGCGCGCGAGGTGGTGATCGGGACGAAGATGCACTGGTCGAGCGGGGTGCCTCCCGGGCTCGCCTCGCGCCCCAGCTCGCGCAGGACACCGATCACGGTGAACTCGGTGGAGCCCGCCTGGAGATTGACGCCGAGAGGGTTCTCGAGCGGAAAGAGCGCGTCCGCCGCCGCCGAACCCAGCACCGCGCAGTTCTCGACGCGATCGACGTCGAGTGCAGAGAACCAGCGTCCCTCGATCACCTCGAGGTTCATCACCGAGAGGTACTCCGGCTCGGTGCCGACGACGACGCTGCTCGACCAGCGGGCGCCGTTGCGCAGGCTCTGCTTCGTCTCGCGCACCGAGACGACGTCTTTCGCGTCGGGGAACATCGCCTCGATCCGCTCGGCGTCGACGTACTTCAGGCCGTACGCGAAGGTCTGCCAGCGGACGCCGGTGGTCGATTCCTCGGTCTCCGGCGGCTTCTGGCTGCGGACCATCAGGTTCGTCGGCC
Source organism: uncultured Planctomycetaceae bacterium (assembly GCA_964496575.1). Taxonomy (GTDB): domain Bacteria; phylum Planctomycetota; class UBA1135; order UBA1135; genus CAZCAC01. The sequence goes on along the minus strand of CAZCAC010000054.1, from coordinate 32,620 downwards.
CCATCGCCTTGATCCGCTCGAGCGCCTCGTGGCTCGCGCCCTCGCCGACCGCCAGCATCGAGATCACCGACGCGACGCCGAAGAGCATGCCGAGCATGGTCAAGAACGAGCGGAGCTTGTGCAGCATCAAGCTGCTGACGCCGAGGCGGACCGTCCGGAACGTCCAGTGTCCCTTGCGGCCCGGTCCGAACACGAATCCCGGGCTCATCAGGATTCCCCGGAAAGCGTCGCTGGTTCGATCGCCTCGGCCTTCTCTTCCTTCTCGCCGGGCAGCTCGGCTCCCGCCGGCCGCACCAGGGAGATCCGGTCCCCCTCGGCGAGTCCCGACACGATCTCGACGTGCGTGAGGTTGTTGCCGCCGAGCTCGACTTGCACGGCGGCGGGACCGTCGGGGGTCATCCTCCAGACGAAGTGATCCCCCTTCCGGCGTTCGAGCGCCGGAACGGGGACGTACAGGATCTGCTCGAGCGTCCCGACCTCGATCGTCACCACGCAGTTCATCCCCGGACGCAGCTTTCCGTCGCTGTTGTCGCCGGCCATCGCGACGAAGATCTCGTACACCTTGACCTCGCGACGACGGGGTGAAGGATCGGGCAGGGAGGAGACTGCGCTCACCTCGCCGCTGAACTCCCGATCGGGGAAGGCGTCGACCGAGACCGCCGCCGGCTGTCCCGCGGCGAGCTTGCCGATCTGCGCCTCGGGGATCTTGAGCTCGACCTGCATGCGCGAGATGTTCGGGAGGATGATCACCTCCTGGCGCTCGCGGACGGACATCCCCTCGTACACCGGCTCGTCCCAGTCGTAGCGACCGTAGACGACGAGGCCCGGCCCCGGCGCGAGCAACACGCCGTGGGCGACCTGCTCGTCGAGATTCTCCAGCCGCTCGCGGGCGAGCGCGTACTCCGACTCGATGCCGCGGAGGTCCGCCTGCTCGCGAACGCGGCGCGCCTCGTTCGAAGCCCGGACGCTCTCCACGCCGAGCCTCGCGTTCTCGACCTCGAGCTGGAGACTGATCAGGTCCTCCGGCAGCGTGTAGTTGATCAGCAGCTCGAGGTTGTTCCAGGCGACCGTCTTCTTGGAGAGCCCACGGGTGTGGGCGATCTCGTCCCGCTTCAGCTCGGTGGAGGTGATGAAGCCTTTCTCCTCCAGGAGCCTGCTGTGGTAGAGCGTATCCGTGGCCAGCTTGAGGTCGACGTTGGCCAGCCCGACCGCGTCGATCCCCTGCAGGATCTGGTTGGCCATCTCGCCCATCTCGAGCTGGAGGCTGGCCGGAGTATCCAGGATCGCGAGGACGCGCTCGACGAGCTGGTCGTAGCGCTCCTCCTGTGCCTGGTCCTCGATCTCGCCCTCGATCAGCTCCCGCAGCCGGGCCACCATCTCGCCGTTGGTCCCCGAGGTCGAGCGCGGCACGAGCCCATCGGGGCCTTCCGTCGCCTCGACCCCCTGGCCGAGGAACTTCTCCAGCCGCATCTCCGCGATCTGCATGCGCGTCTCCGCCGTCTTCTCGGCGGCCTTGAGCTCCTTCTCGAAGATCTGGACGTTCTTGCGCGTCTGTTCGAGGATCGCCTCCGCCTTGGCGACGCCGATCGCCTGCGAGGCGCGCCGCTCCTCGATCTCGCTCACGTCGAGCTCCGCGACCTTCTCCCCCTCGGTGACGACCGTGCCCTCGGGGATCAGGTAGATCAGCGTCGCGCGCCCTTCCAGCTCCGAGGAGATCTTGGTGTTCTCGGCGGCCTTGACCTCGCCGCGCTCGCGCACCGTGACCCGGAGGTCGCCTCGCTCAAGGGTGTAGATCAGCGAGGGATCGATGCCGCCGCTGTCCTCACCTCCGCAGGAGACGAAGAGAAGGGTGGCGAGAAGCGTAGTCGGGAACAGGCGCAGCATGGGATCGTCGAGCGGCGGGGCGGGACAGGTCCCGCGCGATGCCGCCATTCGAAGGCTACTCGCCAGGCCGGGCGACAGCAAGCCGTACGACCCGACGCAGACCGGGATCCGCGCTCGTGCGGACGCGTCACCCCTTCGCAGCCAGTTCAGTTTGTTTCGAACACGTACAGGTAGACGGATCCCGGCGGCAGACCATTCTCGAGACCGCCCGTTTCGGAGCTCACCTCGAATCGCCCGTCGTGCAGGGCCTTCGCGGGAACGGGGATCGACTCGATCGCGATGCGTCGCTCCTCGAGGTTGTTCTCTCGTGGATCCCCGGTCAGGCGATACAGGGTGATGCGCTCGGCGGCCCGGGGCGGCATCGTCAGCGCGACTCGAGTCGCCCCGTCGCCGAAGTCCACGCCGTCGTGCTCTCCGTCGAGCTTGCGCGAGAGGAGGAATACCGACCAGCGCCTCTCCTCGCGAAAGGCGTAGCAGCCGATCAGCGGATGACTTTCCCCGCGGATCTCGATCGTCGGTGACGAGACCGCCTCGACGGTGACGAGGTCGCCGCGTGCGTGTCGATTGCGCAGCTTCATCGCCTCCCACGCGGGTGAAGGGCGGAAGCCCTCGCTGAACCAGGTGTGGCTGTTCCAGCGTCGCCCCTGCCCGTAACTGAAGAAGCACTGGTGCGTCCAGCCCTCGGCGTAGGCGCCGAGCCAGCCGTCGAGCGCTGCGACGGCCATCGCCAGGGACTTTCCGTAGCGTTCCTGCACCAGCACTTCGGCCTTTCCGGCGCGACCGGGGAGCGCATAGCCGCTGGGTCCACTCTCGTACGCGGCGAGCTCGTACTCGACGCCGGCGGCGGCGAGGCGCTCGCGGGTCTTGCGCATCTCGACGAACTCGGGCGCGTTCCCCGTCGGGTACGCGAGCAGCGCCAGCTGAACGCCGTGGTCATCGAAGCGCGACGCCGACGCGTCGCCGGTCTCCCACTTCGGCCCGATGTAGTTGGCGTGGGCCAGCAGATCGGCGTCGGGGCAGGTTCGCATCGCCTCCTCGCCGTAGGTGAGGCGCCAGCCGTCGCCGACGTCGCGGCGCGGGTAGCCGTCGCCGAGGGCGAAGCGGATCTTCCCGTCGAGCCCGAGCTCCGCCCAGCGCGGATCGCTGCGCATCCCCTCGATCAGGTACTGGCAGAACAGCCCGTACTCGGGCCCACCCTGCCAGACGTTGTTGCGCAGGTGGAAGCCGATCCAGTCGTCGAAGACGCCGTTGTGCCACGTCTCGTTGCCGAACTCGATGATCAGCTCGTCGAACTCGTCTGTCCACGGCGTGCCGGCGCCGCGCTGGGTGAAGCGACGGTGAGCCCACGGCTTCGCCTCGGCGCTGTCGCGCTCGGGGTCGAAGGGGACGGCGAGGTACTCGACCAGCGCGCGCCAGTCGGCCTCGTCGTGGAGCAGGTGCTGGAGGACGAACCAGGGCGTGACGCGCTCCTCCGCGCCGTCTCCCGTCCGCGCGCAGAGCTCGAGCGCCATGGGGATCGTCATCTCCACCGTGCCCCGCACCGAGGTCGACCAGTCGGGGCTGACCTGCGAGCTCCCGTGCCAGGAGAGCAGGCTCGCCATCGTCGCGTGCCGGTCGAGGACCCAGCAACGCTGCGCACCCTTGGGGCCGCTCGCCGGCGCCGCGGTGAGCCGCTCCTCGAGCACCGTCGCATTGGGCACGAAGGGAGCGTCGGGCTCGCCCTCGACGCGGAAGATCCGCGCGTTGTCGAGCCACAGCGTGCCTGGACCGGTGAAGGCGAATCGATGGCCGAAGTGCCAGTGCTCACCCGGTCGCTCGGGCCCGACGAAGTCATGGGTGAAGCGCTGCCAGTCGCCGGTGACCTCGAAGCGCTCCTCGAGGCCCGGGTAGGCCCGACCGTACGAGAAGGTGACCGCTCCACCCGCGCCGAGCTTCTCCCGCCGCAGCCACACCTCCATCCGGTACGGCTTCCCCGGCTCGAGTTGCCCGTACCAGATCGGCTCGTCGTTGGGCAGGTCGGTGCCGATGAAGACGAACTGCTCGATCTTCGCCTCCTCGTCGTCGAGCGCGTCGATTCGCAGGCACGTCTCTCCGGGCTCGATCATCTCCGCGGGTGGGTCCTGGTGCGCTTCGAGCGAGAGGCGCACGCGCTCGGGCTCGTGGCGCCAGTACCAGTTCGGCGCGTCGACCGGGTTGCCGATGCCGCGCACGCGGGGGTGGACGAGGCGCATGTCGAAGGGATCGAACTTCTTCTCGATCACGACGTAGTCGAAGCGCTCCAGGGGCGGCGCATCCGCGGCGAGGTAGACGCGGTTCTCCTGATTCGCGAGCGGTCTGGTTGAACGCTTCAGGCGATAGGCGACGGAATTCTGCGAGGGGCTCGGCTTCCAGCGCAGCGTGACGAAGCCGTCGCCGGCGCTGGCGGTCAGCCTCGACGGCGGTCTCGGCACCTCGTCTCCGGTCCCCCCGACCGCTCTGAGCAGGTGCCACACCCGCGAGTCGCGGCGACCGTCCGCGTCGGTGACGGCGATCCGCAGCGTATCACTCAGGATCGGCTCGTCGGTGGCGATCCCCTCGATTACTCCGCTCGCGGGATCGAGCTCGAGCCCGGCGGGCAGCGCGCCTTCGACCACCGACCACTTGTAGGGTGGGGTGCCGCCGACCGCCTCGAGCTCGAAACGAAACCCCTGGTTCGCGGTGGTCGGAGGGAACCGGTCCTCGGCGTTGCCGATCAGGATGTGCGGTGGGGTGTCGAGCCCCGCTCGAGGCGTCGCGGCGACCTCGTCGCACGGCGCGGACTCGCGCCCCTCGGCGTCGACGGCGATCAGCGTGTACCAGTACGTCACGCCATTCTCGAGGCCTCTCGCATCGGTGACGGAGAGATTCCCCCCTCGGATCCACTGCCCGCGGTGGACGTCGCCGTACTCGGTGACCACCCAGCCGCCCTCGGGGAGGCCGGGGGTACCCGCGGGCAGCACGGTCGTCTCGCCTACGAGCTCGACGTGGTGTGCGCGCTCCATCTCGAGGTACCGTTCGCCGGCGATCGCCACGCCGTTCTCGTCGACGATGCGGTAGACCCGCACCCTCGCACCGCTGAGGAAGCCGTTCCCCCAGAGGTCCCACCACGACACGCCGCCGCCGTCGATCTCGAACCAGCGCTCCCCGCACTCGGTGACGCGGTGCAGGTTCCGCCACCAGATCGGCTCGTTGCCGGAATTCTGAACGAAGTTGTTCGCCGCCCACTCGATCGCCCCGCAGCGGCCGTAGCCGTTGGCCCCGATGGGAGGGACCTGCTCGGCGGGGCGGAGGACCTCCTCGGTGACGACGAAGGCGGCGGGGGCGGGTGAAGTTGCAGAGTCCTCCATCGCCTGGACGGCGAAGGCGGCGGACAAGAGCAGCGGGAGGGCGTCCATGGCTCGTACGATACCGTCTTCTTCATCCGGGGATCGACCCGACGGGCAAGGAGGTGACGTGGCGCCTCTCGATCCAGCGAAGTACAATGGCGCCCCACACCACCGACCATGACCAAGCCAGGCGAAGCGACCCGATTGCTACAACGCGTGAGCCAGGGGGACCGGGAGGCCGAGAACGAGCTCCTGCCCCTGCTCTACCAGGAGTTGTTGCACCTCGCCGGCCGGTTCATGGGCAGCGAGCGGGCGGACCACACGCTCCAGCCGACGGCGTTGCTGCACGAGGCGTACCTGCGCCTGATGGAGGGAGAGGGCCCTCATCGCTGGCAGGACAAGACGCACTTCGTGCGCGTGGCGGCGCGGGCGATGCGCAACGTCCTGGTCGACCACGCCCGAGCGCGGCGGACGACCAAGCGCGGTGGGGGGGAGAAGCCGGTGTCGCTGGACGAGGTGCTGGTGTTCTTCGACGAGCAGCAGCTCGACGTGGTGGAGCTGAACGACGTGCTGGAGAAGCTGATGGAGGTCGACGAGGAGCTGGGCCGGGTGGTCGAGCTGCGCTTCTTCGTCGGTCTGACGATCCCCGAGATCGCGGACACGCTGGGGCTGTCGGTGCCGACCGTCGAGCGGCGGTGGCGGGTGGCGCGGATGTATCTGCGGCGGGAGTTGCCGGCGTCGGAGTAGCCGCGGAGGAGGCAGAGAGCGCGGTGGTTCTCCGCGAGCTCTGCGTGAAACCACCGCGCCCTCCGCTTCCTCTGCGCCTTCCTACCGAGCGAGCCAGTCCGAGTACAACTCCGGCCGACGGTCCCGGAGGAACAACCGCCGCGCCGTGGACTCCTTCACCTTCGCCAGGTCGAGGTCCGCGTACAGGATCTCCTCCGTCCCCAGCCCCGCCCGCGCCAGCACCTTCCCCTCCGGATCACACACGAACGACTCCCCCGCGAACTCCAGCCGGTCCTCGACCCCGACCCGATTGCACAGCGCCGTGTACACCCCGTTCTGGAACGCGGCCACCCGCATCTCCGCCTCGTACAGCCCCTCCGGCCACTCGCCGACCGAACCGGCCTGCGGGACGAAGATCACCTCCGCGCCCGCCAGCGTCAGTGCGCGCAGGTACTCCGGGTAGTGGCGGTCGTAGCAGATCGCGATGCCGAACGTCCCGAATCTCGTCTCGTACACCGGTGCGCCGCGGTCGCCGGGGGCGTAGTAGCCCTGCTCGTGGAACAGCGGGCACTCGGTGATGTGGACCATCCGCGTCGTGCCGAGGAGCGCGCCGTCGGCGTCGATCACCGGGGAGCTGTCGAAGGTCGAGGAGCCCTCCCGCTCGAACAGGTTGAGCACGATCATCACGCCCAGCTCCCTCGCCAGCGCACAGAACCGCTCGGTCACCGGGCCGGGGATCGTCTCCGCCAGCTCCAGTGCGGCCGGGGTGGCCGGTTCCTGGGGGAGGAAGAGGTCGAATGCGAGCTCTGCGAAGGCGATCACCTGCGCCCCCGCGGCGGCGGCGACGCGCACCGCCTCGACTCCGCGGGTGACGTTGGACTCTCGATCGGGGGACGCGTGCTGCTGAACCAGGGCGATCTTCATCGCGCCGATTCTAGCCGCCGGCCCGCTTCAGCTCCTCGCGTCGCCCCTCGAACTCGCGCGAGGCCTCCTCGAGCTCCGCGTTCTCCGGATCGGCGGCGCGCAGCTCGGTCAGGAGCTCCACAGCGTGATCGAGGTGCTCCAGCGCATCGTCCATGAGCTCCAGCCGCCCCTCGATGCCGGCGAGGCGAGCGAGGGTGCGGGCGAATTCGAGCCGGGACTCCACGCTCTCGGGATCGAGCTCCGATTGCTGCTCGGCGCTCACCAGGACTCGCTCACACAGCTTCGCGATCAGCTCCTCGACGGCCTCGCCCGCGGGGCGAAGCTCCTCGCTCCACTCGAGCAGCTGCAGGTAACCGTCGGTGACCTCCCGCAGCAGCTCCACGTCCTCGGTCTCCTCGTCGGTCAGCCGATCGAGGATGCGAAGGCCGACCCGCAGGATAAGGAGCTTGACCTCGTCCACATGCTCCACCGGCGCGACCGCCTGCTGCACGTCGGAGAGCAGGGCGTGGGTCAGGTGGCGCAGGGCCTCGAGGCGCTCCTGCACCAGCGACTGCTGGACCTCCAGCTGGACGTTCGCCTCGCGCACCTCCACGAGGTTCCGCTCCGCGCGCTCTCGCTCGCGCTGCGCCAGCTCCGTCTCCTCGCGGAGCTCGCCGGCCAGCTCCTCGAGTTGCGTCGCCCGTCCCTCGGCCAGGTCGCGCGCCTCGTCCGCGGTCTGGCGCGCCTCCTCGAGCTCCTCCGCCAGCTCCTGCAGCTCCGCCGCGCGAGCCTGGTCGGCGCGAAGCTGATCCGACAGCTGCCGGCGCGCCTCGTTCGCCTTCCGGAACTGCCAGGTGCTGAGGGTGAAGCCGACGACCAGCGCGGCGAGCACGATCAGTGAAGCGAGCACCGACTTGCGGTTGCGTCGGGTGAAGCGCTTCGCGCGATAGCGCCAGGTGTCGGGCTGCGCGCTGACCGGGAGACCGGCGAGGAAGCGACGCAGGTCCTCGGCCAGCTCGGTCGCCGACGCGTAGCGGCGCTCCCGCTCCTTGCGCAGCGCCTTGAGCACGATCGTGCCGAGGTCCCCGTTCAGGTGTCGGGCGAGACCCTGCGGCGTCGCGCCGCGCCTGGCGCAGACCTCCTCCGGGGAGACCTCTCGCATCGCCCCGGATTCGTCGTGCCCGCGCAGCGGTCGCTGGACCACCACACCAGGAGGAGGCGGGATCTCCTCACAGACCGTTCGCTCCATCTCCGCCGGAGACAACCCGGTGAGCCGGAGCGGCAGGTGACCGGTGAGCAGCAGATAGAGCGTGACGCCCAGCGAGTACGTGTCGCTGGCCGTCGTGATCGGTTCGCCGCGGACCTGCTCGGGACTCGCGTACGCCGGTGTCAGCCGGCGCGTGCGAGTGCGCGTCGGGTCCTCGATGTCGCGGTCTACCGTCGGCGCCAGCACCTTGGCGATCCCGAAGTCGAGCAGCTTGGGGCGCCCCTCCGTGGTGACCAGGATGTTGCTCGGCTTGAGGTCCCGGTGCACGACGAGACTGCGGTGCGCGGCGTCGACCGCGGCGCACACTTCGCGGAACAGCTCCAGCCGCTCGTCGATGGATAGCTCCTGCTCGTCGCACCACACGTCTATCGGCTTGCCCTCGACGTATTCCATGACGAGGTACGGCCGGCCGTCGGACGCCATGCCGCCGTCGATCAGGCGGGCGATACCGGGGTGCTCAAGGCTCGCGAGCACCTGCCGCTCCCGCTCGAAGCGCTGCAGGACCTCCTCGCTGTCGATCCAGCGACGGATCAGCTTCACCGCGACGTGACGATCGAGCTGACCGTCGACGCGCCGAGCCAGGTACACGACGCCCATGCCACCGCGGCCGAGCTCTTCGAGCAGCTCGTAGCGACCGACCTGAGAGAGGAGCGGCTTGCGCCGCGGCTCCTCGCGGCCGGTGATCTTCCCGAAGGTCCCGGAGTGTGGAGGCGTCAGCTCCTGACCGCCCGAAGTGTCGAGGAGCAGGAGCTCGCGCACCTCGACGAGCAGCTCATCGTCTCCATCGCAGGTGCGCTGCAGGAACGCCTCTCGCTCGTCTTCGCGGAGATCGAGAGCTCGTTCGACGATATCGCGGACCAGGAGCCAGTGCTGTGAGGAGGACAAGGCAGGATCTGAGCGGGTGAGAGAGATCCGGGTGGTCTGTGTTGCACGCAGGTCGAATTGTAGCGCCCGCCCCGATGGGGGAGAGCATCGAAGCCGGCGACCGACCGGGACCGGCCGCCGGTGTGCGAGGAGTCGCCGGGTGGCTCAGTCGTCGAGCCGCAGGTCGTGCCAGAAGTCGCAGCCGTCCAGCGCGTTCCACTGCGCGGCCGTCTCACTCGACGCCTTCGCCTCTCCGGCGGTGGGTCTCGCGGTCTCGCCGAGGAGAGTCCGCTGCTCGATCCCCTCGCCCGACTCCGAGGTCGGCGACCCCGCGCCCTGCACACCCGCCGCCGCCACGGCCAGGGGAATGGACCCCAGGAGGGGGATCCACGGCTTCGTCTTCAACATGCTCGGTTCTCCTCTTCGCGCCCGGGGGTCCGGGCCGGGACGAGGCCACGACGGCCGCGCGGTGGACCCCTACAAGAGGAGCGGCGAGAAAAAGGGGGCCGGCCCATCAGGAATCCCGGACCATCTCCGGACGGGCCGGCCGTTCGAGGGTGGTTCCGCGTCACCGGACGAGCCCTCTCCCGGACGAAGGAAGTGGCCCCGGGAATCCCGGGGCCACTCCGGCCGGTCGACTCGTCGATCGGCGTCAGGAGCCGAGGCGCATCACGGTCCCCACAGGATCTGAACCGCGTTGGTCCAGTTGGCACCGAACCCACAGACCGAGGCGTTGTCCCGATACATGAACTGGAAGTACACGGTGTTGCCTGCCCAGATGTTGGGAATGGGATCCCACGCAGTGAGGGAGAACTCGTTCATCGCATAGGTAGCCGAGCTCATCGGCGAGGCCCCCTACGAGAGGGGCCGCGGGCTTGGTCAGCGTGACGATCTGCACGGCGTTGGTGCCGCCCGAGTAGAGCTGCGGCCGGGGGAAGACGCAGACCAGGCCGTCCTCCGCCCCGGAGTTGGGACCGTTGTCGTAGTAGGGGGCGCCGCTCACCGGCCAGTCCTCGACGGCCGCGGACCAGCCGAGGTTCATGCCAGCCTGGACCGGGAACAGAGAGCCCTTGTCGGGCAGCCCCTCGTAGAGCAGAACCGGGGGATTCGGCGTGTTGATGCTGTACACGTACACCGAGCCGTGGTTCGGCGTCGTCGAGTAGTCGTTGGCGGGGTCGGCTAGATCAATGTGAGTGTGGTAGGGCGCACCCACCACCAGGATGAGGCCGCTGTAGGGCTGCTGGGTCTTGTCACCCGGGGTCGGATAGAGGTTGTCGCTGTCGATGGCGACCGACCACCCGAACATGTCACCGGGCCACGCATCGCCGGCCGCAACGGAGGTCAAGGGCGCGTCACCGTCCGCCGATCCACCAGGGTCTCGGGGTCCTCGAATCGATGAGGACCCACTCCGCTGCCCGATAGGCAGGCTGCTCCTGGATCTGGACGCCGTTCCTGGCAAACGCGGAACCACCCCCGGACGGGTCGGCCCGCCCGGGGATGGTCCGGTATCGAAAGCAGCGCGTGGTCCGGGGACCACGCGCCACGCCGCGCCCACCCTCCCGCGGCGTTACCTGCGCTGCCCCCGTAGCCGGCGCAGGCGCCCCAGGATCTCCAGCCTCGGTGGGAGATCCCCCTCCAGGTCCTGCCAGGGTCCGTACTCCTCGCCGAAGGGATCGTCCAGCGACGAGCTCCGTCCTTCGGCACCGTCGTAGACTCCCGACCAGTCCATCACCAGCGCGTTGTTCCCCTGGTTCTCCACGATGAAGCGGGCCCGCGTCCTCGCGCGCGTCGTCACCTCGGGGATGTACGGCTCCGGCTCCTCGCCCGGCGCGATGCAGTCGCCGACGCGGTGATCCAGCAGGCCCGCCTCGGCGGCGAGGTCGAAGTGGGAGTCGGGAGCGATGAAGTCGTGCCAGCTGTGGTCGAGCAGGGTCAGCTTCGAGAGGAGGGCCTTGTCGTCCCGGGCGGCAACCCAGTCGGCCCTCTTGCTCTCCAGGTAGGAAGTGAACAGCTCGTACTTGGCGAACGCGTCGAGGTGGGACGCCAGCCAGGCGCGGTCCATCTCGGCCGCCGCGATCAGCGTCCGATCCCAGTCCTCCAGGCAGCGGTCCGCCCAGGAGGGAAGCGCCTTGCGCTTCGCGGCGAAGCGCCTCGCGGCCTCGAGGTAGGTCCGCTGGATCAGGAGTGCCCGCTCGTCGACCCGGAGGAGGCCCCCGGGGCGAGCGAGCACGTTGAGCTCGTGGAGCGATTCGACCCACGAGTTGTTCTTGGGCATGTGATCGAACTGCCGCAGGCGCTCCGCCAGGAACCCGTCGTCGTTCTGGATCGCCTTCAGGGCCAGGGCGGTGGCGCCGAACTGCAGCGCGATGTTGAAGTGGGAGCGCTTGCCGTCACCCAGGATCAGGTGGTAGCGATAGCGCCCGCGCGTCGAGCCCATGTGGTGCTCGTTCCGGCAGGTGCTGTGCAGCGCCCGCGAGTCGGTGGTGCTGCCACCGGTCTCGTGGTGGATGAACTCGGCTCGAACCGAGGCGATGAAGTTCCCCGCCGCCTGGTGGTCGCGACCCGCGCGGCTGGGGTCCCCCGATTCCGCCTGCACCCCTCCCGCGCCGCCGTAGAAACGGGTGGCGAGGAAGGGGAGGACGAAACCGGTGAACTCGCTGGGGGGTTTCTCCACCAGGTAATTCTCGTGGGAACCCCAGGTCACTCCGCTGCGCCGCAGGAGCCCGGAGTGGTTGTTGTTCGCGAGCCGCAGGTTCTGGTTGCGGCCCGCGAGATTCCCGATCACCTGGCGGCACAGGAGCTGCAGCCGCTCGAGGATCAGGGCCAGCACGTACGGGTCGTCGCACTCGATCGCGGCCAGCTCGAGGTGACCGCAGTCGATGTAGAAGCGCCCGTACGGCGTGAACCACCCGTGCCCGTCGGAGAGGCAGGGGATGTCCTTGGGGAGGCGGGCGAGGAACTTCGAGACCGCCCGCAGCGCCTCCTCCTGGCCGCCCCCGAGGTTCATGTAGTTCTGGCACTCGATCTCGGTGCTGACCACGAACTGGTCGGCTCTGGCGGTGGTCATCGAAGTCCCCCTTCCCGGCTCACTGGCCGGGGCCCTGGGCGCGCCGTACCAGCTCGCCCTCGGCGTCGGCGAGGCTCTCGCACTCGCTGGCGCCTTCCCGCGCGATCGAGAGCCAGCTCTGCATCTGGCCTCTCACCCCACTACCGGAGTCGTAGGAGTTGGAGGAGTCGTCCGAGCCCGACCCGGGGCCGGGGTTCGAACGAGTGAGTTGTCGTTGTCTATCCATGATTGGTACCTCTGGGTGATGTGGAATCGTTGCGATCAGTTGTATTGGGTGCGGAATCCGAAGTAGGCGTCGACCGTCTGGACCTCGACGCCCCTTGTCCTCTCCAGGAGCTCGCCGAGCTCCGCCACGCTTCGCGCCGACTCGAGGATCGGCTCGAAGAGCTCCCGATCGAGGCTGGCCATCCCCGGCAGGACGATCCGCAGCCGCGGTGCCCAGCGGGCGTCGGTCAGCTTCAGCTCCATCCGTGACCAGTCGACGGAGGTGACCTGCGGGCCGAAGCGCTGGATCAACCGCCCCCGCGCCCAGGCGCGCGACTCGGGCGGGCCGTCGACCAGGAACGCCTCGACCTGCGCGCGATCGACCAGGGGATCGACCAGTTCCGACTCCCACAGCTTCCAGAGCGCCCCGCCCCGCAGGTTGGTGCGCGTGAAGTCGTGGTCGGCCAGCCGCATCGCGGGATCGTCGAGACCGGACCCGCGCGCCTCGGCGAGCTGGGTCAGGTACATCCACTTCGCCGCCCAGTCGAGGTGACGCGCGACTTGCGGGAAGGAGTCGGTTCCCTCCTCGAGCCAGTGAGTGAGGTCGATGACCAGGCTCAAGAGCTCCTCCGCCCCGGGGGTGATCGTCTCGTCGACGAGCCCCTCCTCGACGCGACCGCGAAGCAGGAGGCACAGCTCGCGCATGTACTGCGGCAGGGTGAGGCGCTGCCCACTGGTCAGCGTCGCCACCGCCGGCAGCGTGCACGTCGCCCGGTCGAGCCCCCAGCTCCACTGGCGCATCGCCATCACCGGGTCATAGAGGTTGAGTGCGCAGCAACCGTCTTCGGCTGCGGCGAGGACCCCCTGGATCACCGCGCCCTTGAGCGCCGCCGCGATCAGCGAGAAGTCGGTCGAGATCACGTGCAGCCGCTCGTGCTCCGAGCCGTGCCCTTCGCGCCGCGAGTTCAGGAGCCCGCGTGCGTACGCCTCGGTGGTGGAGAGGGTGCAGGTACGCGTGAGGTGGTGCGCCCGCGCGCTCAGGCTGTAGAGCGTCTCCTCCTCGGTGGGCAGGATCAGGCCCGCCCCGAGGAAGGGCACGATCGCGGCCATCGCGCTGGTGACGAAGCCGTACACCGATGGGCGGCGCAGCGACTTGAAGAGGTCCTCCCACAGGAGCTCGTCGACGCAGACGTTGAGGTGCGTTCCCCAGGAGATCCCCGGGTCGCAGGTGTCGACGTTCGCCGCGGTGAGCGTGTAGCGAGCGCCGTTGCTCTCCTCCTCCGCCCGCGCGCGCGCCTCCTCCGCCACGGTGAGTGCGGCGAAGCACTGGGCGGCGTAGTGGCGCGGGTCCAGGGTCGCCGCCCCGCAGATCTCGAGGTGGGAGAGGTCCATGTAGAAGCACTGGCCGTTGGGGGCCCAGTGCCGCAGGCAGTCGGTGGAGTACACCGACCCCGACGCGCCCCAGCCCTGGCGCCGGCTCCAGGTCTCGGCGCCGTGGGGCTCGAAGGCGGTGTCGATGTGGGCGAGGATGCCGCAAGTGGCGTCGTGGGGGCTCATCGTGCGGCCCTCGCGGTCGAGGCCGCTGGTCGAGAGCTCGCAGTCGAAGCCGAGGTACTTGGGAATGGCCATCTGTCGTTCCTCCGGTCTAGAAGCGGGGTCCGCTGGGCGCGAACTCGGGAGTGATGGTGAGCTGCTCCGCCAGGACCGGCACCACCCGGTTCAGCGGCCCGTCGATGCGCAGCTGGCGGCGCATCATCCCGGGGTCGGCGGCCATCTGGCCGGCGGTGTCGACCGCCTGATCGACCAGGCAACCGAGCACGTCCGCGAACTCGACCGCCGGCGCACCGGTGCCGCGCACCTCGCGGATCGCGGCGCGCTTCTTGGCCTGGTTGGCGGCCTGCATGTAGTGCACGCCGGTGAGGATCTCGCCCGCGGTCACCTCGACCTCGCGGTTCCCCTCCGTGCGGTAGCGCAGCACCACCTCGCCGAAGATCTGGGCGAGGGCGGGGCGCAGGAATTCGCGTCGCACCTCTTCCTCGGAGAGGCCGGTTCGCACGTCGCTGCCGACGATCCACGGGAGCTCGGGGTGACGCCCGAGGTAGATCGCCATGACCCCCTCGGCCACCTCGAGGGTGGGCTCGGGCATCTCGACGACGAGATCGCCGAATCGGCCGGGGCGCTTCAGCGCGCCGTCGATTCCGTCCGGCAGATTCGAGAGCCCGATCCAGAGCACGTGCGCCGGAGGGCCGTCACCGCTCTCGAGGTGGCTGGTCAGCCCGTCCATCTCGGCCAGAAGTGCCTGCACCGCATCGTTCTGCGCCGGCGAGTACATCGAACCGGCGTCCCCCGAGGCGCGGACCCCGAGCGAGTCGATCTCGTCGAACAGGACGATCTGGAGCAGCGGCCGGGTGCGCGGCCGCGCCTGGCGGTGGCGCAGGGAGCCGCACAGCTCGACGCGCACGTTGCGGGCGTCGCCGCCGTGCCAGACGCTCTTCAGCTCGTTCGGCTTGACCTGGTACAGCGCCACGTCGAAGCCCATCCGCGCGCCCAGATCGCGCAGCCACGCCCCGAGCGCGCAGACGACGGAAGTCTTCCCCGTGCCGGGCTTGTAGCTGTAGAGGAGCGCGCCCTTCAGCGGACGCAGGTCGAAGGCCCGGCGGGTGTCCTCGCGCAGGATGCACGCGAGGATGTCGTCGATCAGCGGGATGACGACGTCCTCGACCCCCGCGAGGTCGTCCAGGGTGGTCTTGATGTCGTCGAGCGACACCTCGAAGCGGTTCCGCTGCTCGTCCGCCTCGAGACTCGCGATCGCGTAGCGTTCGTCGTCGCGCTGCAGCACCAGCTTGGCGGGCGGCTGCAGTCCCTCCGCGCGCAGGGCGGGGGCCAGGGTGACCACGCACTCGTCGTGCTCGTGTTTGGAGACGAACGCCCGTGCGGGGTCCTGCGGGTCGATGCGGAGCAGGTCGACGACGTCGCCCTGCGCGAGCGTGTAGAGCTCCGGCGCGCTCAGCACGCCGATGATCACGGGCTCCTCGGGGTGCACCTCGACCCAGTGCCACGGCTCGAGCCGACGCAGCGCGTCGAGGTCGACGTCGGGGTGGATCGAGAAGGCGCGGGTCTGGTTGCCCAGGCGACAGTAGGCGTCGGGGGGCTCGCCGTCGCGGAACAGCTCGAGGCGCGCCAGTATCGGCTTGGCCTCGATCAGCGCGTTGACCACACCGGCGGCCTCCTCGGTGGCGTGGACGGCCTGCTGGGAGGCCCGCTTCGCGGCCTGCAGCTTGAGCTTGCTCTTCGCCGCGTCCAGGATCAACGGGCGCGGGGCGTCCGTGTACTGCTGGAGCATGTTGTAGAGCTCCCGGAGCAGCTCGGGGGGCGGCGGGCCCGCCTCGAGGTCCCACCCCGCCTCGCGGAGCAGATCGACCAGCGAGCTGGGCAGCTCGGGGAACGGGTTTCGGTTTCGTCGCGGAGTCATTGTTCTGGTTCCTGTGGCAGTGCTAGGTCGTGTGGCAGTGGGTGACGATCTCGCTGTAGCGGCGCCAGCGGAGCGGCTTGACCGCTCCACCGAGCCAACCGTGGAGCTCGAGCTGGGGGCGGGGGCCGGGAACGCCGCGCTTGCGCCCGGCGATCGGCATCAACGTCCCCTTCGATGGAAACAGCGTCTCGAGCACCTGGTAGTCGGCGGTCGAGACCAGGCTGGAGTCGGGCAGGGCGCAGTCGGTGCGCTGACAGGTCGCGCAGGACTCGTCCCAGCCGTGGGTGTGCGCCACGGTGATCACCCGCTCGCCCATCTCGCGCAGATCGGCGATCTCGGTCGCGTGGGCGAGCGCCTCGGGGTCGAAGGTGAAGGACCCGGCGCTGCCGGAGTGCCGCTCGTCGCGGATCAGCGCGGTCAGCACGGTGACGATCGGCGAGACGGTTCCGCGCAGCGGCCCGGGGAGCTGCACCAGCTGCCCGAGCACGGCGCCGCCGTCCTCCTTCAGCCCGGCGGCCACGCAGAGCTCGATCAGCTCCTCCTCCAGCGCCTCGTTGATCAGGATCGGCCGATCGGGCACGAAGCTGCCCTCGCCGAGCTCCACCACCCCCAGCTCCTCGAGCGGGCGGGTGATCAGGATCGGCTCCTCGAGCGGCGCGAGGGGCAGGTCGACGCTGGCCGGCTGGCGCTCCGCGACGAGGCGGGTGTAGGGGAGCTCGTCGGTGGTGAGCGTGTTCTCGGCGTAGAGCGTCGCGGCGGCAATCTGCGCCCGGCGCGTCCAGCGACCCTCCCGGAACGCGGCGCGATAGGTGTAGGGCTTCCCCTCCAGCTCGGTCCGCAGCTCGACTTCGAGCTGGCGCACGAAGGGCTCCTGCAGCCAGACCACCTCCACGTTCCCCTCGACGGGGGCCGAGAGCTTCGGCGGAAGGGCGCCGGCGAGCACGCCCCGGGTGTGCGTCTCCTCGATCAGCGGACCCAGGTCGCGGGTCACCTCCTCGTGGTAGAGGGGCGGATCCTCGGCGCGCGGACCTGCGGCCAGCTCGAGGAAGAGACGCCAGGGGGCTTCGATTCGGGGCTTCACGGTGATCTTCTCCTGTTCGTGCAGGGGCTTGACCCGGAGCCGCGCGCGGAGCGCGGCCCCGGGTCGTCACTACTAGCGGCTCCCAGCCGACACCTCGGGTACGACCGTCCAGCTGGAGAGCTCCTCGGGGACGTCCCCGAGCAGCGCCTTCTGGTCGAGCCGCCTACCACGACTGATGACGGTCCAGCGGTCGTGGTCCGCCGGAATCGCCACCTCGTCGAGGTAGGAGTCGACGGCCTGGCCCACGGTGTTGCGCGGGCTCAACCTCTCGCCCCCGATGGGCATCTTCAGGTTGCGCGTCTTCGAGATGTCGGAGACTTCGATGAAGCTCAACATCAGTTACACCTCCTCTGTTGTTGATTCGAGTCGACTCGGAACACCATCGCGTAATCTCGCCGCAGGGCGGGACTGGCGATGAGCAGACGCGCCGGTGCCTGCACGCGCAGGGCCACCGCCGCGATCGCGCGCGTGATCAGGGCGATCCAGTCACCCTCGATCAGCGACGAGCGCAGCCGGGCCCCCACGTCCAGGCCTCCGACGGTTGCAATACAGCGAGCGAATCCGCACCTCCCGTTCTGGTGGAGCGCCTCTGTCTCCAGCACCGCCCGCTCCTCCTCCGCGCACGCGGTCCGGGAGATGGTGTGCGAGAGGCGAACGCCGCCGGGCTCGCGGTTGATCCGCACCGCGACCGACTGACCGCCCAGGCGCGGGCGCAGCTCGAAGCAGCCGTCCTTCACCTCGATCGCCTCGGTCGGATCGAGGGCGAGCTCCCGGCGCGCGGCCTCCACGGCGGCGCTCACCCGCTCGGCTCCGGGAATCTCTCCGGGCTCGACTTTCGAGGGCCTCTTGGCCAGGGCGCGGCTCATGCCGGCGCTGATCTCACCGAGGCTGTCGCGGAGGTGATCGACTCCGTTCAGCC
Organism: uncultured Planctomycetaceae bacterium; assembly: GCA_964496575.1. Lineage (GTDB taxonomy): Bacteria > Planctomycetota > UBA1135 > UBA1135 > CAZCAC01. Next base: position 14,889 of record CAZCAC010000054.1, on the reverse strand, counting down.
GCGTCTCGGCGAGCAGGTACCGCTCGCCACCGGCGATGGCGTGACGGACGTTGCCCGGGAGGTCGCGCGCCGCGGGGCCCGGGGCGGGTGCGTGGTGGCCGCCGCCGAGCGGGATCCAGAGGTGGACCCACTCCCCCGAGACGAGCCTCAGCTGGGCGCTCCGGCGACCGGCGCGGAGAGTGCCGCGGAACTCGTTCTTCACGGTCACGCCGGGGGTGCCGGCGAGGAGGGTCGACAGGCTGCGGTTCCCGGCGTCCATCGAGTCGGGGAGCATCGGCAGGCGGTCCTTGCTGAAGGGATAGAGGGTGCTCATGGGGGTCTCCTGGATCAGTAGAGGGGTGCGGGCACGCCGAGCCCGGCGACGGCCTCGGGGTTGGCGGCCACGAGCCGGGCCGCCTCGATGTCCGCGGGGTCCGCGAGCGAGTAGGACTGGAACGTGAGGAACATGTAGGAGAGCTCCAGCAGCATCTCGAGGTCGATGGGACCGGGCGGCAGGACCCCGAGGCAGAAGATCCCTCGCGATCTGAAGTAGTTCGGATGGATCAGCGCGGGATCGTCGAGCAGCACCTGCACGACCGGCTCCCCGGGCGGCGCGATCATCAGGTCGGGTCGGTAGAGGATCGTCCCGCCCAGCGGGCCGTCGGCTCGCTCGAGCGGTCCGTCCTCGGCCGGCTGGCGGAGGTACGGGATCGCCAGCTGGAAGCGGAAGGTCCGGGGCGCAGGGCGGGCGCCGGGCTCGACCCGGATCAGCTCGGTGCGCGCGAGCAGGCCCTGCTCCGCCTGCTCCCAGTTGTTGCGGAAGAACTCCTCCGCCAGGGCGCGGTGTGGGGCGCCGTCGTGGGAGGTCGCGGTGGAGAGCTCTTCCAGGTGGGAGAGCAGGTCGAGCAGCTCGTGGGTGCTCTGCGGTGAGGTCTGGTCGCTGGTTTCCATGGCGGACTGGTGGTGATCGGGGTGTCGGTTCAGGAGAGGAGCAGACGGAGCGGCGCCCGCCGGTCGGCGTACGCGGTGATCAGGGCGCCTCGCTCGGGCAGGCCGAGCGAGGCCCAGGTGCGCTCGTGGATTCCCAGTGCCTGCGCCTGCAGGGCGTTGAAGCCCGGCAGCGACGCGGTGGTCGTCCAGTGCGTGTGGCCGCCGCACACCGCGCAGGCGGGTGTCGCCGCCCAGCGCGTGCCGGTCGCCTGCTGCTGGTGGCCGCAGGGGCACCAGCACTCGAGCAGGAGAGGATGAAACCAGCAGTCCAGCTCGACGTCGGGCGTTCCGAGCCTCGTGGTCGCGAGGTCGAACAGCTCCGCGACGGTTCCTTCGCGCGCGTCGATCCCCGTCTCCTCGAGCTCCCAGCGCTCGTGGCGGGAGAGGCACGCCTCGCTACGGGTGAGCTCCAGCGGCACCAGCTGGTAGCCGTCGAGATCGATCAGGATCTCGCGGCCGAGCACCGCGTCGGTGTCGTTCCCGCCGAGCAGGCGCTGCGCCTGGAGCAGGCCGACCCCGACGACGGTCAGCCCGATCGCGCGACCGGCGATCGTCGGCGCGCGCTCCCCCTGCACCTGACCGGGGCACGGCGTCCGCACGGTGGCCCGCCCCAGGGACGCCTGGTCCCACGTGCACGCGGCGCAGGCGTACCCCCCGCCGCCGTGCGAGCAGGCGACGCGGCCGTACTCGCGGGTGCCCGTCCCATCGACTCCCAGGCGCAGCATGGGCAGCCCGAGGCCGTTGGAGAGGAGGGTGAGGGGGAAGCAGAGCGTGGGGTCGTCGGTCGCGTCGACCAGCAGATCGACCTCGCGGAGCTCGCCGACGCCGACGTGGCGCACGTCGACCGCCGCGACCTGCATCCGCCCGGGCTCGATCGCCTCGGCGTGCGCGAGCAGCGTGTTCACCTTGAGCTCTCCGGGTGCGACCGCCTGCTGGGTGCCGAGGTTCTCGCGCCCCGCCGTCTCCGGGTCGTACACGCGAAGCGCGGATCCGACGCGATGGGCCTCGATGGCGAAGGCTCCGCCGACGAGCCCGCTGCCGGCGAGGGCGATCTTCGCCGCGAGCCAGCGCCCCATGGCGTCCCCGCCGAGGGCGCGGGTGGCCGCGAGGCGCGAGTAGCGCTCGTCCTGCTGGATCACGTCGGGCCGGTGGGCCACGTCAGGCGTCGAGGTAGCGTTCGAGGTACTCATCGAGCGATCTCCGCGGCTGGGGGACGGTGGGGGTCCAGGACGGCTGCTTCGGATCGTGCCCGCAGCCGTGACAGCGGGCGATCGGCCAGGCGATGGCCCGGAACAGCAGCCCGCAGTCGGGGCGCTGTGGCGTGCCGGGGCAGCGGACGATCGCTTCACCCGGCTTCAGGACCGCCTTGCTGCGGGCGCAGCGGGCGCCCTCCCCGTGCTCCCCGGGGTCGTAGGGGGCCTCGGAGGCGGTATTTGAGGAACTTATCCAGATTCGGTTGTCGCCGAGCTCGAGCAGGTCGCCGTGCCGCAGGAGCAGCAGGCCCTCGAGGACCTCTTCCCCGTTGCGGCGCGCCTTCCCGGCGAGCTTGGCCGGGACGAGGGCCGCGGCGATCGCCTTCCCGGCGGGCGCGACCCCCATCACGATCACGAGATCAGGATCAGAGGGGGAAGAGCGCAGATCGGCCGCCGTCCCGATGCTCTCGGTCGAGAGCGCCAATGAGCCCCATACCTCCATCGGCGCGGGAGTCCCCTCGCGACCGATCTGCGCGTAGGCTTGTAGCCTCGTGTTCCGCTCTTGCCCCCGAGCTCCCCTCTGAGTGTCCATTCCCTTGCCTCCTGTTGGCGAGGGGTCCCCACTCGCTACCGTTCACGAGTGCTCCCCCGCTTGGTTCCAGCGTTGCCCTGCCGGCCCCTCTTCGGAATGGAGTGGAGCCGGCCGCTTTCACTCTTCGCACCAAAAACGTCGAGGTCACTGTCAAGAAGCGTGCCAGCGCAAGGTGTCCTCGCGTGCCTTCTTGCAGCTCCCACCGTCGACGTTTCACGTCGACGGCGTCGACGATAGCAGCGATCGAGCGAGCCGGACCCTGAACCTCTGGATTGTCCAAATCGGCAAATAGAGGGCATCTGTGGGGGTTTTGCACAGTGCCGTTCGGACCGATCGGTCGGTACTCACCCGGTGCAACTCGACGAGACTTGCACTCGCGTCCGGAAGAAATCAGAACTCCAGTGAAAGGAAACGGGCACAAGCGCTCTTGTCCGGCAGGTGAGATGTCTCTCTCGTCCGCAAACACTCACGTTCGACTCGTCGCGTTGTTCTCGACGACCCCGATCGCGCCGCGGCGCATGCACTTGTCCTTCATCAAATACGGGACGCGCCTCGAAACGCGTCGCGTCGAAGTCAGCGACTTCGGCGAGAGCTGTTATCCTCTTCGTCCGCGTTCCGGGCCGCCCGCCGTCGGCTCGGTGCCTGCTCCTTCCAATTCGAAGCCATGACGAACAACGAGATCCCGGAGAAGCGGTTCGACAAGATCGTTCCGCAGCCGCCACCGCCGCCGCAGACACCCGCAGAGGCCCCCCCTGAGGATGCTGAGCCGGAGGATGGACACCCACACTTCAGGGAGCCCCGCCCGAAGCTCCCGACCTTCAGGTTCCCCGATGAACTGCGCGATCGCCTGCTCACGCCGGTGTTCGACCGGTTGATGTGGGGCTACACGACCGACGAGATCGCCGAGCAGATCGCCGAGCTGGTCAACTACAAACGGACGCCGGTCATTCTGAACCGGAATCTCATTTACCGCCTGGCCCGCTACGCCTGGATGACCGGTCAGATCTTCGCCTTCCCGGAGCCCCACGAGGTGCTCGCGCGGGATGTGGCGGGCCTCTCGAACCTCGGGGACATCCAGGTCGTTCCGGATCGGGGCGGCCTCGTCGAGAACCCCGTCGCGGAGGCCGGGGCGAAGATGGTCCACGGCCTGATCAAGGAGACGGCCAGGAAACGCGAGGGCCCGGTCCACGTCGGCTTCGGAATCGGCCAGTCCACCCGCCGGCTGGCCCGCGTCCTGGCCCGGATGATGCGCGCGGACCGCAAGTCCCCGGACCTGGTCGTCCACGCCCTGACCACCGGGCACTCCGTCTGGGATCCGCTCGAGACACCGATCTCCTTCTTCAGCTACTTCGCCGAGAGCGGCTTCTCCGAGGCGAAGTTCGTGGGCCTCTTCGCCGAGCCCCTGGTCCCGGTGGAGGACTACGCCGATGCGCTCCGCTCCCAGATCGTCCAGGAGGCCTTCGAGAGGAGGTCCGAGCTGGACGTGGTCGTGACGTCGCTGGCCAGTAGCGCCGACGAGCACGGACACCTCTACCAGTACCTCGCTCGCTTCGTCGACCCCGAGGCCCCCCGGCGGCTGCTCGAGCGCGGCTGGGTGGGGGACCAGCAACTGCGCCCCTACAGCGCCACCGAGCCGCTGGAGATCACCGAGGGGATGAAGCCGATCACCCTCTTCGAGATCGAGGACCTGGTGGCCTTCGCTCGCCAGCGCGGCAAGCACGTCGTGCTGCTCTGCAGCCCCTGCGGGAAGTGTGGCCGGGTCAAGGACGACGCGCTCGTGCCGATGCTCACCTCTCCGAAGCTCCACATCTGGAACCACCTGCTCGTCGACGAGCTCACCGCCGAGGCGGTGTTCCCGCACATCGGGAACCGGGACCAGAACTGACGGTTCGGCCGCGCGGGGCGCGACCGAACGAACCAGGCGGAAGCGGCGGGGGCCACTTCCGCCTCTCTTTCCCATGGGGGTTTCCCGGTTCCGCGAGACTCGCCCCCCTCGCCGGCTTTCCCTCCAGTCGTCCGCTGTACCAGGACGATGGTACGGCCAGGATGGACTGGAAGACCGACCCTGCCCGCAGTCTGCCGCCGTGGCGGCAGGTCGTGGAAGCCGCGCTCGACGCGGTGGCGTCCGGCGAGCTCGAGAGCGGCGACAAGCTGCCCTCGGTGCGCGGGATGGCGGCGCAGGCTCTGGTCAACCACAACACCGCGGCCCGAGCGTATCGCGAGCTGACCAGGCTCGGCGTGGTGCGCAGCGAGAGCGGCCGCGGGGTGTTCGTCACCGAGGAGGGGCCGCGCTTGGCTCGCGAACAGCGGCGCGCGGCCACCCTGACCGCCCTGGTGCGGTCGTTCGAGGAGGCACTACGGGCCGGACACCCGGCGGAAGCGCTGCTGGCCCTGCTCCGAGAAGAGCGAAAGAGATCGGCATGAAGAAGAAGATGAAGATTCTGCAAGTGGAAGGCCTGTCGAAGGCCTTTGGAAGACGCGAGGTGCTGAGCGACGTCAGCCTCGAGGTACCAGATGACAGCATCACGGTGATCCTCGGCTCGAACGGCGCGGGCAAGTCGACGCTGCTGCGCTGCGTGCTGGGGCTGGTGAAGCCGAGCTCCGGCACGGTGCGCGTGCTCGGCAAGAATCCCCTGAAGGAGCCTCGAGCGGTGCTGGAGGCGACGGGATTCGTCCCGGACCACCCCGACGCGTACGGGTGGATGACGGCCGAGGACCTGTTCTACTTCCTCGGCGCGCAGTACCCGAACTGGTCGGCGGAGCGCGCGGTGAGGCTGTGCGAGAAGCTCTCGGTCCCGATGGACCGCAGCTTCGACGCGATGTCGCGGGGGGAGGCGGCGAAGGTGAACCTCGCCGCCGCGCTGATCCCGGCGCCGAGGCTCCTCCTGCTCGACGAGCCCTTCGCCCGCCTGGCGCCGCCGGTGCGCGAGGAGGTGCTGTCGGTGTTCGTCGAGGAGGCCCCCCTGCCCGGCGGCGCGGCGCTGCTCGCGACGCACGACCTCGAGGTCGCCGCGCGGGTGGCCGACCGGGTGCTGATGCTCGAGGGCGGCCGGATCGTGCACGACGCGCGGGTCGACGAGCTGATCGAGGCGCACACCGAGGAGGCCCAGTTGACGGCCACCCTGCGCGAGCTGTATCCCCACGTCGCGGCGGAGGAGAGACGGGAGGTTCGATGCGCGTCCTGAGGGTCTTCCTCTGGAAGGAGTGGAGAGAGCAGCGGTGGATCCTCGCCGGACTGGCCGGCGGGCTGGTCGTGGCCATGGCGATTCTCGCGGTGTTCCTGCCCGCCAGGACCTGGCGGCCGGGGTTCACCTACGACTGGGTGGTGGGGATGTGCGTGCTCGCGGCGCTGTTCACCGTCGGGTCGGACTTGCTGTCGCGGGAAATGCGGCGGGAGCGCTTGCAGTTCCTGGAGCGGGCGCCGGCGGGGTTGCCGATGGCGTTCGCGGCGAAGCTGATCTTCTTCGTGGCCGTCATGGCGGGGGCGGCGGCTTTCGGGATCGCGCTTGCGGCGGGCGTGGCGTGGGTCCGGACGGGGGCCTTGCCGGCTGGATTCTTCGAGAAGCTCGACGAGACCGCCGCGCCGATGCTCGTCGCGGGGATCCTCTGGGTCTTCGCCGTCTCGGCCTGGGTCCGGACGAACGCGATGGCGCTGCCGAGCGCGGTGCTCCTGCTGGCGGTCTTCCTGCTGCCCTGGTGGTTCGTGATCACGACGTTCCAGGGCTTCGATCCCGGAGAGCTGTACCTGTTCGTGCTCCTCGGGGTCGTCGGCGCGGTGGTCACCGCGTGGTGGAGCTTCGTCAAGGGGGTGGCCCGCGCCCGGCCGCGCCGCGTCGTGGTGCTGGGAGGGCTCCTGGTGGCCGCGATCTCCTTCCTGCCCTCGTGGGCCCTCGCTGCGGTGCGCACCCACGAGTGGAGCCGTCTCGAGTACCGGCTCGGCAGCAGCTACCTCGGAACGGGTGGGCGCTACGCCTGGATGAACGTCCAGCGCCAGCGGGTCCGCTCTCCTCTGGGAGACGGGACGTGGACCGGATCGCGCTCGACGGCGCTCCGCCTCGACCTCGAGACGGGGGAGTGGAGTCGACTCGGTACGGTCGAGGAGAGCAGCGTCATGGCGGACTTCGACTGGAGCTGGACGTACCGGCGTCTGCTCGGCCCCGGCGCCTGCTCTCTGCTCTCCCTCCACGACCAGAGCACCGACGAGACGATCCGCTTCGACGGCAGGACGGGGGAGCGAATTCATCCCGGGACATCGCCCGGGGCGCCGGAGCTGGAGGTCGAGCCGGCGGATTTCGGCCTGGAGGAGTTCCCGCCGCTGACCAGGTCCCGCTGGAGCATCGACCGGTTGGGCATCGGCTACCGCCTGATCTGGCGTCGTCGTGAGGAGGCCAGCTCCCGGGTGCTCTACTACGACCCGACGAGGGAGCTCTGCATCGACCACGCCGGTCTGGAGCAGGCCGCCGGAGGAGCCGACCTCGGCTGGCTCTGCGTCCTTCCCGGACGCTGGCTGGCGATGGATCCGGAGGGGAAACGCCGGTTCTGGCTCGATCCGGTGAGCGGGGAGCGTGAGGCCTGCGACCTCATCGAGCGCCACGAGCGCGTCGCCGCGGTGATCGACGACGGGACCCTGCTCCTGTTGACGGGGGACAGCGTCTGCGTAGCCGATCCAGAGAGCGGCGAGCGGCGCCCGATCCAGCTGCCCGGCCCGGGCGGCGAGCCCCGGGCCATCGACGACCTGCAGCTGGCCGACCAGACCCACCGCCCGCTCGAGGCCGATTCCCCGGTGATCGTCCTGCTGTCGTTCTGGTGTTCCTGCGATCGCACGACGCGAACACACCGGTGCGGTTGCCCGTACCGCCCTGCCCTGCTCGATCTCGCCGCCGGGACGATCGAGTGGCCGTCGCCGGAGCTGGGGCTCTCGCCGGATGTCCACGTGGGGCCGATCACCTGTGACGGCCCGCGGATGATCGGCATCGAGGACGTGAGGCGTCTCGTCCGCTACGACTTCGCCGCGGCGACGCGCGAGGTGATCTTCTCCGTGGACCAGCTGTCCGAGGAGTGAAACGAGCTATGCGTGTATTGAAAGTCTATCTCTGGAAGGAGTGGAGAGAGCAGCGGTGGACCCTGGCCGCGCTGGCCGGGGGCCTCGTGGTGGCCATGGCGATCCTCGCGGTCTTCCTGCCCGCCGGCGCGTGGCGGCCGGGGTTCACCTACGACTGGGTGGGGGGGGTGTGCGTGCTGACGGCGCTCTTCACCGTCGGGTCGGATCTCCTGTCGCGGGAGATGCGGCGGGAGCGGCTGCAGTTCCTCCAGCGCGCGCCGGCGGGGCTGCGGACGGCGTTCCTGGCCAAGCTCATCGCCTTCGTCGCGGTGATGGTCGGGGCGGCGGCCTTCGGGATCGGGCTCGCCGCGGCGGTGGCCTGGGTCCGCACGGGCGCGCTGCCGGAGGGCTTTTTCGAGAAGCTCGAGCCGGAGATGATCCCCGCGCTGGTGGGGGTGGTCCTCTGGGTCTTCGCGGTCTCGGCGTGGGTGCGGACCGGCGCGATGGCCTTGCCGAGCGCGCTGCTGCTGCTGGCCGCCTGCTGCCTGCCGTGCTGGTTCGTCGCCGAGATGTACGGCCTGAGCACGCTCGGCCTCGTCCTCGGCGGCGTGTCGGCCCTCGCCGGGGCGGTGGTGACCGCCCTGTGGAGCTTCGTCGTCGGTGCGGGGCGTTCGCGGCCGCGGCGCTTTGTGGTGCTCGGTGGGCTGGGCGTGGCCGCCCTCTTCTTCTCGCCGTCCTGGGCGTTCGCCGCCGTGCGCTACGCCGTGATGCGCGGGGAGCTGGGGATCAGGCAGGCCTGGATCGGAGCGGGGGGACGCTACGCCTGGTTGAACGCGGGCCACCATTTCGTGAGGCCCGGCCTCGGAGGGCGCGAGCACGAGGATCTCACGCATCCCACGGCGCTACTGGTCGATCTCGAGTCCGGGGACTGGAGGGACCTGGGTAGGCCGGAGGCGAGCTGGCTCGCCCCGCACCGGGAGTGGGCTCGGCGCTACGCCGGCCTGTTCGGATTCGAGGGGTGCACGCAGGTTCGCCTCCGGGATCTCCACGGGGACGGGGATGAGCACGACACGGTGTTTCTCGATGGGAGGACGGCCCTCCCGGTCTCCCCGGGCACGCCCCTGGAGGCACCGGAGCTGGGGGTCGAGCCAGCGGACTTCGGGCTCGAGGAGTTCCCGGGGCTCTCTCGCTGGTACATCTGGCGAGTGGGCCTCGGGTATCGCCTGGGCTTCTACGACGAGGAGTACGTGTCCGCCCAGCTGTTCTACGACCCGCTCCGCGGCGTGTGCGTGAATCCCGCCGAGCTGGAACACGTCGAGGAGGGCGTCCACTTCAGCTGGGTGTGCATCCTCCCCGGACGCTGGCTGGCGATGGAGCAGGATCCGGGCGGGCAGAAGCGGGGCCGCGTCTGGCTCGACCCGGAGACGGGGAAGCGCGAGCCGTGCGACCTGCCGATCGGCCGCCGGGAGCACATCGCGGCGACGATCGACGACGGCACGCTCCTCATGTGGAAGGACGGCGGCGTCTCGATCCTCGATCCGGAGACCGGGGAACGGCGCCGGATGCGCCTCTCCGGCCTGGACGGGGAGCCCCTGATCATCCGGAACCTCCGGCTGGCCGACTGGTCCCGACGTCCCGTCGAGGCCGACTCGCGGTCGATCGTCCTGCTCTCGCTCTGGCACACGCCGGACATCACCAAGCGCGCTCTCGGCTCCCGTAGCCACCTGCGTCCCGCCCTGCTCGACCTCGCGGCGGGCAGGATCGAGTGGCCTCCGCGGGAGTGGGAGCTGCGGGCGGGCGCCGAGGTGGAGCCCCTCTCCTCCGACGGGCCCCGGATGATCGGCATCGAGGACGAGAAGCGCATCGTCCGCTACGACTTCGACGCGGCCACCCGCGAGGTGATCTTCTCCATCGACCAGCTCGAGTGACGGTGTCTCTCAGCGCTGGCACAGGGCCAACGCCGAAGCCGGGCTACAACTCCCCCTCTCGCGAGGGGCCCGAGTTTTCGCCCCTCGACTTGAGGACAGGATGCACCTCGACGCGCGGATCGGTCAAGCGGCCACCCGTGAGGAATCCTTCGAGTCACCCCGCCTGGAGACGGCTCATCGGCGTCCGCGCTGCCACCCCTCCTGCGGCCCGATCCGATCGACGGGGATCGGCCGGAAGCCCAGCTCCAGCACCGGCGCGTCCTCGCGCAGTCGCCAGTCCCCCGACGCGGCGTCGACGAAGCCCGGGTCGCCCTCGGTCCAGTTGTCCTCGAAGGTGAGGTACGGCGTCTCCTCGGAGAGCCCGTCGTACAGCTCCAGCCAGCCGCCGCCGAAGCGGATGTTCCGGCGGACGACGTTGCCCTTGGCGCTTACCGGGTCGTCCTCGAGCAGCGTCGCCAGCTCGGGCCAGGCCTTCGTGTAGATCGGCCCCGTCGCGTCCACCGCCTCCAGCCGGTCGAAGAGCGTCGTGGTGGTGCCGTCGAAGTAGTACGACGCCCAGCCCTTGCCCCGCTCGTCGAGGTGCACCGCGTGGCCGCAGTCGATGAAGACGTTGTTCTCGATCTGGTTGTCCCGGCCGCCACCGACGAGCACCCCGCGCCGCGCGCCCACGCAGATGTTCCCCCTGACCACCGTCCCGCTGGTCCAGTCGTCGAGGTAGATCGCCTGCACGTCGCCGGCCCCCAGGTCGTGGAAGTAGTTGTGGCTGATCACGTTGCCCCGCGCCGACCAGTCTCGCCCCATGTAGAGAGCGCCGCAGTCGTGCGTTTCCAGGCAGACCCGGTGCACTTCGTTGCGGCTCACCACGTGGAGGTTGCCCGAGAGCCCGATCGCCATGTGCGGGGCGTCGTGGACGAGGTTGTTGAAGAGCTGGTTGCCCACGCCGGCGACGGAGAGCGCTGGGACGTACGTGCGCACGGTGAGGCCGAAGTGGTGGATGTGGTTGTTGGCCGCGACGTTGCAGGCGCGCTTCAGGGTCAGCCGATCCCCGCCGGTGATCGAGATGCCGTTCCGACCCAGCTCGAAGAGCTCGCAGGAGACGATTCCGTGCCCCTCGCCCACGAGGGTGGCGGCCGCCGTGCCGAGGCGGGCGAAGATGCACTTCTCGCAGAGGTTGTCGCGCCCCCCGACTATCGAGATCCCCCCGCTTCGTCCGCCCTCGAAGGTGAGCCCCTCGAACCAGACGTGGCTGACGTCCCGCATCACCACCAGCGGCGTCTCCATCATCGAGACGAGCACCTCCACGCCCTCGAGCAGCGCGGGGGGCCAGAAGTAGAGCAGACCGGACCTCCGATCGAGGAACCACTCACCGGGGGCGTCGAGCTCCTCGAGCACGTTCAAGTAGTAGTAACGGGCGCCCTGTTTGTAGCCGTAGACCCCGTGCGGCGCCTCGGTGTGGAGGTGCTTCGCCTCTCGGTCGATCCGCACCACCCGCTCGAAGGAGTCGGCCCAGTTCCAGGTCCAGTAGCCGTGGACCCAGACCTCGGCGTCGGCGCTCCAGCGCCCGGGGCGGTCGCCGTCGTGGGCGAACATCCCGCCGTCCCTGCCCTGCGGAACGCCGGCGATGCGCGCCCACCCCTCGTTCGGCCATCGCGCCAGCTGCATCTTCCTCCCGTCGAAGTACAGCTCGAGCGCGCCCGCTTCGCCGCCGCGACCGAAGCCCTGCCGTTTCAGCGTCCCGTAGTCGGTGATCCCGGCGGCGGAGAGGTCCGCCACCAGGACCGCCTCGCGGGCGGAGGGATCGAGGCGCGCGAGGACGTCTTCGTCGACGACCGGCGCGAATCCCTCGACCATGGCGCCCCTGAGGAACCTCGGCCGCTCCCCGTCGGCGGCGCGGTAGACGACCGGCGCGTACCTGACCCCCGAGTCTTCCTCCTCCAGCTCGAAGGACTCGCTGCGCGGATAGATCCCGCCGGCGATACACACGCTCACGCCGTTGGAAGGGAAACCCCCTGCCGCCTTCAACTCGCGGATGGCGTCCCGCGCGCGCTCGAGCGTGGCGAAGGGGCCGTCGTCCCCCGCTTCATCAGCGACGGCCAGGGTGCCCGACCAGCGGTCGTCCCCGTTGGGCGAGACGTGGAGTACGGTCCTCTCCGCGAAGGCCGGAACGGTGCTCAGCAACGATGCCAGTGCGATTCGGCAGATCATCAGTCGGACCTCCGGCAATAACCGCCTCGATTCAGAATCTGCCCCACGATGGGCTCTCGCACGCTCGGTATTTCCAGCGGATCCTCGCGGGTCCTGGCCGCGGCGAAGACCCGAAGCGAGTCGAGATCGTCGTTCTCACGCAGGAGTAGGGTCGCGCAGGCCATGGCCGTCGTCCCGGCCGAGACCACGTCGTCCACGAGTACCAGGGGACGTCCGGTCGACAGGAGATCTCGCCGCGCGCGGATACTCGACAGGTGATCAGCGAAGGTCGGTCGACGTTCGGACCGGGATGCCGCGGTCAGCGGACTCACCCGTTCGAGCAGATCGAGGATCGCACGACCGAAGCCCTGGTCGACGAGCGCTTCACCCAACATCTCTGCTGGCCAATAGGCGTCCTTGCGGAGAGGCGTACTCCGCGGAATCGGTACGAGGATCGCGTCCAGCGGAATGAACCCGTCCAGGACCGTCCCGGCGACGATCTCCCGCAGTCGCCGGGCGAAGAAGGCCGTCATCTTCTCCTCTGCGCCGGGGGATCGCGGACCATCGTGCTTCAGCTGATAGACGACGTTCTTCGCGAGGCTCGAGTTCCTGCACGTCCCTCGACTCGGGTAGACGAGAAGGGACCCGAAGGGGAGCTCAGAAGGCGGATTCGCCATCCTCGATGGGTTCTGCCGCGGCGAGGAGCTCGCCGAGCTCCGCCGGTTCGGAGAGAACGCGAGCTCCGTAGTCGAGCATCTCCCTCGGCCAGTCGAGGTCGTCGCTCTCCACGACGGAGCGCAGGATGAAGAGGGGACGACCGAGCCGGAGCGCCTCGTAGCCCTGGTGCTTGGTGCCACTCCTGCTGCCGGCTTCGACGATCACCGAGGCGTGGCTCAGGAGCGCCATGGTCCGGTTGCGCCGCGGAAAGAATGACGGTTGGAAGGGCTTGCCCGCTTCGAACTGGGAGAGGGCGAGGTGATCCCGCTTGATCTCCTCGAGAAGCCCGATGTTCTCGGGTGGATACGCGCGGTCGAGCCCCGTGCCGAGAACGGCGATCGTGTTGCCACCTTCGTTGATCGTGACGGTGTGCGCCACGGTGTCGATGCCGGCGGCCAGCCCACTCACCACCACGTAGCCCTGTTGCACGAGAAAGTGAGCCAGTCGGGCCGCACGTTTCGTTCCGAGCTCGGAGGGCCGTCGGGTGCCCACGACCGAGACCCGCACGCGAGCGCCCAGCAGCTCCTCGTGTCCCTCGAGGTAGAGGTGCTCGGGCGCGTTCTTGCGCTCCACGGGGCTCATCACCCCCAACAGGTCCTCGGTTCGGTGGCGCTGCATGGGCGAAGGGGCGCCGGAATGGTAGCGCTGTCGCGGGCCGGAAAACAGTCTCGCCCACCGGGGCTCAGTCGGACGCCCCGCCCTCGATCTCCTCGAGCAACCCCTCGTAGTCCTCGATGGTCGCATCGCCGTTGTTCGCCACCAGGCGGAAGGTCGCGGCGCCGTCGAGCGTCGAGTAGTTGATCAGCCAGCTGCCGTCCTTGGCCATCCGCTCGCGGATACGGATCGTCGCCTCGTGCTCGCGTCGGTCGCGCTCCTCGCCGGTCGCCTCACGGTGCTCGGGCGGCAGGTAGCGGAAGCAGACGTTCGCGCCCTCCTGGTCCCTGATCAGCCGGAAGCCCTCGCGGGCCCGCACCCGCTCGCGGAACTCGGCAGCGAGGCCGAAGAGGTGATCGATGCGCCGCTCGTAGCCGCGGTCGCCGTGAACCTGCCACGAGAACCACAGCTTCAGCGCGTCGATCTTGCGGCCGCACTGCAAGCCGCGGTCGCCGAGGTCCCAGGCGTGGTCGTTGTCCTCGTGGAAGAGGTAGTCGGCGTTCATGCCGTGCGTCGCGACCAGCCGCCCCTTCTCCCGCATCAGGAGCGCCGAGCAGGAGAGCGGCACGCCCATCATCTTGTGCGGGTTCCAGGTCACCGAGTCGGCGCGCTCCACGCCCTCGAGCAGGTGACGATGGCGGTGCGAGAGCAACGCGCCGCCGCCGTACGACGCGTCGACGTGCAGCCACAACCCGTGACGCTCCGCCAGGTCGGCGAGCGGCTGGATCGGATCGAACGCGCACGGCACCGTGGTGCCCGCGGTGGCGAGGATCAGGAAGGGCGTGCGGCCCGCCCGCTTCTCGTGGACGATCGCGCGCTCCACCAGGTCGGCGCGCATCCGTCCGACCTCGTCGACGCCGATCTCGACCGCGCCGTCCAGCCCGATCCCGGTCACGAATGCCGCGCGCGCCGCGGAGTAGTGCGCCTCCTCCGAGACGAACATCACCGGCCGGTCGTCGGGGCGCAACCCCTCGCGCTTGACGTGCGGGAAGATCTTGTGTCGCGCGGCCAGGACCGCCATCAGGTTGGTGATCGACCCGCCGGGCGACAGCACCCCTTCACCGTCCTCGAAGCCGACGTAGCCGCAGAGCCGCTCGATCAGCGCCAGCTCGACCACCGTCGCCACCGGTGCCGCCTCGTAGGTGTACATCGAGGTGTTGATCAGTGCGGTGATCCACTCGCCCACGATCCCGGCGACGTCGTGTCCGCCGAAGAGCTGGTTCAGGAAGCGCGGGTTCCCGGTGCGCACGCTGTAGTGCACCGTCCGGCGTGCCAGCTCCAGCACGCTCGGGAGCCCCTGGCCGTGCTCGGGCAGCTCCAGCTCCAGGAGCCGTCGCAGCTCGCGTGGATCGACGTGGCGCACCACCCGCTCGTCGCGGTCCTGGTAGCCGCGAATCGTCTCGGCGGCGAGGCGGGCGGCCTCCTGGAAGAGCGCCTCGACGCTCGAATCGGTCTTCGACATGGTCCGGGTCATGGCGGGGGGCATGGCGGCCCCGAATCCTATTCGATCCGTCTCCCCGGTGTGACCCGGATTCTCCGATCCAGCCTCCCCATGGGCAGGGCTCCTGACCTACGGACGATCACTCCTGCAACCTCGGGGCCTCGAAATGG